>NZ_JBWBDM010000019.1:0-520 GCF_056135975.1 Natrinema sp. LJW11 | reverse complement strand
TCGTCAACAACGGCGAGCAGCGCGTCGCGCCCTTCGAGGACGCGACCGGTGCCCACGCCGGCGCCTTGCTGGGCGACGTCCGCCACGACCCGTTCCAGTCCGGCGGCATGGGAACTCCGAGTCACGAACGGGTCGAACCCGGCTCGATCCACAAGTCCAACAAGGGCGTGCTGTTCCTCGACGAGATCAACACGCTCGACATCCGCACTCAGCAGAAGCTGATGACCGCGATTCAGGAAGGCGAGTTCGCGATCACGGGCCAGTCCGAGCGCTCCTCGGGCGCGATGGTCCAGACCGAACCCGTCCCCTGTGACTTCATCATGGTCGCCGCGGGCAACCTCGACGCCATGGAGAACATGCACCCCGCGCTCCGCAACCGGATCAAGGGGTACGGCTACGAGGTCTACATGGACGACACCATCGAGGACACCCCCGAGATGCGGCGCAAGTACGCCCGCTTCATCGCCCAGGAGGTCGAACGCGACGGCCGCCTCCCCCACTTCACCGACGACGCCGTCGA
>NZ_JBWBDM010000018.1:0-1061 GCF_056135975.1 Natrinema sp. LJW11 | reverse complement strand
CTATAGTAGGCGTTAGAAATAATTGCTCACTTTAGGGATAGAGAGTTGATCAAGAGCAGTATCAATCGCTGTTGTGAGCTCAGCAAGCGAGTCGAAGAATCGGTTGCTAAGTGCTGATTGTAGTTGTCTCCAGCACTCCTCAACGGGATTGAGTTCTGGCGAGTACGCCGGCAACGTTACGAAGGCGAGGTCGTCACGGGCCGCCAGGTCCGTGACGGCCGACGCCTGAAAATACGGCGCTCCATCCAGCACGATGAGTAAGTCATCTTCGAATTCGTTGCATAATGCAAGAATGAAATGTTTGGCGTGTTTGGCGGTTACGTACTCTTCGAATCGAGCGAAAAAGCGATCACCGTCTTCGGTGATCGCGCCCAACAGACATGTCCAGTCGCGTTGGCCGGATAATTCGATAGACGGCCGCGTGCCGCGGGGAAACCACGCGGCACGCGGCTCGACTTGCACGGATTTCTTGGTTTGATCGATACAGACTACTGTGGCGTCCAGCTCCCGCCGCTTTTTTTGACCTCTTCGCGGAACGTTTCTTGCTCGTCAGCATCGGATTCGGCGGCTGTCCGGCGTGGTTTTTGATAGCTCAATCCCGCTTCTTTGAGCAACCGCCGGCAGCTCGGGATTGAGTACTCGACATCGTAGGTCTCGTCGAGATACTGCTGGACGAGCGCCGGCGTCCACGCCGGCGCGTCGAACCCAACTTCTTTGGGAGATTCGTGCACAGTTTGGTCAAACTCTTCTTGCTGTGTTTCTGATAGCTTTCGTTTTCTCCCGGATCGATGAGCATCAGAGACGGCTTGCTCAAGCGGTTCGTCCGTATCGAGTCGCATGAGCCAGCTATAGATCGTTCTTCGACCAGTGTCGTGCCACTCTGCAAGTTCGGTCTGTGTCACGCCATTCTTGTACGCAATCGCCGCTAACAACCGTTGTGTCGGCCTGTTTCCTTCAACCTTGTCAAGGGCGTCTTGGAGTTCTTCGACGGATATATCGTCGAGATGGTCCATTGGATACAATAACGATATAGGGGCGGAAAGTTCTAACGGTTACTATAG
>NZ_JBWBDM010000017.1:0-1630 GCF_056135975.1 Natrinema sp. LJW11 | reverse complement strand
CCATCCGTTCTAGTTTAGCAGATCGGGGGATCCAGAGACACCAAGCTAGAATAGTCAGTAACTAGAAACGTGAGGGTCCGGTAGAGAATGTGTACACCCTACCGGATTCAGTAGTTGTGAACCGCATTCAAAGAGCGTTTCCATCCGATGAGTTGCGCGAGCGTGCTCGCGCAACGAATCTCATCCAGCGAGAGCGGAAACTCGACGTTGTCGCCCTGTTTTACACGCTTTCACTCGGCTTCGCAGCCGGATCTGATCGATCCATCCAGGCGTTTCTTGAACGCTACGTCGAGATGGCTGACTGTGACGACCTCTCGTATGCGACATTTCATGGGTGGTTCAAACCGGGGTTTGTCGCACTCCTTCGAGAGATTCTCGATGACGCCATCGAGAATCTTGACACGGACCAAACCGAGCTGACCGGACGTCTCGAACGATTTCGAGACGTCCTCATCGTCGACGCCACGATCATCTCGCTCTACCAAGACGCCAGAGACGTTTACGCGCTTGATGACGACCGAGCCGGTGCGAAGCTCCACCTCACCGAATCGCTCTCGACTGGGCTTCCGACGCGATTCCAGACAACCGATGCAAGCACCCATGAACGGAGCCAGCTACCCACCGGCGAGTGGGTAGCTGGCGCCCTCATCCTGTTTGATCTCGGCTACTACGATTTCTGGCTGTTCGACCGCATTGACGCCAATGACGGCTGGTTCGTTTCTCGCGTCAAAGAAAACGCGAACTTCGAAATCGTCGAGGAACTTCGCACGTGGCGAGGGAACAGCATCCCGCTAGAAGGCCAGTCGCTGCAGGCCGTCCTCGACGACCTGCAGCGACAGGAAATCGACGTGCGGATCACGCTCTCGTTCGACCGTAAACGAGGGTCGGGCGCCAGCACGTCCCGAACCTTCCGATTAGTCGGCGTTCGCAATGACGACAGCGACGAATACCATCTGTACCTGACGAACCTCGACAGAGACGACTACCGCGCGCCCGATATCGCACAGCTCTATCGGGCGCGCTGGGAGATCGAACTGCTGTTCAAAGAACTCAAATCACGGTTCGGTTTGGACGAGATCAACACGACCGATGCCTACGTCATCGAGGCGCTGATCATCATGGCAGCACTCTCGTTGCTGATGAGCCGGGTTATCGCCGACGAACTCCAGAAACTGAACGCAAACCAACGAGACTGCGCCGACGACGCCTCGGAGTCGTCGACGCGACTTCCTCGGCGACGATGTTCACACGCTGTCGAACGGCACGCACATCTGATCCAGTTGTACCTGATGGTTGAACTGGGCTACGAGTTACCGGATCTTGATTCGCTGTTGCTGTGGTCAGCACGAGATCCAAATCCACACCGTCCGCGGTTACGTGAACAGGTGGAGTCAGGCGAGTTCTGGTAAGGAACTCGCCTGACGAAACGGGCCGAATCGCCCTGTTGATCAGCGGCGGCTCTGCAACGGCGGCGCACTCACGACCGCGAGTGCGCCGCCTTCGACGGGAGACATGACCGGACATCAGCCAGTCTGCCCGAACGGCAGCTATCTCGGTATGATTGCGGTCAGACTCGACGCAATTTCGGCGTGATATCCGTCTCAGCCAGTCGCTAAACTAGAACGGATGG
>NZ_JBWBDM010000016.1:0-5348 GCF_056135975.1 Natrinema sp. LJW11 | reverse complement strand
GGGTCCGAAGGGGTTATGTACCCCTGACGGCTTATGAATACGTCCGAAGGAGATGAGGATCCTACCCCTGCGGTCCGCCGTACAGATGGGATCTGATGTGAGCCTTGGTAGTTCGGTGACGCCCGATTGGTCACGCGACCAGCGTCATCGAACGTGGACCATTATTGTGTGTGAGTGTGTTTGCAACATTCACCGCCAACAGACCCTCCCCATCTGGGGAGTATTGATATAGCATTCCGGTTGATCCTGCCGGAGGTCATTGCTATTGGAGTCCGATTTAGCCATGCTAGTTGCACGAGTTGAGACTCGTAGCAGATAGCTCAGTAACACGTGGCCAAACTGCCCTATAGACGGCGATAACCTCGGGAAACTGAGGCTAATAGCCGATACCGTTCACTACCTGGAGTGGTGTGAACGCGAAACGTTCAGGCGCTATAGGATGTGGCTGCGGCCGATTAGGTAGACGGTGGGGTAACGGCCCACCGTGCCTATAATCGGTACGGGTTGTGAGAGCAAGAGCCCGGAGACGGTATCTGAGACAAGATACCGGGCCCTACGGGGCGCAGCAGGCGCGAAACCTTTACACTGCACGCGAGTGCGATAAGGGGACTCCGAGTGCGAGGGCATATAGTCCTCGCTTTTCACCACCGTAAGGTGGTGGTGGAATAAGTGCTGGGCAAGACCGGTGCCAGCCGCCGCGGTAATACCGGCAGCACGAGTGATGACCGCTATTATTGGGCCTAAAGCGTCCGTAGCTGGCCAGGCAAGTCTATCGGGAAATCTGCGCGCTTAACGCGCAGGCGTCCGGTGGAAACTGCATGGCTTGGGACCGGAAGACCAGAGGGGTACGTCCGGGGTAGGAGTGAAATCCCGTAATCCTGGACGGACCACCGGTGGCGAAAGCGCCTCTGGAAGACGGATCCGACGGTGAGGGACGAAAGCTCGGGTCACGAACCGGATTAGATACCCGGGTAGTCCGAGCTGTAAACGATGTCTGCTAGGTGTGGCACAGGCTACGAGCCTGTGCTGTGCCGTAGGGAAGCCGAGAAGCAGACCGCCTGGGAAGTACGTCCGCAAGGATGAAACTTAAAGGAATTGGCGGGGGAGCACTACAACCGGAGGAGCCTGCGGTTTAATTGGACTCAACGCCGGACATCTCACCAGCATCGACAATGTGCAGTGAAGGTCAGATTGATGATCTTACTGGAGCCATTGAGAGGAGGTGCATGGCCGCCGTCAGCTCGTACCGTGAGGCGTCCTGTTAAGTCAGGCAACGAGCGAGACCCACATCCTTAATTGCCAGCAACACCCTTGCGGTGGTTGGGTACATTAGGGAGACTGCCAGTGCCAAACTGGAGGAAGGAATGGGCAACGGTAGGTCAGTATGCCCCGAATGTGCTGGGCGACACGCGGGCTACAATGGCCAAGACAGTGGGATGCAACCCCGAAAGGGGACGCTAATCTCCGAAACTTGGTCGTAGTTCGGATTGAGGGCTGAAACTCGCCCTCATGAAGCTGGATTCGGTAGTAATCGCGCTTCAGAAGAGCGCGGTGAATACGTCCCTGCTCCTTGCACACACCGCCCGTCAAAGCACCCGAGTGGGGTCCGGATGAGGCCCTGATTCCAGGGTCGAATCTGGGCTCCGCAAGGGGGCTTAAGTCGTAACAAGGTAGCCGTAGGGGAATCTGCGGCTGGATCACCTCCACAGACCGGGACCAGGCCGTCGTGCCTGGCCCACCTTCACGAATTGCGATCTCTGATCGCAATGCGGTTCCACGTTCGATCGACCACCGTTTGGCCGATCGGGCACCTTTGAACTACCAAGGCTCACAGCCAACTTCCATGCCCATCTCACTGTTGAGATGGGCGTGGGCCCATAGCTCAGTGGTAGAGTGCCTCCTTTGCAAGGAGGATGCCCAGGGTTCGAATCCCTGTGGGTCCATGTCTCGGAGGACAACCGAATCGTGCCCCTTAAGTGGGGCAGACGATTTCGGTTTAATCCGAACAACAACCGATGCACCACTCCGTGTAAACGCGAGTGGGAAGGGTTAATGCATGCCGCGTCTACGGCGTGCAGATGAGACCGTGTGTACGTGTAGTCCAGGCGTCCACTGGACCCGTTCCCGGGTCACTCTTGAATTACAACTGCAGGTTGCAATTCAGATCCGATGAACGTGGCTACTGTGCCAGCTGGTGGATCGCTCGGCTTGAGAGCTGAAGAAGGACGTGCCAAGCTGCGATAAGCCTGAGGGAGCCGCACGGAGGCGAAGAACTCAGGATCTCCGAATGGGAATCCCCACCGCAATTGCTTCGCGCAATGGGGAACGTCGAGAATTGAAACATCTTAGTATCGACAGGAAAAGAAAGCAAACGCGATGTCGTTAGTAATGGCGAATAAACGCGACACAGTCCAAACCGAAGCCCTCACGGGCAATGTGGTGTTCGGACTGACGATCACTCTCAGAAAGATAACACGAAGTCTCTTGGAACAGAGCACGAGACAGGGTGACAGTCCCGTACTGTTATCGAGTAAGAGACGAGTCAGCTCCAGAGTATCGGGGGTTGGATATCCCTCGTGAATATCGCGGGCATCGACCGCGAAGACTAAACACTCCTCAAGACCGATAGCGAACAAGTAGTGTGAACGAACGCTGAAAAGCACCCCACGAAGGGAGGTGCAATAGGGCGTGAAATCAGTTGGCGATAGAGCGACGGGGCTTACAAGGTCCTCTGTTCAATGAATCAGGTGCGAACCTGTAGTAAGCGACAAAGGAAGCCGAAGTTCCGTCGTACGTTTTGAAAAACGAACCAGAGAGTGTGCCTGTTTGACGAGTCTAACTTGATTATCAAGGAAGGCGTAGGGAAACCGATATGACCGCAGTGCTTTGCACCAGGGTCACCGTGTTCAAGCGCGGGGAGTCAAACGGGCACGACCCGAAACCGGACGATCTAGGCGTGAGCAAGATGAAGCGTGCCGAAAGGCACGTGGAAGTCTGTTAGAGTTGGTGTCCTACAATACCCTCTCGTGACTTACGTCTAGGGGTGAAAGGCCCATCGAGTCCGGAAACAGCTGGTTCCAACCGAAACATGTCGAAGCATGACCTCTGCCGAGGTAGTTTGTGGGGTAGAGCGACGGATTGGGGGATCGCACTCCGAGAGGAGTGCGCCCCCCTGTCCAACTCCGAACCTACAAACGCCGTTTGACGCAGGGAGTCCGGTGCACGGGGTAAGCCTGTGTACCGTGAGGGAGACAACCCAGAGCTGGGTTAAGGTCCCCAAGTGTAGATTAAGTGCGATCGAAGGTGGTCTCAAGCCCTAGACAGCCGGGAGGTGAGCTTAGAAGCAGCTACCCTCTAAGAAAAGCGTAATAGCTTACCGGCCGAGGTTTGAGGCGCCCAAAATGATCGGGGCTCAAATCTACCACCGAGACCTAGCAGTGCGGTTCATACCGCAATCTTGTAGGTTGGCGTTCTGTTCGGGTGGAAGCACGGTCGAGAGATCGTGTGGACCGTTCAGTAACGAAAATTCTGGTCATAGTAGCAGCGTTAGTCGGGTTAGACCCCCGACGGCCGAACGAGTAAGGGTTCCTCAGCAATGCTGATCAGCTGAGGGTTAGCCGGTCCTAAGTCTGCCCGTAAGTCGAAGCAGACAACAGGGAAATAGGTTAATATTCCTATGCCAGTGTGCACTCAAAGCCAACGCTTTGGGGCCGCCTCTGCTGGGCCTTCGCCCAGTCTAACAGTCGAAATCCGTGGAAACCGTAATGGTACGAAGCGGACGAATGGCTGGATAGCGTAAGAGAGGCCAACCTAGAGCCCGTGAAAAGGCGAGCACACTGTCCGTACCGAGATCCGACACAGGTACTCATGGCGGCGAAAGCCAAGGTCTGTCGGGAGCAACCGACGTTAGGGAATTCGGCAAGTTAGTCCCGTACGTTCGCAATAAGGGATGCCTGCCTCGCGAAGAGGCAGGTCGCAGTGACTCGGGCGCTCCGACTGTCTAGTAACAACATAGGTGACCGCAAATCCGCAAGGACTCGTACGGTCACTGAATCCTGCCCAGTGCAGGTATCTGAACACCCCGTACAAGGGGACGAAGGACCTGTTAACGGCGGGGGTAACTATGACCCTCTTAAGGTAGCGTAGTACCTTGCCGCTTTAGTAGCGGCTTGCATGAATGGATCAACGAGAGCGCCACTGTCCCAACGTTGGGCCCGGTGAACTGTACGTTCCAGTGCGGAGTCTGGAGACCCCCAAGGGGAAGCGAAGACCCTATAGAGCTTTACTGCAGGCTGTCACTGAGACGTGGTCGCCATTGTGCAGCATAGGTAGGAGCCGTTACACAGGTACCCGCGCTAGCGGGCCACCGAGGCATCATTGAAATACTACCCGATGGTGACTGCGACTCTCACTCCTGGCGGAGGACACTGGTAGCCGGGCAGTTTGACTGGGGCGGTACGCGCCTGAAAAGATATCGGGCGCGCCCCAAGATTTCCTCACTCGGGTCGGAGACCCGAGGAAGAGCGCAAGAGCAAACGGAAGTCTGACAGTGTCGAACACAACGATCGACGCTGACGCGAAAGCGTGGTCTAGCGAACCAATTAGGCTGCTTGATGCGGCCAATTGCTGACAGAAAAGCTACCTTAGGGATAACAGAGTCGTCACCCGCAAGAGCACATATCGACCGGGTGGCTTGCTACCTCGATGTCGGTTCCCTCCATCCTGCCCGTGCAGAAGCGGGCAAGGGTGAGGTTGTTCGCCTATTAAAGGAGGTCGTGAGCTGGGTTTAGACCGTCGTGAGACAGGTCGGCTGCTATCTATTGGGGGTGTTACGGTATCTGACGGGAACGTTCGTATAGTACGAGAGGAACTACGAATGGGTGCCACTCGTGTACCGGCTGTTCGAAAGAGCACGTGCCGGGCAGCGACGCACCACGGGGTAAGAGCTGAACGCATCTAAGCTCGAAACCCACCTGGAAAAGAGATACCACTGAGGCCACTCGTAGAAGACGAGTTCGATAGACTCGGGATGTACGCACCAAGGCAACGAGGTGTTGAGTCCGCGAGCACTAATCGGCCAAGCCACACATTCATACATTACATCGCATTGGATCCGTGACGCGAGAACGGGTCCGGACGTAAACTGGACTACACGTACACACGGTCAGAGACACACCACCGATTACGGTTTAGCGACGGTTCGAGTCCGTCGGTCGGCGTTAGGGCGGCCACAGCGGCGAGGTACCTCCCGTACCCATCCCGAACACGGAAGATAAGCTCGCCAGCGTTACGGTGAGTACTGGAGTGCGCGAGCCTCTGGGAAACTCGTTTCGCCGCCTCCACTCATA
>NZ_JBWBDM010000015.1:0-72625 GCF_056135975.1 Natrinema sp. LJW11 | reverse complement strand
TGGTAGTCCATCGCGGGGACCGCACAGTGGTAGATGAACACGCCGGGGTACTCCGCGCGGAACTCGATCTGGGTCGGGTCGTCGTCGGGGGCGATGCTCGTCGCGTCGGCACCGCCGCCGGGGCCGTAGACTGCGTGGAAGTCGACGTTGTGCATCGCCGTGTTCACGTCTTCGGGGACGTCGAAGGTGAGATTGACCGTGTCACCCTGACGGACGCGAACCATCGGCCCCGGAACCTGTCCTCCGAACGTCATGTAGTCGAAGGTGACGCCGGGTTCGATTTCGGCGGTGACCTTCTGCGTTCGGAGCGTCACGTCGTGCGTGCGGGACTCGGTCCAGTCGACCGGTGACGGAACGTCCGTCGGATCCCGCGCGATCCGATCGACGTCGACCGATTTCGCCGCCGCCAACCCCCCCTCTTCGCCGCCGTTTTTGTCGCTGTTTGCTTCGGTGCCCGATTCGTCACCGCCGAGGCAGCCGGCGACTGCGACCGCTCCGGCTGCGCCCATCCCCTGAAGGAACCGTCGTCGGTGAGTGTTGCGTTGGGTCATCGTCTTACATCTGAAGAGAGGGGAGACAACCGTTCAATAGCGGCGACGATTCCCGAGAATCGGTAATAGAATTGTCACTTCCCGCTATACTGTGGGTTGTTATATACCCCGCAGACGACTCACGGCGGGAGCGGGTGAGGACGTGGCGTTCGCAGGCAGTTAGCCGCCGATCACGAGCGTCTCGAGGACGATCGCGAGGAGGATCGCCCCGAGGTAGTAGTTCGAGACGTAGAACGAGCGGAGCGCGACCTCGTCGGTCGGGCGGCGGTACTGGCGGATCACCGACCGCAGGAAGACGGCTCCGAGCGAGACGGACGCGATCGCGTAGACCCAGCCGAGGCCCGCCGACCAGCCGAGGACGCTCGCGGCCAGCAGCGTCGCACCCAGATAGAGCGCGATGTGTCGACGCGCGGCGAGCACGCCCTCAGTGACGGGAAACATCGGGAAACCACCGCGCGCGTAATCGTCGCGATAAGCGATCGCGAGGCTGTAGAAGTGCGCCGGCGTCCACAGGAAGATCACGGCTGCGAGGGCGATCGCCGGCGGTCCGACGGTACCCGTGACGGCCGCCCAGCCGATGATCGCGGGAAGCGCACCCGCGCCGCCACCGAGAACCGTATTCCAGACGGTGTTGGGCTTCAGCACGACCGTGTAGAGGGCGGCGTAGTAGCCGATCGCGGCGAGCGTCAGCGCCGCGGCCAGCGCGTTGACCCGCGCGACGAGAACGGCCATCGATGCGCTCGTGAGGACGATACCGAACGCGAGGGCGTTCCGCGCCGGAACGAGATCGTGGACCAGCGGCCGGTCGGCCGTCCGGTTCATCCGTCGATCGCGGTCGCGCTCGTACACGTGATTGAACGTCCCGCTCGCGCCGATCGCGAGGACGCCGCCGGCGAGCGTCGCGACCGCGACCGACGGCTCGAGCGGCGTCCCGGTCAGCGTCGCCAGCCCCATCCCGGCCAGTGCGACGAGACAGAGCAACCACATCAGCCGCGGTTTGGTGAGCGTCAGATACGCGCCGGCCGTTCGCCGGAGGCGTGCGATCCGGCCGCTCGGGCCGTCGGCCCCGATCGCGATCCCCTCGTCTCCACCGGCAGTGACATCGCTCGTTTCCCCACCGGGATGCGCTGGCTCGACGGCGTCTGGCCGTTCCGATCGGTCGCGGGCACCGTCCTCGAGGGTCCGAACGAGCGCGACGAGGAGGCAGGCGAAGATGACCATCGCGAGGACGAGGTGAAGGCCGGACGCCGCGGCGGGGCCGACGACGACGAGCGCGGCACCGAGAGCGACCTGAATCGGAAAGAGGACGATCGCACAGCCGACGAGCCGGGTCACGCGGCGCCCGACGGCGACCTGTCGGGCGGCGAGTCCGGACGCGACGAGGAGGAGGCCGGTCACGAGGGCCGCCGCGCGGTGGCCCCAGAACAGGAGGCGGTCGCCGGAGAGCGAGCCGAGCGACGAGTCGGTCGCACAGCCCGGCCAGGTGGTACAGGACGTCGCGCCGCCGGTCGCCGAGACGGCAGTCCCGAGCGCGACGAGGACGTATGCCGCGATCGTCGTCGCTGCGAGCAGGTCCGCGAATCGCCGTCGGGTGTGTTCGTCGAGCATGTCGTGTCGTGATCGTCGTTCGATCCACTGCGGGCGCTCCGCGGCGGAGTCGTAGTCGTCGGTGCGTTCTCCGGCCGTCTCGGTCGGGCTTACTCGAGCCAGATGACTGTCACGACGTCGTCGTCCCGTTCGACCGTCTCGGACGCGTAGCCGCGATCGTCGAGTTTCGGAAACAGGAACTGGGGAACGCGGTCGTTTCGCTGGACCAGAACCGTCTCCGCGGGGAGTTCGGCGAGCGTCTCGAGGGTCCGTTTCAGCGGCTCCGGGGGACCGAGCGAACGAACGTCGATCGTCTCCCGCGGTCGGTCGGACGGTGCGTTCGTGCGGTCGACGATGGCTGCTGTCGTGGGCATGGCGGTGTGGTAGTGATCTCTCGGGCGAATGCGATCGGTCAGGCCTCCAGTTTCGGGAATCGGGCGACGAACTCGTCGGGGGCGCGTTGCTCGACCTCGTAGCCGTCGACGTCGAAGCTCTCGACTTCTGCTTGGAACTCGTAGAACAGCGGCTTGGGCTCGTGGTCGTTCACGATCGTGAGGGTCTCGCCCGGCTCGAGGGCCTCGAACTCGTCATGGATGGTCGGATGGCGGTTCACCGGTTGAACGTCTCTGACGTCGAGTCGCGTCATGTACTGGTGCATCGGAACGGCTGCCGCATGGCAATTCGTGCGAACACGTTCGGGATGGCCGACCGATCGCGAATCGCCGCGACGTCTCACACGGCCGACGATGCGACTCGGACGGTGCTACGCGCGTTCGATACGGACGTGCCAGACGTCGCCCTCGCGTCGCTCGCTCTCGTGAGCGAACCCGCGGTCGTCGAGTTCCTCGTAGAGCGGCACCGGTTCGAACGGCGCGATCAGGCGCAGTTGATCGCCGCGTTCGAGCGATTCGAGTGCGGTGACGATATCCTCGAACGGCGGTCCGTCGATCTCTCGGACGTCGAGCGTTCGACCCGCGGCTTCGGGTTCCATCGGTTCGTCGTTCGAACCGAGACGGATTGGACGTTCGTCCGAACGTGTTCGCAGGGATCGATCTTCCCACAACTCGGGAATTCACCGAACATATTCGTCACCGCCGGTATATAGCTCCGAACGGAACACGTTCGTATGGCCCACGCAACCCTCACGCTCACGATGCCCGAGTCGATCTGGATTCAGCAGGTTTCGACGGACTTCCCCGAGTCGAGCTTTCGGGTCCTGGCGGCCGTCCCCGGCTCCGACACCGGCTTCGCCCTCGTCAGAATCGCCGGTTCCGCGGTGCCGGACGTGGTCGAAGCCATGGAGGAGCACCCGCAGATCACCGAACTCACGCTCGCCCAGTGGAGCGACGACGAGGCGACGGTCCACTTCGAGACGACCGCCCCCCTCTTGCTGTTCTCCGCTCGAGAGTCCGGAATGCCGATCGAACTGCCGGTCGAAATCCAGGACGGCGAGGCGACGATCGACGTCACCGGTTCCCGGGAGCGACTGGCCGAACTCGCCGAACAGCTCGAGAACTTCGGCCTCCAGTACCGGATCGAGCACGTCCGCGAGCGGCTCCACGAGAGCCAACTCCTCTCGGACCGCCAGCTCGAGGTGATCGTCGCCGCCGTCGAAGCGGGCTACTACGACACCCCGCGACGCAGTTCACTGACGGAGCTGGCCGACCGCCTCGATATCGCCAAATCCACGTGTAGCGAGACGCTCCACCGGGCGGAAGAAGCGATCATCAAGCGGTTCGTCGAAGATATCCCGAGCGTCTCCGACGGAGAAGAACCGCTCGAAGAAACGGCCGCAAGTACGTGATTCGAATTCCTAACGCTGCGCTCTGGTTTGGGACTCTTCTCAGTCGTCCTCGTCGTTAGAGTGGCGATCCGACGACGATCGACGGCCGAATGTCGCGGTTCCGGGAATCGATTCGAGTGTGCGGCTCGTCTTCGCGCTGGATCCCCGGCCTCGAACTGCGTCACGCGGTGGAAATGGATCACGTCGTGACACGTCGAAACTTCTGTCACGGTGCCCTTCCTCTCGGGTGGGCCCGAGAGCCGTTTACGCAATTTTGACTTATATGTGCGAACATGATCGGTTCGATTCTCACGGCGTGGAAATCGGCTCACTCCTTCATGCGAGTACGGTTATGAGACGAGGAATGAGGATCCACAAATGAACGATTTGAAGTGCATGCCGTCGAGTACTCTCGGCATGACACCAGTGTCATATACAGAGGTGTTCTGATCTAATGAGCACGGACGATGAATCATTCCACCCCCTCGGAGACGAGTGGGAAGGCGAACTCGAGACGATGCTCGACGATACCGAGTACGACAGCCAACTCGGTATGGACATGGCCCGCGATGCGATGCGGGTCACCAAGGGCGAACTCTCCGAAGCCGACTTCCACGAGAAGTATCACGAGGACGTGATGGAAGAGTTCGGCGAGGACGAGCGCCCGACCAAGGAAGCCTACGAGGCGGCCCAGGAGGAGGCGAAGGGCACGTTCTCCCGAATGGCCGACAAGTTCGACGGCGACGGCGATGAAACCCGTCGCGAGACGATGAAGAAGATGGGCGTCGGCGCGGCGGCCGTCGGACTCGGCGCGTTCGGCACCGTCAGCGACGGTCCCGAGCACAGCGTGGCCGAAGGCCCGCGCCAGGAGACCACCGAGGAGCGCGACACCCAGTGGGGGATGACGATCGACCTCGAGCGGTGTGACGGCTGTCTCTCCTGTATGACCGCCTGTACCGAGGAGAACGACCTCGACCAGGGCGTCAACTGGATGTACGTCATGGCCTGGGAGGACGAGACCCACCACGGCCAAGAGGAGGGCTCCGAGTACGACGTCTACACCGACTTCAACATGGGGAGCGACTTCAACATGCTCGTGCGACCGTGCCAGCACTGCACGGACGCTCCCTGCGAGAAGGTCTGCCCGACGACGGCGCGTCACACGCGTGACAAGGACGGACTGGTTCTCACCGACTACGACGTCTGTATCGGCTGCCGGTACTGTCAGGTCGCCTGTCCCTACGGCGTCAACTACTTCCAGTGGGACGAACCCGACGTGGCCTACGAGGACATCGACGGCCTCGAGGATCCCGACAACCCCGATCAGATCACGCACGCCGAGTACGACCACGGCGAGCGCTGGGTCGACAGTCGCGCACCTCGCGGGACGATGAGCAAGTGTACGATGTGTCCGTCCATGCAGGACGGCAAACAGGGAGAAGAGAAGGTCGGCACGACCGCCTGCGAGTCGGCCTGTCCGCCGGACGCGATCCAGTTCGGCAACGTCAAAGACGAGAAGAGCGACCCCTATCAGCACCGCGAGCATCCGGTCAAGAGTCGCGCGATCGTTCACCTGACCAACAGCACTGACAGCAGTAAATCCGCACCGTCGGCTGACCAGATCGACAGCGCCCTCAGCGAGGGCGACGACCTCGAGACCGCGATCGAGAATATCGAGGGGCTCACCGTGGACATCCTCGCGATCATGAAGTCGATCGAGATGGTCAGCGAGGGCACCGAGCCCGGCGACGAGGAGAACAACTCCATCCTCTCGGCCGAACAGGATATCCTCTCCGCAGTCGAGGCTTTCCAGCAGTACGTCGACCTCGACACCGAAGAGGCGTACTCCGAACTGGGACTCGGCGACGGCAGCGAACAGCAGGCCCGGTTCCGACTCGAGCAGTACACGGGCGACCCGAGTTCGTTCCAACTGCTCGAGGACATCGGAACGAACCCGAACATCACCTACCTCGGCCAACAGCCCGGTCCGGAGGCCCATCAGGTCGACGGGCCGACCGCATACGAGGACGTTGACCTGCTCGACAAGCGCCAGGAGGACCTCGACGAAGGCACGGTCGGGCGCATTGACGGGGTGTCCTTATGAGCACGAAGGAGCCAACGGAAGCGGACATCCTTCGTCCGATCAACACGCTCACGACGAAATATTTCATCCTGTACGGCGTCGCTGCACTGGGTCTCGTCGCGTTCCTCGTGGCCTGGGCCTACCAGCTCCAACAGGGCCTGATCGTCACCGGCCTCGGCGACTGGGGGAGCGGTGGCGGCTCGACCTGGGGACTGTACATCGGCGCGTTCATCTGGTGGGTCGGTGTCGCTCACGGCGGTATCATCCTCTCTGCCGCCGTCCGCCTGCTCAATATGGACCGGTATATGCCGGTCGCTCGACTCGCGGAGATGACGACGATCGGCGGCCTCTCGGCCGCCGGCTTCTACATCCTGGTCCACATGGGGCGTCCGGACCGGATGGTGACGAGCGTCATCGGTCACTACCACATCACGGTCAACAACTCGCCGCTCGTGTGGGACGTGACCGTCATCACGGCCTACTTCGTGCTGTCCGCGACCTATCTCGGGCTGACGTTGCGCTACGACGTCAACCGCCTGCGTGACGATCTGCCGGACAAGTTCGAACCGGTCTACAAGATACTGACCCTCGGCTACAGCGAGAAGGAAGACAAGGTCATCGATCGGATGGTCTGGTGGCTCGCCGCCGCAGTCATCATCATGGCCCCCCTCTTGCTCCACGGCGGCGTGATTCCGTGGCTGTTCGCACTCCTTCCGGCCATGCCCGGCTGGACCGGTGCGATTCAGGGGCCGATGTTCCTCAGTATCGCACTGATGTCGGCGATCAGCGGCATCATGATCATCTCCTACGCGTTCCGCCGAGCCTACGACTGGGACCACATCATCACCGACGACATCTTCCGCGGATTGCTCCTGTGGCTCGGATTCTTCACCCTGTTGTTCCTCTGGTTCCAGCTCCAGACGATCATCAACGGCGTCTTCCTCGGACCGACCAACAAGGCGGTCGCGATCGAGGCGAAGATCGGTCACCCGGTCTACCAGGTCGCGATGACGATGATCTTCGGCACGCTCGTCTACATCTTCCTGCAGGGGATCCGTCCGGCCCTGTTCAGTAAGAAGCGAGCCCTCATCGCCAGCGGGATCATCCTCGCCGGGACCCTGACCGAGAAGATCCTGTTCGTCGTCGAAGGATTCCTGCACCCGACGTTCGATATCTACGCAAACACGCCCGGGACCTACTTCCCGAGCCTGATCGAGTGGCTCTCGCTCGTCGGAACGACTGCGCTGGTTGCACTTTTATTCCTCAACCTCTCGAAGCTCGTTCCAGTGGTCGAACTCCACGCGGTCGAACACCTGCGCGGCGACCACGCACATGACGAAGCGACCGAATCCGAGGTGGAAGCATGAACACAGCACTGACAGCGATCCCGTCGGAACTCCTGTACCACGGCTACGACGGCACCGCCGGCTTCACCGGCTTCGCCAACGAAGGGACCTGGATCATCTTCGCGGTCATCCTGGTTCCGGTCTACATCATGCTCGCGGCGTGGTTCCTCGGTGAACCCCGCGACACGAAGACCGGACTGCTCGGCGTGAGCTACCTCGTCGGCCTGACGACGTCGATGTGGGTCGGGATGTTCGTCCTGACCGTTCTGATCGGCGTCGTCTTCTACGGCGGCCCGCCGGAGCCGATCAGCGGCGTCGGTCCGCCGTAACCGTCGGCCGTCACACGACGAACACCGATTTATTTTTCGCGACCGTCAACCCGTAAGCGGTGCCGTTCGGCAGCGATTCGGTTCCGAACCATCACACGTATCCCGTTCCACACCCTTTCTCCGACTAACACAACCACTATGAGCATAACAGAACACGAACTCGAGATCAAACTCGAGGAGGTCGAAGATCCGGATATCGGCGAAGACATCGTCTCGCTCGGACTGATCAACGAGGTCGTGATCGACGACGAGACGGCCCGCATTTCGCTCGCGTTCAACGCGCCGTACGCTCCCTCCGAGATGTCGATCGGGAATCAGATCCGCGACATCATCGAGGAAGCGGGCCTCGAGCCCGACCTGCGGGCCCACGTCGGCGAGGAACACGGCTTCGACGACGAAGTCCTCCCGAAAGTGCGCAACGTGATCGCCGTCTCCTCCGGCAAAGGCGGCGTCGGCAAGACGACGGTCGCGGCCAACCTCGCGGCCGGACTCGAGAAACGCGGTGCGATGGTCGGCCTGCTCGACGCCGACATTCACGGGCCGAACGTCCCGCAGATCCTCCCGCCCGAGAGCGACCCCGGCGTCACGCCCAACGAGGAGATCGTCCCGCCACGCTCGGACGGCGTCCGCGTCATCAGCATGGGCATGATGATGGAAGACGACGACGACCCCGCAATTCTGCGCGGACCGATGGTCAACAAGTTCATGATGAAGTTCCTCGAGGGCGTCGAGTGGGGCCGACTCGATTACCTCATCGTCGACCTCCCGCCGGGGACCGGCGACGCGACGCTGAACCTGCTCCAGTCGATGCCGGTGACCGGGTCGGTCGTCGTCACGACGCCTCAGGAGATGGCGTTAGACGACACCCGAAAGGGGATTCAGATGTTCAACAAACACGACACGCCGGTGTTCGGCGTCGTCGAGAACATGAGCTCGTTTATCTGTCCGTCCTGTGGCGACCAGCACGGGCTGTTCGGGACCGGCGGTGCGGACACCATCGTCGACAAGTACGACGTTCCGCTGCTGGGCAAGATCCCGATCCACCCCGACTTCGGGGCCGACGGCAGCGAGGGCGCACTCGTCAAGGACGACGACAGCGAGGTCCAACAGCACCTCGAGGATCTCGTCGGCGAGGTCGCCGATCGGATCGGCGAGGCCAACCGCCGCACGGTCTCGGAAACCATCACGCAGGAACCGGCGAACAAGCTACCGACCGAGACGGAGGACTGAGCGCGCACCGTCGCGCTCACCTCACCCGTCACGGCTCACCGTTCTTTCCGAACCGTTCTCCATTTCCCCTGCCGTTATGATGTCGTCCGTCGAATCGAAACAGGATGCTCGATACGTACGCCGATTCGATCGACGACCTCGAGCCCGCCGACGGCGAGGTCGACAGTACGGAACTGATCGTCAGCGACGACGTCCTCGTGAAGGCCTTTGCCCTCGGACCGGGCGCGGAACTCGAGGCCCACGAGCACGCCGACAGCACGAACGTCTTTCACGTGCTCGAGGGGACGGTAACCGTCGTTCGTGACGATGAGCGCGAGGAAATCGACGCGCCCGGGGTCGTCCACCACGAGCGCGGTGTCGACCACGGTGCGGAAAACGAGACCGACGAGACGGTGATCTTCACCGCGAGCCTCTGTCCGATGCCGTCCTGAGAGGCCAGTAACGCCGTCAGTCGGAGCCTGGCCGCGTTTCCGCCTCCGCGAGCAGTGAGACGATGTACTTCCCGACGTGATCGTCCATCCGGCGTTTGTAGCCGGCCTGCCGGGCGAGTCGATCGAGTTCGCGGGCGACGAGGCTGCCGTACTGGACCGCCTTCTTGTCCCTCCCGGCGACCTCGACCGGCAGGTGACGGGCCGCGACTCGTCTGAAACCGCGCTTGCGCTCGTCCGCGTCGGCCAGTAGCTCGTCCGGCAGTCGGAGCGCCGCTTCGACCACGGCGTCGTGGAGGAAGGGCGCGACCGGCTCGAGGCCCGTCGCCTCGATCGTCAGCACGTCCCGCGGCAGCTGGTCCGGGAGGGTTCGAATTTGCTCGCGGACGGCTCCGCGAACGGTCTCTGCCTCCACCCGGTGGTCGAGTCGCACGACCTTCTCGTAGCCGCCGAACAGTTCGTCGGCTCCCTGGCCGACGACGAGCGCGTCGAACCCGTCCGCGGCGACGCGCTCGCCGACCAGATAGAGCGGAAGCGCGATCTGGACGTCCATCGCGTTCGTGCGACCGGTCGCTCGAGCCACTTCGGGAACGGCGCGCTCGAGGTCGGCCGGCTCGAGGTCGACGACGGTGAGGTCGCACCCCATCGCGTCGGCGGCCGTCCGCGCGGCCGCGACGTCGTGGCTGTCGGGGAAGCCGACGACGTACAGCGGCGCGTCGAGTAGTTCGGCGACCAGCGCCGAGTCGACGCCGCCGGAGAAGGCGACGGCGATATCTCGATCGTCACGTCGGACGGCGTCGGTCGCCGTTCGAATCGCGCGCTCGAGGTCGTCGATCGCGGCTTCGTGGGTCGATGCGGGGGCCGGATCGGGAAGCGCCCAGCGAGATTCGGCGTCGGGAACGGGATCGTCCACGGCTGCGACCGCACCAGCTGGAAAGAGAACTGGGTCTTCGAGCGCGGTCGGCTCGAACGCCCAGGATGCTCGCGCGCGCGAGTGACCCGATTCCGGTTCGACGAACAGCGGAACTCTCCCGAGTACGTCTCGAACGAGTCGGCTGTCGATTTTCCCGGCGAAGCCGGCCGTTCCCGGGAGCGGGTCGCCGCGCTCGAGCGCGGCGCGAACGATCGGCGGTTCGGCACCGCGAAGCGTCGTGTCGGTCATCGGATGAGATTGAAAACGCGACCCACTCGTCGCGTGACGCCGCCGGCGAACTGTCGAACGCTGATCCGCCACGGCGTCCGCTTCCCCTCGACGCTCGTCCGCCCCGCCGCGATCGCCTCGAGGATCGCGTCTGCGGAGCGGTCGTCGGCGTCGACGCGGGTGATCGCCTGCCCGACCATCTCGCTGATGTGCGCGTCGCTCCCGGCGGTCATCGGGAGGTTTCTGGACCTGGCGTAGCGTTCGGCCTGCCGGTTCGCCCGACCGGTGAACAGCCGGGAGTTGTAGACCTCGATCGCGTCGCCGAGGGCGAGCTGTTCGCGGGAGATCCGCGCCATCACGCCGTGGCGCGACTCCTGGAACGGGTGGGGGATCACGGCCAGTCCGCCCTGGTCGTGGATCGCCTCGAGCGTCGATTCGAAGGAGAGCCCCGGTGGAACCGCTTCCTCGAGGCCGAGTCCGAGGACGTGACCCGCCTTGCTCGAGATCTCCATCCCCGGAATGCCCACGAGGCCGTAGTCGGGGGCCTGCTCGGCGGCCTCGAGGCTCGCATCGATCTCGTCGTGGTCCGTCACCGCGATCGCGTCGAGACCGACGGCCTCGGCCTGCTCCAAAATGAGCTCGACCGGGTCGCGGCCGTCGTAGGACAACGACGAATGCGTGTGAAGTTCGACCGACAGCACGGGCGGACGTTTAGCGGGGCTGATGAAAAACGACTCGGTCCGCAACTCCCGACGCCGCCTCTCGCCCGAATATATCCACGTTCGTGCGTATAGAAACCCATTTATCGGCCGACTTTCACCACCTAGATGAATGAGTCTTGCCGATTCGGACCGCGAACTCGTCGTCTCCGAGCTGGGACGGGAACCGACTCGAGCGGAGGCGGCGCTGTTCGAGAACCTCTGGAGCGAGCACTGTGCGTACCGCTCCTCGCGACCGTTGTTGTCGGCGTTCGACAGCGAGGGCGAGCAGGTCGTAATCGGACCGGGTGACGACGCGGCGGTCGTCGCGCTCCCCGACAGCGAAAGCGGAGACGGAACCGGGAGCACGTACATCACGCTGGGAATCGAGAGTCACAACCACCCGTCCTACGTGGACCCGGTCGACGGCGCGGCGACGGGCGTCGGCGGCATCGTCCGGGACACGCTCTCGATGGGCGCGTATCCGATCGCGCTCGCGGACTCGCTGTACTTCGGCGAGTTCGACGACGACCACTCGCAGTACCTCTTCGAGGGCGTCGTCGAGGGGATCAGCCACTACGGCAACTGTATCGGCGTCCCGACGGTCGCCGGCAGCGTCGACTTCCACCCCGACTACGAGGGGAATCCGCTGGTCAACGTGGCCTGCGTCGGGCTGACGAACGAGGAGCGCCTCGTCACCGCCGAAGCCCAGGAGCCGGGCAACGAGCTCGTCCTCGTCGGCAACGCCACCGGCCGCGACGGGCTCGGCGGCGCGAGCTTCGCCAGCGAGGACCTCGCCGAAGACGCCGAGACGGCGGATCGACCCGCGGTGCAAGTCGGCGATCCGTACGCCGAAAAGCTGCTCATCGAAGCCAACGAGCAACTCGTCGACGAGGACCTGATCGAGTCCGCACGCGACCTCGGCGCCGCCGGCCTCGGCGGGGCCTCGAGCGAGATGGTCGCCAAGGCCGATCTCGGCGCGCGCATCGAACTCGAGCGGGTCCACCAGCGCGAGCCGAACATGTCGGCGTTGGAGATCCTGCTCGCCGAGTCCCAGGAGCGGATGTGTTACGAGGTCGAGTCGGAGAACGTCGGCCGCGTGCGCGAGATCGTCGAGCGGTTCGATCTGGGCTGTTCGGTCATCGGCGAGGTCACCGACGGAAACTACACGTGTCTTTTCGAGGGAGAAACGGTCGTCGACGTTAACGCCTACTTCCTCGGCGAGGGCGCGCCGATGAACGACCTCGCGACCGAGGAACTCGAGGAGCCGGCGACGGACCTACCCGACGTGGACCTCGAGACGGCCTTCGACGCGGTCGTCTCGAGTCCGAACACCGCCTCGAAGCGGTGGGTCTACCGGCAGTACGACCACGAGGTCGGCGTGCGCACGAGCGTCGGACCGGGCGACGACGCGGCGATCGTCGCGGTGCGAGAAGCAAAGCAGGGACTCGCGCTCTCGTCCGGTGCCGCGCCGAACTGGACCGACGTCGCGCCCTACGAGGGAGCGCGGGCGGTCGCGCTCGAGAACGCGACGAACATCGCGGCGAAGGGCGCGACGCCGCTGGCCGCGGTGGACTGTCTCAACGGCGGCAACCCGGAGAAGCCGGACGTCTACGGCGGCTTCACCGGCATCGTCGACGGCCTCGCGGAGATGTGCGAGACGCTGTCGACGCCGGTCGTCGGCGGGAACGTCTCGCTGTACAACGACTCCGTCGCGGGGCCGATTCCGCCGACGCCGACGCTGGCGATGGTCGGTTCCAAGGACGGGTACGACGCGCCGCCGCTGTCGGTCGAGTCCGACGGGACGCTGGTGCTCGTCGGCGATCTCGGCCTCGAGCGAGACGAGCCCCGCCTCGGCGGCTCCGAGTACCTCGCGCGCTTCGACGGCAGCGATCGGTTCCCCGCGCTGCCCGACGATCCCGCGAGCGTCGTCGAGACGCTGGCGGCGGTCGCGAACGACGACTCGACGCTGGCCGTTCACGACGTGAGCCACGGCGGCCTCGCCGTCGCGCTCGCCGAAATGGTGGGCGACGACGCCGGACTCGAGGTGTCGATCCCGGCGGCGGATCCCGCGGGCGCGCTGTTCCACGAACAGCCGGGCCGCGCGCTGATCCAGACCGAGTCGGTCGCGGCCGTCCGCGAGGCGTTCGACGATGTCGCCCCGGTCGTCGAACTCGGGACGGCGACCGACGACGGTCGGCTCGCGATCGATCTCGGCGATCGAGCGCTCGAGACCGACGCGGCCGCGATCCGCGAGCGACGCGCGACGATCGAACGCGAACTCGAGTGACGGGACGATCGGGAGCCCTCGAACCGGTTCGACGGTTTTTTCGCCGTATTGTCCGGTATATTGATATACGACCGGGCCGATTCGTCCAACGAACCGACAGACCGGAGAAAGTTCGATGCCCACAGACACTCCGTCCGTCCTGATCGTCGAAGACGAGCCCGACCTCGCGAATCTCTACGCCGCGTGGCTCGAGGGCGACTACGACGTCGAGACGGCCTACGACGGCAACGAAGCGCTCGAGTCGATCAACAGCGCGATCGACGTCGTTCTCCTCGATCGTCGGATGCCCGGTCTCTCGGGCGATACCGTCCTCGAGACCATTCGAGAGCAGTCACTCGAGTGCCGGGTCGCGATGGTGACGGCGGTCGAACCCGATTTCGACATCGTCGAGCTCGGGTTCGACGATTACCTCGTCAAACCCGTCGCGAAGGACGAACTGGTCGATATCATCGACCAGTTGCTCCTCCGAGCGGCCCACGACGAGCAACTCCAGGAGTTCTTCGCACTCGCTTCCAAGAAGGCGCTGCTGGACGACCAGAAGACCGAGTCCGAACGCCGGTCGAGCCAGGAGTACGCCGAACTCGAGGACCGGATGGCCGTCCTTCGCGTCCGGGTCAACGACACGATGCAGGAACTCTTAGAACAGAACAGCTATCGAGAGCTCTGTCAGGACATGACGCGCGAATCAGTTTTTCAGGAGTAGCGGGGATCGAGACGGCGTAGTGAGCCCGGGTCCATCGACCGACGAACCGAAGCGCCCGTCCACGCGGAACGGTCTCAACGGTGAACCGGCCGAGCGCAGATTCGGCCACCGTCTCACCCCTCAACCCGGACTCGAACCCCCGGATCGGGTACTCGAGTCGTCATTCGAGCGTCGTGATGTCTCGAATTTCGATCCGCGTGCCGCCGTTCTGGCCGTTAGTGACGGCACACTCCCAGTCGTGGGCTTCGGCGATGGCCCGGACGAGCGCGAGGCCGAGCCCGTCGACTGCGGTGTCGTCGTCGGCGGTCGGATCGAGGACGCGTTCGTGTGCGTTCGGCGGAATCTCCGCGGCGTCGTCGAGCACGAAGAAGCCGCGACTACCGCCGTTCTCGAATCCGGCCAGCCCGATCTGGATCGTCACGTCGCCGTCGGCCCGCGCGGCCGCGCTGTCGAACGCCGTCTCGAGCAGGTGGACGAACCGATCGGGGTCCGCCCGGAGCGTGGCCGGGGCGTCGACGACGAGCGCGTCCGCCTCGAGGCGGGACTCTCCGACGGCGTCGTCGATCGCCGACTCGAGGTCGAGCCGGGTACGAGTGCCGATGGCCGTGGCGTTGCGGGCGAACTCTCGAACGTCGTCGACGAGGCGCTCGGCCCGGTCGAGGGTCGTTTCGACGGTGTCCTCCGCAAGGGGGAACTCCCACTCGTCGGCACCGTCGTGTTCGAGCGCGTCGGCGACGGCCTCGAGCTGGCGCTGCAGGTCGTTCGAGAGGACGTCGGCGACGGCTTCGAGACGCTCGGTCTGGCGCTCGAGTTCGGCCGTGCGGTCCCTGAGGGTCCGTTCCCGATCGGCTCGATCGAGGGCGGCCCGCGTGTTTTCGACCAGCGTCGAAATGAGGTCGACGTCGCTCTCATCGAACCGATGGGGCTCGAGCGAGCCGGTCATGAGCACGCCGTGGGTTCCGATCGGCGCGATGATCTCCGAGCGCAGCGGCGTCTCGGGGTTGTAGATGTCGTCGACGGTCTCGAGGTCGTCGAACAGTTCGACGCCGCCGGCCTCGAAGACGTCCCAGACGAGCCCCTCTCCGGGATTGAACCGGGGGAGGCCGCCGAACTCGTCGTGCGCGCCGGCGGTGCCGGCGACCGGCTCGAGGTAGCCCTGCTCCTCCTCGAGCAGCCAGATGCCGCTGATAGGGAGATCGAGCAGGTCGCTGCCGGAGTGGACGGCGATCGCGCAGATCTCCTCGGGGTCGTCGGACTCGAGGAGCCACCGGGTGACCTCGTGTAACGACGTGACGACGCGATCGTACTCGTATTGGTCGGTAACGTCCCGGACGACGACGGCGACGGTCGCCCTGTTGTCCTCGACGGGGACGAACCGGAACTCGCCCATTCGGTCGGTGCCGTCCGGTCCGACGTAGGAGAGTTCTAGCTGGCGGCGGCCGGCGTTGCCGACGTCGACGTCGGCGATCGCCCGGCCGATCTCGACGGCGCGTTCGTCGTCGATCCCCGCCAGTTCGGTCAGGGTCTCGACGTGCTCGCCGAGGAGTTGCGATCGCTCGATGCCGAGGACCGACTCGGTCGCGCCGTTGGCGGTGACGATCTCGCGGTCGCGATCGAGCGTGACGACGGCGTCCCGGATCGCCTCGACGACCGCGGCGTGCTGGGCCAGCGTCGTCTCCTGGGCTTTCCGCTCGCTGACGTCGCGCATGTACACCGAGAGACCGGTCTCGGAGGGATACGCTCTGGCCTCGAACCACGTCTCGAGGGGCGTGTGATAGATTTCGAACGAGACCGGCACCTGCTCGTCCATCGCGCGGTGGAAGCCGTCCGGGAACTGGGTCTCGACGGTCTGGGGAAACTCGTCCCACATGACCCGGCCGATCAGCTCCGCGCGCGAGCGTTTCAGCAGCGTTTCGGCTCGCTCGTTGAGATAGGTGAACCGAAAGCCGGTATCGAGGGCGAAGAAGGCGTCGGTAACTCGGTCGACGATCGGAACGGATCGCATCGTCACGGCTCTCCACCCCCGCCCCACGGGGGAGTCGTCTTCCCCGTTCGCTCGAGGCAATCGCCCCTCGCAGCCGTTTGCATCATCGACGGACAGTCGGTGCATAGTTCGTCCAACCCCTATTTCAGTGTCGTGGCCGAGCTGGGCTGTGGGACTTACTAACACGGTTTCGGCGTATTCACCACGACACGGTCGATGTTGTCGCGGTAGCGGGACGCTCCGTTCGCTCTCTCTTCGCAGTAGCTGTTCCGTTCACGCGTCCAGTGTGGGGTGCGTACGGGAGAACGCTGTCTCCGGAAGCGAACGAAACGGACCCAGTCACCGTCTCTCGGTGGTGTTTCACGTTCCGTCCGTTCAAACGGCGGCACGTCCCCGCGTATGGTCCGATTTCGATCGTTTGCGTGACGGTACACTCGAGTTGCACCCCGTCGATCCGGCGCGCAGGTCGTTTCGGTGCCGTTCGCCGAACGACCCCGCCATCGCCGCTGTTGCGGTCGGTTTCCGCGTGTTGTCGCCGCATTACAAATGGCCGATCCCTCGAGTGGACGACCACGTTGGTCGAGTTCACCGTCGCATCGGTCGGTCACGCATCTCCCGTCGCCCCAATCGACTATGAATAGGGAAGACCACATCGTCAGCGGCTTCAAGGCAACGCTCGCCGCGCGCGGCGTCTACATGCTCTCGAGCGCGTTGCTGATGTTCGTTCTGGCGCGGTACCTGCTCGAGCCGAACGGCTACGGCGCGCTCTACTGGGCCATCGGCGTGTTGGCGATCATCCAGCTGTTCGCGGACCTCGGCCTCAGCCGATCGGTCGCACGGTACATCTCCGAATACCGCGAGGCGGATCCGGGCCAGATCCCCCACCTGCTCAGGTCAACGATTACGGTCAAGCTCGTCCTGATCGCGTTCATCTCCTACGCCCTGTTGCTCTTTCACGAACAGATCGCGGTCGGGCTCGGCGAACCGAACGCGGCCCCGTTTCTCGCCGCGGGCGTGATCTATCTCGGCGTCTTTTCCTTTAGCGCGTTCTCGCGGGTGGCGTTACAGGGCTTTAACCACCTCGGCTACAGCGCGCTCGTGCAGGCGATCAGCGGCGCTGCCCGACTCGTCTTCGTCGTCGCGTTCGTCCTCGCCGGATTCGGTGCGCTCGGCGCGTTCTTCGGGTACATCGTCGGCTACGCCATCGCCGCCGTCATCGGGATGGGAATCCTCTACTACGGGTTCTACGTCCGATACGACGCCGCGGACGAGTACGAGGACGGTCTCTCCCGGCGCCTCATCGAGTACAGCGTTCCCCTGACGGCGACGCAGAGCGCGAACGTCATCGACAAGCAGATCGACATCGTGCTGGTGGGGGCTTTCATCAATCCGGCCGCGGTCGCGTTTTACACCCTCGCGAAGCAGATCACCGAGTTCGTGCTCGCGCCCGCGGCGTCGCTGGGATTCACCATCTCGCCGAACTTCGGCGAACAGAAGGCGGCCGGCGAACTCGAGGAGGCCAGACGGATTTACGAGACCTCGTTAACGAACATTTTGTTGCTCTACATTCCGGCAGCGGTCGGCCTCACGATCGTCGCGGGGCCGCTCTTGACGATGGTGTTCGGGGCCGAGTACGCCGGCGCGATTCCCGTCTTGCAGGTGCTCGCCGGATTCGTCGTGCTACAGGCGATCACGAACCTGACCAGCGATAGCCTGGACTATCTGGGTCGCGCTCGCGCTCGAGCGGTCGCGAAGGGCGCGACGGCGCTGGCCAATCTCGGGCTGAACATCGCGTTGATTCCGGTGATCGGCGTCGTCGGGGCGGCGGTCGCGACGGTGGCGACCCACTCGGTGTACGTCGCGGTCAACCTCTATATCGTTCACACCGAGCTCGGCCTGCACGTGTGGCGGCTCGCGCGGACGACTGGGATGGTCTGTGCGATTACGGGCGTCATGGCGGTCGCCGTCTTGCTCGTGACGCCGCTGGTCTCGAACCTGCTCATGTTGTTCGGGGCGATCGCTCTCGGTGCCGTCACCTGGGCCGTACTGGCCGTGCTGAGCGGACTGGTCGATCCGGGACAGGTTCGGTCGGTCATCGGATGACATCGGTTCGAACCGTCCGAACGTTCGTCAGCCGATTCCGCGATCATTGAACGAACTATCAACGCTTATCCGAGCGTTCGGTGTCTAGGTAGTATGGCTGTTGCCGATCCCGTGACCGTCGGGGTACTGAGTCTTCATACGAGCAAGGAAACCAAGGCGATTCTGAACGCCGTCGAGGATCTCGGACACGACACCGAGTGGCTTCGCACCGAGAACACGTCGGTCAGCGTCACCGACGGGAGTCCCACGCTCGAGCCGGCGGTGGACGTCATCGCGAACAGAGTGCTTCTGTCGAACACCGAACAGCCCGCCGAGGAACTCGGGCTGGTAAACGCGTTCTCGCAACTGGTCCCGACGCTCAATACGCCGATGGCGGTGATGACGGCGATTCACAAGCTCTCGACGGCGACCGCGCTCGCGTCGAACGACGTGCGGACGCCGGACGTGACCCTCGCGCTGAGCGGCGAGCAGTTGAACGCTGCGCGGGACCGCTACGGCGAGGAGGCCGTCTACAAGACCGCCATCGGCACCCACGGCGGTGGGACGTGGAAGGTCGGCCCCGACGACCCGATCAACGCCAAGGTCGGTAACCGGTACGCCTTCCTGCAGGAACTCGTCGATCAGGAGGACGTTCGCCACCGCGACCTGCGCGTCTACGTCGTCGGCGGCGAAGTCGTGGCCGCGATGTATCGCTACGCGCCGGACAACGACTGGCGAACCAACGTCGCCCTCGGCGGCTCCGTCGAGGACGCGACCGACGACCTCCCCGACGAGGCACGCGAGATGGCCCAGCGCGCGTCGGATATCGTCGGCCTCGACTACGCCGGCGTCGACCTCGTCGAGGGCGACGAGGGCTGGTTCGTCCTCGAGGTCAACCCGACGGCGGGATTCAAGGGGCTCTACGAGGCGACGCAGGTCAGCCCGGCGCCCTACATCGCGAAACTGGCGATCGAACGGGCGGGCGGCGAAGTCGACGACGATCGGGTGCGAGACATCTCGAACGTCCTCGACGACTCCCGACCGGCGGCCCAGCCCCCGGATGTGAGAGGACAGGACACGGAACCCGCGGTTATCGGGTACACTGAGGAAGTCATTCTTTCGGGAACCAGCGGGTCGAAGACGGTTCTCGCCAAGTCCGACACCGGTGCCACGCGGACGAGCATCGACACCGGTCTCGCCGCCGATATCGGTGCCGGCCCGATCAAGTCCATCACCCGCATTCGGTCCGGCAGCAGCAAACAGTCCAAGAGCCGCCCCGTCGTCGACGTGGTCGTCGGCGTCGGCGGCAACCAGCACACCGTCACGGCCAGCGTCGAAGACCGTAGCCACATGGACTACCCCGTCTTGCTCGGCCGGGACATCCTCGGAAACTATCAGGTCGACGTCAGTCGCCGGATCGACAGCGATGCGGCCGATACTCCCGAAGAAGAGGAGTGAACGGCTGAGACGCATTCGACCGCCGCCCGAACGGAGACCGAAAATCGCCTTTCGATTCCAAAAGTTATCCTGGTGGACACGTCCGTCGAGATCGCGTTCGGCCCGCTTAGTCCGGCACTGTCCGGTCGGGCGGTAGCACGGTGACCGATGGGATTCCCGTACGCCGACTCGGTGATTACGAGGGATCTCCCACCGAGACCGAACGGGACCGAGAGTCGCTGGCGGCCTGTTCCACCGAGCTCCGGCCGGTTGAAGCGGCCGTATTGAATACGCGGCGCGCATCCGCTGTCGAGGGGATTTTTTAATTATGAAAAATATGTTTTCCCACACCGAAGAGTTACCCACCCGAGTAGCAAATCTTAATAGGAGAAAATAGCAATTGTACACTGATGAGTAAGTCAAATCAAGACTGGTGGCCGAACCGGTTGAACGTGGATCTCCTCGATCAGAACGTCCCCACGTCCAGCCCGATGGACGAGGACTTCGACTACGCCGAGGAGTTCCAGAAACTCGACCTCGAAGAGGTGAAGGCGGACCTCACGGACCTGATGACGTCGTCACAGGAGTGGTGGCCGGCCGACTACGGCCACTACGGGCCGCTGTTCATTCGGATGGCGTGGCACAGCGCCGGCACGTACCGGACCAGCGACGGCCGCGGCGGCGCCTCGGGCGGTCGACAGCGCTTCGCGCCGCTCAACAGCTGGCCCGACAACGCGAATCTCGACAAGGCGCGCCGCGTACTCTGGCCCGTCAAGCAGAAGTACGGCCGCAAGCTCTCGTGGTCCGACCTGATCGTCCTGGCCGGGAACGTCGCCCTCGAGTCGATGGGATTCGAGACGTTCGGCTTCGCCGGCGGGCGCGAGGACGAGTACAAGCCCGACGACGCCGTCGATTGGGGGCCCGAGGACGAGTGGGAAGCCTCCGACCGCTTCGACGAGAACGGCGAACTCACGGGGAACCTCGCCGCCACCGTGATGGGGCTCATTTACGTGAATCCGGAGGGCCCCGACAGCGATCCTGATCCGGAGAAATCCGCGGAACGGATTCGAGAGTCGTTCGGTCTGATGGCGATGACCGACGAGGAGACGGCCGCGCTCATCGCCGGCGGACACACCTTCGGGAAGGTCCACGGCGCTTCCGATCCCGACGAGCACATGGGCCCCGAACCCGAAGCGGCCCCGATCGACCAGCAGGGTCTCGGCTGGGAGAGCAGCCACGGCTCCGGCAAGGGAGCCGACACGATCACCAGCGGGATCGAGGGCCCGTGGAACTCAACGCCGACGCAGTGGGACATGGGCTATATCAGCAACCTGCTCGAGCACGAGTGGGAGCCGGAGAAGGGGCCCGGCGGTGCCTGGCAGTGGACCACGAAGAGCGGCGAGCTCAACGCCGCCGCGCCCGGTGCCGAGGACCCGGACGAGAAGGAAGACGTGATGATGCTGACGACGGACGTCGCCCTCAAGCGCGATCCCGATTATCGGGAGATCCTCGAGCGCTTCCAGGAGAACCCGGAGGAGTTCCGCGAGGCGTTCGCGAGGGCGTGGTACAAGCTGATCCACCGCGACATGGGTCCGAAAGAGCGGTTCCTCGGCCCCGAGGTGCCGGACGAGACGATGATCTGGCAGGACCCCATCCCCGACGCCGACTACGACCTGATCGGCGACGAGGAGATCGCCGAGCTCGAAGCGGAGATCCTCGCGTCGGATCTCTCGATCTCCCAGCTCGTCAAGACCGCCTGGGCGTCCGCGTCGACGTACCGCGACAGCGACAAGCGCGGCGGTGCCAACGGGGCTCGCATCCGTCTGGAACCCCAGCAGAGCTGGGAAGTGAACGAGCCCGACCAGCTCGAGACGGTGCTGTCGACCTACGAGACGATTCAGGAGGAGTTCAACGGCTCGCGATCCGACGACGTGCGGGTCTCGCTGGCCGACCTGATCGTGCTGGGCGGCAACGCAGCCGTCGAGCGGGCCGCGGCCGAGGCCGGCTACGACGTCGAGGTTCCGTTCGAACCGGGCCGCACCGACGCGACGCAGGAACAGACCGACGTCGAGTCCTTCGAGGCGCTCAAACCCCCCGCCGACGGCTTCCGGAACTACTACAGCGACGAGGCCGACCAGTCCCAGGAGGAGCTGCTGATCGACAAGGCGGATCTCCTCGACCTGACGGCACCCGAGATGACGGTGCTGGTCGGCGGTATGCGCGCGCTGAACGCGACCTACCAGGATTCCGAGCTGGGCGTCCTCACCGACCGGCCGGAGACGCTGACCAACGACTTCTTCGTGAACCTGCTCGACATGGACTACGAGTGGGAAGCGTCCGACGACTCCCAGGACATCATGGGCTGGGAAGCGCCCACCGACGACTCCGACGACGGCGAGGTCTTCGAGCTGATCGACCGCGAGACGGGCGAGCTCGAGTGGACGGCCACCCGCGCGGATCTCGTCTTCGGGTCGAACTCACGGCTTCGAGCCATCGCGGACGTCTACGCGTCCGACGACGCGGAGGAGAAGTTCGTCCGTGACTTCGTGGCCGCGTGGAGCAAAGTGATGACGCACGATCGCTTCGACCTCGAGTAATCGAGCGGTCGTGACGACGCGGATCGACTAGCTAGTCGCCCCGTTCGTTGGGACGACACGCCGCCCGATCGGGACGCTTCCCGGTCCGTTTCTCGCGTTACTCGCTCCGGATGACGACCTCGTCGTCCGTAATCTCCAGTATCTGCGAGGACTCGACCGGGTAGTCGTCGTCGCCGTGGCCGCCCCAGTCCATGCGGGCTTTGAGCCGATCCGTCAGCCCGGGCTCCGGATCGACGTACGCCGTCTGTCCCTCGACTTCGGCGACCATCCCGATCTGCTGGCCCGACTCGTCGACGACGTCTTTCCCCTGATCGCCGTGGGAGAGTTCGACCGCCGACGACTCCGTCATTTCGTCCGTCGTTCCCATCTCGGCCTCGGCTCCGGTATCCGCCGTCGTCTCGTCCATCGTTCCGGCGGTTCCGGTTTCCATCTCGGCGGTCCCCGTGGACTCGTACTCGTCGACGTCGATGATCTCTCCCTCGAGCACCTCGCTGGTGAGCACCTCGGACTCGATCAGTTCGGTGTCCTCGAGCATGTACCGCATTCGCAGTCGCTCGGTGACCTCCTCTTCGATCGTTCGGCGCTCGAGGAGTTCGCTCCGGACGGCGTCTCCCTCGGTCCGCTGGCTCTGGATGACCTCCTGTTGGACCACGTCGTCGGGCGTCACGCTCGAACGGACGACGTCGCTCTCGAGGATGGATCGTTGGACGCTCTCGAGTTCGATGTCCGTCCGGATATCGTCTCGCTCTACCTCCTCCTCTTGCTCGATATCGACGTCGACGACCTCGCTCTCGACGATGTAGCGCTCGATCTCCTCGATGGTGTCCATGTGCGTTTCGTCGACGGTCACCTCGATCATGTCGTCGGAGACGAACTCGGTCTCGACGATGTCGCGGCTCACCAGTTCGGAGTCGACGACCTCCCGCTCGACCAGATCCGTGTCGATCACCTCGCTCTCGATCGTGTCGCGTTCGACGATCTCCCGCTCGACGACTTGCGTCTCGACGATCTCCGTCGTCACGGTCTCGCCGCGTCGCAGCGAGTCCTCGAGTTCGTCCCGGCCGAGATCGGCGCGTTCGAACGCGTGTTCGCGCTCGACGACCTCGAAGAAGCCCATCTCCTCGCCGGTCGGCTCCGCCTCGTGGTAGACGAAGACGAGGTCCTCGTCGTCGAAGCGCTGCTCGAACTCGTCCCAGGTGTACTCCTCGTGGTGGTCGCCCATCTCGTCGCGCCGGGCGAAGGAGTGGCCGTGATCCTCGCCGTCCTGAACCCTGACCGGAACGGCGTCGCGCGCCTCGGCCCACTCTCTGATGCGCTCGGGATCGGTGGTCATACGCCGTTGCTCGGCTTCGCCGGTCTCCGTCGAGGATGTATCGTTCGCCATCTCCCGTTACACTGCGACCGATCCGTACTTCAGTCAACGGGGCCATCCCGTCGGATCAGTGTCCCGTTTCTCGAGCCCCCTCGTTCGGCCGGCAGTGGCCGGGTCGTAATCCGCTGTTGTCCGTCCTGGCGGTGACTGTTTCACGACCCCGAGACGTGTGTAGGACGAACTTACCGCTCGCGATAGTCGGGGCAGGATCCGAACTCTTTCGACTACGCTTCGTCTCCACGCGGCGATAGCCGACGGCACGCCCTGGAACCGGGACGTGAGGGCCGATTGAGTCGGGACGGATTCCGTCAGATCGGAGATCGGTCGGGTTCAGTCGGATTCGTATTCGGCCCAGATGTACCGCGTGGCGACGCTGCGATACGGCCGCCACGGCTCGGCGATTTCGCGCATCTCCGCGCGGGTCAGCTCCTCGCCGTCGCCGTAGAGCTGCTCGATCCCGCGGCGGACGGCGAGATCGCCGAGGGGAAGCACGTCCCGGCGCTCGAGGACGAACAGGAGGTACATGCGGGCGGTCCACGCGCCGATCCCCTTGATATCGGTGAGCAGATCGACGACCTCGTCGTCGGAGTGCGAGGCGAGTCCCGCTCGCGTGTAATCGTTCTCCTGAAAGGCGCGGGCGGCGTTTTGCACGTACTCGACCTTGCTCCGGGAGAGACCCGCATCCCGGAGGGCCGTCTCGTCCGCGGCCAGGACGGACGCCGGCGTCACGTCGCCCTCGAGGAGGTCGAACACGCGCTCGCGGACGGCCGCCGCGCTCGCGGTCGAGAGCTGCTGGTTGATGATCGAGATACAGAGCCGCTCGTACTCGGTCCAGTCCGGTTCGGCGTAGGGGTCGTGCCGGTCGAGGAGCCCCGCCATAACGGGGTCCTCGCGGAGAACGGCGTGTGCCTCTTCATTCATGCGCACGTGTCGATACGGGAGTACGGGACCGGGAACGCATAGGCGTCTCGGTCGGCCGCGGAGGGGGGGCAGTTCACTCGAGGTGGTGATAATCGAGTTCGTGGTCCGCCTCGAGCGCCGCCCGAACGGCCGGGCCGGGGTCACCGACGCCGCGTCGGTGGAACAAGAGTCCCTCGGTCCCGGCGGTGACGAGGAGGTTCACCCGCCAGTCGTCGGCCGTGTCGGGGTGATCCGTCCGGAAATGAGCGCCCCTGGACTCGGTGCGCTCACGAGCGGCTCGAAGCATCGCCTCGGCGACGGTGAGACTCGCCGAGAGATCCACGGCGTACTCGAACGATTTCGACGTGCGGTCGCCCTCGACGCGGAGATCCGCGGTGCGTTTCCGGACGGCGTCCAGTTTCGCGAGACCCGCCCGCAGCCCGGCTTCGTCGCGGAGGATGCCGGCGTGCTCCCACGACAGGTCGCCGAGCTCCTCGAGCAGTGCCGTCGGCGTAACGGTGCCGTCCGAGGCAGCGAGTGCCTGGAGGGCTTCCAACTCACGCTCGGCCAGCGCCCGCTGTCCGTCGGTGACGACGGGATCGACATCGTCGTCGGTGACGGTGGCCGCGACGTGCCCGCCGACGAGTTTGCCGATCGCGACGGTCTCGGCCAGCGAGTTCCCGCCGAGGCGGTTCGCGCCGTGGACGCCAGCGACGGTTTCGCCGACGGCGTAGAGGCCATCGACGCCTGTCTCGCCCGTTCGGAAGTCGATATCGACCCCGCCCATCGTGTAGTGGGCCGTCGGGCCGACTGTCATCGGCTCCTTCGTGATGTCGACGCCCAGCGACTCGAAGCGCTCGACCATCGACGGCAGCCGGTCGCGGACGTACTCGGCGTCCCGGTGGGAGATGTCGAGGAAGACCCCGCCGTCCTCGGTCCCTCGGCCCTCGCGGACTTCGCGGGCGATGGCCCGCGCGACCACGTCGCGGGCGTCGAGTTCCATCTGGTCGGGCGAGTAGCGCTCCATGAACCGCTCTCCCTCCGCGTTGTACAGCCGCCCGCCCTCGCCGCGGACCGCCTCGGTGACGAGCCGGCCGTCCCACTCCTCGCCGTAACGCTCGCCGACCATTCCCGTCGGGTGAAACTGCACGAACTCGAGGTCGACGAGCCGCGCCCCGGCCTCGAGCGCCAGCGCCTGCCCGTCGCCGTTGTTCTCGTCGTCGCGCGAAGAGTGGCGGCGATAGAGCGCCGAGAACCCGCCGGCCGCGAGGACGACGTGGTTCGTCCGGAACAGCAGGCCCTCACCGGTCTCCATGTCGAAGCCGACGGCACCGTCGACGCGCCGGCCGTCCGAGAGCAGGCGCGTGATCATCACGTTCTCGCGGTAGGGCACCTCGAGCTCGCGAGCGCGGCCGACCAGCGTGTCGAGCATGGCCTCGCCGGTCCGATCGCCGACGAAGCAGGTCCGCCGGTAGGACTGCGCGCCGAAGTAGCGCTGGTTGATCTCGCCGTCGTCGGTCCGGTCGAACGGCAGGCCCCACTCGGCGAGTTCGCGGATCCGGTCGGGCATCTCCCGCGCCGTCAGTTCGACGGCCTCGGGGTCGTTCAGGTGATGGCCCTCGTTGAAGGTGTCCGCCGCGTGGATCGTCCAGTCGTCCTCGGGATCGAGCGAGCCCAGCGCGGCGTTGACCCCGCCGGCCGCCCACGTCGTGTGGGCGTCGCCGTGATCGCGCTTGCCGATCACGAGCGGTTCGATCCCCGACTCGGCGAGTTCGATCGCGACCCGGGCACCCGCAGCCCCGGCTCCGATGACGAGTACCGGTGTCGTCACGACCTCGTACTCGAGGCCGGCGGCGGAGCCGGGGTCGCCCTCGGTCTCGAGGCGATTCTCGATGCCGGCGGTCGTTCGTTCGCCGGTCGTCGTTCGCCGGTCGTCGTCGATCGTGTCGCTACCGTTGGATGGTGATTTTGTCATCGGGTGAACGTAACCGCCGGCCGGGTTTAGGTCCGGCCCCGAACGATGCAGAATGGCTCCCTAACGGCCCCGAGATGCCATATCCGTCTTCAGAAACGTCTCGGATAGCGTGGATAACGGTCGGTTCGAATACTAGTTTTTCAGCGGTAGTGGACTATCAGTTGAGCCGACACGACGATCGGTCCAGTCGGTGGGAAGACGTGGGGCGTCACGGTCGTACTGTCGTCCTCGATGCCGGGGTCGCGTCCGTTCGCTTGCGTCTCGGACGGGGACGCGGCGTTACTGACCCTCGCGGTCCGCGAGGGCTTCGGGCTCGACGTTCGCGAGCCGCATCGCGTTGCCGGTAACGCCGAGGCTCATCCCCATGTCGCCGACGACGACCGCCAGCGCGACGCTTACGAACCCGAGCGGGACGCCGACCGCGAGCAGGGCTTTCACCGCCAGACTCGCCCAGACGTTCTGCCGGATGACGCCGTTTGCCGTGTGCGCGAGGTCGTACAGGTACGGCAGTTTCCCGATGTCGTCGCCCATCAGCGCGATGTCGGCCGTCTCGAGGGCGGTGTCGGTGCCGGCCGCGCCCATCGCGACGCCGACCTCGGCGGTCGCCAGCGCGGGCGCGTCGTTGATACCGTCGCCGACCATCGCCACGTCGCCGTACCGTTCTTGGAGGTCGGCCACGGCCGCGACCTTCTCGTCGGGCAGGAGTTCGGCGCGGTACTCGTCGACGCCGACCTGTTCGGCGATCGCCCGCGCCGTCCCTTCGTTATCGCCGGTCAGCATCACGACGCGTTCCACGCCGAGGTCGTGGAGCCGCTCGATCGCCCGCTTGGAGGCCGGCCGGACTTCGTCGGCGATCGCGATCGCGCCCAGCAGGTCGGTCGCCGTCCCGACGAGGACGACCGTCTTGCCGTCCCGCTCGAGCGCGGCGAGCGTGTCCGCGGCGAAGGCTCCCTCGTCGGTCTCGAGCGCGACGCCACCGTCGGTCCGCGAGTCCGACGAACCGTCGGCACGGGTCCGCGAGAGATCGAAGCCCAACTCCTCGAACAGCGCGGGCTTGCCCGCGTAGTAAGTCTCGCCACCGTCGGACGAGTCCGACGAGCCTCCGGCTTCGCTGGAGACATCGATTTCCCCGCGGATCCCCCTGCCGGTCAGGCTCTCGAACCCCGTCGGCTCGGGGCGGTTGCCCACGCCCGCCTCGTCGGCCCGGGCGAGAATCGCCGCGGCGATGGGGTGTTCGCTGCGTCGTTCCAGCCCGGCCGCGTATCGAAGCAGCGTCTCCTCGTCGGTTCCGTCGGCCGGGACGATGTCCGTGACCGCGAGTTCGCCCTTGGTGAGCGTGCCGGTCTTGTCGAGAGCGACGGCGTCGACCTCGCCCATCGCCTCGAGGTAGTTGCCGCCCTTGATCAGGACGCCGTTCCTCGCGGCGCTGGTGACCCCCGAGACCACCGAGACGGGCGTCGAGATGACGAACGCACAGGGACAGGCGATCACCAGCAGCGTGAGCCCGCGGACGAACCAGGTCCCCCAGTCGCCGGCGAACGCGATCTCGTAGCCGGCGACGCCCGCGGTGACGGTGTCGCCGATGAGCAGCGGCGGAAGGGCGGCGGTCAAGATCGCCAGCACGACCACCGCGGGCGTGTAGTAGCCCGCGAACCGGTCGACGAACTGCTCGGTTTCCGTCTGCTCGGCCTGTGCGCCCTGTACCAGCTCGATGATCCGCGAGAGCGTCGAGTCGCCCGCCGTCGAGGTGACCTCGATCTCGAGGTAGCCGTCCTCGGTGATGGTCCCGGCGTAGACCTCGTCACCGGTCGACTTGTCCACGGGGACGCTCTCGCCGGTGATCGGCGACTGATCGATCGCGCTCTCGCCCTCGCGGACCGTCCCGTCGAGCGGGATCTTGTCTCCGGGCCGGACGACCACGGTCTCACCCACCGCCACCTCGTCGGCCGGCACCGTCACTTCCTCGCCGTCGCGCACGATGGTGGCTTCGTCCGGCGAGAGCTCCATCAGCTCCCGCAGGGAGTCCCGCGCCCGGTCCATCGCGTAGTCCTCGAGCAGTTCGGCGACGCTGAACAGCACCGCGAGCGTCGCGGCCTCGACGAAGTAACCGATGCCGGTCGCGGCGATGATCGCCGTCCCCATCAGCAGGTCGATGTCGAGGCTCCGGTTCTTCGCGGAGTAGTAGCCGCTGCGGACGACGGGGACGCCGCTGACGGCGACCGCGCCGAGGAAGAGGAGATCGGCGACGTGAAGCGGATACTCGAGGACGCTCGCCACCGCGGGGTTCAAGCCGGGCAGGAGGAACTCGACGAGCAATCCGAGGGTGACGAAGGCCGCGCCGAGCCACGTCTTCTTCGCGCGGGGGCTCGTCCAGACCTCCGTGGGCGGCGCGACGTCGACGCCGCCGGCGTTCGACGGGGACTCGGCCGTCCCGTCACCGCCATCAGTTCCCCCGGTGACCTCGTAGCCGGCACCTTCGATCGCGGCGACCACGTCGGCCTCGCCGGTTCGATCGGGGTCGTACGTGACCGTGGCCGTCCCGGTCGTCGGATTGAGGTCGGCGTCGACGACTCCGTCGACGCGCCCCAGGCTCTTGTCGACCTTTCCCGCACAAGACGGGCAGTCCATCTCGGGGACGGCGAGTCGAGCGGCCAGTTCCCGTCGCTGGTCGTCCCCCTCCGTTTCCCTCGTCGCGTCCGATTCATCGCTCATTACTTCGGGATAGGGGCGTCAGTTCGATAAGCCTTCGTTGGAATATTCCAAAAGCGTGCGGAGCCGCTAGAGCGGCGTCGACGGGTCGTCGACCAGTTGCTCGCTCGCGACGTGTTGCTTGGCCAGGTGTTCTTCGGCCTGTCGGAGCCGATAGGTGAGCGTCGACCGCGGGACGTCGAGGTGGTCGGCGAGATCGCCGGCGTCGATCTCGCGGGGCGATTCGTAGTAGCCGTGTTCCACGGCGGCCCGGAGGGCGGCCTCCTGTTCCGGAGCGAGTCCGCTCGCCCCGCCGCTCGGGTTGCCAGTCGGCGCTTCGGTATCCGTCGTCGCCGATCGAAGCATCTCCATTCGGGCGCGGTCACCGAGCGCCGCCTCGAGGGCCTCGAAGAACGCCCCCGTGTCGCCCTCGCCGGAGTGGACGATCCGCCAGGTGTAGTGACGACCCTCGTGGCGCGTCTCGAACAGGACGCCGTCGCCGAAGTGGTCGCGGGCGATGTGCGGGACGGACGCACAGCTTGGGGTGCGCTCCCAGTCGGAGTAGAGGACGAGCGTATCGTCGGTGCGGTCGAGGACCCGCGTGGTCTGGGTCGCGCCGCAGTCGTCGGTCGCGAGGCAGTCCGCGTAGTAGTCGCCGGTGAGGAAAGCGTTCTCGATGTCCTCGAGCGCGTCCGGCGTGCCGGTGGCGTGGTCGACCCGCCAGAGGCGTTCGTCGGTCGCGTGCAGCGACAGCGAGCGGACCCTGGCATCGGGGTGGTCCGCGAGCGCGTCCGCCACCCCGTTGCAACCGGGCTCGTACTCGAGGGCGAAGACGAACTCTCTCATACCCTGAGGAAGGGGCCGACGGGACAAAGGGGTTCCCACCCGCTTCCGTCGTCGGCGCCTCGAGGCCGCCATGATCCGCCACGTCTTCCAACACGTCGTCTTCGTCGCGCCGTCGCTAATTGTCGTGGTCGTCTGAAGCAAACCAAAACGAAAATCAGTGGCCGCGAGCGCGGCTCGAGCGACTGCGAGAGCCGCGCGATCCGGGGGAGGGCAGGCTACTACCCGATTACGACCGCGAGCGAACCCGTAGGGTGAGCGAGCGGGCCGACGACTGACTCGGAGCGAGAGCGCGGCGCGAAGCGCCGCGGGAAAGCGAGCGGCGTAGCCGCGAGCCGAGTGGAGAGGAAGGAGGAGTGCTTTTGATCGAAATTTCACCGAGGGACATCGCGGTCGCGGTATCGCGACCGCGATAGACCGCAGAGTAAAATTTCGTTAGTCGTCCAGCAGTTCCCGCGCGATGACGTTCTTCTGGATCTCGGTGGTTCCCTCGTAGATCTGGGTGATCTTCGAGTCGCGGTAGAAGCGCTCGACGGGGAAGTCGTTGACGTAGCCGGCACCGCCGTGGATCTGGACGGCCTCGTTGGAGACGTCGACGGCGACGCGGGAGGCGTACTCCTTGGCCATCGAGGCGAGCTTCGTGATGTCGTTGCCCTGGTCGACGTTCCAGGCGGCCTTGTAGGTCAGGTTGCGCGCGGCCTCGGTCTCGGTGGCCATCTCGGCGAGTTTGTGCTGGATGGCCTGGAAGTCCGAGATGGGCTGGTCGAACTGCTCGCGGTCCTGGGCGTACTCGCGGGCGGCTTCGAGCGCGCCCTTCGCGATGCCGAGTCCCTGCGCGGCGACGCCGGTCCGGGTGGCGTCGAAGAACTGCATCTGCTGGAGGAAGGCGGCGTCCTCGTCGCCGACGAGGTTCTCCTCGGGGACGCGGACGTCGTCGAGGATGAGTTCGGCGGTGTCGGAGGCTCGGATGCCGAGCTTGCCCGTGATCTTGTCCGAACTGAAGCCGTCGCGGTCGGACTCGACGATGATCTGGCTGAAACCGCCGTAGCGGCTGTCGGCGTCGGGGTCGGTCTTACAGAGCACGACGAAGAAGTCGCCGATGGAGCCGTTGGTGATCCACATCTTGTTGCCGTTGATCACCCACTCGTCGCCGTCCTTCTCGGCGCGCGTCGAGACGGAGGAGACGTCGGAGCCGGTGTCGGGCTCGGAAATCGCCGCGCCGGATATCTTCTCGCCGGTCGCGACGGGCTCTAAGAAGCGCTCCTTCTGGTCTTCGGTCCCGAACTCGCTGATGGCCTCGGTGCCGAACGAACAGGCCATGATCGAGAGCGCGATCCCGGCGTCGTGGGAGAACAGTTCCTCGGCGATGAGCGCCGACTCGAGAGTGGAGTAGCCGGCGCCGCCGTACTCCATCGGGATCGAGGTGCCGACCAGGCCCATTTCGGCGGCCTCGTCGACGATCTCGTGGGGGAACTTCTCTTCGGAGTCGTACTCCTCCGCGTTGGGGACGATCTCGTTTTCGGCGAATCGGCGGACTTCGTCGCGGATCTGCTCCTGTTCTTCGCTGAGTCTGAATTCCATGGACAATCGTTACTATTGCAGCGATAAAGACCTTTGTAACCGTCTGTAAACGGAAGTGTAGTTTCTATCATACGAGGGGAAACGTTGAAACGGGTCCGAATAGGATTCGTGAGCATGGACCTGGAGGATATCAACACTGTCGCAGTTCTAGGTGCGGGTAACATGGGCCACGGTATCGCGGAGGTCGCCGCGATCGCTGGCTACGACGTGAATATGCGCGACATCAAAGAGGAGTTCGTCCAGAACGGCTACGACCAGATCGAGTGGTCGCTCGGCAAGCTCGCCGAGAACGATCAACTCTCCGAGGAGGACGCCGACGCCGCCTTAGACCGAGTGACGCCGCTGGTCGATATGGCCGAAGCTGTCGCCGATGCCGATGTCGTCATCGAGGCCGTCCCCGAGCAGATGGAGATCAAGAGGGACGTGTACACCGAACTCGAGGAGGCCGCCCCCGATCACGCGATCTTCGCGACGAACACCTCGAGTCTCTCGATCACCGATCTCGCGGAGTTCACGGAGCGGCCGGAGCGGTTCTGCGGGATGCACTTTTTCAACCCGCCGGTCCGGATGCAGCTGGTCGAAGTGATCTCGGGCGCCGAGAGCGCCGAGGAGACGCTCGCGGTCGTCGAGGACCTCGCCGAAGATCTGGGGAAGACGCCGGTTCGCGTCCACAAGGACTCGCCCGGCTTCATCGTCAACCGCATTCTGGTACCGCTGATGAACGAGGCCGCGTGGCTCGTCAGCAACGACGAAGCGACCATCGCCGAGGTCGATTCGACGACGAAGTACGACATGGGCCTGCCGATGGGCAGCTTCGAACTCGGCGACCAGGTCGGCAACGACGTCAGTTACCACGTCCTCGAGTACATGAACGAGGTGCTGGGCGAGGCCTACGAGCCGGCTCCGCTGCTGGCGGAGAAAGTCGAAAACGAGGAGTTCGGCAAGAAGTCCGGGAAGGGGTTCTACGACTACGAGGACGGCGAGGGCGTCCAGATACCGACCGACGAGCAGTCGGAGTTCGTCAAGAAACGGCTCCTCGCGACGATGGCCAACGAGGCGGCCAAGCTGATCGGCGGCGACGTCGCCCCGCCGGAGTCGATCGACGAGGCGGTCCAGCTCGGGGCCGGCTTCCCCGACGGTCCGGTCACACTCGTCGACGACTACGGCCTCGCAGCGCTGCACGAGACGCTCGAGGAGGCCTACGACCGGACCGGCCACGAGCGGTACGCGCCCGCGGAGTACCTCGCGGAACGCGCCGACGAGGGCGGTTTCTACGAGCGCGATAGTGACTCGGGTGAGGTCGACTTCGAAGCGATCCGCGTCGAGTACCCCGGCGACATGGTCGGCCACATCGTCCTCGACCGGCCACACCGAATGAACACCATCAGCGACGAACTCCTCGAGGAGCTCTCGGCGGCGATCGACCTGCTCGAGGACGACGACGAGGTGCGCGCGATCCTGGTCACCGGCGAGGGCGAGAAGGCGTTCTCCGCGGGCGCGGACGTCCAGAGCATGGCCGGCGACGGCGCCGACCCGATCGAGGGCCAGGAGCTGTCGCGACTGGGACAGTCGACGTTCGGCGAACTCGAGGCCTGCGACCTGCCCGTCGTCGCGGGGATCGACGGCTTCTGTCTCGGCGGCGGGATGGAGCTGGCGACCTGTGCGGACATGCGCGTCGCGAGCGAGCGCTCCCAGTTCGGCCAGCCCGAACTCGACCTCGGCCTCATTCCCGGCTGGGGTGGGACGCAGCGACTCAAACACATCGTCGGCGAGGGCCGCGCGAAGGAGATCATCCTCACCGCCGAGCGCTACGACGCCGAGACGATGGCCGACTACGGTTTCGTCAACGAAGTCGTCGACAACGACGGGCTCGAAGCGCGCGCGCTCGAGCTGGCGACCGACCTCGCCGGCGGGCCGCCGATCGCTCAGAAGTTCACTAAGCGCGCGATGCTCGCCGGTCGCGACGATACCGAGGCGGGACTGGAGTACGAGGCCTCCGCGTTCGGTCACCTGATGGCGACCGACGACCTGATGGAGGGTATTATGGCCTTCATGGGCGACGAGGAGCCGAACTTCGAAGGGAAGTGAGGGAGCCGCCGACGTGCGAAGCGTCGGTCTCGTCGTGAACTGTGAGCGACCGAATCCGTTCCTCGAATTGACCTGTATTAATTTTATACAGTTGACATATGGTCGCGAGATTTATCACAGAGAGGTACCATTGGTGACGCGTGGCTGTAATCGATGAAGAGAATGGAGGGGTTCCCCAATGAGTGATGGGCCCGAGGTGCTCGTCGTCGACGACGAGGCTCGGCTCGCGGACCTATTCGCCGCCTGGTTACAGGCCGACTGGGCCGTCGAGACGGCCTACGACGGTGAAGAGGCGCTCGAGAAGATGGCCGACTCCGTCGAAGTCGTACTTCTCGACCGGCGGATGCCCGGACTCTCCGGCGACGAAGTCCTCGAGCAGATCCGCGAGCAGGGATACGATTCGCGGGTGGTCATGGTGACGGCGGTCGATCCCGACTTCGACATCATCGAAATGGGGTTCGACGACTACCTCGTCAAACCGGTCTCGAAGGACGAACTCGTCGATATGGTCGACGACGTCGCCGACCGTTCCGACTACGAGTCCGATATACAGGAGTACTACGCGCTCGTCTCGAAGAAGGCGCTACTGGAGTCCGAGAAGGCCGACCGAGAACTCGCGAACAACGAGGAATATCAGGCCCTCAGCGACCGCGTCGCGGAGCTCGAGCAACGCGTCGACGAGACGGTTTCCGGAATGTCCTCCCACGACGATTTCGTCGGTGCATTCCAAGACCTCCAGTCCGAGAACTAGACGCCGACTTCGAACTCGAACCGAGCCCCTCCACTCTCGCTTTCAGTCGCGGCGACCGACCATCCGTGTCCGGTAGCGACTTCTCTGACGATCCAGAGGCCGATTCCGAGCCCCTCCGTCGACGACGAAACCGACGGATCGAATATTTCGTCACGGAGCTCTTCGGGGAGTCCCGTTCCATCGTCTTCGATGAAGAATCCCCGCGCACGTCCGTCCCCTTCGCCACGGCCGCCTCGGCTGTCACGCTCGTCTCTCCCGTCTCGCTCGAGCGGTCCGACGCGAACGGTTCCGGTCGTGTCGCCGTGTTCGATACTGTTCCTGAAACAGTTCTCGAGGAGCCGCAGGAGTCGCGAGCGGTCGGCCCCGATCGTCATCGTGCCCGTGACCGACAGCGTCGCCTCCGCGGTCGAGACGTGGGCCCACGCCTCGCGAGCGATCGACTCGAGATCGGTGGGGTCGGTGTCCGCGGCCCAGTCGCCCTCGCGGGCGATGGCCAGCACGTCCTCGATGATCGACTCCATCCGATCGAGTCCCTCGCGGGTCTTTTCGGCGTGTTCGGCGTCCCCGGTCTCCTCGAAGAGTTCGAGGTAGCCCTGGGCGACGCCGAGCGGGTTGCGGAGGTCGTGGCTGACGATCCGAGCGAACGTATCGAGTCGCTCGTTGCGTTCGCGGAGCTTCCGTTCGCTTCGCTTTCGCTCCGTGATGTCGCGGAGGACGCCCACCGAGCCGAGAAATTCGCCGTCGGGAACGAGGACCGCGATCTGGGCCTCGCAGGGGATCCGCTCGCCGGCTTTCGTCTCGAGGGGCAGTTCGAGGGTTTCGGTGTGGCTCTCGGCCTCGAGCAGCGATCGAATGAGGGCCGTCGCGGCGGTGACGTCCTCGCGGTCGAACAGGATCGACGCGTGTTCGCCGAGCAGTCCCTCGCGGCTGTAGCCGGTCATCTCGACCAGCGCGTCGTTGACGGTCGTGAAGTGGCCCGCGTCGTCGAGGACGTACATCCCGTCGCCGGCCGTTTCGACGAGTCGCTCGTACCGGTGGAGGGCGCGTTCTCGCTGGTCGAGGCGGCCGCGAACGGCGATCGTCTCGAGGACGTGGGACGCGGTCGCGGCGATCGTTTGGATCGCGTCTCGTTCGCGTGCGGAAATCGGCTCCGTCGCGTAGACGACCGCCACTCCGTACAGCTCGCCGCCTGCCGCAAGCGGTGCGACGGCGACCGACCGAGCGCCGCGTTCGAACGCGCGGTCGCCGAACGGGACGGCGTCGCTATCGTCTTCGCCGTACGGCCGATACTGGATCTCCCCGGTGTGAATCGCTCGCTCGAGCAGCGGCTGCTCGCCGTCGCCGATACCGACGGTTCGGTGTAGCGACCACGCCATCGCCTCGGGATCCGACAGCCACGGCACGATCTCGCGTTCGCCGCGGTCGTACTCGCCGACCCAGGCGAACGCGAATCGATCGCTGCCGGTCAGCTCCTCGCGGAGCACCCGTTCGACCGCCAGCGGAGAGGTCGCGTCGACCAGCCGACGGCGAACGGCACCGACGATTTCGGCCAGCGCAGCGGGCAGCTCTCGGACCGACGCCGTCGTCTCGGTCGTGAGATCGCTCGCGTTCGGGTCGCCCGCGTTCGAGAGTTCCGCGCTCGAGCCGTCGTCGAGTCGATCGGTGATGGCGGCCGCCAGCTGCGCTCCCGGTTCGATCTCCGCAGCCCGGACGATCACTTCGCTCAACACCCCACCGCCGTCGTCGCTCGCTCCCCAGGAGACGAACGTCGGCGTCCCCGGGGCCTCGGACTCGACCGTATCGACGAGCGCCGGCACGTCCGTCACCGTGCTCGCGTCGATGACGACCGCGTCGATCTCTTCTCGCTCGAGTCGGTCGGTCGCCGCCGCGGGCCGCTGGGCGACGACGACGTCGACGGGGGCGTCCGTCAACGACAGCGTGACGGCCGCTCGCGTCGAACGATCGCCGCTCACGCAGAGCACGCGCGGCCGGCTCATAACGGGGCAGTGCGGGCGAGTGTCATCTCGATCACCACAGTAGTTGGTCTGCCGGGTCTCATGTTATCGACCGAGATTGTTCTTTCGGCCGACGTGTGACAGCGGCGTCGCCGCGGGTGACTGCCGAACCGGCTCGTCGCTGCGGTCGACGGGCCCAGCCGTCGATCAGGGGGCCTGCCCGTAAATGAGGTTTCGCTGAATTTCGTTCGCCCCCTCGTAGATGACCGGGATGCGGGCGTCGCGGAAGACGCGGGCGATCCGTCGCTCGTCGAGGATCGAGCGGCCGCCGTGGAACTGCATGCTCTGCTCGGACACGTCGACGGCCGTCTCGGTCGCCTTCGTCTTCGCCATCGCGGCCCAGTACCCCGCGTTGTCTTCGTTCGCGACCTTCTCGCGGGCGCGCCAGGTGAGCGTTCGAGCGCTCTCGAACTCGAGTAACATATCGGCGAGCCCGTGCTGGACGGCCTGGAAGTCGCTGATCGTCTTCCCGAACTCCTCGCGGTCGTGCGTGAACTCCCAGGCCTCCTCGATGGCGGCCGCGGCGATGCCGAGCCCGTGGCCGGCGACGGCGACGCGACCGTGATTGAAGAAGTCCGCGAGCAGCGTGAAGCCGTCACCCTCCTCGCCGATCAGGTTCGCCGCGGGAATGCGGCACTCGTCGAACTCGATGTGGGCTTGTTTCGAGGCGCGCATCGCCATCTTCTCGGGGATGTGCTCGGCCTCGTAGCCGTCGGTATCGGTCGGGACGATGAACATCGAGTGGTTCCCGTAGGGGTTGTCCTCGTCGTCTCCGGTCCGGGCGTAGAGCGTCACCCAGTCCGCCTCGACGCCGTTACCGATCCAGTACTTCTCGCCGTTGATGACGTACTCGTCGCCATCTCTCTCCGCTCGGGTCTGCATCCCCGAGAGATCGCTACCGGTGTCGGGTTCCGACACCGCCAGTCCCGAGCGCTGTTCTCCCTCCGCCACCGGTCGGATGTACTCCTCGCACTGCTCGTCCGTGCCGTGTTCGTAGGTAATCTCGCAGCCGAAACTCGCAAGCTGGAGCGTCAGCGCGATCCCCGCGTCGGCCCGGTAGAACTCCTCCGTGATCGCGAGCAACTGCGCCAGATCGAGCCCCCGGCCGCCCCACTCCTCTGGGATGTCCTGTGCTACGAGGTCGGCTTCCTGACCGGCCGCGAGGATCTCCTCCGGATACTCGCCCGCCTGAAAGTACTCCCGAGCGTTCGGTTCGATGTGTTCGCGCGCGAACTCGCGGGCCTCGGCCTTGACGTCTCGAGCGTGCTCCGGAACGATGCTCTCGTCGAGTAGCTCCATATCCCGCGGAACGGTCGCGCGGTGCAAATAGCCGCGGTCGAACAATGCAACCCGAGAAACCGCTGTGCCCGTCGCGGTTCGACGGCTCGTCGCCGGGACGTCCCTAGCCGAACGTCCGCGCGAGGTCGTCGACGGACGCCGCCGCGTCCGCGTGGTCCTCGAGCAGGGTGATATCCCAGACGAGATCGGCGAGCACGTGGGCGTAGAGTACGACGCCGGTGACGATAGCGAGGGGAACGCTGGCGATGGCGATCACCGGGACCGCGATTCCGCCGATCACGACGTGGCTCAACAGTCGCGAGAGGACGCCGACGTCGCCGGGGTCGAAAATGTTCGACTGGTCCGTGAGGGCCGCACCCGGATCGGCGAGACAGAATCGGACGGCGTCCCAGTCGCCGGTCTTGAGACGAGCGATGAGAAAGTGATCGAGATCGATGAAGACGCCGATTGCGGTGCCGTAGGCGACGACGGCCGCGGCGGGAACCGACTGGCCCAAGAGCGTTATCGACGGGAGTAGTGCGGTTAGAACCCCCGCGACGACCAGTGACACGGCTGCGTGATGTTTCGAGTAGATCGAGACTCACCTACTGGGGGTGATGACGCGGGGCCACTAAACCGTCCTGCCTCTTTCCGGTTCCAGCCGTCACGGCTGTCCCGTCGCCGACCGAGACTCACCCGGCGAAGCCCGACAGGAGCCACTCGTCGCCGTCGCCCTCGTCGTCCCCGATGCTCGGCGCACTCACGAGGACGAACGCGCTCTCGCGATCGCCGTTACGGATCTGGCGCGTCGACGTCGGCGGGATCCACAACGCGTCGCCGGTCTCCATCTCGACCGGTTCGTCGTCGACGATGACGGTCGCCTCTCCCTCGATGAGGACGTAGATCTCCTCGTGGTCGTTGTCCGTGTGATCGTGGGGTTTGCTCTTCCAATCCGGATCGCAGCGGGCCACCGTTACCCCCACCTGCTCCGTCTCCAGCGGATCGCTCAGAACGTGCATCGCGCTCGAGACCTGCTCGACCTCCTCGTAGTTGACCTTCCGGTATGTCATACGGACCCTTACGTGAGGACGACAGTAAAACTATACTGTTGACTGGCTTTGTTCGCGGAATTCGCCGAGGCCGTCCCATCTCTCTTCCGTCACGTTCTTCGGGTAGTAGTCTATGTCCCCGGTCGCTGGTGCGTGCGGTCCCATCGTCCCGATCCGTCTCGCGATCCTACCCCTGGGCGAGCGGATCGAAACTGTCGACCGGCATGACCGAGTAGTCGACCGTCAGCGCGTCCTTCGTCGCTCGAATCTTTCCGACGAACGCCGAGATATCCTCGAGTTCGCCCTCGAGGACGAACAGTTCCATGCAGTAGTGGTTACCGACGTGGCTGTGAAAGTTCGACGCGACGAGGTTCTCGTGCTCGTGGCGCAGGTGCATCATCCGTTCCTCGACGCTCGTCGTCTCGTAATCGAACAACACCGTGACGATTCCCATCAGGTCCCGCTCTTCCAGTCGGGTGTCCTCGAACTCGCCCAACAGGTTTCGCGAGGCCTCCCTGACGACTTCGCTCCGACCGGTGTACCCGTGCTCTTCGGCGAACTGATCGAGCCGTTCCAAGAGTTCGTCCGGCATCGAAACGCTGACGACTGCCATATAATAAATCTGCTGCCCAGATCTATTAAGGATTATCATCGTACGCCGTCGACGCGCCGACGAGATGGTCGGGCGCCGACGAACGCGACGGTGCCGACGACTGATTCGGCCCGAACTGGCGGAGAGTTACCCGGTACCCATCCCCCGTTCGAACGAATTCCGATCGATCGTCTATCTATCGAGTAATTGAGAAAAGGTTAAAGAACGTACCGTTCGACAGAACACGGGCTAGAAAGATATCCGCAGCGGAGAACGAGGACGGGAGTGGAACACCTCCGACTTCTCCCTACGATGGCTTAAGCCTTTCCCACGGAAGTGGCGACGCTGGCGGTGTTTCGGCCGGTCCCGTTCGGCTACCGAACCCGTCTCAGCGGGGCGTTCGGCCCACGCTACTGGGAGGTGGCCGAGCTATCGCAACGACCCTAGCGAGAGACAATGCGACAGTTTACACGCCAAACCCGTTCGCAGGGAGGACCGACGGAGACGACCGGCCGACAGACCGCCTCGAGCAGCGGGGCCGAACTATCGCGCGTTCATTCGGCGGTGTTACTCGCGCCGTGTGTCCTGTCGACGAGCTACGTTGGACTCGCCGTCGCGGCTGGCCCGGCGCTTTTCGACACCGGCGCCTCGGGCGGCTCGCGAGTCGTCGCGTTCGTCCTGCTCGGATCGTTGCTCCACCTCGCGGGATACGCCACGATCCGGTTGGACAGAGAGAGCCACCGAACGGCTCGCCGAGCGGACGAATGGCAGCCGGATTCCCGGCTGTACGTCGGCGGCGGTGCGGTCGCGCTCCTGGGCCTGCGGCTGTGTGAAATGGTCGTCACGGGACGGTCGGTCTCCGCACCGCTGATTTACGTCCTCGGAAACGCGGTCGTCGCCGTCCCGCTCGCGTCGATCGTCGCCGGGCCGGTGTACTGGCTGAACCGCCGTCGCACCGCGAACCGGTGACGGAGTCCGGGCGATCACGGCGACCCCGTGCCGTTGCGTCGCTTTGAGTGCCGTTACGTCGCTTTCCGTGGCGTTGCGTCGCTCTCACGGGCATCGCTACCGCGCTCACACCACCAGTACCATCCCCAAAACGACGAGCGCGTAGCACAATAGCACACTCAGCAGCGCCACCAGTCGGTAGCCAGACCGTTCGTAGTGCCCCGGTCGACGAGGGTACCGTCTCCCGACGAGTAACTCGTCGAGACGGGCCACCGTCGCCGCCACTCTCGCCTCGAGTCTCGAGACGGCCACCAGGTGATACCAGACGAACGAGTCGTAGAGATAGACGACGATCGCGCCGATCTCCCAGAGCGGATCCGCCGCGTCCGTCGGCGTTTCGCGCCGCTCGCGCCGGCGCTCGAGCGACGGTTTCGTTTCGGCCGCGGGCAACGACGAGCGGGCGGCCGCTGATTCGTCATACCGCATCTCCGTCCCGTCGTCTCGGTCCGAACGGGTATCCGAATCGTTTCGGTCCGGACGAGCGTCTGAATCGCTTCGGTCCGAGTCGGCGGGTCCCGGTTCGTCGTCGATCTCCGACGATGGCGAGGATTCGCTCGGCGGGGTACTCGACCCGGTTTCTCGATCGGTTGAGTCCTCGGGTTCCGAGCGGTTCAGGTCCTCGAGCGACGGCGTCGATCCGGCGTCGTCGGTGCGTCTTCGCCGGAACTGAACGCGAGTGGTCGATTCGTCCCAGTCCGTCTGCACCACCGCTTCGCCGTCCCCCAACGACTGGACCGTTTCGGCCGTCCCGCTCCCCAGAATCCGATCGACGACGTCCGTGTCGTTCTTCCACGTCAATCGATGCCAGACGAACCAGTCGCACTGCGTGATGTAGTCCTTGTCGACCGACGCGGGTCGCTGCGAGAGACAGCAGATGCCGATGCCGCGCTTTCGACCGCGTTTGGCCACGCGAATGAGCAGCGATTTCAGATCCGATCCGCCCCGGCCGCCCCGCTGGGGAATGAACTCGTGGGCCTCCTCGAGGAGGATCAAGAACGGAATGCGGTGGTCGTGTTCGGCGACGAACAGCGCCTCGATCGCGTTCGAAAGAACGGCTTCCGTTTCGTCCTCGGAGGGGTACGTCGAGACGTCCAGCAGAACCGGGACGCGATCCTCGAGGGCGACCGATGCGAGTTGATCGGCGTCCTCGGCCGAAACCTGCCGATCACACGCGTCGCTCCCGCCGGCGTGCAAGAGATCGTATGAGTCCCGTAACCCGGTGTACTCTCCGTCGGTATCGACGATCAAGAGCGGAAGCCGACGATCGAGCAACTCCTCGATGATAACGCTCGCGGTGTTCGACTTCCCGCTGCCCGATTTCCCGGTGATGAACCCGCGGCCGGTGAGTATCTCCTCTACCGGAAACGTGAACCCGTCGTCCGAAACCGACAGTTTCTCGATCGAATCGGGCATTTCGCTTGGGCAATTTGCATTCATTCTATAAATGTTTCCTGTCCGTTCAGCGATGGATCGGGGGACGGACGAGTCGGAACGTCGAGGCTCGAACTCGAGACAATCGACCTCAATGTTTTTCTCCCGTGGGTTTCCTCCAAGAGATATGGACTGGGGTCGCGCGTTCGAAGCCGTCGGCGGACGAGTGGTCGGAGCGATCGCCGGCGTCACCATCCTACTGACCGCGTGTCTGGTCGGTGCGATGGCGATGATAAACGGCGACACGATCGGTGCCGGCAATCGATTTCCGTACTACGTTCTCGTGACCGCCATCGGGTTCGTGGCGAGTCTCTGGAAACTCGACGAGAACGACGCCGACGGGACGACGGTCCTCATCGCGACGGCCGGGATCGCACTCGCCAGCGGGATCCTGTTTTCGTTCGCGGTCGAAGGGGTCGTCTTCGGGATTCGCAACCCCGATCGGATCCTCAGCTCGCAACTGCTCGTCTACTTCCTGGCCGCCGGCTTGATCTGTACCGCTCTCGGCATGTGGTGCCTGCGACACTGGCGTGAGTTTACGGTGTACGAGTCGGCGTAATCACGACTCTCGAGGGAACGCCGCTCGGCGGCTCCGATGGGAGGGTGGCGGGAACTGGGACCGGACTGCCGAGACTGCTCGTGGGCTGCCCGCTGTGTCCCCATCCGCTGTCTGCCCTCTTTCTTCCCGACCTTCCGCTCCCGCACTACACGTGTTCTCTCGGCATGAGATCCTCGAACTGTTGCTCGGCGAGCCAGTCGGCGAGGCTGACGAGTTGCGCCGACGCCGCCTCGAAGAGCCGTTCGCCCTTCTCGGCGGTCGCGTCCGTCTGATCGCCGAGGACCCCGTTTTCCGTATTGTCGGCCGCGTCGTAGAACGTGCGCGAGCCGTGTTTGACCGTCTCGGCCGCCTCGACGTCCGGAATTCCGGTATCTCTGGCCTCCTCGAGTCGGTCGTCGTGAACCAACTCCGGCTCGAGGTACTGGATCAGCGCGGTCTCCTTCGGGCCGCCGTGGGGGCCGTTCTGTTCGAACAGTTCGTCGACGAGGTCCGGGATCGAGTCGTTCCACATCCACTCGATGGCGTACGCGACTTCGTCCTGCCGAAGTCGCGCCCCGACCTCGCGTAGGTGGGGAACGTTCCCGCCGTGGGCGTTGACGTAGATCACCCGATCGATTCCGTGCGACGTGAGGTTTCGAGTCAACGATTCCAGATACTGTCGGAACGCCGGCGGCTCGACCCACATCGTCCCGTGGAACTGCCGATGGTGGCCGCTGACGCCGACGTTGATCGTCGGCGTACAGAGGTAGCCCGTCCGCTCCGCGACCGCTCGCGCGAACGCTTCGCCGATCAGGTGATCGGTCGCCTCCGGCAGGTGCGGTCCGTGCTGTTCCGTCGATCCCAGCGGGACCAGTGCGAGCGATTCCGATTCGAAGTACGACTCGAGGTCGGGCCACGCTTCGTCGCCGAGGTACATGGGAGCGTTTCGTGTGCGAGCCACCAATAACGTGTTGTCGACGGCAGATCCGCCAGCGAACCCGGTTCGGACGCCGGTCGCAGTCCGCGGGTCGAACCCGACGGGGCCGGGTTGGAATTGGTGACGCCAGCGGCGCTGACGCGGCGGAATCGGTAATATCAGGTTACCGAGTTCGGCGGTATTCGCGGGTCCCTCCGGGCTCGCTGCCCGGTCCGCCCCCTCAAAGTGTGCGGATCGGCGTCGTATTCCGAGAATTATTTCGAACGGTCGGCCAGAAGACAATCGTTCGTCCAATTGTTTCGCGCCACAGTCGGAGCAACGGGATTCGCGCGGCTCTGACAACGGCGGTCACTCTCCGTGCCGAAACCGGTCGCATTCGGCCGCGATATCCCCGTCTCGTCCGCCGGACCGTCGACCGGCCCCTATGAGTGAAACTGGACAGGTTCGGCCGGTCGGCGTTTCTCGTCGTTCCCACTCGATTGATAGTTATTCGCCGCCGATTCCGAACTCGGTCGCAAAGCGCGTTTATCGCCCGCCCGCTCGAGGGTCGTCTCGCGATTGCTCGCCGGAAGCGCTGTCGTCCGGGACCGAACCCGTCACGAACTGTCACGGTACGGTCGTCGCGCAATTCGCCGTAATAGACAGTTCAATTGCCGCGGCGACGGCGATCGGAACCGGTTGGTTTCGTGACCGATCGATACGCACTCAATTACGAAAGGCGGGCGGCACCAACCACGCCTGCACATGGCACCACTGTACCCCGCTCAAGCACAGGTCCCGGACTGGCTACAAGACCCGATCGCGGAGCTGATCACGTTCCTCCCGCGGATCATCGGCGCGCTGGTGATCCTCGCGATCGGCTGGATCATCGGCCGACTGGCCGCGGGCGTCGTCCGACGGATCGCCGACGGCATCGAACTCGACCGAATGGTCCTCGAGACGCCGCTGGGGCGCATCCTCGGCGGCACCGAACAGGCCGTCTCGAGCGCGTTCGGCTCGCTGGCGAAGTGGTTCGTCTACGCGCTCGCGTTCCTCGCGGCGGCGAACGCGCTCGCGATTCCGTTGCTGTCGGAGTGGATCGCGACGGCGGTCTCGTACCTGCCGGCGTTCATCGCGGGGCTGCTCGTCATCACCATCGGGTTCGTCGTCGCCGACTTCATCGGCGACGCGATCGAACGGACTCGCGCCGCAACCCAGACCGCCTACACCACGTGGTTCGCGACCGGCGCGCGGATGTTCCTCTACTTCACGGCGATCGTCATCGGTCTCGACACGATGGGGATCGACGTCGGCATCCTCTACGTGTTCGCACGAGCGCTCGCGTGGGGGCTCGGCGCGGCGATCGCCATCGGTGCCGGCATCGCCTTCGGCTGGGGCGGCAAGGACTACGTCGCCGAGAACATCGGCCACTGGATGAGCCGAACGAGCAGCGTGACGCCCACGGAGGAGGAGACCGGCGGGAGCCGATCCCGCAGCGGTGAACGCGCCGGAAGCAGTTCGAGCACCGATCGCGAACCCGGCTCCGAGCCCGGTCCCGGGCCGAGCGACGACGACTGATCGGACGCGTCGACTCGCGCAGTCACCCGCTCGGTCGGCGCCGTCGGCACGGTATCGATCGCAGCCGACGCTGTCGACACGGTACCCACGCGGGCCGATCCGATCGCTCGCGATACGACGATCGGTCGCGACGCGACGATCAATCGGCTTCGATTTCGGCCGCGGCTCGAGCCGCCGGATCGTCGGCCTCGTCGCGCGGAAACAGCGGTTTGACCGGGACGATCACGTGGGCTCTGACGAGCCCGTCGTCGTTGCGTCGCCACTTTTTCAGGTGTGCGATCGAGTGCGAGCCGCTGTACCCGTCCTCGATGCGCTCGCAGATCGCGTCGAACTCGGCCTCGTCGAACAGGTCGGCCGAGACCGGGTCCGTCTCGACCGCGACGCTCCCGCGCCGGGCGTAGACGTCGAGGCGGCCCTCGAACGCGTACTCGAGATCCTCGATCCAGCCGTGGACCTCGCCGACCGACGGGCGGTCCGGAGCGGTCGGAAAGGTGATCGACGCCCGATACCGGTCGGGACGCTCCCGGACGTGGCGTTGCCAGAGTCGCCCGAGACGCCCTGCGGTTCCGGCACCGGGCACCCCCGATGCGACGTCGGTGAGTCTCGCGGCCGCGGCCGACGAGTACCGGCGGAGAAGTGTACCGGCGTCGGCGCCATCGCGTTCCCTCATTCGTTCTCACGTTCGAGTTGCGGGCATCGGTAATACGTCCTTTGTTGTGAGAGACGATCAGGCGTCGAGACGGTCACGAGATCGAGCAGATCATCGCTTCGCGAGAGTTTTGTACAATCCGGGACTACCGCCGCACAGAATGCCTCGAACAGGCCCCAGCCGCTCGATTCTCTTCCTCGCCGGCTCCGTCGCGATCGTCGCCCTCGGCGTCGCGGGTAATACCGGCTTTGACTCCCCCCTCCGAACGATTCCCGCGCTCCTCTTGATCGCGCTCGGCGTCGCCGGCGTCACCAGTACGACTCGGGAGTACAGCACGACACAGCTCCGCCACACGGCGAAGCGGTGGTGGCTGCTCGCGTTCGCGACGTTTCTCCCGTACGCGCTGGCGACCGCTCCCGACAGCGAGTCTGCGGCCGCCGTCGGCGACGCGTTCGCCGGTCCGGTCGCCGGTCTCGTCCTCGAATCGGTCGCCGGCGCGACGGTCTGCTGTGCGGTGTCGATGACGGTGCTGTACGGCTTCGCCCGGTACGGTATTCATCCGGGACGACCCACGCCGGAGGAGCGCGTCCTCGCCGACGGCGGCGAAGAGTAGGGTCACGGACAGCGATCCGTCCCTGAGACCGGCGGCAGCGCTGGACTTATCCGTTCGAGCGGCATCATTCGTCTAATGACTGAACGGGTGGAATCGGCGGATCCTGCACCCCGGTTCGATGGCGGCGGTGGGACGGAGTCCCAGTGGTACCGCACCCTCGTCGACACGGTTCCGGAGGGTGTCTTCCAGCTCGACGCCGACGATCGAATCGTCGCGGTCGACGATACCCTCCTCGAGCTGACCGGCTACGGCCGCGAAGGGATCCGCGGCGAGCACGTCTCGCGACTCCTTGGCGGAGTCGGAACCGAGGCGCTCGAGGACGATGCGGGAGCGGATGGCGATGGGAGTGCGGGGAACGATTCGGGTGGGGATGGCGATGAGGACGCAGGGAGGGACCGGACGGCGAGCGGTGAGCGGGGCGGCGTCACCTCGATCGAAGGGGCGATTCGGACGGCCGCTGGCACCGAAATCCCCTGCGAACTGCGGCTCGGGACGGCACCTGCCGACGACGGCCGGCGGGGGACGGTCGGCGTCGTTCGCGAACTCGAGTCGCGACCGTCCGGGAGCGCGTCGCGGGCGGAATCGGAGACTGGCGAACGCGCGGACCGTCCGGTCGAGCCGGCCGCGGCGTCCGAACGGGGCTCGTTGCGTTCCTTCGACTCGATTACCGCGGTGCTCGAGGGGGCCGACGTGGGCGTTTTCGTCCTCGACGACGGGTTCGACGTCGCGTGGATCAACGACGCGATCGAGCGATACTTCGGCCTCGACTCGACGGCGGTGATCGGCCGGGACAAACGCGAGTTACTCGACGAGAGTATCGCCGAGCGGGTCGGCGATCCGGATCGGTTCGTCGACACGCTCCGTGCGACCTACGATGACAACAGCGACACCGAACGATTCGACTGTCACGTGACGCCGGGCGAGGACCGCGAGGAACGCTGGCTCGAGCACCGGAGCAAACCGATCGAATCCGGTCCGTACGCGGGCGGACGCGTCGAACTTTACTACGACGTCACCGAACAGCACCGACGCGCCTACCAGCTCCGTCGGCTGAACGAGGCCGTTCGCGAGTGGCTCGAGACCGGGACGCGCGAATCGGTCGCCGAGCAGGCCTCTCAACACCTGTTCGACATCCTCGACCTCGAGATCAACGGCGTCTTCTTCTACGAGCCGGAGCGAGCGGCGCTCGAACCCGTCGCCTGGTCCCAGCCGGCAGCGTCCCTGTTCGGGGAAATTCCGACGTTCGCCGCCGGTGAGGGGGTCGCCTGGCGCGTCTACGATACCGGCGAGCCGGCGATCTACGACGACGTGACGACGGATTCGAACGTCTACAATCCCGAGACACCGATCCGGAGCGAGATCTGCCTTCCCCTCGGAGCCCACGGCGTCGTTATCATCGGCTCCGAAAAGCGGACCGCGTTCGACGAGGCCGATCTCTCGCTCGCGAAGATCGTCGCCTCGAGTCTCGAGGCGACCCTCGACCGGATCGGCCGCGAACGGACGCTCGAACGCGAGCGGAGCCAGACCGAAACGCTCCTCCAGACCGCACCGGTCGCGATCTCGGTCGAAGACGCCGACGGCGAGACGGTACTGGCGAACCGTCACGCACAAACCGAACTCGGACTCGGCGACCGCGACCCCCTCGGCGAGACCGAGTTGCTCGCCGCGCTGGACGTCTCCGATGCGGACGGCGAGCCGATCGCTCCCGAGAACGGTCCCTCGGCGCGCGTCAGAGCGACCGGCGAGCCGGTACGCGACGAGGAGATCGCCGTCGAGGATACGACCGGTGACCGAACGTGGTTCTCCATCACCGCCGTTCCGGTCTTCGGGCCGGACGGCTCGCTCGAGCGAGTCATCTCCGCCGGCGAAGATATCACGACGCTTAAAGAACAGGAACGTCGCCTCGAGCGGCGCAAGCGCGAACTCGAAACCGAACTGAGCGAAATCCTCGGGCGCGTCTCGGACGCGTTCTACGCGCTCGACGACGAGTGGCGCTTCACCCACGTCAACGAGCGCGCCGCGGAACTGCTGGATCACGCGGAGGCTGAGCTTCTCGGTGAGACCATCTGGGAGGCGTTTCCCAGCGCGATGAACTCCGATCTCGGCGACCGGTATCGCGAGGCGATGGAGAGCCAGCGACCGATCTCGTGGGAGCGCTACTCCGGTTCGCTCGACATCTGGATGGAGATTCAGGCGTACCCCTCCGAGACGGGGCTGTCGGTGTACTTTCGAGACATTACCGACCGGAAACGTCGCGAGCGCCAACTCGAACAGTACGAACGGATCATCCAAACCGTCGAAGACGGGATCTACGTCCTCGATGAGGACGGGCGGTTCACAATGGTCAACGACGCGTACGTGGCACTCACCGGCTACGATCGCGACGAGCTGATCGGAAGCCACGCCTCGCTCGTCGTCGACGAAGGGGCGATGGACGACGCCCGGACCGTCGCGGAAGACGAGAGCGACGTGTCGACGCTCGAGACGTCTCTCGAGACCGAGTCCGGGGATCGGCGGCCGGTCGAAGCGACGGTGACGTCGATCGCCACCGCCGAGTCCGGGCCCGAACGGATCGGCGTCGTCCGGGATATCACCGAACGGGAGGAACGCCAGCGCAGGCTCGAGGAGAGCGAGCAGCGTTACCGAACGCTCGCCGAGAACTTCCCGAACGGCATCGTCGCCCTGTTCGACGAGGAACTACGATACACGGCCGCCGGCGGACGACTCCTCGACGACCTCGACATCGGTCGAGCGGCCGAACTCGAGCAGACGATCTACGAGCGGTATCCCGACGAGCTAGTGGCGGAGATCGAGCCCCACTTTCGGGCCGCTCTCGACGGCGACGAGCGCACCTTCGAGGTGACCTATCGGAATCGAAACTTCCGTGCGACGACGCTGCCGGTTCAGACCGGCGGCGAGGTCTCGAGTGGCATGCTCGTCGTCCAGGACATCACCGAGCGAACGGAGTACCGGCGCAAACTCGAGGAGTCGAACGAGCGCCTCGAGCAGTTCGCGTACGCCGCCTCCCACGACCTCCAGGAGCCGCTGCGGATGGTCACGAGCTACCTCGAACTGATCGAACACCGCTACGCCGACGAACTCGACGCCGATGGCGAGGAGTTCATCGAGTACGCGGTCGACGGCGCAGAGCGGATGGCCGAGATGATCGACGGCCTCCTGGAGTACTCACGCGTCGAATCGCAGGGCGATCCCCTCGAGCCGGTCGATCTCGCCGACGTTCTCGCCGACGTTCGCGAGGATTTAACGGTCAGTATCGAGGAGCGAGACGCCGAGATCACGGCGGAGCCGCTCCCCGTCGTCGCCGGTGACGCGAGCCAGCTCCGACAGGTGTTCCAGAACCTCCTCTCGAACGCGATCGAGTACAGCGGGGACGAGCCCCCGCGGATCCACGTCAGCGCCGAACGGAGCGGCAGCGAGTGGGAGATTTCGGTCCGCGACGAGGGGATCGGCATCGATCCGGCGGCCCAGGACCGGATCTTTCACGTGTTCCAACGCCTCCACAGCCACGAGGAACACGAGGGGACCGGGATCGGCCTCGCGCTCTGTCACCGGATCGTGGAACGTCACGGCGGGGAGATTCGCGTCGACTCCGAACCGGGCGAGGGGTCGACGTTCTCACTGACTCTGCCCGCCGCCGACGAGACCGAACCGTCACCGTCGGCGTCGGAATAGCCGTCCCAGCGATTCGAGCGATCGATTCGAGCCGGCTGCGATCAGCCAACAGCTATATATTCGGCCGCCGACTCAACCCGGCAAAGCGGTGCACGACGTGATCCCGACACCACTTCGATCGGCTCGATCCCTGCTCGCCGCCTCGCTCGCCTGTTTCGCCGTCGCCGGCGTCGCGACCGCCGCCGCTATCGACGGGCTCGGACTACCGCTCGGAGCGACCGGAATCGCCGTCGTCGGCGTCTATTGCGTCGCTCGCTACGCTCAGTCGGTCTCCCGACAGACGCTCGCCGTCACGGCGCTGGCGCTGTGGGTCTCGTTCCTCGGGGTAGCCGGCAGTCACGCCGTCGGCCTCGAGGCGATCGGCGCCGTCGCACCGGGTCCCGCCGACGCGACGACCGTCGCGCTCACTGCGGTCACATGGGCGACGCTGCTCGACGCCGTCGCGTCGACGGTCTTCCTCGGCCTCCGCGAGTACGGCTCCCCGGCTCCGGCAGCGGAACCCGACGACAAGGTGTTCGACGGCGACGCGTCCGATTACTCGACTCGGTAGCTGACGGCGATTCCTTCTCCCAGCGGGACGACGACCGTCTCGAAGGCCGGATCGGCTCGAACCGTCTCGAGGTAGTCGATAACTCCCCGCGTCTGTTCGGTGCAGTCGACGGGAGCGTCGCCTTCGGCCCACTCGAGCAGGTCATCGAAGTCGACGACGCTGGCCGTGATCGCGTTGTCGGCGACGACGACGCCGCCGACGGGAACGGTCTCGCGAACGGCCTCGAACGCGTCCGCGTAGCGTTCCTTCCGATGATCGATCAGGACGACGTCGAAGGGGCCGTCGTAGCGATCGATCGTTTCCATCGCGTCGCCGAGCTCGTAGCGCGCGACTCCGTCGTAGCCGCCCGCAGCCAGGTACTCGCGGGCGAGCTCGAGTTCGTCCTCGTCGACCTCGGTGAGGACGATCTCGCCGTCCGCGGGGAGAGCCTCGGCGAACCAGTAGGCCGAATAGCCGTAGCCCGACCCGAACTCGAAGATTCGTTCGGCGTCGCTCAGGCGGGCGACGAACCGGAGGAACGCGCCGACCTCGGGGCCGACGTGGGGGAACCCCTCGGCGGCGGCGTACTCGTCCATTTCGATCAGCGTCTCGTCGGGATCCGGGCCGACGGCGCGAACGAAGCGAGCGATCTCGTCCGTGAGGACGTCGGTCATACGCGAGCATACGACCGCCAGCCTATAGGGTTCGGGGAGGCGGAAGCGGCCGGTCGTCCCGTCAGCCGCGTCCGGAACCCGACGGCCTCCTACCGGTTCCGACTCACCGGGAACGAGACGCGATCGGGATGCTCGTTGAACCGCTCGAGGACCCGTTCGTAGAGGTCGTTTTTCACCCGCTGTCCGCGCCGCGGGTGGACCAGATAGCGAAGCCGAAGTTCGACCCACGACTCCCGCTGGACGACGTTGACCGACGGACCGTCGCGCACCTCGAGCTCGACCGGCGTCTCCTCGAGGAGTTCGCGGTAACGGGCGATGTTCTGGGCCATACGCTCCCCCAGATACTCGTCTCCGATATCGGTCAGTTCCTGACGGGCGAACGCCAGATCCGTCTCGTAGGAGAGCTGAATCGAGATCTCGTTCCAGACGTACGGGAACTTGTCCCAGGAGAAGTTGTACACCTCCGAGGAGAGGACCGTGCTGTTCGGAAGGGTGACGACGCGACCGGAGGGCTGGTTCGAGGAGACGAGTTCGCCGTTGATCTCCCAGAGCGTCGTGACGAGGAAATCGACCTCGATAACGTCTCCCTTGGCGTCACCGATCCGGACGCGGTCGCCGACCTGGTAGGGCCGTTTGACCATGATGTAGATCCAGCCCATCAGCGAGAACAGCGGCTGTTGCAGCGCGAAGGTGATCGCGAAGCCGACGACGCCAAGCGAGAAGAGCACGCCCACCCACTGCTCCGTCAGGACCCCGAGCAGTCCGATGACGGTGACTGCGCCGAGGCCGAATCGGAGCACGTTTCGCGCGTCGTGGGCCCGCCGTTTGTTCGCGATCCGCTGAACCAGTAGATGCCGTCCCAGTTGATAGAGCCCGTAGGTTCCGGCGACGACGGCGACCGCCAGCAGGGCCTTCTGTGCGATGATCGCGCCGGCGACATCGCCGACTGAGAGCCACGTCAGATCCAGCGCCGGCACCGCGTTTGCAGCGACGGTGGCGACGATCGCAACTGCCAGCGAGCCGAACCCGAGGAGCCTGTTCACTCGAACGGATTTACAGGCTCGCGTGAAAACGATTGTGTTGATCCTGTCAGCCGTCGGCATTGCCGATCCCCGTGGGCCGCCGTCGAAACCGCGAGCCTCCTGTGAGCAGCGAGGATACCCTTTTTGTGCTCCAGACCGTCTACCAACCCGATATGTCCGCCGAACACCCCCTCGCCGACTCCGTCGACAATCTGGTGTACGAGCCGGTACAGGTTCACGAACACGGGATCGACCTGACCGTCGGTGCGATCTACGAGGTCGCGGCTCCCGGTCGCATCGACTTCGGCGGCGACGAACTCGCGGACGCCGACCTCGAGCCGGTGCCGACCGAACAGGAGAGTCCCCACGACGAGTACGGCTGGTGGCACCTTGAGGGCGGCCAGTACGTGATCCAGCACAACGAGTTCCTGACGGGGCTCGAGGGAGCGGCACAGCTCCAGGCGCGCAACGAGCTGTTGGCTCGAGGCGGTTCCCATCCCTCGATGCACGTCCGAGACCACCTGCCGCTGCTGCCGCTGTCGGTGGCCGACGGCGGGCTCCGACTGAAGGAGAACGCGCGAGTGTCGACGCTGATGGAACTCAACGGCAGCTCTCAGTGACTCCATAGTCGGTTTCGGTCAGCGGCCACTAACTCCGGCGCGATTTGGTGAATACGTAGACCAGTAGACGTGTGAATTGAACGCGGGGCGGTACGCAAGCATCCGCTCGCGACGCGAGCGGTTTTCCGCCGGAGCGGGGTGAAACCCCGCGACGGCGGCTTTTTGGCATCAACGGGTTTTGCCGGGGTTCGACCGAGTGAGCGAAGCGAACGAGGGAGGACCCCGGTAAAAGAGGTTGCTTCACTCAGCGTGATCGTATGCGGCAGGGAGCGTAAGCGAAATCGTCGTTCCCTCGGACGGGTCGGCATCGATCCAGATCTCGCCGCCGTGGCGTTCCACGATGCGCCGACAGAGCGCGAGGCCGATCCCGGTCCCCTCGTGTTCCTCGTGACTGTGGAGGCGCTCGAACACCTGAAACACGCGATCTTCGTCCGACGGATCGATGCCGATCCCCTCGTCGCTGACCGAAACGATCCACTCGTCACCGTCGCGCGTGGCGGAAATCGTCACTCGAGGCGCTCGCTCGCCGCTGTACTCGATCGCGTTCGAGAGGAGGTTCTGGAACACCTGCCGGAGTTGGCTCGCGTCACCGGAGACGGTCGGTAACGGTTCCCTGGCGATTTCGGCGTCGGCGTCCGCAATCCGCCGCTCGAGATCCCGGAGGACATCGTCCACTACCGCGTCGAGATCGACCGGCTCGAGGGACTCCCCTTGCGTATCGACTCTGGAGTACGCGAGGAGGCCGTCGATCATCGCCGACATCCGCTCGGCCCCGTCGACCGCGTACTCGATGAACTCCCGGCCGTCCGCGTCGAGTTCGTCGGCGTAGCGGTGTTCGATCAGTTCGAGGTAACTCGTGACCATGCGCAGCGGTTCCTGGAGGTCGTGGGAGGCCGCGGAAGCGAACTGCTCGAGGCGCTCGTTCGACGCCTCGAGTCTGCGCCGGTACTCCGTTCGCTCGGTGATGTCGAAATGGGCGACGGCGACGTATCTCCGATCGCCGTCCGTAAAGGGTGCCGCCCGCATGAGAAACCATCGCCGTTCGTCCGGAGAGTGGCACGGATATTCGAATTCGAGCAGGTCCCGGTCGCCCGAGAGAATCTCGGACAACCCGGCGGCGATAGTCCGTGCGGTCTCCGTCTCCGCCCGGGCGGTGATCTCGAGATAGTTGGTGCCGATCGTATCCGGTCGGAGTTCGATCTCGTTTTGCTCGCCGAACTCCCGCCACGCGCGGTTCGTATGCAGGATCGTCCCCTCGTCGTCGAGAATCGCGAAATTGATCGGAAGCGTGTCGACCGCGGCCGGAACGAGTGCCTCCGGCTCCCGAGCGTTCATACCGACTATCCGTCGATCGATGGAGAAAACGTTGTCCCCGACGGGGGAAACGGAAAACGGCTCGAGGGCTCGAAAGAGCTACTGCACACACGAGAGGGCCGTGAGAACCGTCTATCGGCCGTCCAGCGATCGATCATCGAACTCAGTACGGTCCGAGCAGACGCGACTCGAGAGTGGGTCCCACCATCGGTCGAGACGCGAAGAAAAAGAACGGTATCGAACCCGGTGAGCGGTGCTACTTCCCGGCGTATTCGGGCTCGCGATCCTCGAGGAAGGCGTTGACGCCCTCCGCGTGATCCTCGGTGTCGAAGACGATTCCCTGCGCGACGGCCTCATCGGTCAGCGCCTGTCCGAGGGACTTCTCGAGGCCCTCACCGACGAGTCGGTTGGCGTGGCGCAGCGCGATCGGCGGGCCGGAGACGACCTTCTCGACGAAGGCGTCGACTTCCTCGTCGAACTCGTCCTCGCCGTAGACGTGGTTGACCAGTCCGAGCTCCTTCGCGCGGTCGGCACCGAAGATGTCGCCGGTCAGGACGAGCTCCTTGGCGACGTTCTCGCCGACGATCCGGGGCAGCAGGTAGGAGGTTCCGGCGTCGACGCTCAGGCCGACCCCTCGGAAGACGAAGCCGAAGACGGATCGATCGCTCGCCAGCTGGACGTCACAGCCGATCGCGAGGTTCGCGCCCGCGCCGACCGCCGGGCCATCGATCGCCGCGATCGTCGGGATCGGGAATTCGACGAGCGTGGTCATCATCTCCTTCGTCCGCTGCTCGAGGCTGCTCGCTCGGTCGTCGGCCGGGATGTCTTCCTCGAGGGCGTTTACCATTCGTTCGACGTCGCCGCCAGCGGAGAACGCGCCGCCCGAGCCTTCGATGACGACACACCGGGCGTCGCTCCCCTCGATCTCTTCTAAGGCCGCGACGAACCCGTCGTGGATCTCGGTGGAGAACGCATTCCGTCGGTCGGGCTGGTTGAGCGTGATCGTCGCAGGACCGTCGTCCTCGATCTCGAGGAGGACTGCATCGCCGAGTGACATTATTCGTCACCTCCTTTCTGTTCACGGAGCTTAAATTTTTGGACCTTTCCGGTGGTCGTCCGCGGCAGTTCTTGGACGAACTCGACCTCGCGCGGGTGCTTGTACTCCGCCATGTTAGTCAGACAGTACTCTTTGATCTCCTCCTCGGTCACGTCGCCGTCGGGTGTCCGGACGATGAAGGCCTTGACGGTCTCTCCGCGGCGTTCGTCGGGGATGCCGGCCACGGCGGCGTCGGCGACGTCGGGGTGCTCGAAGAGGAGCTCTTCGACTTCACGCGGGTAGACGTTGTAGCCGCCCGTAACGATCATGTGCTTCTCGCGGTCGACGACGTAGAAGAAGCCGTCTTCGTCCTTGTAGCCGATGTCGCCGGTGTGGAACCAGCGCCGGCCGCCCTCCTCGGTGAAGACCTCCTCGTTGGCCTCGGGCAGACCGTAGTAGCCTTTCATCACGTTCGGCCCGGCGACGACGATCTCGCCGGTGATCTCGCGGAGGTCGGCCTCCTCTTCGTCGATCGGCCCCTCCTCGACCGGGGAGACCTCGTTGAAGTCTTCGTCGACGACCTTCGAGTCGACGCCGGGGACGGTCTTGCCCACGCTGCCGACGCGACGGCCGTCGATCGGGCTGTTGAAGTGGGTGATCGGACTGGTCTCGGTCAGGCCGTACCCCTCGTAGATCTTCGGCTCGTAGAGCTCTTCGAACCGACGCAGGACCTCGACCGGAATTCCGGAGCCGCCGACGCCACAGAGTCGCAGCGACGACATGTCGAACTCCTCGGCGTTCGGCTGGTTGATGACGTCGTTGTACATCGCCGGCACGCCGTGCATGATCGTCAGCTCCTCGTCCTCGATGAGCGAGATCGCCTCCTGTGCGTCCCACGAGGCCATCGGGTAGTAGGCGCCGCCGTGGAACAGCGCCGCGTTCATCGTCACTGTCATCCCGTAGATGTGGAACAGCGGGAGGACACCGAGTCCCTTGTCGTCGGGGCGAATGCCATCGGGGATGAGCTCCGCCGCCGCGTTCGCGTTCGACGCGAGGTTGCTGTGGGTGAGCTGAACGCCCTTGGGCTGTCCGGTCGTCCCCGAGGTGTAGGGCTGGACCGCATCGTCGTCGTCGGCACGGTCGGCGATTCCGGGATCACCCGGCTCGAGGAAGTCCCCGAACGCGGTGGCACCCTCGGCCTCGCCGCCGACGCTGACGACGTGTTCGACGCTCGTGTCGTCCCGTACCTCGTCGACGAAGGGGACGAGGTCCGCCAGCGCGACGACCACCTTGGCCTCGCTGTCCTCGAGCAGGTGGCCGATCTCGCGGGCCTTGTACTGCGGGTTCATCGGAACGACGACCCCGCCGGCGCGAAGCGTCCCGTGGAACGAGATCACGAACTGCGGCAGGTTAGGGAGATAGAGTGCGACGCGGTCGTCTGCGCCGATCCCGCGCTCCTCGAGCGCGGTCGCGAACGCACCCGTTTGCCCCCAGAACTCCTCGTAGCTCGTCTCGGACCCCTGAAAACCGATCGCGGTGTTGTCGCCGTGTTCCTCGACGGCGCCCGCGACGTTAGTGACAAGATTTGTCATAGTCCGTGCAATACGTTTCCGTGTACCGTAAAAAAGATTATTAAAGATGACGCCGGCTGTCGATCAGCGAACGAACGCGACATCCTGTAGATCGCGTCGTCTGTTTCGTCTCGAGTAAACCACGGTGGTGGATGTCAACGCCGATCGCCCTGTCGGTGGTTCTACTGACGGTGAGATTCACCATCAGATAGACTAGGAAAGAATACGAAGAGCGGACGATTCCGGTCTGCTTCACGAGCGTTTCTTCGATAGCCACTGTCCAACGAAGCCCCCTATACCGCCGAAGAGCGAACCCATGCCGATCATAAACGGATAGACGAGTAGGAACCCGAATACGTATTGGAGAGCGATAGACCCTAGCGGGAGAGCAACCGATTGAGTACCGATGCGAAGAATAAGGGCCAGTGGGCCCAGAACGAGAATCGGTAGTCCGCCGGCATACCCACCGGCTTTCAAAGCGTCTCGGCGTGTCCCGCTCTGAAGGAAGCCAGCAACGAACCCTCCGACGATTTGGCCGGATCCAGCTGATGGTGCAGATGGGGCAAACACTGCACCAATATTGTAATTTACTCCTACTATATTTATAAATAAACAGACCAAGGCGTCACAGAAGACGGGGCTGGGAATCGCCCGCTAAATGGCGATTCAGATGTCAAATACCGTATTCTGTGAATCATATTTTATAAACACACGGCCTGACGAGGTGCCGCCGGTCACTCCGAGAAGATGTCGTCCGGCGAGAAGGCCTCGAGCGGACCGACCGGTTCGCCGGTGGTCGCATACTGGTAGAGGGCGGCGCGAACGATCATGCCGAGGACCTGGGTGACGACGATTGCGGCGACGAGGAGCAGTCCACCGATCGCGCCCATGAGAAATGCGGCAACGCCCGTCGCAGACAGGTACGCGGCGGCGAGGAGGCCGATGCCGACGAGCGCGACCGGAAGTAGCGCCAGCCCGATGCCGAACGTCACGGTCACGCTCTCGCCCCACGTTCGGGCGAAGGCGTCCCCGCTCCGTCGCAGATCCGACCGGAGCGTATCGGTCCGGTCAGTGACGATCACCGGGACGACGAAAAACGTCAGAAGGCCCCACGTCAGGTCGAGGATCGACCGGGTGAGCGTCCCGACACCGGGAACGTTCTCGGACAGGACGGAGAGGAGGGTACCGACAGTCGCGGACAGCAGCCCCCACTTCGCGATCCGACCGCGGACCGCCCACGCGGCGGCCAGCCCGTCGCGGACGGTTGCCTCCTCGCCGGCGAACTGTCGGGTCGCACAGTGGACCACCGCGGCGTTGAAGAAGATGCCGACGCTCGAGGAGACGGCGAGGCCGGCGAAGATGACGCCGTACTTGACGAGCCGGTTCGTGAACATCGCATCGACGAGTCCGTAGTGGAGTACCGCGACGCCGCCGACTGCATACGCACTTCCGACGACCACGAGACTCAACAGCGGAAGGACCGCGAGCCGAGGCCGCTCCCGAAACACGTCGAGGCTGGCGTCGGTGACCGTAACCGCGCGTCGGAATCGTCCTGACATATTCACAACTACTCTTTCGGAATATATATTCCTGTCGCTCAGTTGACTGCCGTAGGGCCGAGCCCTCGAGGCCGGACGGAGAGCGACGAGGGTATTTACGGCCGCGTTACCTAGCCTCGCGGTATCGATGTATCAGGACATCCTCGTTCCGACGGACGGGAGCGACGGCACCCGTCGGTCGCTCACGCACGGACTGGCGATCGCGGAGCGATTCGACGCGACGATTCACGCGCTGTCGGTCGTCCCTGAGGGGCCGCTGGGGACGCTCCAGACCGACGAAGCGATCCCCGCCGCGGAGCGGGCGGTCGAGCGGATCGAGGCCGAAGCGACGCGGGAGGGCGTCGACGTCGTGACGGCGGTCGAGCAGGGAGTCCCCCACGAAGCGATCCTCGGGTACGCCGACGATCACGGTATCGACATGATCGTTATGGGAACGCAGGGCCGAACCGGACTCGACCGGGTGCTCGTCGGCAGCGTCACCGAACGGATCGTCAGAATGGCCGACGTCCCGGTCGTCACCGTTCGCCTGAACGACGAGATACGGATCGAAGACGCCGACGAAGCCGCACGGATCGCCCGAAAGACCGCCGAACAGGAGGGCTACGACGGGGTCAGCGTCTCGGAGGATCCACACCGAACCAGCGCCTCCTGGATCGTCCCCCTCGAGACCGAGGCGGGACCGGTTCACGTCCACGTCGACGCCGTGACGAGCGAATCCCGGGTCGCCGAGGGAACCGACACCGAGTAGGAAATATAACGCGTAGTTGAGTGCACAGGCGCTCGTTCCGCGACGATGCCTCAACGCAGTTAGCCCGGATTTTGTCTCAAGCACCTGAGCGCTATCGCTCAGTGACGATAGCCGACACACCTGAGGCGAACATCCCCGACGGGATCACGGTTAGCCGCTGGGAGACTGACCGTTGAATCTCGAGTTCGAAGTATCACCGTTCTCCGAACGCGAGAGCTGCCACTACCAGTAGGGAGGGAGCTTCGAAATGGAGGATGCAAGCCAGGGCAGGGCTGCCAACCCGAGGTTCAAAGCCGTGGTTTTATGACAGTCTCCTTCTTCTGAGTGTTCATGGCGTCGACACCACGTGACCGAATCGACAGTCTCCGCGAGCGAATCCAAGGCGGCGACGAGATCGCTGACGCCGACCGAGAACTTCTCCTCGAGTTCAGCGACCGCCTCGATCTCCTGGCTCAGTCCTACTCCGATCACCGACACGAGAAACTGCTCAGGCACTGCACCATCATGGCCGAGGAACTCGACGGCGACACGATCGCGACCGCCCTCGAGGAACGCGACGCCGCAGAGACGATCGTCGCCTGGATCAACCGCCGCTACGATAACGAGGAGACGAACCGGGACTACCGGAGCGCTATCCGCGTCTTCGCGAAGCGCGTCACCGACGGCGAGGATCCGCCCGAGTCGATCGAGTGGATCCCCACCGGCACGTCGAACAACTACGATCCGACGCCCGACCCCCGGAACATGCTCCAGTGGGAGGAACATATCGGGCCGATGCTCGACGAGTGCTACAACGCACGCGACGCGGCCATGATCTCCCTGCAGTTCGACGCCGGTCTCCGCGGAGGCGAGTTCAAGGACCTCGACGTCGGCGACGTCCAAGATCACGATCACGGCCTCCAGGTCACCGTCGAAGGGAAGCAAGGACGTCGGACGGTCATGCTGATCCCGTCGGTCCCGCACGTCCACCGCTGGCTCGACGCACATCCCGATCGCGACGATCCCGATGCACCGCTCTGGTCGAAGATCACTACGCCCGAGCCGATCTCTGATCGGATGGTCTCGAAGGTCTTCGACGAGGTCGCTGAGCGCGCTGGCGTCTCGAAGCCCGTCACGCTCACGAACTTCCGGAAGTCCAGCGCTGCCTTTCTCGCCTCGAGGAACCTGAACCAGGCCCACATCGAGGAGCATCACGGCTGGGTCCGTGGAAGCCGCGTCGCCGCCCGCTACATCTCCGTGTTCAGCGAAGACAGCGATCGCGAGCTCGCCCGACTCCATGGGATCGACGTCTCCGAAGAGGAGGCCGACTCGATCGCCCCGCTCGAGTGTACGCGGTGTGGTCGCGAAACGCCCCGCGACGAACCGCTGTGTGTCTGGTGCGGCCAGGCGATGGATCCTCAAGCTGCGGCCGAGCTCGACGACGCCAGTGACCGGGAGGCCGAATCGCTCGCTGATCTCCCCCCGGAAAAGGCCAAGCAGGTCCTCGAACTGGCCGACGTCCTCGACGATCCCGACGTCCGAAGTTCGTTGCTCGACGGATAAACTACTACCAGCTATATCTTTCATCGGTATCCCTCCTCTTCGAGGCGCTCGAGGAGGATCTCGGCGTCTTCGGCCATCGGAACGTCTTCCTCGATCAACATCTCGAGCGTGTCTTCGTGTTCGGCAAGCTCTGCCCATGGGTCGCTATCGTCGTCGGTTGGGGGTGTTTTACTCTGACTCATCGGTTGCTCACCTGTGAGCGGACGTACTGCTGTTCTTCGTCAGGGCGGTTCGACAGGGGGATACAGGTCGTCAGTGTCCCGTTCTTGGCCAAGAGGACGAGATCCGTCTCGGCGTGGTAGCGGGCGATCGTCGATGGCCCGCGAGCGCTGGGGTAGCCGACCGGCTCGGCGTCCCACCAGACTCGCTTCAGGTCGTAGTCGGACATCCCCGAGCGCTGCGGCCAGCGATCCTCCTGAACGTGCTCGGAGATCCAGATGAGGCCGCCGTTGCGTTTGGCGTCGGCGCTCATGGGATCATCACCACCATCGCGAACGCGGTCCCGAGGACGAGCATACAGACGCCAATGAAGGCGACCCAGCCGGTTGTGGTCAGCTGGGCGCGATCACCCTCACCCCGCTCGCGTGTGAAATCGTCTGCGACGGGCCCGCGGACGGACGTGGTCCCGCGTCCTGTGTCGGCGACCATCCGGATATCGCTGTTCTCGTCGAGGCGCTGGATCACTGACGCACTCCAGACGTTGCCGATCGCGGAGCGCAGCGCCGCCTGGGCGTCCGGGTTGTCGACCTCGTCGCGGAGCGCCTCGAGCTCGGAGCAGACATCGTCGACGCGATCGACGACCTCGTGCTCGCCGACCAGGAGGCCGCCGTCGCCGGCCTCGGTGATCGTCTCGCGACGGAAGACTTCCTCGAGGTTGCCGTCGGGCTCCTCGTCGTCGGTGAACCACGGCTGTCGTTCGCCGCAGCGAGGGCAGAACTTCGCCGATGCGGGGATCTCTTCCTCGCAGTCGTCGCAGTGGATTCGGTACGAGCCGCCCGTCATCGCCGCTCACCTCCTGGCCTTACGTCGCACCACTTCCGTTCGAAGTTGTCCCGAAGGTGGCTCTCGAACTCTGAAACGTCTCGAAGACTACTCGGCTGCTCTTTCTCGTCCTGAATCCTCTTACGGTAGCCGGCGAGGTACATCTCGAACGCAGCATGATGCATCCGGACGCTCTGGAGGACATCGTCGAATCGGTCGGTAGCGCTCTCAGACATGGCTACCACCCTCCCAGAAGTCCGAGTAGTCCTCGTCGTAGAACCACTCGTTGTCACAGTCGAAGCAGACTGCGACGTCTTCGTCGAGCGGGCGTGTCTTCCGCGATCCGCAGGAATCGCACTCGGGTGTCGGATGCTCCTCGTAGCCAGTACCGCTCGAGGACCGATCGACGCCCCCATCAGTCGCGACCTCGCGCTCGGCGGGCTCGTCGGCCTGCTCCTGCTTCTTCGTCGCGATGAGCTTGTTGCACTTCCCGACGAGGATCCCGCGGGTGATATCGTGCTCTTCGTGCTCGACGCGGGTGATCTCTCGAAGCCGGTCGATCTCGGCGCGGGCCAGCAGCCCGTGCCACGAGAGGAGGTCCTCGTTTTCGACCGCGCGGGCGATCGCCATCTGGACGTCCTCTTTGGTGACGCCGTCGAGCTTCCGTCCCTGATGGACGAGGTTGCCACGAGAGCCCCAGCGGGAGTCGGTTCCTGCGGGGTACTCGTGGACGTTCTCGAGCACCCACTGATAGACGTCGACCTCACCACCGTCGGCAACCAGATCGTTCTGGTAGATGCAGTCATGATCGATCTCGGCAGCCGTCGAGGCTTGGTTCCCACAGACAGCACACCGGATCTCGTCCTCGGTACGTTCGGCCCAGGCAGGAAGGCCGCCGTCGGCCCGCAGCTCGCTCGCCGGTGCGAACTCACCGCCGTCGGGGACCGTCTCGTCATCATCGGCCTTGAGGTACGCCTCGCAGTCCTCGCAGGTGTGAGCGTCCGCGAGCCGACGCGGGTCGTCGCGGACATCCGCGACCGGCGTCTCGAAGCACTCACCGCAGGCCGCGGCGTGCCGGGTGTCCTCGAAGTACATCGAGGCATGCCACGTCTCGTCGACGGCCTGGACCCAACAGACGATCCCCGTATTGCTGTCGAAGTTGTCTGACGGGAGTCCGTGGTACTCTTCGTGCCGTTCTGGGCATTCGTCGACGGGATGGTTCGCAGTCTCGCAGCGAGGACAAACCATCAGGCCTCACCTCGAGCCATGCGAACATCCCCGACGCTCGCCTGTGCGTCCTCGAGGACTTCTTCGACTTCGTCTAGATCAGCGCCGCTGGCAATCGCCGCACCGAGGGCAGTTTCAACCGTCGCCCGGAACTCTTCAGCAGACATCACGACCACCTCGGTCCATCTGCTCGACATGATCCCGAAGCTCGTTGATCGCGTCTGCGGTCATCGCTTCTTGAGCCATCGTCTCGAGCGCGTCTTGGTAGTCGGATTCGAGCTCGTAGTTGCAGACCTGAGCGGCATCGGCGTTGCTGTACTGGACGATCTCGCCGTAGATCGCGCCATGAAACACGTCGTCCGCGAACCACTCATGATCGCCCACGCGATCTTTTGCCTCACTGCTGAGGTCACCGAGTTGTCGGCCGTAAATTCCGCCGTCGTCGCTGATCGCAGAGACGATTTTCGTGACCTCGAGGCGGTATCCCGACTCCTCGATGTGGAGTTTCTCGACAAGGGTCATGCTTCCACCCGCTCGGACTCGAGCGTCTGCTGTTCGGCCTCGTCTTCCTCTTCTTCGTCCTCGAGGGCGTACGCGATCGGGACGATCTCTTCGTCGACGAACCGAGCGAACTGCTCGACCGACATCTCCTCGGGCTCCCACACCGCGAAGTAGCCGGAGCCGTAGACGACGAGGCGGACGAACTCGCCGCGCCAGAGCGTCGTCAGCGCGACGCCGACGTCGGACTTGATCGCGTCCTTCTGCATCGCACCCTGGCCCCACTGGATCGAGATATCGTCACCGTTGAACTCGCGCGACGCCATCTCGATCGTGTAGTCGCGATCGGCATCGCGCTGGTTCCGGACGAACTCCGCTGGCGACAGTCCGACGTGATCGATCTCGACGCCGGTGCGCTTGACGAACTCCGTGAACGGCCAGTCGACCTCGAGATGGTCGTCCTGGTCGCGGGCCGTGTGCGTGCGCTCGGCGACGATCCACCCGCCGCCGGTGACGTCGGCGATAAAGTCGGAGGCGACCGTCCGGGTTCGCGTCTCGCGGTCGATCTCGACCACGTGGCCGTCCATCGAGACGATCTCCTCCTCTTTCGGAACGCGGCCGGCGACCGTCCCGCGTTGGACGGTGAGCTCGTCATCGAGGTAGCTGACCGCCGACTCGACGTGGAGCGCGCGATGCGTGTCGTGGTAGTTCGCGAGCGGCTCGTCGACGGTCTCGGTCAGGAAGGCGAGTTTGCCGTCGATCATGACCAACCCACTCCGTCGTACTTCTCACGAGCATCACGAAGCACTTCCTCGAGGTTCTCCGCGTACAGCTCGAAGAACCGGAACTGGCCGATGAACTGGTCCAGTTGACTCTCAGCTTCGGCGGCGACCGTCTCGGGTGTGACCTCGCCGTGATGATCGTCGACGATGTCTGCCTCGAGGAACATCTCTTCGACCGTCTCTTGGAAGGCAATGGTCGTCGCCGTCATCATCCCGATCCCGTAGTCGGTCCGGTTCGGGTTGAAGAACGTGTGGTAGCCGAGGTCGCCCCACCACGCAGCCTCCCCGAGAGAATCGCGCTCGCGGATCTCTTCAGAGATCGCCTCGAGGCGCTGTTCGGCTGGCCGGCGATCGAGCTCCGCTGCGGCGCAGCTGCCGTTGCAGTAGTAGTCGGTGACGACCCCGATACCGTCCTCTGCGGGGTGGGAGTGTTTCATGACCTCCTCGTCGTCCTCGAGGTCGGTTTCATCGAAGGTGATCCGGTCGGGGATCTCGCCGCCACAGTGCTGGCAGACGATCGTCATCGAACCGCCTCCACGTCGACCGTGTGACGCGACCAGAGGTAGGCCTCGTCTGGGTTCTCTCGGTCCTGAAGCCAGTAGCGGCCGTGGACGTCGACCGCACTCTGAACGCGCGGCGGTTCGCCGGTCAGCCGCCCGAGGACGGACTGGAGATAGTTTGCGGGGGTTGGCTGCGTGTTATTCGATCCGTTATCGTCTTCTGTATGGTTGTCGTCTGAGTACATGGTTTCAGTCGTACCCGGGGCACATTCCAGCCCCGGATGGTTGTCGTCTGGAACCCGCGGACAGCCGGGGCGCGCTATCGCGTTGGCCTGTGGTGCGCGCTCCGGCCGTGGCCGCGAGTAACTGATTCTGTTGTTGGCCCCAAGACGCACTAAAAGTACCCCGCCTCATTTCCGAAAGGGCGAGCATCGGTAACCGACTGCTACCAGCAGCGCTGGCTGCTGTAGCCGCCGCATTACGATATCCGAACGTCGTGTCGTGGATCATGCGTACCTGGGACTTCTGCCGAGTCGGGCGCTGATGACGCCCGGCTCATTTCCGTTTAGTTCGTAGCCTGTGCTCCTCCGACATCGCCGTCGCTCTCGCCGAGATCTTCTTCAGAACGATGGCGGTCGACGTATTCTTCAGCCGCCTCTTGAATGATCGCAGAGCGGCTAACCCGATCGCCGGGCTCACTACGCTCGTGCGCGATCTCGTCGAGGTCAGCCTTCAAATCCTCGTCGAGGTAAATGCTCGTCTCAGCCATCATCTATCTCTATTGGCCTATTGGACTAATAGCTTGTGGTGCCAATTGGACGAACAACAGACCTAGGTTTATAAACTACTAGTCTAATTGTCTACTATATGAGCGAGGACATGAAGACGGTCAGCATCTACGCACCAGAGGACCTTGTCGAAGATTTCGACGATAAAGTCTGGCAGATGAAGGCCGATGGTGAAATTGACCGAGATGCATCGAGAAGTGAGGTTATCCGACACCTCATGGGGGAATGGGCAGAGGGAAACTCGACATCGAGTTCGACAGCGACGGCGACAGCTGACTAACTACGCTGCCAGAAACACGAAATCGAGATCGACGCTCGCCTCGAGGCCGGGATCGGTCACCGTGTACCGCCGGTCCCTCGTCGTCCCCTTCCGTTCGATCAGATCGTATTTCTCGAGCTTCTCCAGATAGTTCCGCACCTGCCGCCACCCGACGGGATCACGGTGACGATCGGCGTAGATCTCCTCGCAGTGGACGTTGTACGCGTTCTCCAGTACCGACTTATCGACCGTCGGACCGAGCCGGCGTGCCAACTCGTAAATCACGCGGTGGCTGTATGACAGACTCTTCAGATTCGCCTCGCGCATTTTCACCTTCGCGCGCTGAAAACAGTCGTCGATATCGGTATCAGTGACCGTGTCGTTACCGCGCTCCGTCGCGATCTCCGCAGCGGCCCACACCGCTTTGATCCCGTACCGCGCAACGCCGTCGGTCACCTTCGCGATCCGCTCGAGTTGGTCACTGCTGAACGCGTCGTAGTTCAGCCCCTCCCTGACCCGTGGCTCGAGGATCTCGACCAGCTCGTCTTTGCTATATGGAGCGAATTGAATCGTCGAATCGATACCGAAGTTTCCGATGACGGCGTTGTTGAGCTTCCCCAACCACTCGGTGCGATCGTGGGTGATAACGATGACGGAGATACCCTCGATATCAGCTAAATCGGCGAGGATCTCGTGATCGGCGATCGAGTCGGCCTCGTCGAGGACGAGAATATATGGCTCGCCGTCGACGACGCGTTCGAGCGCTGCTTTCAACCGACTCGGTTTCCAGTTCAACTGGACGGTGACGTCGTCAGGATGCTCCGCTGCGGCCTCCTTGAGGAGCATGTTCCGCGTCTTGTCGCCACAGTGGATTTCCGCCCACGCAGAGTCGGAGTAGGCCGGCAGCTTCCGCGTGAGAAAATGGCGAGTGGTGGCGGTTTTCCCGACACCGCTCGAGCCGTAGATGAGGACGTCTTCGCCTTCGAATCCGTGGGTCGTCGGCCCGAGCCGTCGCGAAAGATGTTCGAGCTCGTCGTTCCGATTCGGGAGCTCGGTGGGGGGCCACGAATCCGTAAACACGTCCGTTCTCGAAATCATAACAGTGTGATTCGCGGACAGATGTAAAAGTAGTACCCCGCCTCGTTTCCGAAAGCGCTACTCGGCGATCGCGACCAGGAACGTGCCCTGGGACTGGACTGTCGAAACCCCGCAGTCGGCATCGGCCAGCGCCCGCAACACGCCCGGCGGGACGCGGTCGACGTCCGGGCCCAGCACGATCTCGAGGACGCGCCGACCGCCGTGATCACGCCGATCGACGAGCCGGGCGTCGCGAACAGTCGGGTGCGATGGGACGGCCTCGGTAGCCGCCTCGAGGTTTGCCGTCTGGACGCTCATCGTTCCCTCCGGACGGTCGTCAGGCAGCTGGGGCACGTCACGACCGGGCAGTTGTGGCTGTTCGCGACGTCGTCTTCGCTGATCCGGATCAGCGCCGTCCCGCAGTCGTCGCAGTCCTCGTCGAGGACTTCCTCACTCATCGTCGTCCTCCAGGAACTCGGCGATCGCCCGGCAGCGCTCGGCGACCTTCTCGTCGGTCAACGGCCGCTGGAACTCGACTCGCATCTCGACCGTGTCACCGCTGGCCGCCATCACTCCTCGACCTCCTCGAGCAGTGCCTCGACGTCGCTCTCGAGATCTTCCCGGTCCCCGTGCTTGACCGCGAGCCCGGCGAGCCGTGCACCGGGCCCCCAGAGGCCGGACGATATCAGGTCTTGGGCGAAGTCGGCGACGAGCGTATCGACGTCGTGACCGATGTTGTTCAGGACCCGACCGAGGAATCGTTGGTTCGGTGCGTCGAAGTCCTCGATGTCACCATCGAATCCGACGATCGCCTCTGCGACCCCGAAGAACGCCTGGACGTGGCCGTCGATGACGACATCCCACTCGCCGACCTGACCGTATCGTGCACCCATGCCCTCTTCCTGGGCGTTGAGAAGCTTGTTGACTGCCGTCCGTTCCGGGTGGCGCTTGCTCCGCAGCGCCCAGAACTCGCCGAACTCCTCGAGCGTCTCGATGCGGTGGGAGATCTCGACCGTGCCCTCGGTACGCTCGGTGATGTCGCCACGATCGCGGACGATCGTCGCGGGACCCGACGCCTCGACGAGGAACGACCGTGGCAGTGGCGTTCCGTCGACGGTCTCTCCCTTGAGGCAACCTGCGACATCGGAGTCGTCAGCGCCGGTCGACATCACTCGCCACCTCCGATCACCGTCTCGACTTCGGCGAGCTCGCGCGCTTCGTCGACGACGTCAGCATCGAGTCCAGTGTCGACCGCGTACGCCTCGAGGACGTCGACCGCGCCCTGGTCGTCTTCGGCGGCGCGGGTGAACAGCTCCTCGAGTACCTGGACGCGAACGCGATCGGCGACCGGCCGGCCACCGTCGGCCTTCTCGGTCTCGACGCGGGCCAGCCGGCTCTCCGGGAAGGCGTAGTCCTTGTTGGGCTCGCTCTTGATGTTTGAACAGTAGGCGACGTCGAAGACGCGATCGTCAGCTGTCGTCCCGAGTCGTTCGTTGCCGTAGTTCTCGGCGAGTTCGTAGTTGTTCTCCTCAGACCACTCCGCAGCCGTCAGCCCCGTGTCGTTGAGTACGTGAACGGGTCGTCCCTGTGCGAGATCGATGCAAACGTCGCCGGTCTGGATGTCAGTGTCGTCGGTCATGTCGGTCTCCTCCGCCATCCGCAGTTGTTCGTTCACACGCGCTGCGTGACTGTTCGACTCCTCGCCGCTGCCGTCGCACCGCACCTCGGGCCCGGCGACTGCCTCGGCGATCTCGCCCTGGCGGATGTCTTCCTGGGCCTCGCGCTCGAGTTGATCGCCTCGGAGGCTCTGGTGCTGGTGACTCGCGGACATCTTACAGCACCTCCTCGAGGACGTCCTTCGCCTGGTCAGCTGCCGAGACTGGGCGCTCGGCCCAGCCACTCTCGCCTTCGTCGCCGACCTCCTGGTCGATGAACGCGATCCAGCGCCGGAGATCGTCACCGCCCTCGCCCATCGATCCGAGCAGGATTCCCTCCGTGTGCAGGATCGGGGCCCGCAGCGAGAACACCGGCACCGCACCGGAGTCGTCACGGTCGGCTCGGGACTTCGTCACGACGATCCGCTCGAGTTTGCGGTCGACGTGGTGGTGACGGCCTTTCGTGTCTTCGCCGACGTAGCCGTAGTTCCACGAGCGGCGCTCGAGGACGACGTCGTCAATCTGTGCCTGTGCGTCAGTCGAAACGGTTTCATCCGTTCGGGGTGTAGCTGCCATTTGCCTTTCACGAGGCACGGGAGGTCGGCGTTGCACCGCCGGCCTCAGATTTTCCGAGGCATCCCGTGCTCACCCTATAGTACACCCCATATCCACTTATAGTTTACTGTCGTCAATTACGTAGTCGCATACAGTAGTAATTTATTTACAAGAGTAAAGACAACAGTCAACTATGGCGGCGGAAAACCATGGCCCGATGGGCCTTGACCGGAAGGAGATCGACAACAAGATCCTCGATGCGTTGCACGACGGCCGAAACGTCCCGTCGAACCTCGCGGACGAACTCGATGTCTCCCGGCAGTACATCAGCCAACGGCTGAAGCTACTCGAAGCCGCGGATTATGTTGGGAACGTCGGTCGCGGTGTCTACGAACTCGTGGACGATCCGCGGAGATCGGAAGGGTACAAGAAAATCGGTGATGACCTTGACTGGGAAAAGCTCGGGCCGGTTACTACCTATGACGTGGATCGGCTCGAGTATTCCCTTGATGTACTTCAGGAGTGCGACGAGCTAGCCGACGGACTGACATGGGAAACAGTAGTTGTCGAGACGCCGGAATATAATCTCACAATAGAAGAGATTCTCGGCGCCTTAGGGGAAGCGAAACACTTGCTCGAGTACGCTAAAGAACTGGAGGAAGAGCTCAATGAGTAGCGCCCAGTCCACCGACGAACGAACCATCGACTGGCCTCGAGGCCACGATCGCACCGACTCAGCTGACCGCGACTCCTACCCGGGCGATCTCACGCCTACGCGCAAAGAGTCGTTCCAGTCGATCGTTGACGAGCTCGAACAGTGGGAAGCCACCGAGGGAAGCGTCCGGATCGAGACGGCCTCGCAGCACTACGTCGACCGGCCGAACATCCCCCACCAGCACGACAAGCCCGACGACGTCGGCGTCGCGGCCTACTTCCGACGTGAGGGTGAGGCCGCCGACCACGAGTTTGCCGTCTCCTGTGACTGCTGGAAAACCCAGCGCGAGAACGCCCGCGCGATCGCACTCTGGGCGAGACGGCAGCGCCTCGCCGAGCGCTGCGGTGTGCAGACCGCCGCCGACACGGTCGAGACTGCGCGGCTGCCCCCAGCAGACGAAGAGGCGATCGCGGCGCCGCCGGCCTCAAGCGAAGATGAACTCGACGAGGAGCCCCACAAGATCCTGGACGTCGCGCCGGACGCTCCCGCCGACGTCGTCACAGCGGTCGCCCGCCGGAAGTCGGCGAACGTCCACCCTGACAGTGACGATCCCGACGTCGAGGAGTACAAGAAGATTCAGAAGGCGAAAGAAGCGATGCTTGACTAATAGGAATTCAGCGGTCGCGAGGAACGCTCAAGCAGCAAGCTCCCTGATACTGTTCGTCAAATTCTCCCGGTAATATTATGTGAATATCTCGTATACTTCTCCGCATGAGCAGCGACGACGAACCATACCACGCGATGCAGGTCCCAGGTTCCCAGTTTTTCCTTGATCTGATGAGGAAGGGGAAACTCCATCCAGAGGCTTATCTCGATATCCTTGAAGAGAGGTTGGAGAAGGTCCCAGAGGCAATACAACCGGAGGATCTCCATGATCTATGGACAAGTGACCGGCTGACTGATGAAGAGTACCTCTCGTTCGATATAAGCTGGCCGGATGATATGGATGAACTTGATGGTATGCGAGACGACCACTCGACTCAAGAGTTCCATGGGCGGTTCTGGGAAGAAGGACCATTAGAGTAGATCCTATTTCACCGCCACTCGTGGTGCATCCAGTCCAGTTCGTCGCGATGCTCCTCGAGCCAGTCCTCGAGTCGGTCCTCGTCCCCTTTCCAAAGCCATTCCTGAAACGATAACTCCCCATCGCGATCGATTTCATTGACGCCAAGCCTATTCTCGTGACCGTCGAACCGGCGGGCGTAGATCACTGCCTCATGCCCGCGATCGCGGATTGCGACGACGGTCCAGAAGACACCATCTTGTTTACAGAGTGCCCGCACCATCGCCTCGACATCACCGCCCCGGAGCTCCAGCAGTCTCTGGCCGAGTTCGTATCGGAGGACTCGCTGTTTTCGAACGTAGTCATGCATACCCAGGAAACGGTCACGGCCCCTCTTAGCACTGGCCGGGCCGGTTCCGATACTTCCGATATCGTATTGAAAACGGGATGGGGGAATGGGTTGGCAGTGTGCCTCCGGATGGGGTGGGGGAGAGAGGGAGCGGAGGCATTCTATTGTTTATAGCTATCACCATTAACTGTTTTGGGCAGCATTAATAAGCCAATAAGTTGATAACAATATGACCACAAGGGACAGACGGCGGGGGTGAGGATTTAGTCGTTGCCCGACAAGATCCGTCCGACACGAGACATACGGTCCCTCGCCTTCCGAGATCGAACCACGTTTCGACGTGAAGTCAATGGCCAAATTGTCAAACTCGATCTCGGACCCACCCCTGATTGACACACCACCTGAAGGGATGGGGGCTCAACGCTGACATCCCCCTGTCGGCGTTTCTGTGATGAGCGAACTTCTATACAGAGCCCAGTCAGCAGTATAGGGACTCCTGGGTCCATAGAGTTAGCACTTCGAGATTGGAAAACGCGCCGTGGGAGAAGAAAAACTACGGTCCCTACCCGGTAGCTTTCCCCAGGCAGCGCGAAACGCCATATCGCAATCTGGGCGTTACGTGGGTAGTAATCCCACGCTAATAGCGTATTTCCGGATCACCATTATTCTTCCGACAACGACCGTGTGGAGAGCGGATGTTCTTGGCTAATTTGACCCGTGCGCGTGGGTTGGCCGTGAAATACATAGTGGGTTAAACCAGTTATGGGGATGGGTAATAGAACACAAAACTTATGCCATGAGTGGTAAGTTAATATTAATACCCCTATCCGGAGGCCCGTCGGTATGCGACGAGATGTCGATACCACGTGGACGGTCGCCTTCCGATGAATCGCGCGCTAACTAACGCAGACAAGACAATAACAAAAACATAATGACAAGCGAAACGGACTATCGCAAAAAGGGACGTGCAGTCGTCCTGGCAGCGCTTATGGTCCTCTCCGTTGTTGCCATGACCGTATCCTTTACTGGTGCGGCAGCGGCAGCAACAAATGACGAGGTAGACGCAGAACTTACCGTTGGCAGTATCGACGGAAATAACACCTGGATCGGTCAACAGGTAAAGATCAATAATGTTAACTCCCCTGCAGACCTGATGCAGGACGGTGACGTTGTTGAGAACCTTCGTGTCGATACAAGCAATAGTACTGCTATGTTAGACACGAGCGACCTTAGCGAAGGTCGGTACTACATTCAGCACGGTTCCAATGACACTAAGACAGGAACCTTCTGGGTCAACGAGCACCAAATCAGCACTGAGTTCTCCAGTGCTTCTGTGTCCCAAGGTGACAACGCTACACTCACGTACGAAGACGTGAGCGATATTGCTCGTACGGACAGTAACGTCAACATCTCCGTGACTGGCGAATACGACGGTGAAGCGCTCACTGAGAGCGAAATCAGCGCGATCTTCCCTACCGCGGAGAGCGGTGAAGAGAACGACGACGGCGCTGTTCTGCTCACCGGACTTGACACGGATACAAATGCAACCTTCAGCAGTGACCAGAACCTCGGCGACTACAACTTCACGTTCGACGTGACTGACACGACGGCCGAGGACACTGCCAGTATCACCGTCCAACAGCCTGGAGAGAAAAGTGTCGATTTCACCGACACGACCTACCAAGGCGTCACCGGTGACGAGGTTGAGATCGATCTTGAACTCTCCTCGACCTCTAGTGCGTACCTCGAGCTCTCGCACGAGGGTACCGACGTCGGTAACATTACGCTCACAGG
>NZ_JBWBDM010000014.1:0-85949 GCF_056135975.1 Natrinema sp. LJW11 | reverse complement strand
TCGACGGATATATCGTCGAGATGGTCCATTGGATACAATAACGATATAGGGGCGGAAAGTTCTAACGGTTACTATAGCATCTCGATTTGTTCCTGATATCGATTACGGATGGTGACTTCAGTAACTTGAGCAGCATCTGCGACTTCTTGCTGTGTCCGTTTCTCGTTGCACAGCAAGGTGGCAGCATAAATCGCGGCAGCGGCGAAGCCTGACGGTCCTCTTCCAGAGAGTAAGGGGTCAGCAGTCTTATCAATAATCTCTTTCGCCTTTGCCTCTACTTCTTGTGAAAGATCAAGTTTTGAGGTAAAACGGGGAACATACCGTTTCGGATCAATTGGTAGTAGTTCAAGACCAAGCTCATTTGAGATATATCGGTAGGTACGACTCACCTCTACTCGCTCGACACGCGAAACGTCTGAAACTTCCTCTAGTGAGCGTGGAATACCTTCTTGTCGACAACCAGCATACAATGCAGCTGTGGCAACACCTTCGATTGATCGACCACGAAGAAGGTCTTCCTGTAATGCTCGCCGGTAAATTACACTTGTAACCTCACGAACGCTCTGAGGAATCCCAAGTGAACTTGCCATACGGTCGATTTCGCTAAGTGCGAATTGGAGGTTTCGTTCCCCGGCATCCTTTGTACGGATTCGTTTCTGCCATTTCCGTAACCGATTCATCTGCGAACGTTTCCTCGAGGAAATCGAACGGCCATGTGCATCTTTGTCTTTCCAATCGATTTGAGTGGAAAGTCCCTTGTCGTGTATCGTCTGAGTGGTTGGTGCACCGACACGCGTTTTTTTCTGCCTCTCTTGATAGTTGAAAGCACGCCACTCTGGACCCGAGTCAATCATTGATTCTTGGATAACGAGGCCACAGTCTTCGCAAATTCGCTCTCCTTGTTTAGAATGCTGTACTATGGTACTTGACCCGCACTCTGAGCAGGTGAATTTAGTTTTACTATCCTCAGCTTTCTCTGTCTCATATTCGTCGTCACTGAGACGAACAGACCAAACCATTACTATTTCGGTATGAAGTCCAAGAGTATAAAGTTTCAATCTCGATAAGGGGTGCTACTTTGTTAAGCGTGAGAAGGAGACGACAATGGCGAACTTTTTCATATTAGAACATATATCATTTTAATAAATATAAACTTGACACTGGGAAGTTAATAATATTGGTTGGTTACATAGATAATACTAAAACTGTTGTCCGTATTTCAGAAAGTTACACTCAGATTTCTGTGCGTCGCAGTCCAGTGGCGAATCTCTACTCCCGACAGTTCAGATGAATTGCGACTCGTGATAATTTATCGTATATTTCAATGCGTTATTATGTAATGTAATGCGTTCTCAAGAGAATCTCTCATCGTCAACGGCTACATATTTGAGATCTTGTCCAAGATGAACAGCAAGGTGCTCTCACGGAAACTTCTCAATCGATTTCTTAAGGTGGCTGATGATCGATGTCAGTGATCGAGTATCGTCGGACTCTTCAAAGGTTGCGGTGAATCACTAGACAGAGCTGCCAGCATAAGTACATAGAGTATCACGAGATTTATAGTGATTAGACACGTTGTTTTAAACAGTAAATGTCCAATCCGAAGGAATCTATCACCATCGAAAATGTAGTAGCATCAACAGGAATCGGTCAAGAACTTGACTTGGAGAACGTCGCAGCAGATTTACAAGGAGCAGACTACGATCCTAAACGGTTCCCAGGACTCGTCTACCGCACACAGGACCCTAAAGCAGCCACACTACTCTTCCGGTCTGGGAAGATTGTCTGTACCGGCGCAAAAAGCACTGACGATGTCAGGAAAAGTCTTGAGATTGTTTTCGAGAAACTCCGTGAACTCCAGATTCCGGTTGAAGAGGATCCAGAGATTATTATTCAGAACATCGTTAGCTGCGCTGATCTCGGTCAAAATCTCAACCTGAATGCAATCGCAATCGGTCTTGGTCTTGAAAATATCGAGTATGAGCCAGAACAGTTCCCTGGGTTAGTATTCCGACTTGACGAACCAGACATCGCTTCTCTTCTCTTTGGATCTGGGAAGTTAGTCATCACTGGTGGAAAAGAGCGATCTGATTCTAGACAGGCTATTGATGTGATTGTGACTCGTCTCGAAGAAATTGAATTACTCGAGTAGTATATTTTTTCGACCAAAACTAGCTAAAATAATTAACTATACTGGTGATCCAGTCAACGGATTTTATATAATGGTTTGTCAACTACGTGACTTTTGATTTTCTCAGCCATTCATGGTGAACCAAACATAAGTGTTCAAGCCGAGAACGTGGATCCGAATAACCATCCCCACACCGTCTTGCGATTTTGGGAAGTGTCAATACAAAAGATGACCTAGACACCGTCGTGCGGTTTTGAGTGTCATCAACCGGAAGGTGCAACTATGATTCCCGGAATGTTGTCTCGTTTAAATATATTTTTATACACATATGGGATATCAATTATCTTCCTGTCGGTTATAGCGTATTGACTCAACTATTACTGCGACAGATCCGATGACAGCAATGCCGATCGCCCCGTACTGGAGTAGTGTTGTGAATGGAGTAGTGGAAGGAGTGGAATCTTCGCGATCGTGGTCATCATGTGCTGTGTCCGTCACTGCATGAACGTTGAACCACTCACTGACGAACGAGCCGTCCGGCGCTCCGGTAACCCGTATCTCCCAGTCTCCGTCGGCTGGAAGCGTCTGTACTGTCGCGTATGTCTCACTCTCTGCTTCGTCGAGTTCAATCTGCATCGTCTCCTCCCCGTTTTGACTGTCTGCAAGCAATCGAACAGGTCGGTCCGATTGGAGTGGCTCGCCGTCGCGTAGAAATCTCACCTCGAACACGACTGGTTCATCTGCGTGAACGGTGATTAGATCAACCCGGTCCGTTTCAGTATCGGCTTCAGCAACCGGGAGTACTGTCAATTCGATAGTAATGTCATCAACCTCCTGTTCGATGGTCGCCATCTCCGGTCCGGTTTCCTGTTCTTGGTTAACGATGGCAGCCGTCGGGATTGATGTGAGTAATCCTGATACGAGCAGGACAAGGATGAGAACCGCGACTTCGAATCGAACAGCACGAACGAAAGCTGTGGTCGTTCCGCTTCCAGATTGACCACCATCTTCGCGGAGTTGCGTGTCGGTACTTCGTCCGAACAGCCGACCAATAATGTCTCTTGAGCGGGTCTGCGGCTCGAGTTGTCGTAGGAGAATAAACCGGGTAAAACCACCGAGTCCGAGTGCGACCAACACGAGAAGAACCTTCGCTGAGAGCGAGAGTCCGTAGAGCGTCTCGGACAGACCATCAAATGTGAGGATGTGCCATGATGCGAGAACGAGTCCGGTCGTCACCGCGATGGTTACGCCGATGATGGCGAGAATCGAATACCGCCGAACGATTCCAGCGGCAAGTGCACTGCGATCGGCTGAGTCGCTCTCCCGAAGGAGTGGTGGAACAACTACCGCGAGGACGACGAGTCCACCGACCCAGAGGCCCGCTCCGATAATATGGCCGAAGTCCACTACAGTTCCCAGCAACCGATCGATCGCAGTGGCTGAATGACTCGTCCAACTCACGCTCGCACCGATGAGGAGCCCACCAACAAACGCAATTCCGAGCCAGCCACGTCGAGACAGGAATCCACGAACGGCTCCGAGGAGAGCGACGGTAAGGAGCGCTGTGAGTACCAGTTGTACGACCCATGAATGGCCGAGTGGGGTATTGCTGAACTGGATCACAGTCTCGGTGGAGAACGGGCCGACTGCCGTACTCCGTGTGAGTCCGAGTATGAGGGCCGAGATAAAGAGAAGGAGGCTCACACCAGTAAGGAGCTTCGTAAGACGGCGATCGGCTATTGTAACTTCAGATCCGAACCGGTCGACAAGTGGGTAGATGACACTCACTGCCGTTATCGGAATGCCGACAACTCCGACGAGGGTAATGAGGAGGAGTCCCTTTGCACCAGCCTCAACTGGTGATACACCTTCGTCGACCTCGTCATCCTCGTACGCGTCAAGGACAGCGTCACGATCGAGTGGTTCGTCACCGACGCTGAAGAAGAACGACCCGCTGGAAGTATGACCGTCATCGGCGAGGATCTCCCACTGGACCGTGTATATGCCGTCACCAGCGTCTTCTTCTTCAATCGGCACATGGACGACTTGTGAGTCATCGGCATCAATCCGAGCACCGCCGCTCACGTCCTCGTCGTTCGACCCAGTTACAGTGACGTCTGCGACTTGGATACCATCACCCGAGAAGTAGAGCGTCACTTTATCGGGTACCGTCTCTACTTGTTCCCCGTTCGAGGGATCTGACTCGCTAAGATAGGCGTGGGCTGCGACCGGTGTCGCAATGCTTGCGAGGACGATAACGCCGACTATGATGGCGATGACTACTGCAAGCGGCGGCCTCCGGTCAAGTGACTTACCCACGCTCATGGATTACTGTTCGTCTCCTGCGCTACTGAGGTACTGAACGGTGTCGACGCCCTCCTCAACAGGGACGTGTTCGATTAGCTCTTGCGCTTCCATGTCGATCACAGCTACGGTACCGTCAGCACCAGCAGGGGTAAAGAAGTATCCGTCACCGGAGACACCCGAGCGATGGAGGAACTCTGCGCCTTCAGGGCGTTGGATATCTCCGGCGTCGATCCGGTCAACTTCTTCGAAAGCGTCGACATCGATGACCGTCGCGGTGGCCTCCTGCGTATTGGCGATGAAACCGTAGAGTGTGTCGTCAGTCTCGTAGTACTCTAGTGCATCAGGTCCACCATCAACCTCGACAGAGCCGACCTCCTCACTGTCCTCGGTGGTGACGTCGACGAAGTGAATCTCGTTCTCGTCGATGATACCCATTAGTTCCTCGTCAGGAGTGAGGTACATTCCACCGGTGAAATCGAGTTCGTCGATAACCTCGTCGGTTTCGGTGTCAACCACTGATGTAGTCCCGACGCCACCGGAGCGCTCGAAATACGCGAGGTCGTTCTGGGGGCCATACGCCTTATAGTGTGTTCCACCCTCGTCCCCGAGTTCGATCGTATCCGATCGCTCGTATGCTTCCAGATCAATGACATGCACTGCCGGATCATTGACGTTCGTCGCGTATCCTGTCGTATCGAAGTCCTCGTGATAGAGGAGTTTGCCGTGGCCCTCATTGTCGAGTCCTGCGACGACGGTTTCAGTGACCGCGTGAGATTCAGTGTCAATAACGTAGAAAGTCCCCTCCGCGTCAGAATGCGCCCACATCTCCTCGTCGTTCGGATGATACATATGCGTCCCGTCAGGACCCATAGCGACTTCGGAGACGATCTCGTGGGATTCGATATCAATTACAAGTACCTGTGCAAGCGTCGACTCGATGACGAAGAGTTGGCTTCCATCGCTTGTCGGGACAGCATCTCCCCATTCATAGCCATCAATACCTTCAGTAATCTCATCAACAACTTCACCTTCGGCTGGATCGATAATGGTGATCGTGTTCGGGCCAAACGCGTATGCGACCCCGCCGTTAGATCCGGTCTCGGTTTCGGTGTCCTCACCGTTTTCTTGAGTTTGTCTATTGTCACTATTGTTTTCAGAGTCCTCATCCTCAGCCTCGGTAGAGCATCCGGCAATACTAACTGCGAGTCCGCCACTCGTCGCTTGTACGAACCGCCGTCGGTTGACAGTAGACTCCATATTCGACACCCCACCTCCTATATTATTCGTAGTTATGGTTCGATAGTCGAAAATCGGAGTTGATATATATTGATTTAAGAACTGTATCGGGATCCATCGGATTCGGTCTGGATATTTCTTGGGTAGTACTGCTCAAACCGAAGGTTCTCCTCGTCGTTGACGTTCGCCAGCTGGCTCTGATCTACGGGAACAGGGAGGCCATGAAAAACGAGGAAGTCCCCCACAGGTGATGACAGACTGCTGCGCGACTCAACGAGAAGTGCACGGAACTTCTCGGATGAGACGACTATTTGTTAAATATATTTTGCATGAGAATATCGTATTTTCAATTATAATGAGTGGTAGAGATCCTCGAGCAGCAGCTGGTAGGGCAGTACTCATTACTGCCTTCCTCATCGCGTTCTCGTCCTTCGATAGAGCGATGTACGATGAGATCACGATCGCTAAAGCCTTGGAACCGTGGTGGATCGACCTCGCGACGGCGAATCCAACAGCGTTCAGACTGCTGTTGGTCCTCGCTGTTCTGGTCCTCGGCAGTCCCGTGATCGCTCTCATGGGGGCGTATCGCCTCGGATGAAGCGAATGAGTGACCACCAGTTACTGTCTCTCTTTTCCCAGCAAGTAGTGAACAAGAAGTAGTGATGATAGTGACTACATTCCTTGGTTCGAGAAGGCTGCCTATCTCATACAGTCTTTCCCAGACCGTCAATCACTCATCGGTCATTCACTGAGTACTGGTTGAGGCAGTAGTAAGAGTTAGCTGCCTTTCCGATCGACAGCCTGTAAAACACGGTTTACCATTCGTTGCTGTCACCGATTAGTTCCCATTTGTTAAGGGGGTTTGTTCTCTCTGCAATTCCATCGCGTTCGTCCAAAGGATCCTTCGGTGATTTTATATATGATGGGTGGAGGGGTAATTCTTTCTCGAGTGACCGAGAAACCAGATTCAAAGGCGGTTCCCTCGTTTGATTCGCCGCGCAATCGCGATCGGCAACACGAAGCGGAGTCGGGCCTTTCGAGCCTACGAGCCGCTGGACAAGGATAACGCGCTCGATCGTCAGTCGTTCGTTCACAGCGAGGGCGAATATACCGATAGTGAGATGAACCTCAACATCTGCGAGAGCCATGCGTCGCTGGCGCGACGGTGGCACTTACCCCGACGAGACATCTCCAAAGACAAGCTCACGCCCTACCTCAGAGCGATTCAACTTCACCAACGCGTTCAGCGCAAACTCGCGGCGAAACATTCAAACTATCCTCGAGTTCGAGTTCTGACATCACTATAATCGATTATCCAAGAGCGGCACATCAAAGTCAAGCTTTGTCTCCGGTCCTACGAGATAGAATCCGCTAATTTAGCGTTTGAATGGGGTTTTAGTGGTGATTTCTTCACGAAGTATACCTATTTCGGTGACACGCTCGGCGTGAGCGTTATGCTGGTGGATCGACTCGTCGTTCGATTGCTTCATCGAAATCACTGTGTCGTCCGGTAGGTGGTCGAACTCGTCGACGACGTCCTCAGCCATCGAGCGCACGCAGTCCTCAACGAACTTCGCATCTGCGTGGGCCTCGTGAGTCATGTAGTCCTCATCGGGGCGCTTCGCGAGGTTGTAGATCCGCGCGCTCATCGAGTCTCGCGCGATATCGATGATGTCGTTGAGATCGACATTCGGATTGCCGGTGGCCTCAACCGTCAGCGTCGCGTGCCCACGCTGAGAGTGGCCAGGCTGGGGCACTTCGTCAAGAAAGTCCGTGATTGTCCCTCCGTCGACGCCCAAGTCCTCAAGGGTCTGCTTCGCGCGAGCGGTCGACATCCCCTGCGAACACGGACAGACGGTCATTCCGACAACTTCGGCACCGATCTCCTCGCGGGTTCCTTCCTCGGTCGCCGTTGCGGAGGCAATAATGTCGACGGTGTGTTGAGTTTCGCGATCGCTGGCGGGTGTCTGCTCGCGGCGCATGAACTCCGCTTTCATCGATACCTCCGCACGGGAGGTGTAGTCGTGTTTCTTAAGCAGTCGTTCGGCGACCTCGCCACAGATCTCCTCGACACAGTAGGCCTCTTCGTGAGTGGCCTCCTCGAGAATCTCGTCGATGACCTCCATGTTGCGGCTCATATCCGCACCCTTGCGCCAAGACGGGAGGTCAACGAAGACTTCGAACTCGGCGGTGAGGACGATCGGACGCTTCTCTTCGCGAGCGATTTTGAGGAGTTTCTCAACCTCTGTGACACCGACTTGGCTCAATCCAACAGTAATATTGGAACTATCCGCCTGGATATCTGGTAGTTGGTGACTCATTATCACTACAAACAACAGCAGCCAATTAGAGCTTTCGAAAACGATGTTAGTTCTATAAAGAGTTACTAACTTCTAATTTAAGTTATATGGGTTTTTCTCATCCTGTACAATAACACTGTCTCTCCTTGCTGTTATTATTTTGAGCATCTGTAGTCGGACGAACGGCGATTGTTATAGCACACTCTGGGCAGCGGTAGATATCACAAGTGCCGATCGTCTTCACCTTCCAATCACCAGAAATTGGATTCTTATGCCCACACTCAAAGCAATATAGCGTCGCTTTTCTTGGTAATTTACGACTGGGCTTAAATCCGGAATCCATTGTAAACAGAAGTACGGTTTGGTCACCGATAACAGTGTTGAATATACTCTGGTAATCGGAATATCAAGTCTAAGCGAAAGTCAGCGCGAATTCTCTGCCCCATCATGGGCGGATGAAGCGCGTCACTCCGGCGTGTGCTCCGTTTCCGTGAGATTGTGCGCTGGGTCGCTCTGAACGAATAAGTGTACGATCGTCTATAATCTCCAACGCGAGAATATCGTGCCCAAAGTGGTCGGTAGACTCTCTGAGCAATTCTCGAACATCATCTTCAACCACGTTGAAACCCAGAGCCAGTATTCCGGAAGCATAAATCAGAGATTTGTAGGCCTGCATCAGAGATATAGACACCAGACAAAGTGGTCTAAACAGGAACGTCAACGCCACCTCATCATCACGAACACTGCTAGGAACACGGTCAGACGAGCATCTACCCTGAATTTGGCAGAGGAGTACCTTAGATTCCATCAAAGTATACTTCATCAATCCCATAACAGAGTTAGGATAGTAGCTCGGGATCAGTATCCAAGCCTAAACATCCAGTTGGTGAGAAGTATGAGGGAGACAATAGCTAGAGCTACCGCGAGAAAACCAAATGAGACTACCCATCCGAATATGTCTGCAACCAGACCGATAACAACAGAACCTAACGAAGCAACAACCATGTAGATAGTACGGACAAGTCCGAAACCTGTATTTTGTTCCTCAGTCGAAAACTCTCGCAAAAACCTGGGCATAACAGCTGCACTAAAGCTCATGGCGAGTCCGACAAGTAATATACCAACAAGAACTGAAGGAAAGCTGGACATCATTACGAGTAGTCCAAAACCAATTACACCTGAAAGCATACACCCGGTGATCGTCAAATCACGGCCAACCCGATCAGATACAGCACCTACACCGACCTGAGCAATTCCTTGTACCACAAAGTATATCGAAAAAAGTGTACCAGCAAGCGGTGTAGAAATACCTTGGTGCTCAATGAGAAACGTCGGTAGAAAGGAAGCCGTCCCTTGCCAAGTAAACTCACCAACAATCGCAATGACAAGCGTAAAGCCGATTGGCGGACGTGAAATCAATTCATGCGCTGCCGAGAGCTGTAACTGCTCTCGGAGCGGTGTCTCTGGATGTTGTGGTTCAGTTGGACGTACCTTCCACGCAAAGAGGGTCGTTGCTGGAATGCCAATTGCTGCAATAGCGATCATAGCAAGTCGCCATCCAAATTGGACTGCAACCCAGGTGACAAAAATAGGTGTGAGTAAACCAGCAACAGTTGCACCTGAATTGTGAATGCCAATCGCAATACCAACATTATCGTATATGCGCGCGAGCAGTGTTGTGGCAACGCTATAGTGTAACCCTGCAACCGCACCAAGGAGGATAGTCGCAAGGAAGAACAAGACAAACCTAGTACTGATTGAAATTACCAACGCAGCCAAGGCTGATCCACCCATAGCGATCAATATGATTCGACGTTCACCATACCGATCTGCCAGAATTCCACTAGGATATTGGCTAAGACCATACGCGAGCCACATCCCAGTTAATGAGAGACCGACAGCGGCGTGTGAAACAGAAAATATTGTGACTATTTTGGGTACAATAGGGCTAATAGCCAGACGGCCAACCATCGTAGCAAAAAAGGCAAGTGTACACAGTGCAAGAACCGTATCTTGATATCGCCAATTCCTTGACAATGTCCTAGTTCGTTCTAGACTGGGAGATAGGGGTACTTCTTCTTACTGATTACTTAACGAATATAGGCTTGCAAACCAATCGCTACTTAATAATCCATTTATGATAGACTCATACATTGCTATATTCGGGCCCGATGCGATAATTACACATGTACGAGTGTAAAGAAAGCTCGGTTAAAGGCTAACCACCCCTCACAAAAAGACATCTCTATTCAGATATTCTGTACTCTTATGGGGGATAGATTACTATGTAGGAACGACGAATGCACTATTAAGGATAATTGAATGATACATAGAATGATAAAAACATGTAGCAGAGTGATACGTTTCACTCCGCTCACGATAGGATGGGAAACTCGCGCTGTGTGTCTACAGTGTCTGCTAAATATATGTGTATTACCGATTAGCCGAGGCTCCCCTCCATCTCGAGTTCGATGAGGCGGTTGAGTTCGACCGCGTATTCGATGGGCAGTTCCTCCGTGATCGGCTCGATGAAGCCGGCGACGATCATTTTCTTGGCGTCGTCGTCGTCCAGACCGCGACTCTGGAGGTAGAAGATGTCCTCGTCGCCGATCTTGCCGACAGTCGCCTCGTGAGCGACGTCGACCTTCGACTCCTTGATCTCCATGTACGGCATGGTGTCCGAGGTGGACTCGTTGTCGAACATCAGCGCGTCGCACTCGACGGCGGTCGAGGAGTTCTCGGCGCCGTCGGCGATGTGAACGAGCCCGCGGTAGTTGGTGCGGCCGCCGTCCTTGGCGATCGACTTGGACTCGATGGTCGAACTCGTCTCGGGCGCGTTGTGGTAGACCTTCGCGCCGGTGTCGATGTCCTGACCCTCGCCCGCGAAGGCAATGGTGATGTGAGTGTCGGTCGAACCGCGACCCTTGAGAATCGTACACGGGTAGAGCATGGTCACTTTCGATCCCATGCTGCCCGAGACCCACTCCATCGTACCGTTTTCCTCGCAGATGGCGCGCTTGGTATTCAGGTTGAACGTATTCTTCGACCAGTTCTGGACGGTTGAGTACTGAACGTGGGCGCTCTCGCCGACGAAAACCTCGACGCAGCCTGAGTGGAGGTTGTGGGCGCCGTACTTAGGTGCGGAACAGCCCTCGATGTAGTGGACTTCCGCCCCTTCCTCGGCGATGATGAGCGTGTGCTCGAACTGGCCCATCCCTTCAGAGTTCATGCGAAAGTACGCTTGGATAGGCATTTCGACAGTGACATCCTCGGGGACGTAAACGAACGACCCGCCGGACCAGACAGCGCCGTGGAGCGCAGCGAATTTATTGTCGCTCGGGGGGACACAGGTTGTCATAAAGTGTTCTTTGACGAGTTCGGGGTGCTCTTGGACCGCGCGGTCCATGTTCATGAAGATGACGCCCTTCTCCTCCCATTGCTCCTGCATGTTCTGGTAGACAATTTCGGATTCATACTGGGCACCGACGCCCGAAAGCGCCTTACGCTCAGCCTCCGGAATGCCGAGTTTCTCGAAGGTATCCTTAATATCGTCTGGGAGTTCATCCCAACTATCGGCACCTTCGCGCTTGTCAACGTCAGGACGGATATATGGAATGATGTCATCTACATCAACCTGAGAAAGATGAGGTTGGTCCGGCCAGTCTGTCGGCATCGGCATATTCTGATATTGTCTAAATAACCGTAGGCGTCTCTCTAGCATCCAACCAGGTTCGGATTTGTCTATTGAGATCATACGAATGATTTCTTCAATCAGGCCTTTATCCGATTTTACCGCAGCCTGCTGTTCCTTTTTGAACTCGAAACGAGCTTCGGTATTAGTCTCCTTGAGGTGGTTTTGCTCGGAACCCATCTTCTACAGATACAACTTTCGGCCATAGTAAAATTATACTTCTCCTAGTTGGTTTCACATCTATTAAGAATTAAAATTGTATTATTTGAATAAATGTTTCATAGATAGGTACAATGAATATTATGATATCGTTCATCCAGATTCATCTTGCCGAGTGTCGACAACTCGAGATGCCTGCATTATCCGCGAGTACGTCGATACTATCAAGGTTCTTCGTAACCGTTTCAGCGAGTGGCTTTCCTTCGCGGGCGGTTTGGAGTGTACCACACATACTGATCGGCATTCAGCCACAATTGAGGATACAACTTTTGTCTTGGTTTAAAGACCTCCGGCCTTTTGTGATGACAAGATATCTGATGTCTGGAATCACGCTTAAACACTGTCAGACGTGTGGCAAGTATCTTACCTTTCTATTCAAGCATAATAGCAGTAAAAACTCTAAAAGTTGCAAAGTTCATAGATAAAGACCAGTGGCTAGCTCATGAACAGACGACGTTCGGCGTGTTCGTGATCTGCAGTTGCCAAGTCAACTAATGGGGCAAACGGCATTAGTTCGTCAAGTGAGCGGTCAGCACTGTCTGCAACAGCTGAGACCATTGTCGGCTGTAATGTGTTAAGAATTCGCTGGGCATCGGTGTGGCCAAGAGAAAGAAGTCGCTGTGCGGCACCGAGTAGTCCAGTAATAAAGCTGTGGCAGTGAAGGAGGCACGCTTCGTTGATTGGTACACCTAGACGACCCGTAACTGCTCCTACCACGGTCGGGTACATTCCAGGTGCGTCATTGGGGACGCGGTCGACATACGCATCAAGCAGTTTGTCGTCCCTCAGGTCAGTCTCTAGCGAAAGCAACCTGTTACCAGTACGAGTTGCACTCTCGCGGAATTCTGCAGCTAGTGTTATCGCGGCTAGTCGACGGTCAGCTTCACATACTCCATCGAGATCACCGTTGCTTGCTGCCGTATGGGCGACTCGGAGCACCACCAGTTCACCCGGGCCTAACAGACGTCGAAGATAGGTTTCAAGAATCGCTTTGAGCTCGTTTGTATCGGAGATCTCGTTTGTTTGGATGAACTGCTCTAGCCCATATGAAGTGGTGTAGCTTCCAACCGGAAGGAAGGAATCGGTTAGCCGGAAAGATGTGAGGGTCGTCTTATCGGTCATATACCGTTATCCCCCAGCTGGTCGTGTCCCTCCTCACCTTGAGTGCTCTTCTGGTCATTCTCTGAGTGGTGATGGGAATTAGAATTGTCAGTATGATCATTATCAGGTTCGTTCGTATGATGGTCGGATAAGGCATGTGAGTGATCGGATGAGCCATGTGAGTGATCGGATGAGCCATTGTGTGCACGGCCGGCGTCAGAACCAAAAGCTGCGGGCGAAACCGTCGTTCGCGTGGCTGTAGCTCCGTTGGGTAGATGCGCTTCGAGTAGAGATTCTAGACGGCTAAGATCTTGTTCTGCCCGAATGAGTACACGATTGTTCGTGACCGCAAGGTCGCGGTGGCGATTGCCAACAGCGTGTCCCAGTTCAACTGCCAATGGGAGTGCATCATGGTTGACGTCGTCAAACGAGAGCGCGACTGCGGGAATGCCATCAAGTTCAACTACAACAAAATGCTTGTCGTCACTACCTCTATCCCTCGTGACGAGTACATCCTTATCTCGAAGTTTACGGCCGACGATGATTCCTATATCGGTACCATCAACAGTAGTCGTCCGCACATGTGAGCGCCGGCGGTCAGTGTCATCTAGCACAACGCGGAGTGGGTCGGCAGCGTCAACGCGGTCACTAACCTCGCTGTCGGTCAAGGATCCGAAATAGGTGTCTGCGACGAGCATCACCATACCCCTCTGTCAGGCGCTGATACGCCGAGCATCTCCTTGCGGACTACGTCCCATGCAGTCCGGAGCGTCTTGGTTACAGCGTTGGTACGGTTTGCGAGCGCACGGACTACTATTCCGGCTTCATTGGGAAGCGCTGTGGCCCCGGCCCGTGCCGGACCATCGGTAATTCGCTCGTAGATCTGGTCGCTCAATCCAGCATCACAATTCGGTGAGACTATGTACAACGTTCCGTACGTGTCAAATTCGCCTAGGACACCCGCTGCCGTGGGATCCCGACTCTCCGTGTTAGGCTGGAGGTCTGTAGTGTCCTCGAACAGGAGTCCGTTGGGACCATGGACCCGAAGCCGGTTCAAATATCGATCGAAGTCAAATCGTTCGCCACGAGCTAACCGTCCCGGAACTACGATTTCACCTATAACCGCTGTCGCGTTCCGCTCCAGTGTTAGTGTCGTCGTCTCGCAGTACCGGGCATTCGAATGCAGGATAGTCGGTGCAGGCACGAACGCCAGGTGGCCCCCATTCTGGACTGACAACGAACGCTCGGAAGCACCGTAGTTGCACTCCATCGAGAATACGTTTGTTGCGCTTCCGGTTGTTACCGTAGCAATGGCGTCCTCATTAACCGTAATTGTGATATCGTGACGGTCGCCCTGTACAACTCCACCGCTTGAAGTTTGCACCATGACAGTAGTTGCGTCGGGGTGAGGGTCAGTCGCGAGCGTCCCTGAAACGTGAAACGGAGCACGTGTCCGGTCACGAGTAAGATGGGTTTGTCCGTCGGCACCAACTGCGAAGGTTAGGTCTAGCCGCCCGTCCTTACTTGGAGAGCCCACAGAGGCCTGTGGAACCGACTCGGCGGCGTAGTTATCGAAGCTGGGATGTGGACTATCGGAGGCCATCTACGCGAACAGCACTCCTGACTTGATGTGCTCTAACACCTCGTCTATCCCGTCTTCGCTCTTACAGTCCGTGAATACGAATGGCCCGTCGCGCACTGAGCGGGAATCTCGCTCCATCACGTCAAGATCCGCGCCGACGTGGGGTGCAAGGTCTGTTTTATTGATCACAAGAAGGTCACAGTCTACGACACCTGGTCCGCGCTTCCGCGGGATGTCGTCCCCCTCTGCAACCGAAATCACATACAGCGAGTAGTCTGCAAGTTCAGGATTGAAGGTCGCCGCAAGGTTGTCCCCGCCACTTTCGATTAGCACGAGGTCAAGATCGGGATTGTCGTCGAGGAAAGCATCGATCTGTTGGAGATTCATCGATGGATCCTCTCGAATACCCGTGTGTGGGCAGGCACCGGTTTCGACACCTGCGACCAAGTCCTCGGGAACGACATCGGAGAACCGCTCACGGAGTGCATCCGCGTCTTCCTGGGTGAGGATATCATTGGCAATTACGCCGACATCTAAACCATTTGTCCGAAGACGTGGGACAATCTGGCTCAGCAGTGTCGTCTTTCCCGAACCAACGGGACCACCAATGCCAATTGTCGGAATATCGCGGTGACCCAGACTCATGTATCGTCACCTCCATCTGACTGGGTTTCAGTTGGTTCGTCACTCTCTGTGACCTCATCAGCCTCATCACGCTTGCTTCCATCTGCATCGTTTTCGTCTGACTTTGTGTCAGCTCTGATGGGGTCATGAACGGTCACCAGCTTCGTTCCATCGGGGAAGATCGGTTCGACCTGGATGGTGGAAATCATTCCTGGAACACCATCTCTCACGTCCTCATAAGAGAGTAGCTGCGTGGCTTGTGTCCGGATCTCTTCTACGTTCTGTCCCTCCCGGGCACGCTCGTTACACCAGTCGCTGATGTACGCAATGGTCTCGGGATGATTCAGCGGGACACCACGGTCCTTCCGGCGCCGTGCGATCTCTGCGGCTACGAAGATTGTTAATCGTTCGCGTTCTTTAGGTGTAAGGTTCATGTTCAGATCAGGTATTGCTGTGCAAGACTGAGTTCGGAGCTCGGTTCACAGGTGATGTGCTCGCCATCGATCCGTACTGCGAACGTCTCAGGGTCAACCTCAATGTCGTCGGGACAGTAGCTATTGTAGTGCATATCGTCCTTGCTGACCGTTCGCGTGCCCTCGACGGGAACGACCGGGGTGTCTAGACCGTATTTCTCGCCGATGTCAGCTTTGACCGCAGCTTGGCTAACGAACGACACTGAACCAGCATGTTTAGCCTTCCCTACGGAACCAGCTCGAGGTCGTTGCATTATCGGCTCACATGTTATCACGGACCCGTTCGCCTCACCCATCTCCGAATAGGTAGGGAATCCACCTTTGAATGTCATGCTGGGCTTGATCCCGAAGAAGGCAGGGTCCCACAGCACAATGTCTGCTAGCTTCCCAGGTTCGAGTGTCCCAACGTGTTTGTTGACACCCGCCACGATTGCAGGATTGACTGTATACTTCGCTAAGTACCGTTTGATGCGGAAGTTATCAGCCCCAGATCCTTCGTCTTCAGGAAGTGGTCCACGCTGCTGCTTCATCTTATCTGCAGTCTGCCAAGTTCGAGGGACAAGTTCTGCCATCCGTCCCATCGCCAGCGCGTCGGTAGTCATCATTGAGATGGCACCCTCATCGTGCAGGACGTCTTCGGCAGCAATGGTCTCTGCTCGAATCCGTGATTCGGCGAAGGAGACGTCCTCGGGGATATCTGGGTCAAGATGGTGTGCAACCATCGCCATATCGAGGTGCTCTTCGAACGTGTTCTCCGTATAGGGCATCGTGGGATTCGTCGAAGAGGGAGGCAAATTGGCCTCACTAATTAGTTCCATGATATCGGGAGCGTGTCCACCACCAGCGCCCTCGACGTGGAACAAGTGCATCGTACGACCGTCGATCGCCGCAAAGGTGTTTTCGACAAAACCTGCCTCGTTCAGTGTGTCAGCGTGCAGAGCAACCTGCAGGTCCGCGTCCTCTGCAACAGAGAGACAGGTGTCAATAGTCGCTGGTGTTGCACCCCAGTCTTCGTGGATCTTGAACCCACAAATGCCAGCTTCGACCTGCTCACGAAGGCTAGCTGGCCGCGAGGAGCTTCCTTTCCCGTATAAGCCAATGTTCACTGGCCAGTCATCGGCAGCCTGCAGAAACCGCTTGACGTTCCAAGGTCCAGCAGTAGTACTGGCCGCACCACCACCGTAGCCACCTCCGATTAGTGTCGTAATCCCTGATGCAAGCGCGTGATCGTGGAGCTCCGTGGAAGCAAAGTGAACGTGAAGGTCTAATGCCCCAGCTGTGGCGATCTTGCCCTCACCAGAGTAGACATCTGTTGAAGCACCGACAACCATATCGACATCATCCATCGTGTCCGGGTTTCCAGCCTTTCCGATACCGGCGATCCGCCCATCGCGAATTCCAATGTCGGCAGCGACGATTCCAATTACCGGGTCGAGTATCGTGGCGTTCGTTATCACCCAGTCGAGAGCTCCTTCGTCCCGTGTAACTCCCGGAGCCATTCCCATCCCGTCGCGCAGCGTTTTGCCGCCGCCGAAGACAACTTCCTCACCGGGGGTGCGAAGGTCCGCTTCAACTTCAGCCAGTAGCTCTGTATCCGCCAACCGGACTCGGTCGCCTTTCGTCGGACCGTACTGATTAGCATACGCCTCGCGATCAATATCTCGACTCATGTTTCCTCCTCCTCCGATGTCTCATTGGTTTCATCCATCACAGGCGATTCAGCGTCGTCAGCGAAGCGAAAGCCGGTCTGGCGTGCCTCAATAAGTGCTGTCTCAGGGTCGTTATCGACACTTCCGTTAACTAGGTTGTTCATCCCTTGGACACGGCGCTTCCCAGCAATGTCGACGAGATCTACCTCAGCACGTTCCCCAGGTTCGAACCGAATCGCCGTACCCGCCAAGATATCTAGCCGTTTGCCAAATGCAGCGGACCGGTCGAATTCAAGAGCGCGGTTTACTTCGAAGAAGTGAAAATGTGATCCTACCTGGATTGGTCGATCACCGGTATTTGCGACGGTCACGGTTACAGCCTCGCGACCGTCATTGATTGTCACTGGTTCGTCACCAGGAAGTATCTCACCAGGAACAATAGTATCATTAGTCATTCATGTACCTCACAAAACAATTCAAACGCCTGTGGGGAAAGCACTCGTCTCATGGACTGTACACCGAATACAAAGGCAAGTATGGATAAAAAGCTGGTGGAGATGGTCTGATCAAGTTAATCAAAAATAATTTATTAGAGACATGACCGAAATAGATGAGTTATACTACCAAGGTAGTTAAGGAACGAGCCATCCTGAACTCGGAGTCCACGCCCCGACATATATTGGCCGATAACATCTCTGAGTCGTCAAGGAGAATGTAGTCACACTCGAGGAAACCGATGATGGAATAGTTAGATTGTGCGGTAGCAAGTTGCCAGTGTTGACACCCGAACAATCGCACAACTCACAGAGATTGGTGTCGTATTCCAGCACCAAGGTACAAGCCTGAATCCAAAACAGACAGTTACTCAGTCGATTTCCGAACCGCTGTTCGAGACGAGTTAGTCAAAATCTCAACCTGAACGCGAGCGCAATCGGTCTTGGTCTTGAAAACATCGAGTATCAGTCGATCACATCAGATTAGGAGGAGTGTCTGCTTGGAGAAGGTGTACAATCAACCTAAGTAGACAACGAGCTAAAAGAAGAGCACTGCTTAATTTTGTCGTCAACAGTCTCGATAAGGAACTTTCGTTGGACCTCGGAGAGAGCGTAGAGGTCACGACGGAGGAATTGTACGAGGTCCTTGCCGGCGAGACCTCGATCAATCACGTCTGCGAGAAAACTAACGACTCAGCCTACGCCAATACCGTCCGTGGATATCTTACGGATCAGTTCGATCTTGATACCGTTGAAGCGGTTGGGAACACACTCCTTCAACAGGATGCCCTTGGGATGCTTCCAGATCGACCGGTGGAGGTCGTCGACGACCTCCACCTCGATCCTACTACGGTGACGAGGACGAGACGAAGTCACTGCACTTCTCGCAGGCGAAACGAGGAACCACCGCCTTTCACGCCTACGTCACGCTCTACGCACGGGTGCGTAACAAGTGATATACGCTGGCAAAGCCACCAGCGATGCTCTTGATGAGTTCCTCGAACTTCTCGACGACCCTGACCTGCGCGTCAAGGCCGTCTACCTTGACCGTGGATTCTACAACAGCACCTATCTCGAGCTGCTGTACGCACACTATTACGCCTACATCATGCCAATCGTCAAGTGGGGCGAGACGATTCAAGACAAACTCAGCAGAGACTGGATCGCGTGATCGAACACGAACTCGCTGGGCGGGTAACATTCCTTGTGTTCATCGACTGTGTCTACTAGTGAGGATGATACTACGAGCACAGGGTGGCGCATCACGGCTACGCCGCTGACGCGCCGTTCATCGACACACCACATGATGCACGAGAGCACTATCGCAAGTGCTTCGGCATCGAGTCAAGCTATCGATTAGCCAAGCAGAGCCTTGCTCTCACCAGTTCTCGGGACGCCGGGCTTCGGTTATTGCTGTTTGTCGCGAGTCTATTGCTGCATAACGTCTGGCGATACCTTCACTGGGTGTACATGGCGGCGCCCCGCCGTGGGAGGCACCGCCTCTGGGAGTCGTCGTTCACGAAGCTCTATGAGATGGTGATTCGTACTGCCTGGACAGCCCTCGGTGTGCACAGAGCTGTCCCAGCGAATCAATCACTTGACGACCGATTTTTCCGGTAGCTGTCCCTAAATTGGGCCAGTAGGTGAGTGGCAATATTGTCGCGTCGGTGGCGATCACCGCCGACAGCGACTGACCAATATCAGACCTCACCATCGTTCCGGAGGCTATCCAGACATCACAGACGTAGATTCAGTGCCTACTGGAAGAGATTGTGAGCCTCTCGGTGTGATCGACTGAATATAAGCCAGAATAGTTCCATCCGATAACTTATCTACCGTGAGTCCGATCTTGACGACGGTTCTGGACATTTCATGCAGAATATCGAGCAGCCGTCGATACGGTTGGTTCAGGTACTCGCTGAGGCAGTGAATTGAGACAATGATCCAGTCAGCGTACCCGCCATCACCCTTTTCGACCGCCGGAGCAGCTCGCTGATGACAGCGTTCTGGGACAAACCGACACATCAGTCGGTAAAGCGGGCGAGCTGAGACGGCATACTCGCCGCTTCCTGACTCAGCTACTCAAATTCCTAGTAAAGATGGCATCTGACTAGCGTCTAAACATGGCGGGATAAAGTATCCTCGAGATCGATATCACTAGTTTCTGGCGCTGAGATTCAAGAGTCTGAATCCTTTACCATACTAATTGGTTGCCTCTGTATCTGGTTGCTGGAGCCATTCCTGTAGACGGCCCGCCTTCATACTGACACCAATCCCTGTGAAGAACGAAAGCAAACTGGGCACAAGTATCCAGATTAAGTTTGGATGTTCTGTACCTGTATGCATTACTACGTCAAACATGCATGTACACCTAACTACTGGACGGGTTATAAAGTTTGGACATCTTAGTTAGGATCAGATTATATGTTAATATCAATATGAATTTACAATTTATCTATATGAAGATAATAAAATAATTCCTACCTCAGTAGGTTTCTGAGTTGGATTTTTTACAATTCTCTACTACAATCCTTTGACTCAACAGTCACCAACTATTGCTGAGGATATAGTTACTATTCTGTAATATTATCAATCTATTCTAGTGCTTCTATCACTATATCGCCGAGTTCACCGGCCTCGATGGGGGAGTAGCGCTCACGAACCATCTCCTCGGAGTTATCCAAGTACCGGGCAGCGACGGTGTAGCCAAACGCCCGAACGAGAACCTCCCCATCCTGCGTCGACCGCCGTGAGGTGCAAGATAATTGTGTTTCGGATGGTTAATATCGATCTCCGCGGCCTCTGAGATACGTTGGAAAGTCGACCGTGCTCCATCCATCGTAATCAACGGCGGTCGGACGTCCTTATCAAGCGCCAATAAGAGGTCACGAGCGTACTCGCTACGTCGCTCGTCGATTGGCATCCGGGCGTTCTCCTCGGTCGGCCAGTACGCCCTGTACGAGCGTCGCAAGTGTCCGCTGGTCGAACGTTGGGAACACCGGCCACCGCTCCGTTGATGGATCCATCAGCTTTCGGTAGCTCCGAAGCGGGGATATCATCGGATCAGGGAGGCTTGCGGCGTCCCATCGCTGTTTCTTCCGGTAGACATCCATACTCCCGTCCTCAAGCGAGATTTCTTCCTACTGGACCCCGCGCCGGCGCGGATCGTTCGGGTCCCGAAGGAGTTCGCCAACCCGGACAGCTGTGTACGCGAGGACGAATACGAGGGCGCAGTCACGGACTGCCTTCAGCGCCTCGTAGCGCGCTCGTTGCTTCTCCAGAGGGGCTCATCCGGGAGTGTCGTGTACGTCTCAATGGCTCTGCGGGCTTGCTCGTCGACGTGCCGGGTGAGGACGTGGCGCTGCTCTGATGTCCAGGCTTGCTGGTCGCCGGGTTTGCGGCCGTCGTCTTCAGGAAGTGGAGCCATCGCGCTTGCCGCTGAGCGTAGTGCGCCTCGAGGTAGTCCTCGTTGACGCACCAGCCACACCACGCGGAGATATAGCGGTAATAGGTTGTGCAGTATTCTGCTTGAGCTCGCGATCACCGGCAAGGTGACGGGCGTATTCGCGGAAGACACGCTCGTCGAGGTCATCGAAGATGGGTTCTCTGTCAACGTTGTTAGGGACGATCCCGGTCCAGTCGTCGTCACCATGGTCGCCAGCGACCACTCGGCAAACCACTCGAGTTCGCGCGCCGCGTTTCGTCGGTAGTTCGCGTCGTCACCACCGCGGCCTTTCCCCCTTGGCCTGAAGGTATCGCTCGAAGGAACTCGCGAGTGACTGATCGGCGCGTTTTCGAGGTGTCTTATCGGGGGTCATGATTCTTCGTTCGCGTACTGGTATGTCGGACGAACGTCCTCGAGGAGTTCTTCGACGATTTCCCAGAGGATCAAAGAGGGAGTCTCATGTTCGAATGTGATTCCCCAGCGGTCCTCCTCATCGGCGGCTGAGTACTGGAAATGCGTCCGTCCGAGATCGGGATGGTCCTCGTCCTGGTGCCAGCCAGCGTGAAAGCCCGTGTTCGGGTCGGTGTAATTGATACGGAACCAATCGTGTGGATCCTGCCGATACCATTTGACAGTTAGTTCCGGCGAATCAGGGCCTGTCGGGGGATCAAGGCGAGCCGGATCGAAAATTGCCCGCAGTTGCTTGGCCTCGATATCGTCAGGAACCAACTCGACCGCCGTGATCTGTGGAACACGGCCGAAGACGTCTCGCTTCAGTTGGGCGTGAAGGTTCGCGTTCGGATCACCACCTGGATGCGGGACCGACATCCGTTAGCTGCTGGCCTCGGCAGGCTCTGTCGTCGGAGCGAGGAAGTCCCATTCGCGGATGGCGAAGCCAACGATCTGGATGCGCCGCTGAAGGTGCTCCCACTCGCGTGCGATCTCACGGCGACGGTCTTCCTCGTCGGCGTCAAGGGACTCCTTGGCGAGCGTCCCGCGAAGCTGGTTCGGTGACTCGACATCGAACTCATCCTCCCGGTCCCGGATCTGCGTCTTCATGTCGGCGAGGCGGTCCGTGAGCTCCTCGACAGTGTGCCCGCTGTCTCGAAGACGCATCGCCTCCTGCATCGCTTGGCGGCGGTAATCAGGGTAAAACGTCGTGTGAGCACCGGTTTCATCACGATGGAGTATGCCATCATCGACAAGTCGTTCGAGGACGCGTTTGGTCGGCTCGTGTGACCAGCCTCCTTCGGAGGCGATCCAGTTTGCCGTTCGCGGCTCCGATAGCTGCCGGGCAACCATCCGCACGCGGTCTTCACCCGTGGTCTGGCGTTCCATCAGGCCCTCGGAGCTCGATTCATCTTCGGCCATACAATACGGTTCGCGCTTCATCTTAATATAGGTTGAGGTCATTAATTCTATATCGAAACTTCTCCTTCGCCATCGCCCCGACCTCAGCTGAGGAGGGTTAAAGCAAACTCAAACCCTCGGTCTTGACGGCTTTACTCCGAGGAAGCGGCGTTGTGAGGTGGTTTACAATTCATGCTTACCCGACGGCAGCGGGGCACTTCAAAGGTCATAATTATTCAGATAATCAAGTCTGTTCAACTGACGTGTACAAAAGGCTTCTCGAGCAACCGCACTGGGGGTGAGAGCGCTCGAGAGCAGTTTGCTGCCCGGAATCCGCATTCGTGAGTATCGGTCACGAGGCCATAACCTCGGGACCTAATCCTGTTGGACTAAACTCTTGAGGGTAGTGAGTTATACCATCTATATACCGCATATCGCTACATGAAATGGCAGGTTCAGTAGTTCACCGATCGGGCTGTATGAGGAGTTCCGGTGGGACGATCTCGTATTTGGCGTACAACTCATTTAACCCGATTGCTCTCGCTACCATACTGCGGTGGTGTCCGTCATCCGTCACATAAAAGCAGTCACCACACTTCCGAAGCTTCGGAGGAGCCGTATTCTGAACCTCAAACTCTTCCTCGAGCAGGCACACCAATATCTTCTTGATTCGGGGCTTTTCCAGTCGGCTCGGTGAGCTGACCGAACCCGCGATTGCCGACGGTGTGATGAAACTCTCCTCTTCTGGGAACAGATCCTCTTTCCGCTCCCAGTCGATAGTGCCGGTCGGCTCTTCCCACGAATCCACGATGTCGGTCGGCGATTCGACCTCCCCATCGACAGTTCGCTTCAGGAGTTGCCTCGCGTGAGCAGTCTGCTCTGGTGTTAGGGAAAGGGTTTCACCCGATGGTCGATACATCTACCACCATATAGTAATTACAAGTACATAAACACTTCAATAGATAGAATCCGTCACGGAATCACTCTGACTCGAGCAACGATTCCGTCCGAGTGGGTCTCGTGAGTGAGCGGACTAAGCGGTCACGCCGCTCAGGCCGGACTGCTCGATTTCGCCCGGACAGTAGATCCGGAGACGATCGCGTTGATCCACGAGCCGGACTACGCCCAGGAACACCTCGGGAACCACCTCATGGAAAACGTCGAGACAGTCACGCGGAGTCGCCGGCTAACGCCGGTCGGTGTTAAACGGGAGTCTGATCCCGATACAGCGGCACTGTCTACTGAGATGTTCGAAAGCAACCACGAGAACGCCTACGACCAACTTGAGGACGTCTTCGAGGCCATGGCCGCGCTGAACGAGGAGGTCGCCGCTGCACGGAACGATACTGGTCGGAGTGAGGCAGATATTCGGGCGATTATACGGGACGAGCTCAAGAAGGCCGGCGTGCTCGAGGACTGACCGCCTTCCCTATTTCCAATACACTATAAACGTTGCGTTCAGGTATCATCTGACCCGCCTTATTCCATATATGTGCCATTGTAGAGCTATAGAACCAATATAATCACCCATACCAGATGTTTTTCCCGGAAGAAGTAGATGGAAGCAGTACAATTGGGGAGGGGGTCGCGCGTAAAAGGTGCCTTTTTATGCCGACCGACCCTTGTTTGGCCTGTAGTCTGATCGGAGTTGGGTTCCGACGCCTCACCCCTTCGGACCCCTTCTGAAGGACTACGTTAGGAGTTACGACGATGAGAGAACTACCGGATAGCGGTGGCCATGAACAACGGGAGTCAGGATCTAATCGAGGTCGCGATAGTCCCGGTCAAATGGGTCTAAATTTGCGACTCGAGCTCACAGCGAGTCCTCGAACGATCACACTACTCTCGACAGTGGCCACTGTCGTTGTTAGCATTGTTCTCTAAGAAGCCGGTCGCCCGAGTTTCCACTCGGGTTCCGACGCCTCACCAATTGGTAGTGGTGGTTGTGTCGGCTTAAAGACTTTGGAGATCAATTTTTGGAAGATCAGTAGCGAGAGAACGATACATATCGGTTGGCCCCCAGTACGGTTTTAATCGCCGAGTGAGTGTGTCTGAGCATGGTACGACCGGTGTTTCACTAGTCATGAGTACACCAACAGACCCGGTACTGACACGGCCTACGTCGGTCGCTTCGGGACGCTCTGCCGATACATCCCGCTGTTCGATGCCAGCGCTCCGGACGGCTGGACGATCACGCACAGGGCCTACGACCGCACGGTCTGGCTGCACCTCGAGACCGATATCTCGATCAAGTGTCGGAAGATGCCCGACGGGTGGGAGCTACTGCTCACCGATCGCCAGACAGGCGAGGAGTATCCAGTGCTTCCGACGGACGCGAACCGATGGAACGCCTACGGCGCAGTCCGATCCTTCTTCGAAGGGGAACCGCTGTTGCCCGCGTCTCCGAGCTCCGACTCAGAGTGGGAGACGCGGCGAGAAGGCGTTCTGACGCTCGATCGGATCCAGAACGAACGACAGGAGTGACAGTCCTTACTATAGTCGCGATAGAATTGCTGTCTCCGCGTATCCCCACTCGATTTTATCCGAAGATGTTTACCTTCACTTCAGTACTTGTGAGTTATGGCGGATGCTGATAATCTGACCGACTCCCTTGGAACAATCACAGAATATACACACCAACTCGGCCACGAGATTGTGAATCCGGTGGCTGATGAGGACGAGGGGGTTGAGTATCGTGGATTCGATGTACAGCACCATTCCGGTTTCAACTATACGACGGTTGTCTCGGATGATCGTCTGTATGGATTCGTACAGTTTGAATCTGATATCGGTGGCCAATTGGCACAGAACCTCCCTGATGAAACATCACAGCCGCTCCAACAAGCCCATGCAATGCTTGACGAACGGTACGCGGACCAACTCGAGCACTGCCGGCCGAAGCTGCGTGAATTACTACACGGCGATAACGCCTTTGGGCAGTTATACGAGACAGATAACGGTACGATCTGTGGTCTAACCGTTAATCGTCGATACTACCCTGCTGGCGAGGACTTTTCCCTTGGCCGGTATAGCGATTGTATCCGGACTGTTGTACTGACCGGACGAGCAGCAGTTGAACACCTCTCATCTGAGACAGATATCTCGGAGGAAGAGATCGACGCAAACACAGTTGAGGCTGCAACGGGAAGCACTGATATCAAAGGATTCCAATAGCTCTGGCTGAGTCTACAGTAGAGTTCTCTCTTCTATCCACTATTTAGACGAACAGCCTAAGGGCTCAGGACTTCAATACACTGGCTTCAGTGAGAAATTGGAGTGCGGCCGTCTCTATCCGCTAAGGGCCGCTCCAACAATTGCGAGGCCGATCGCCGTGTGCACTGGTGCATCGAACATAGCGTGGGCCACCGCATTCCCTGTTTCGGGATTGTGTTGATCCATCTCGATCGTGTAATGATCGTCAAATTCACGGATCTGGTAGCTGTTTGTTTTTCGCTGGTCGCGATAGACTGCGTTCGCTCCATTTGGAAGCGAGAGTCGCGACAGTTCGAAGTTGGCTGGAACGCCAGCGACTGCCGTCATCGGGACCTCGATTTTCGCACTATCCTTCTGATCGGCTGCACGACGCATCGCTTCTGACCACGAGTACGCCGATGTCCTAGTATGTTCAAGGGACATACTCATCCGTTGTGACTGCACCCACTTAATGATTTGTCGGGGTCTATGAATAGAACGTCATACACACATTCCAAAATAGAGACTTTTTATCGGATGCCGCGGCCAAGGTTGGCGATGTACGATCGTACTCCCCAGGAGGAACTCCTCGTCATCGAAGCGCTCGTCGAGTATCACAGTGATCGGAAAGATGTCCAGACAGAACGAGCGTGTTGAGCGTGGGTGCTGGCGAACAAAGACTCGACCAGTAGAACCCGAACAGCGAAACGCCCGGCGAAAGCGTCTGGCAGCATCTGACGCCGGACGGCATGATCGAACTGACGCGCATACCTCGAACGCGACAGTCGTGACTATCCGGCTGGGGGTATCAATCTCGTGGCCAGCAGATTTCACTCTAAATTCGGTGTATCTCGAAAACCGCCCGCCTAGATGTTTGAGCGGAGTTGGCGGGGCATGTCGCGTACTGGGGGAACGCGACAATTGACCGTATCATGTCATGGTTTATCAAACCTATGGCTCGATGAACAGTACGCGTATCTTTGAAAGGGCCGCGGCGGCGCGAGGCAGGAAAACGCCCGCTCGCGGCGTCTGGGGGGAGTCGCGTTCGTGCAAACGCGACAGCCCAACCAAGGGCCGCAATCGTGTTGAGTCCGGTGCCAATAGGGATTAGTCCATGGCGATTACCAGCACAACGGCTTTGATACGCTAGTCGAAAGACAGCGCTGGCCGTCGCATCTGCCGGTCGCTTGGAGGTTGCTTTATTTCCCCCTGCCGAGGCCGATCGTCACGGTGGTGGCTGTTTGACAGAGGTTGTGGAGACAGTACAATCTGAATCATCTATATCTCTGACATGAACTCATTTCCATGGACGAAGAAACGTTGATTCCGAAGGGTGTTGTCCTCCCGATCCTCGCCGTCTTTAGCGTCATCTGGCTGCTCGATCCGTAGCCCTCTCACCTACTGATTCTCGCCCGAAGCGATATCTCACAGGACAGAAAAATTCCACATGGCCGGCCGTGCCGACCGGCCGAAAGGGACGCCAGAGACACCACGGTACTCGCATTCACCCCCTTTCGTGCGATGAAACTACGACGCTCGAGACCCAACTCTCTCTGATGCCCAACATCTCCAACCCTGACGACCTTGAGTTACTGGACACCACCGAGGGAATTGAGTTCTACAAACACGGCGAGAACGTCGTCGTTTCGAGCGAGTCCATCCGCGCGGGGGAAGACGGCGTCCAAATCACCTATGATTCACTCGTGAACGCCGCCGTGGAACTACGAGACGAGTATCGAGAGGGCGAGTAAGTATCCCTCCTATTCATCGATTCAGGCCCGAAGCGATATCCGTCTCGTGCGGACACTCCGCATGGCCGGCTGAACGGTCCGGCCGACAGGGAACGAGGGAGAACATCCCCTCAAACATCACATCTCCCTGTCCGATGGACCCATAGCCCTCGAGTCCCGACTCTCTCCTATGCCTGACACGCAGTCCCGAACCCAACAGTTCCGCGGTCGCTCGCCGCCCGATCGCGACGGCTGGCAGATCTCGACCGTCTCCCGGCGAACGACCAACACGGAAAGAAGCGAGTACTCGCCGGTCACGGAAACCGATGTCCCGATCGACGAGACGCATTTCTACGTGACGTTGCGTCGGGAAAGCGAGTATCGATTCGACTCCGCAGAGTACGACGAGTTGATCGTCCCGGATGGGGCGCTCGGCGAGCTGGACGAGTGGCTCGAGGATGGCGAGGCGTAGGAGTGGATGGTTGAGCTATCGATTCAACTACTCCAGTTCCTCGGAGTACTAATTCCAGTGATGTTTGCGTCGGTCCGCTTTGTCCACAATCAGACAGGAGACCAGAGAGTCCCGGATGGTGTAACTCTCTCAACTACCGAGTCCGAGGACGGCACAACCTCCAAGACAATCGTTCCGTATTCGTCGATTCAGTTAGGTGCTACATTTGTTCTGTTACTCCTCTCGCTATTGTTGCTGTTGGCAAATATCGGACGCTACGCGCTTTTAGGGCGGACCTCGGATACTATCTTATTCCTCGCAGTTGGAATCCTTTTTCTCGGCTTGGTTGCACTTGGCATATTCATTCTAAACTCACTTCCCCGGAGCAAAATCGGGTTCATGTAGTTTATATCGGAAGCCGCGGCCAACCCCCACATGCGAACCCCACAGGAGGACCTCCTCGTGACCGAGGCGCTCGTCGAGTATCACAGTGATCGGAAAGACGTCCAACCCGAACGGGCGGCTCGAGCGTGGGTGATCGCGAAAGAGATCGCCGCGAGTCACGGCCTCAAGATTGAGGACGCACTTCGGCAGCGAGACGGACTATAGTCTATTGCTCTTCGTCCGGATCGGAGTCAGAACCTCCAAGTTTCTGTCTCGCTTGATCCCAGAATCCTTTCCGCTTCTGCGTTGAGAGTACGTGTACGAGGGCGATTTCATCTTCGACGATCACGACTTTTTCACGGTTGGGGCCGTCCTCAAACTCGATGAACTGGGGTGATTTGAGTACAATCTGTCGTTCTTTCCCAACACGACTGTACTCGGCTAACAGTCCGACGACATCACTCCCATCTTTCCGCTGGACCATCACTTGTTCTGCATCCCGAAGGCCTCCTTCCCACGGTTGCCATGGATTCCGACGATGGCTCCGAAAGTACGCGAGTTTCTCACGGAAGAAATGAGAAACGTTGTACGTCAGCGCAATCCCGTATATGACTCCCAGACCACCAGAGAGGGTGAACAGAAGTACCGCTGCAGGAACATCGAATTGGTTTTCTCCAAAGAATACTCCCTCAAGTGCTGATCGGTCGGTGATCTGCTCACTCCCCAGTGTTTGAACGATCCAGATGAATACAACGTCAATACCAATACTCGAGATGAAACTGGCCAAATAGAACCGATCACGGCCAATTTCCATCTCAACAACGCCGAGTGTGACACCGATCAGAACAGCGATAACACCAGGTGCGATGAGAAGGGCTGCGAGTGTGAGTGTCTCTGCAGTGACCATCTACAATAGAAAGTGGCGAAACGAAATCTGTTAGTCGTCGTTCCCGCTACTGTCGCTTTCAGTTCCAGTTCCGTCGCCACGGCTTGGGTCGTTGTCGGTTGGTGCCATGATATACCCCCCGTCAGGAGCGTCACCCGGATCTGTTACCTCGCCCCCCTTCTCAACGGTCTCAGAATTTTCGCTTAGGTTTTGCAACGTACTTTCCGATAGAGCTTCGGCTCCTTCCTGCGATTCTTGGTTTGCTGTGTCGTTCGTGTTATCTGTATCGTCTCTCATGTTTGTCATACATGTCTCGGTTACCTTAACACTTCGGTGACCTGAACGACTTCTTTCGGATTCTAAGAGTCGAATTCCCACTCGCCGTCAATCATATGCTCGGACTTTTGTCGTCCGGTCGCATTCCAGATAGGCCGAATGAGAGGGGTGAGTTCGTCTCGTAGGTTTTCATCGCCGAGTGAGACTACGGGTGTTCGAACAGGTGTTCCCTTCATTTCGCGATCCCGGTTAAAGCCGTTTGACGAGGTTATTATTACATCATCCAAATTAAGATAGCTCACCGTCACAAGGGTTTCTGTCTGTACTCCATCGCGAATTCTATCAATATAGGTTTGGACAATATCCACTAGACCCTGCTCAAAATTTCCTGTTACAAGCACTGACTTGTCGGTATCACCAGCCCGTTTATCTACTAATATCCTCGTACTAACCGACTCAAGAATACCACTTCGATCTATCCTAGTACTGGCTCTTCGATTTTCCCTTCTATCCGCTGTAGTGGCAAGAAATCCTCTGTGATCTATCTCAGCACCAGTTTCTGAACCGGTCCCATTCTTCAACACAGGGAGCTTCCGATGGTCTTTCTGCAATTCTGCGGGGTTGATTTGGTCCGTCGTCGGGCTTTCAAGGAACTCTGGGGAGGTTACGTGCACGATAACGGCACCACCATCAAACCCTTCGATACTGGCTGTCGTTCTATAAAGAGCATCGTTGCGCCGATGGTGATATTCTCGGAGTGTGTCTATCGGGTGATTAGTATAGATCGATGCCTCGTGGAGATCTCGAAATGGTCCGAAGCCCATACAGTTTGATTCCACCCGGTATAAAAAATAGTTCGCGAAGCAGAGCGGAAGTAAAGTCAGACACCTGTACGTGAGACAACCCTTTTATCGGAAGTCGAGCCCAACCCCGTTGATGCGAACTCCACAAGAGGACCTGCTCCTAATTGAGGCGCTCGCCGAATACCACGCCGATCGAATGGATGTCCAACCCGAACGGGCTGCTCGAGCGTGGATGCTGGCCAGCGAGATCGTGGGGAGCCACGGCCTCGAGATCGAGGATGCACTGTCGCAGCGGGATACGGTGTGAGAAAAGCGTTAATCGGGATCGAACGCGACGAGTGTGGCGATAATCATGCCGAAGGACCCGAGTACCGCGAACTGGAACCCGTCGATGTAATTCAAGACGAACGGTGTGGCCAGGGCACAAATCATCCACAACACATTCCAGAGCCGGTCGTTCATTTGAAATCACGCTCCGCGTCTGAACGCTCCAACCGGTCCTTCACGAACGTCACAAGAAGCAGGTTCGGGATGAACGTGATCCCCGACCAAAGCGCGAACCCAAATCCTGTCATGAGCGGTGTAATGGCCACACCCATGGCCATTGTCTGGGTGAGTACCCCACCGTCGATCAGGAATCCACCGGTCAGAAACAGCACAAATTCGATGTATGCGAGGACGAATGGCAGCCACACCACCTTTAGGATTTGCACCGAGAGCGGCACTAAGCCTCCCTTGTGGACGTCGACGGATTGGTGGCTATTCATTCGTTCTCACCGCCCTCGAGCGAGCGCCTTATTTGCCCGCCGCTTTTGCTTGAACTCCCGAACGCGTTTCTGGAGTCGTGCTTTCCATCCGCGGTATTCCACGTCGATCGAGACACCCTCGAGATCCTGGTCTTTCCGCGTATCGATCATGAGTTGATCAGAGTGTACGAGCGCAGACACGGACACCCAACACTCGCTGCGAGACTCGCCGTCGACGGTGGCTGTGGTTGCGAGACCACTTTCGAAGTGTCCAGGGCTACCCTCTCGTGGGAGGACGTGGATGTACCGCACGGCGGGATCGGTCCGAAGGACGGCAACGTGGTCGCCTTTAGATGGGGCTGGGAGCGTCACGGTCTGGGGAACGATCAACGGATGTTCCTCGATCCGAACCGGTTTGGCGTTTCCGAGTAGCTCGAGTTCAATTGTGTTGGTGGACATATCGAATCACACCCTCGTCGCGTCGGTATTCATTCTGCATCCTGCTCCATGGTCACCGGCACCGACGACTGACGACGGTACGTCCATTCGGACGCTGCAGCGATTCCGGTCCAAACGAAGGCAAGCGTGAGCGCCGGGAGCGTCGCGATCGATCCACCGACGATCGCCTCGAGTACGAACCCAACTGCCATGAGGCAGAAAACAGCGGTGAACCGCCCGATGGGAAGCCATCGGTCGTGATCCTCGTTCGGTCGATTGAATTGGTCCTCTGGAACCGCGTACGCCGAAAGGTTGCCACGCTCTCGGAGATCATCTCGATCGACATCGTCCGGGAGGTCGTCGGGAAGGTCCCGTTCGATCTCGAGCTCCCGCCAGTCCGACTGAGGACTTATGATATGAAATATATTGTTCGAACTAGTAAAGTACGTTTTGTACGCTAACTTCAACGGAACTTCGCGATTCTTCAGTCTACACTGTCCTCGAGCACCGCCCCCATCCTTATCTCCCTCGGCGGTGAGAGTCACCACCAATGAAGTGCGAGTACAACCGCTCTAATTGTACGAAACCGGCGGAAAAGCGCTTGAACATCCGGTTTCGGGATACAGGCAGCCAGAGCGTCTACTATTACTGCAAACCACACGCGCTCATGCGGATCTCCGAGATCGAGGACGACGATTCTTCGACCGTGCTTTCTGCGGAGGACTACGAGATGGCGTCGTCTCGAGGCGAGTGATCGAAGCGAAAATCTACTGAATAAGATCCCTGAGTACGAGATTCAGGCTGTCGTCCCCGACGAATAGTCCACGTCCGGCGAGCGCTACGAGATGTACACGTACGCCGACGAGACCGAAGAAGTGGCCCTCGAGTGGATCCGGTCGAAGCCCGAGGTCCGGCGTATCGAGAACGCAGAGCGCGTCGGGACCGTGAAAGTCGGGTAGCTCTGACCGACACCGAAAGCGCGAACCTCCTTCTCGGAGCTTGAATCAGCCATTTTCTGGCGACTCGGTTCTCGAGGCAGTCGTTCAGATTGCGCCGCGAGTTGCTATAGCGTTATACAGTTTATCGGTTTTTGGCTCCATTTCGGGCCTATACCGCTTATCTTGTTTGTCTACACGAGACAAGTTGGTAAGCGGTACTATTATGTAACTGTCAAGAGTGGCGAGACATAGGAAAATGAGAGTCTTAGAATCCACCCAGACCGGAGAAATACGCCTTCTCGAGCGGGTGAGCCCATGAGCCAACAGGAAACGATCAACTGGTCTCATAAATCCCTCGAGGACCTCAAGTCGTTCTGGAACGCCCACATTGAACCGGATCTCGCACGTGACGGCCTCGATCTCGATACGCGACCGACGTACGAGGAGATCACCGAGGTGGGCTACTCCGGGATCGCACGCACGCTGCGCGAACACCACGATCTCACGCTGTCTCAGTTCCTCGCGATGGTTGGCTATCCGAACCCCGATTCGGATGTCGACGACAGCTACAACTGGAAGATCGACGCCGAAACGACAATTCGCGAACTCGAGTTGTACCTGACGACCTATCTCGATCGGTCGGGACATTCGGACAGTACGATCGCTTCGAAGCGCTCCCGACTCGCTCGGTATGTTCGGACCTATGCGGACCTGTACGACTCGGCTCCGATTGTCGAGCGCGTCCGGGAGGACGAGGTCCCCCGGCGTGACGAAAAGCAGCGGGTTCGAGCCGTCTACGATACCTTCGATGCCGAGCTCTCGAGCCCCGAATCGAAGATGAAACACACGACTGACGTGCGTGTCTTCTACAAGTGGCTTGAGATCGACCGTGATGCCCCCTACAATCCGGCGCTCGGCGCACCGCATGAAGATAGCTGGGCGAAGGAAACGCCGGATGACGATGATCGAGACCCGCCTGCGATCGACGCGGAACACGTCCAGGCGATGGTCGACATCTGCGAGTCGGTGGAGGAACGCTTGCTGATCATCGCGACGTGTGCGTGGGGGCTCCGGCGCGGGGAGGTCGCGGCGCTCTCGATCGACCAGTTCGAACCGACGAACGACCAAGAGTACTTCGATCTCGATGCCGAGGACCCACGAATTGTCTTTGGCGACGAACGGAAGAACGGACCAGGGCGTGTCTCGGTCCAATACGGTCTCGAGACGCTCGCTGATCGGTGGGAAGAACTCGCCGAACGTGACCAGTGGAATGGGTATCTCTTCCCGAGTGTGTCCGCTGCAAGCGGTCACCGGACACCAAATACGATGACGGAGCGATTCAAGCGGTTGGCTGATCGAGCCGGTGTGTCTATGCGCGAGGAGACGCCCACTCCGCAGTATGGCCGGCGGTTCTGGTATCGGACGTACGACGACGCTGTCAAGCGACTCGCGAATCGCGCAGAAGCCTTTGCCGAGGATCAGGGCAGTGACGATCCCCACGTCGTCGTCACGAACTATTTCGGCGAAGAGGAGGCCCGGAAACGGCGGCGTGAGTTTATGGGGAATCAGTTAGCAGCGGCGTTCGGGGATGAATAGCACCACAAGTCTACTGGCAGCCTCATCGTCGCCTTCCAGCCTTGGAATATCCACCTGGTTTATGTGTTCAGACAGTAAGTTCAGTTATAATGATGGATGGTTCCAATGGGGATGATACAGCGTCTGAGATGGAATTTCCTGATCCGGACCCACCGCTGCTGATTGATGATGGTCGTCTCGCTATCGCTGACGGGTGGGAGGAAACCGAATTCGAACAGGGAGAATACGGACCTGACCAACAGTCTGGTGTGAGCGCCCGATTTGAGTCTGACTCTGATACGATCGAGGTGATTCCGATCGAATTCGATCGGATGGGGAATACGGAAACGTTCGAGGCTCTCACCGCTGATATGGGGGTGCGTCAAAGTAGCCCCGAAATCGACGACAAGCCCAATGTTGGACCACGAACAGCGTTTGCAGTGCATCTGAGGTACGATACATTCAGTTCGTGGGATAGCGAATACTACACGATCACTAGTGACGGGGAGGATGCACTCGCGGTCGCGTGCTGGCTGACGAATGCGGAAGTTGTAGGTGGGACGGGTGAACTGTACGATATCGTCGAGATCCACAATGGGGAGACGCCGGACTATGACCCACGGCCAGACGAAGATCGTCTCGAGGGCGTATTCGCCGACAAACCAGGCCGATGTCTTCTGAGTGGCTCACCTACGCAGAGTCACGAAGTGGCGATCCCATTCCGGTACGCGCCGCTGTTTGACGGCTATCCAACTACCTACCAGGACGTGCCAGCGATCCCAACGACCGTCGGCAGTTTCCGAGCGGTCGTTTCCCACACGGCATGGACTGAGAACGAGCTTGCCGAAGATGTGTTCCAATCACGACTCGAGCGAACGGCTGCAGGAGAGTACGGGCTCGACGAAGACGTGATCGAAGTAGTCAGCGGGTTCTCAGCAGAGGATGTTGCGCTGAATCAGCTGGAAGACGAATAGTAGTCAAAACCACGGCAAGTTCCTTCATGAGTAGACAGTATCCTACGACCAATACCGAATCCGGGCGGCTAATTACGGACGAGCCCAATAATAGAACCGTCTCACTGTCGAGGTAAAGAGTAACGATTCGGATACCAGCAATACTCATCATTCAGATACGACATATCCACTAAAATGCCACCATCATCTGATTCACAAACCGACTACATTGCGATTATCGATCAAGACGAAGTAACCGACGAAGTTCGAGATATCGCCGTCAAGTATGACCCATTAAACCGCTCCGGTCGCGAGGGATTTCACGTCACTGACGATGGGGAACTCCACATCGACGACGCGTTGGTGATGAACGAACACAGACTGATTGAGAAGAAGATCCCGAACGATGCGATCGAAATCGTTCCCTTACCGTCTGCAACCGGTCAACTTGTCCACCAGTATGGGGAGAACGGGTTTCGCCTATACGAACTTCCAGCACCCGAAGATGGGTCGATCGTCGGTCTCCTCGGTCGCAACGGAATCGGAAAGAGCACAGCACTCCAACTTATTGCCGGTAAATTGCGCCCGAATTTCGGCGACTCAAGCGAAATTGCGGGCTGGGATGACGCAATCCAAGCATTTCGGGGGACAGTCCTACAACAGCATCTCGAGCGACTCCGCAACGACGAGGTGACAGCGGCATACAAGCCACAGCGAGTCGATCTTCCCTCCTCTATAGAGGACGAGACTGTCCGTGAACGTCTCGCGGCTCAGGAAAACCGTACTGAGGATATCGTAGCCACGCTCCAACTGGACGCGATACTGGACCGACCGATTACCGCGTTATCCGGCGGTGAACGACAACGCGTTGCGATTGCAGAGACGCTGGCGACTAACGCGGATCTCTATCTGTTCGACGAGCCATCGTCGTTTCTCGACATCGAACAGCGACTAACGGCCGCTCGGACCATTCGAAACCATGTCGAAACGACGGATACGGCCGCAATTGTCGTCGAACACGATCTGGCGACACTCGACCTTCTTTCGGATTCAATTCACGTGCTGTACGGTGAGCCCGGTGGCTTCGGTGTCGTCTCACAACGACTCTCGACCCGCGACGGGATCAATCAGTTCCTCAAAGGACGCCTCACAGAGGATAACGTTCAGATCAGACCGAACGCCATCAAGTTCCCAACTGGAAGTGATCGTTCGGCAAGCGGTGAAAATGTGATACTCGAGTATCCCGCTCTCAAAAAACAGTTCGACGAGTTCACGTTGACCGTCGAGCCAGGACGGATTCACAAACACGAGGTACTCGGAATCTGTGGCCAAAACGGACTGGGAAAGACGACGTTTGCGCGACTCATTGCCGGTGGTCTGGAGTCGGATGAGGGGTCAGTTCCCGATAATGTAACCGTCTCGTACAAACCGCAGTACATGTCCCCGGATGATTCGGGGACTGTTCGAGATCGCTTCGCGATGGTTACTGATGTCCATTCACGGGCGTTCCAGTCCCGAATTCGGGACCCGTTCGACCTTGAACCGCTGTTCGATCAGGCACTTGAAGATCTCTCGGGCGGGGAATTACAGCGAGTCAGTATCGCACTATGTCTTGCCCGTGATGCCGATTGCTATCTCTTGGACGAACCGTCGGTATTCCTTGATGTTGACCGACGCGTTTCCGTCGCGTCCCAGATTCGCCGGTTTGCCACGCGAACCGATCATCCGGTTCTCGTTGTTGATCACGACATGTTCCTGATTGACCGGATCGCTGATCGACTGCTCGTTTTCGACGGTGTTTCCGGTAAGCATGGACATGCGAGTTCGCCACAATCGCTGCGAGATGGCATGAACGAGTTCCTCTCATCGATCGAAATCACATTTCGTCGCGACGAACGGACTGGCCGCCCCCGTGTCAACGATCCAGGAAGCCAGCTTGATAAAAAAGGAAAGGAAAGTGGCGAATACTACTACACAGATCACTGAAACACGGGCCGTCTGTATCGTCTTCATTACCGTAGTAAGGCCACAGGTGGAGGTCTGTGCAAACCTCCACCTGCTCGAGGAGCAGTTCGTCGATATCTCGTCGAAAGAGCGTGTTAGTGATTCGTTCGAGACGGAACGGCTCGAACTTCGTCCGCAGATGGTAGAGGATCGTATTCGGTGATGGCGAGTCCTGGCTGAAGTTGCATAGCGTAGAGATCGAGGTCTCGTCGGCGCTACCGCCGATGAGGACCACATAGATGTCTTTAACATCGACTTCAGCATTGTTAGCAAGGCTGAGATAAACTTCCTCGTCAAGCTGATTGACGAGGAAGTCAAGAAGCTAGTCCTCGTGGATCCCACTGTCTTCTTGTTGGGTTTTATATATACCTTCAACAAGCAGACGGTCTAATTAACCGGCTTTGTGAGGTACTGATCCTAGTTGTTTCCCTTATCCGCGTTTGATTCAGCCTTTGAGAGACGCTCGAGTTCTCGTTCGAGCGTGTCGATTAGCTCTTGGGCCGTGTTGCTAATCCGGCCAAGCCGGTTAGAGATCACCTCGGGATCGTCACCGTTCCACGCCGCAAGGTAGAACGCTGATCCGCTCATATCCAACTCGAAGTAGCGCCCCACAACGTACGCAACGGCTTCGGCTTCCAGCTCGCGTTTTGACCGCTCATCACGATCCTCAATATCAAAGTGCAACAAGGCGTGGGCGAACTCGTGGATGAGTGTCCCAGCGAGATCCGCTTGGTTGTCTCGATCTTTCACTTCGACTTGTGGGTGCATGGTCATCGGACACCGCTGTTTACAGACACCCTTTGCCTCTCCATAGGTCCACTCGTCAGAGGAGACAATCTGTGCGTCGACATCCAACTGCTCTGCACTCTCGAGGAGGGCTGGCACCAGATTACTGGCATCACCATATGCTTCGGTTTCGAGATCAGGAAGCGGCTCTCCGTCGGTCTGCGAGACATCGAAGACAGCAGTCGGTTTGAACCCGACAAGCCCTTTCGACCACTCCTCGGATGGCGTTTCGTCGTACTCACAGCTACTGTCCTCGTGGTACGACGCCGAGTTTCCGCATTCGGGACACTGTTTCGTGATGATTGGCGCCCAGATCCAGATCGCGCTCTCGCCTTCCTGGACGTAGCGCTCGAACTCGTTTGCCCACGTGTTGTACCCTGCAACGCGGGTTGCGTGGGGACACTGCTGTTTGATCAGGAGCGTATTTCGGTACGAATAGTCGTGGAATTGACTCTGTACGTCGAGCCAGGCTTTGAACTCTTCACTGGCCGCAGCGTCGTCGACGAGGTCCACGAGGTCGTCAACCCACGTTTCGATCGTACTGTTCATCTCGTCGCTGCGCGTCTCGGTGTCGGTGAACGAGGCTGTTCGCTCTGTGGTCACTGCCATTAGAATCACTCGTGTTGACGCTCTTACCTACTCGAAAGCGCCTCACCCCTCTCAGGGGTACAACAACACCACCGTGCAGTGTCGTCACTTCTGACGGGGGATTAGCACCGGAGTTGAACACCTCCAAAATCCACGTAAGTGCGCGGACCAAGCCGTCGATCTTCTATTCCTCTGCGTTATCTGAATCTGAATCAGTAACGTAGAGCATGTCGTCGACCAGATAGAGATATCCACAATCGATTAGCCGTTAGAGCGAATACTCCGCGTTAGCTTCCCCAATCACCTCTGTGACGATGAGTATTGTCGCCTTCTCTTTCGTCAGCCTATTGTCGCCGCGACAGATACGGGATTTGAGTTGCTGGTAGACCTCGAGACTCCAGTTGGGCAGCGGAGGACGCTCATCTCAATACGTTGCGTATTTCGTTTTGGTTCTCCGAGCGTAGTAATAGGCTTGTGCCACGACAGCTCGTCATTTTTGGTGAACCGGATGCTGTGGTTCTCAGTGCGACGGCGATCAGGAAATCTTCGCAACGATCGTTTAGAGGTATCACTGTCGTTGGCCGCGTCATTATTTATAAAATATAGGTGGTTGATCGAGATTAGAGCGAAGCGCGTTCAGCTTGCGACTCCAGATAAGATACCAGTTCATCAAACTGGTCCTCGAGGTTCTGGATGCTGCGGAGCGAGCGTTGTATATCCTTTTTAACCGTTCGCTCAGTCCACTGCGCGATGCTCTTCTCTTTACAGTCCAGATATTCACTGGAATTCGTATCCGATAGAGGGCTCACAGCATCCGTCATTTCAGGACACTCAATAGACTCCTTTGGGTACTTGATATCATCCGGATCTGGCACCGCGGCTGCGCTCGCTGATACCAGACTGATGAGAAGAACCGTGGCAAGCGCCAGGAAGGTAGCCCGGCGCATATGTTTTCTTTTGGTCATAAACGACCGAATGAGGGTATATCGCCGCCCTGTATAAACGTACGTCAGACGTACGTACAATATCTGAAGTATGTCGCGTCTGAGTACTATATAGGTTCATTCTCGAATCAGCCCTAACTGCAGGAAGACGGACTACTTGTATTATCTTTGAGATGATCGTCCAGAGGCATGCCGTTGGCCGCATCATCCGTGATAAAGCCCTATTCGTGGGTATCGTTTCTCTGCTTCTTTTCGGCGCTTTCGCTCCTCGCGCCACCGGAGTATTTGTACAGCCAAACTGAGACTGAGGATTATAATTTCGTTCATCCTATCTAAGGGGTACTCACAAGTGAACTCGGAGTATAATCACACAGTTTGATATAAATATTTACATCTTAATTAAATATGCACGTGGAATGATTGCTACGCAACCTCAGGGAATATTTTTGATATATGGTTTTATTTCAACTTAGACAGAGGAGAAACCACACCAAGTAGAGTACGAGTCGCTCAGTAACTAATCGATTCCAGACCCTCTGCGTCGCGTGATTCAACCGAAGGGTGTAGTAGTGCATGAAAATGACAATAGCCGAGGGTCGTGGAAGCGAATCCCAAACTCTTCTTACGACAGTTTGAGGGTCCCATCCGAAGAGATTGTTACGTCATACCCTCGGTACCGGAACGAAACGTGTCCGCTTCGGACCGAGTCGTCAGCAGCGGTCGGTTCAAACAATCGGTCCAGCGCAGCAGGATCCACAACGTCGTTGAGCGGTGGCTCGAGGGTAATCGGGGAGACATCTTCCGCGTCGGCAATCGCTTCAAGGACGCGTAGGCTCGGCTTTGAGCGCGTTGACTCGGTGGCAGTCATGGATTAGACGAGGAGCTGAATGTCGGATTCAGCCATGTGTTGCAGCGCGGTGGCCGCACCGACGCCAGTGGTGACGCCGTCGTAGAAGTCGTCCTCATCATAGTCCATCAGTTCGATCGTCATCTGACACGCCTGCAGATCGACGCCGCTCTCGAGCGAGAGGTCGATCAGTTCCTCGATGGTGGCAGTCCCGTTGTCGTCAATCTTCTTCTGCATCATCTTCGTGGCCATCTTGTCCATGCCTGGCAGAGCAGCGACGGCGTTCGGGACCGGCATATTCGGGTTGCCGACGGCGCTCAACTTGAGGTCCGTCGACTTCTCCTCGTGGAGGATATCGAGCCCCCAAAACGTGTGGAAGACGACAACCTCCCAGCCGAAGGCGGCCGCAGTGCTCGCGAGGATTAACGGTGGATACGCCATGTCGAAACTCCCCTGTGTCGCGACGATGGTCATCTTCTTCTGATCGTCGCCAGTGTCCACCGCTGCCATCGATTCTTCCAATTCCTCGACGCGCTCGCGCAGCGCCTGTAACTCGGCGGCGTCGACGTCCGGATCGGCGTCGTCGACTGCCGTCGTTGGGTTATCCGTGCTCATTATTCCGTTTTCTTCACGTAGTGAGTGTACAAATCGTCCTCCTCGACCTGCTCGAGGAGTTCGACGCCGTCGGTGCCGTCGGCCCACCCCTGAATGTCGCTCATGCTGCCCGAGTCAGTCGCGACGACCTCGAGGACGTCGCCGGCCTCGAGATCGTCGATCGATTGCTTGGTCTTCACGATGGGCATCGGGCACGACTGTCCTTTCACGTCTAGCGTCTCCGTGGTCTGGTATTCCGAACTCATAGTTTCGTTCTGGCCCCGTATTGGAGCTATCATACAATATTGGGCGCTCCCATATAAGGCCTCCGGTTATTGCACAATACACGAACACCCCTAGTCCTGAGGAGGATAAAATAACTAGTTAGTACCGCCTGCATACGCGTATATAGAAATCATGAGGCTGTATTTGGCTAGCCTGTATTGTAGATAATAGGAATTACTACACAAACCCTTAAGTGCCAGTAGCCGATACTGGGAACTGTACAACATGGACGATATGGATCTTCCAATGCCGGACGTCGAGATCGAATCGGTCAGTCCAGACGAATTGAAGGGGAAAATCGACGCGGGCGAGGATGTCACACTCCTCGATACCCGCATGGAATCGGAGTACAACGAGTGGAGGATCGACGGGGAGACCGTCGAATCGATCAACATCCCGTACTTCGAGTTCTTGGACGACGAAATTGACGACGATGTCCTTGCACAGATTCCCGATGAGCGCGAAATTACGGTTCTCTGTGCGAAGGGCGGCTCGAGCGAGTACGTCGCTGCACAGTTGAGAGAGCGCGGCTACGACGTCGACCACCTCGAGGAGGGGATGAACGGCTGGGCGCGAATCTACGAGCGCGTCGAGGTCGAGCGCTACGACGGCGCGGGGACGCTCTACCAGTACCAGCGTCCCTCGAGCGGCTGTCTCGGCTACCTCATCGTTGACGGTGACGAGGCGGCCGTGATTGACCCACTGCGTGCATTCACCGACCGCTATCTCCAAGATGCGAACGAACTGGACGCCGACCTGAAGTACGCAATCGACACGCACATCCACGCGGATCACATCTCGGGGATCCGCGACCTCGCCGATGAGGGCGTCGAGGGCGTCATCCCCAAGGCGGCGGTCGACCGCGGTATCACCTACGCCGACGAGATGACTCTTGCAGCAGACGGCGACGAGTTCGAAGTCGGTGCTGCCACGATCGAAACCGTCTACACGCCCGGACATACCTCCGGGATGACCTCGTACCTGATCGACGACTCGCTGCTTGCGACTGGCGACGGCCTGTTCGTCGAGAGTGTTGCCCGCCCTGACTTAGAGGAGGGCGACGAGGGCGCAGAAGACGCCGCACGCCAGCTCTACGAGTCGCTGCAGGAGCGCGTGCTGACCCTGCCTAACGACACGCTCGTCGGCGGGGCTCACTTCAGTGACTCCGCCGATCCCGCCGACGATGGCACCTATACGGCACCGATCGGCCAACTCGAAGAAGAGATGGACGCTCTAACGATGGACGAAGACGAGTTCGTCGAGCTGATCCTCTCGGATATGCCGCCCCGTCCGGCCAACTACGAGGATATCATCCTCACGAACCTCGGACAGCAGGAGGCCAACGACAAGGAAGCGTTCGAACTCGAGCTCGGCCCGAACAACTGCGCGGCCAGCCAAGAGTCGCTGGCGGGTGACTGATCACCGTGCTCGAGATCGCACTGTTCGCCGAACTTGCCGCCCCGGGTCAGGTAGTGCCCGCCGAGCCGTTTCCCAACGGCATCTCCCGGTACGCTATCGGTGGACTGCTCGTCGGCCTCGGCGCGGTCGTCATCTATCTCGGGACGGGGATCGCCGCGGGCGCGAGTACGTTCCTCGAGTCGACGCTGTCGTACGTTTCGGATCAGTCACGGTTCAAGCAGTACCGCGGCTCCCGGGACTGGCGCGTCGTCTTCACGCTCGGAATCATTCTGGGAGCGGCGGTCTACGCCGTCTTCTGGCAGGGCGGGACGTGGACAACCGACGTCCAGCCCTGGCGGTTGCTGCTCGGTGGCGTCCTCGTCGGGATCGGGACGCGCGTCGGGAAGGGTTGCACGTCGGGCCACGGCGTCTGCGGCGTCGGCTCGGCCTCGAAAACGTCGATCGTCGGCGTGATCACGTTCCTGACGGTCGCGATCGTGACCGCCCAGATCGTCCAGGCAATGGGGGTGAGTCCGTAACATGAGCTGCGAGACGCTCGCGTCTCGAGACGGCGAACGGGGAGGTGACGACCCGTGAGCAGAAATCGCCATCCGCTGTTCATGCCGCTGATCCTCGTCGGCGGTCTGATCTTCGGCTTCGGACTGGCGTACAGCCACATGGCTCGGCCGGAAGTCGTGCTGGACTTCCTCCAGTTCGACGACCTCGGCCTGCCGTTCGTCATGTTTGGCGCCGCGATCGTCTCCGGGATCGCCTTCGCGATCATGCCCCGGATTCGCGACAGCGCACCGCTGACGGGCGACGTGTACCGTCGACGGCTGAAATCGTTCGATCGAAACGTCCTGATCGGCGGCGGGATCTTCGGTGTCGGCTGGGGGCTCTCGGGGATCTGCCCCGGCGCGGCCTACGCCAGCCTCGGGATCGGAAACGTCGCCATCCTGTGGGCGCTCGTCGGCATGTTCGCCGGCGCCTACCTGCAGGGGGTCTGGCGCAGCAAGCGCGCCGCGGCCGACTCCGGTCCAGCGAGTGCTGACTAACACCGTTCGAATTTCGCACCTCGAGAACTGAAACGGAGGATTTTCGTACACTAATGGAACCTACAACGATACTCCTGTTCGCAGCGGCCGCGGTCGCGAGCCTCTTCATGGCGTGGGTCATCGGCGCCGGCTCGAGCGGCGCGACCCCGTTCGCCCCGGCCGTCGGCGCGAACGCGATTCCGACGATGCGCGCGGCGTTTCTCGTTGGCATTCTCGGCTTCGCTGGCGCGGTGACGCAGGGCGGAAACGTCTCCGAAGCCGTCGGCAGCGGCCTCGTCGACGGGATCAGCCTCCCGGTCAGCGGCGTCATCGTCGTCCTGCTGATCGGTGCCGGGCTGATGGCGATCGGGATCTACACGGGGTATCCGATCGCGACCGCGTTCACCGTGACCGGGTCGGTTGTCGGCGTCGGCCTCGCACTCGGCGGCGATCCGGCCTGGGGGAAGTACGCCGAAATCGGCGCGGTCTGGGTCCTTACACCGTTCGTGGGCGGGGGAATCGCCTACGGTCTCGCCAGTATCCTCCCGCGAGCTGATGCTCCTGAGGACGTCACCGTTCCGATTCTCGCCGGGATCGTCGGCGTCGTGGTTGCGAACCTCGAGTTCTCGTTCCTCGCGTCGGTCGGGGGAACACTCGCTGCCGCCGGGACCACGCTGGTTCCCGTCGACGGCGTCGCCGCCACGATCGTAATCTCCCTCGGCTTCGGGACCATCGCCGCGACTGTCGTTCGCTGGGACGTCGGTCGCGACGAGGCCGGCGGGCTGCGCCGGTTCCTGCTCTCGCTCGGTGCGCTCGTAGCGTTCTCGGCAGGTGCGAGTCAGGTCGGACTGGCCGTTGGACCACTGTTCCCGCTGCTCGAGGAGCTGCCGACGGTGTCACCGATCGTGGTGTTGCTCGGCGGCGGCGTCGGGATCCTCGTCGGTTCGTGGACGAGTGCGCCCCGAATGATCAAGTCAATCTCGCAGGAGTACGCGTCGCTGGGACCGCGACGATCCATTTCGACGCTCGTCCCCTCGTTTCTCATTGCACAGACCGCGGTCCTGCTCGGGGTACCGGTCTCGTTCAACGAGATCATCGTGAGCGCGATCATCGGCAGCGGACTCGCGGTCACCGGTGGAGACGGCGTCAGCCCCCGAAAGCTGGGATTCACCGTCGCCGCTTGGATCGGATCGTTCGTCCTTGCGTTCGGGCTCGGCTACGTATCGATGCTCGTCGTTCGGTGACGGCACCGTCCCGTTCGAGAAGGTGGCCTTATACTGCTTCGCCTTTCTAGCACGGACAATGACACCCTCTCCTCGTTCGGATGGGAACTCGACGGCGGACGCTGCCATCCGACAGCAGAGGCTCGTCGCAGACCTCGGTCGCCGGGCGTTCGACACGGACGATCCGAACGAGTTGATCGACAGCGCCGTCACGGCGGTCAGTGACGTACTCGAGGCCGAGTTCGCGACCGTTCTCGAATCGGCTCCGGGCGACAATCGGTTCCTGATCCGCGGCGGAGACGGGATCAACGACGATCGCATCGGAACGAAGACGACTGCATCCGGTCGCAATACCGCACACGGAACGGCGCTGACGGCGGACGACCCCGTCGTCGTCGACCTCGAAACCAGCGATCGGTTCGACCGGCCGCCGTTTCTCCCCGACCGGACGATCAGCAGCGTCATCTGCGCCAGTATCGGCTCGACAGAGGGGCCGTGGGGCGTCCTCGCTATCTACACGACGACGGACGCGTTCGACGACTCGGACGCGGCGTTTGTCCAGAGCGTCGCGAACGTCCTCGGTTTGGTCGTCGATCGGGAGCGAGCGAACCGGCGCAGAGACGCGGAGGCGTCCCTCAAGGACAAGATCGTCGAAACGAGTCCGATCGGCATCACGATCGTCGATACCGATGGCGAGATGCGCTTCGCAAACGATCGCGCCGAAGAAATCTTCGGTCGTAGCAAAGAGCGGATCGACGAGTTGCGGTTCGACGATCCCGAGTGGGACGAGATCGGTCCCGACGGCCATTCCCTTTCGTCGGCGGAGTTGCCGTTCTCCCGGATCCTCGAGTCCGGCGAACCGGTGTTCGATCAGGTCAGCGGGGTCTTGCGGCCGGACGGTCAGCGGGTGTGGCTCTCGATCAGCGGCGCGCCGCTCTCCGACGGTGACAACGACGAAATCGACGGCGTCGTCTTCGCGATTGAGGACATCACCGATCGGTTCGAGCGTAGTCGAGAGCTCGAGCGGTACGAAACGGTCGTCGAAACGGCCCACGAGGGCATCTACGTTCTCGACGAGGAGCGTCGGTTCGAACTGGTCAACGATTCGTTCGCCGACCTGACCCCGTTCTCGCGGGCGGAACTGCAGGGGCGACACGCCTCGACGGTGTTCGGCGAGGAGTTCGCCTCCATCGAGGCCGAACAGTGGAGCGACGGAAGCGAGGGGAAACCACCGATGTTCGAGGAGACGATCGACGCCGGTTCGGACGAGACCCGGACGGTCGAGAATCGATTCGTTATTCTGGACGAGGACGGCGACGAAACGCGGATCGGTGTGGTCCGGGACGTAACCGAGCGCAACCGGATGGAGGCGGCGCTTCGAGAGCAGGAACGCCGATTCAGAACGCTCAGCGAACACCTCGAGGAGGTCATCTGGTTGACCGACGCGGACCCCGCGGAGTACGTCTACGCGAACCCCGCCTACGAGGACGTCTTCGGACACGACCGCGAAAACCTGTACGACGACGGGCTCTCGTGGCTCGAACTCGTCCACCCGGCGGACCGAGACCGGGTCCGCGAGGCCTACACCGCACTGCCGGACGGGCGGTTCGATGAGGAGTTTCGGATCGTCAGACCGAACGGCGAGCAGCGGTGGATTCACGCCCGGGCGGTCCCAGTCACCGACGACGACGGGACGGTCCAGCACATCGTCGGAATCGACGCCGACGTCACGGCGCAGAAAGAACGCGAGCGGAAACTGGAGAAGTATCGAACGATCATCGAGGCGATCGACGACGGCGTTTACACGGTCGACGACGAGGGCCGATTCACCGTCGTCAATCGGGCGTTCGCCGAACTGACCGGCTACGACCGCGAGGAACTGCTCGGCGCACGCGAGTCGCTTGTCGTCGACGACGAGGTACTCGAACGCGCTCAAGCCGTCGCCGACGAGTCGAGCGCGACGAAACTGGAGGCAACGATCCAGACGGCCGACGGCGAGGCGGTCCCCACCGAAACGGCGGTGACGACCCACGTCGCCGAATCCGGGACGTACCGCCGGATCGGCGTCGTCAGGGACGTCACCGAGCGGCTCGCGTATCAACGCAGGCTCGAGGAGAGCGAACGGCGCTACCGGACGCTGGTCGAGAGCTTCCCGAACGGCGTGATCACGATGTTCGACGAGGAACTCCGGTATACCTTCGCGGACGGGCAAATCCTCGACGAGATCGATCTTCCCCCCGACGAACTCGAGGGAAAGACGATCCACGACGTCTACCCCGACGAACTCGTCACCGAACTCGAGCCGGCGCTCCGGTCCGTCTTCGGCGGTGAATCGACCGAAACGGACGTCTCGTTTCGCGATCACATCTGGAACGTCCACATCGTTCCTGTCAGGGACGACGATGGCGACGTGTTCGCGGGGATGCTCGTCGCGGTCGACGTCACCGAGCGCGACGAGTACAAACGGAAACTCGAGGAATCGAACGAGCGCTTAGAGCAGTTCGCCTACGCGGCGAGCCACGATCTACAGGAGCCGCTGCGGATGGTCTCGAGCTACTTGCAACTGCTCGAGAGCCGTTACGGCGACGACCTGGACGGGGAGGCGACAGAGTTCCTCGAGTTCGCCGTCGACGGCGCCGAACGGATGACGGAGATGATCGATGGGCTGCTCGAATACTCCCGGGTCGATACGCAAGGGGAGTCGTTCGAGTCGGTCGACCTCGACGAACTGCTCGACGAGGTCCTCGACGACCTGCAGTTCCGGATCGAGGAGACCGGCGCGGAGATCACGGCGGAATCGTTGCCGACCGTTCGCGGCGACGCCAGTCAGTTGCGACGGGTACTTCAGAATCTCGTCACCAACGCGATCACGTATAGCGGCGACGAGCGGCCCCGAATCGATATCGAGACGGGACGGCGCGGACGGCAGTGCTTACTCTCGGTTCGGGACGAGGGAATCGGGATCGACCCCGACGATCAGGACCGGATCTTCGAGATCTTCCGGCGCTTGCACACGCACGAGGAACACGAGGGAACCGGGATGGGACTGACCCTCGCTCGGCGGATCGTCGAACGGCACGGCGGCCGCATCTGGGTCGAGTCGGAACCCGGTGAGGGATCGACGTTCTCGCTCACGCTTCCGCTCGCGTGAGACGCGGGCGGACCGCTCACCGGACGGGCTTCCACCCGGCGGCCCAAGAGGCGGCCGTCAGTAGACGCGCTCGGTCGCGATCTCGGCGCCCTCGACGAGCGCCTCGAGTTTGGCCCACGCGATTTTGGGGTGGACCATGCCGAGACCCGCCTGCGTACCGAAGCCGCAGTCGGGCGCGGCGACGATCGGCGTCGACTCGTCGACCGCGTCCGCGACGCGCTCGAGGCGGTCCGAGATCGTCTCCGGGTGGTCGATGATGTTCGTCTTGACGTCGACGACGCCGGGCATCAGCGTCCAGCCGTCGGGAAGCGGCTGCTCGGCGAACGCGCGGTACTCGTGCTGGTGGCGGGGGTTAGCCTGTTCGACGCTCAGTCCGGTGATGTCGGCCTCGTAGATCTCCGGCAGGAGGTCAACGAGGTCCGCGTCGAGGTGGTGGGGGCCCTCGTAACTCCCCCAGCAGGTGTGGAGGCGTACCTGCTCGGCGGGGACGTTATCGAGGGCCTCGTTGAGCGCCTCGACGTGGAGGCGCGTCGCTTCCTTGACGTCCTCGAGCGGTTCGTCCGCGTAGGCCGCCGTCTGGCCGATGGTGAGCAGTTCGGGCGCGTCGATCTGGAGGGTCATCCCGGTCTCGGCGACCAGTTCGTACTCCGTCTGCATCGCGTCCGCGACGGCGAAGAGGTACTCCTCGTAGGTGTCGTAGTACTCGTTGACGTGCGTGGTCGCGACGATGCTCGGCGACGCCGAGGTCACGAACGTCCCCTCGAAGTCGGCGTCGACGGTCGCGAGCGCGTCTCGGAACGCCTCGAGTTCGTCCTCGGCCTCCGCGCGGCCGGTGTACTCGATGGGGCCGTCGACGACGGGCTGCATCGAGAGATCGATGACGTCCGTCTTGAACGTCTCCTCGGCGTACTCGGGGAACTCCTGGAGGTCCGCCCAAAGTTCCTGTTCGCGCTTCCCGTCGATACCGCTCAGACGGTCCGCGACGTACCAGTTGAACGAGACCCGCGACTGTTCGCCGTTGTTGACGACGTCGAGCCCGACCTCGGCCTGTCGCTCGACGACGGCCCGCGTGGCCTCTGCGACGGTTTCGTTCCACTCGTCCTCGTCGACCGGTTCGTCGTTCTGACGCGTCTCGAGGAGGTCGAGCAGTGCCGGCGGGCGGGGAAGACTCCCGATGTGCGTCGTTCGGATTCGGTCTTCAGTGGTCGTCATGGGGTACTCTTGTGAGTAATAGTTTCAGTAGATAATATAACTGGTGGTATTCTCACGATCGACGGTCACGGTGGTTCGATAGCGCCTACGACGTTCGAAAACAGCGAAATTCCGTCGAGGGCGCCGAATTAGTCCGGAATCATCGTCAGTGGTACGCCTGTTCGCCGGCCTCGATCGGGACCTCGAGCCAGTTCTCCGTCGGCGGGAGCGGGCACTCGTAGCGATCCGAGTACGCGCACGTCGGATTGTACGCCTCGTTGAAGTCGAGGATCCAGTTTTCGTCGCCCGTTCGGTGGGCGTCGCCTTCGAGGTCGAGGTACCGACCGGCGCCATAGGTCTCGTCGCCGCTGGTCGCGTCTCGGAACGGGACCCAGAGCCGATCGTCGTCTGGATCCGCCTTGTAGGCCTGCAGCGTGATGTCTTCGCCGTCGACGGTGAATCGGAACTCGCCCCACCGAAGGTACTTCCGCTCGCCGTCGGTGCTCGTCCCAACGGTGACCGGTTCAGGGTCGTTGTACTCGTGCAGCGGCAGTTCGAACCGGTATGCCTCGTCGATCGGGTAATACTCGAGGCCGTCGAACGACTCGCGCTTGTCCGACGGAATCGGCGAGTGCGGGTCGCCGCCGAAGTACCGGTCTTTCTCTTCCCGTTGCGTCTCGATCGCTCGCCGCCAATCGGTGGTCATGGCTGAAGGTCAGTGTGTCGTGGTCGTGTCGCCGGTCCCCGTATTTAGGTCAGACCAGGACGCTGTTCAGATAATCACTATCGACTGCCGTGGCCTCGGCAGGTGCGTCACTACGCGTGTTGCTCGATTAGCCCCTCCAGCGTTCCGCGGTCCTGGACGCCGACCATCCGCTCGACCGGCTGGCCGTCGGCGTAGAGGACGAGCGTCGGGACGCCGCGAGCGCCCAGTTGCTGGGCGATCTGCTGGTGAGCGTCGACGTCGACCTTCGCGACGGCGGCGTCGGTCTCCGCGGCGAGGGCTTCGATCGTCGGCTCCATCATCTGACAGGGGCCACACCAGTCGGCGTAACAGTCCACGAGGACAACGTCGTGCTCTCCGACGACCTCGTCGAGGTGACCCTGGCCTGTGATCGCGATTGGCTCGTCGGGTTCGGTGCTCTCCCTGTCGGCCGCATCGAGGCCCCCGCCGTTCTCGAGACGTTCCTGCAGCTCTCGCTTCTTCTGTTCACGGATCCGTTGGCGATCGTTGTTTGCGGAGTCGCTCATCGATCGACGGTACGGTTTCCACAGCAATAACGGTTTTGTGAACTGTCTACAATATCATATAGCCGGTTTGGACTCGCACTGGTCTCGTCGCGGATCGCCGGCCGACTCTCACATCGTTCGGGCTGAGCAGACCGGGAACAGATCGTCCATGAGTCCAGTAATGAACCATACCACGGCGTTGGCACCGCCCGTTTGATCGGGTAGTGCAGTACCGATCGTGAGTGCATTTCTCTTGGCGATCATAGGCGTTCTGCCGGCGAATCTTGAGAGTGTCTCTCAGGCAATTGAATCAATACTCCTTCCGCTCATTTTCGTCGGATTGGGACTAATATTGTACGGTATCGGATGCACCTACATCTCGTTCGCCAACTACAGCCGAGCGATGTTGATGAAACACAATCACTCGGCGAGAACTCAGAATAACGCAGGCCGCTGACTGTGAGCAGCTTTGAACGCGATATCTCGACGACGGTGTATACAACGCTTTTCTCGTCGAGTCCGGAAATCACACTCGAGTTGACGACGTCTGCGTGCGGACTGACCACCGCTGTTCGACGATCTTCAGCAGATAGTACCCCCAGAGTGAGAGGAGGACAGTGAATCCCGAGCCGTGCAGTAGCGCCGACCACGACTGGTCCTGATAGAAGAAGCCGATCCCGACGGCGAGAACCGCGAGGTTCCAGGCGAGGACGGACTTCGGTCCGACGGCCGACGGGAGACGCTTCGCGGGGACGAGTCCGTCGACGCGGCTGTCGCCGCCGTCACCTCGAGTGGTTCCGTGGGGCCACTCGAGAGTGCAGGCGACGAGCAGCGAGCCTGCGAGCGCGATTGGAAGCGCCCAGCCGATGAAAAGGAAGTGCAATGCGCCGGTCTCGATCCACGGGGCGGGGATACCGAGTGGCATACCGAACAGGATGAACGGGGCGAAGCTCGCCGGGCCGAGGATCCACAGCTGGGCGACGAGCACCGAGAGCGCTGTCCCGCTCGGCGTGCCGGCCCGGTAGGTTTGAGCGAGCGTGTAAATATAGAGAACGTAGCCGGCGGCGTACAGTACTAGTCCGATTGCGGTCACCGTCTTCCCCATGCCGAGCACCGGTCCGACGACGAGCGGGACGATACCGAGCGCAAACAGCGGGAACGAGTATCGTCTCAGTCGGTCGCTGTATAGCTCCGCATCCACGAGCCGCGGAAAGAGATCGTACAGCGTGCCGATCGCCGCGAGGCCCAGAAACCCCCACGCGTTGGCGTGGACGTGTGCCTCCCGGAGTCCGTACCAGCCGCCGGGGACATCCCAGCCGTGGCTGTACAGTCCGAACGCGAACGTGAGCCCGATCAGGTAGACGAACGGTGAGAGGAGGTAAAAGCCAATGGTCGGGTCGCGCGCTCGCCCGCTGTCGCTTCTGCGTACCATCAGGAGAACGACGGCGAACAGCCAGCCCGTAAGCAGCCAGATCGTCCCGAGGCCGATGTCGAACCACAGTGGCTCGCCAAAGGCACGACCGTACCAGATGAGTAGTACGGCGCCGTTCAATCCGAGAAAAACGGCTTTGATAGCCGTTGCTGACGGTCCCGGTTGCTCGAGTTTCCGCGCCGTCAGCTGTGGCAGCGTGCCGAAGAGCAACTGCGTGAACGCGCCGATCGTAACGAAGTGGATGTGCGCCCACGTGATCCACGATACCTGCGGAACGAGTTCGAACGCTTGAAGGCCCTGATAGAGAGCGAGCGCGAAACCGACAAACAGGAATGCGATGCCAGCAACGTGAAACGGCGTCAGAGTGAGCGTCGGTCCATCAGCCGTCCGCCGGGTGGATCGGTATTCGGAGTCGCTTGGACGTGGGTCGCACGGATCCGTATTAGCCATACACGTTCGTTTGATTGGCCGCTGTGTATCCGTTGTCGCGAATATTGCAGGGTGCTTCGAACATGTTCGAAGCGTATGCTACGACGTTCGACTGCCAATCATCAATACTGATGCCACGGGCGAAACTCACCGTCCAACTCCCCGAATCCCTCTGGATCTACGAGATTTCGACGGCCTATCCCGACACTACGTTTCGAGTCAGTTCAGTGCTGCCGGGATCGGACGTCGCGATCGGTGTCATCGAACTGGCGGCGTCGAATCCGGTCCCGATACTCGCCGCGATCGCCGAGCGGAGCGATATCCGGGACCTCGAGTTGCTCTGGAAGCACGACGAGACCGCACTCCTGCAGGTCGAGACATCGAATCCGTCACTGCTCGTTCCCATGCAGCAGGCTGGCGTTCCAATGGAGACGCCGTTTGCGGTCGAAGACGGCGTGGTGACTTGGGAACTGACGACGAGTGCGGACCGATTATCGATGCTCGGCGACGCGTTCGATGAGCGTGGCATCGAATACCACATCGAGTACGTACATGCCGTCGCCGCGAGCGACGCAGAAAATCTGTTGACAGACCGACAGCTCGAGGTCTTCCGCACCGCTCTCGAGGCGGGGTACTACGACGTTCCCCGCGAGGCGACGCTGACGGACGTCGCGTCGGCGCTCGGCGTGACCAAGTCGACCTGGAGCGATGTCCTGCATCGCGCGGAGAGCGCGATTACACACTGGTTTGCCGACGAACGCGTCGACTCCATCTCTCACGACCGGTGAACCGGTTCCCGCTCGAGTGAGCCGACGGTTCGCCCTCGTTACGCCTTTCGATCCGGCGGAACGAGCATAACGTTGCTGTCCGCCCGTGCGACGATATCTTCGGAGACGCTTCCGAGCAAGAGTCTGCGGAGCCTGCTGTGACCGCGCGAGCCGACGAGAATCGTCGTCGGTTCGTACTCGACTTCCGCAGCGAGAATCTCGTCCGCCGGATCACCTTGACGGACCGCCGTTCGCGTCTCGATCTCCCACTCCTCAAGTTTGGTTGCCAACTCCGCCAGTCGCGCTTCGGGGTCGGCGCCCTCTGGAAGCGCCGGATCCTTCGGCGTTTCGACGTGGACTAGCGTCGCCTCCTGCGTCGCGTGACGGAGGTACGAGAACGCCTCAAGCGCCCGCTCGGCGTTCTCCGAGAAGTCGGTCGCGTACAGCATCCGCTGGAACAGGTGTTCGCGGACGACGGTCGGCTCGTCAGTTCCGCGTTCAATCCGGTTGACCAGCAGCGGGATGACCGTCGTCCGCGCGAGATTACGCGCGGTCGAGCCGATGATGCGGTTCTCGAGCGGGCTCTTTCCCCGCGAGCCGACGACCGTGAGGCTGGCGCCGACCGCCTCTGCGATCCCGTTGATGCGTCGATGGGGCGTCCCACGAACGACGTGCGCTTCGACGTCGAAGCCCGCGTCTTCGATGACGCTGCGATAGCGCTCGAGCGCTCGCCCGCGTCGCGCTGCGAAGTCGATACCGGGCATCCCCGCGTGGACGTTCGACGGGATCACGGTCACGAGGTGGATCTCCTCGACACCGATTCGGCCGAGACACTCGAGACAGGTCTCGCTCTCGATCGTCGCCTCGCTGGCGGCCGAGAGATCGGTCGCACAGATCCCTATCATACCGGTCGTAGGCTTCGGACGCATAATATTGTTTGTGCAAACCAATATCTACTCCGAACTATCAGTCGTAACCGATCCGGAGGTATCGCGACGCCGACTCCGTCTCGCCACGAATCCGCTGACGCTGCGTTCCGACCGCGCGCCAGCGGAAGGAGTCTCCGACGATTCGTTCCTGCTCCCCGCATAACTTACTGGAATATTCTCGTTGGATAGCCGTGAGATAGACTGCAGTAATATTGTGTAGAAGTCCCAAAAGCGTTATACTCCTCCTTCGGATAGATGATACCGAGTAGAAACCTATGCTCCGCACACAACCGGGCGACGGAGGTCGGTATCGGTGATCGACCTCACAGCGTATTCGTCAGCAGTACAGTCAGGCGCCCTCGTTGGCGCCGTCCTCCTCGAGGCGTTCGTCCTCTACGTCGGGTACGGCGCGCTCGAGCGAGTCGCAGCGCCGATCGTCGAGAAAATCACACGCGCATAGATGGAGCTATTCGGAATCGCCCTGATGACGCTCGCACTGTTCGTAAGCTTCGGCTTCATGGTCGGCGTCCTATTCGGCTTCTTCGGCATGGGCGGTTCGTTCCTCGTCACACCGGCGTTACTCGTGATGGGGTATCCCGCCAGAGTCGCCGTCGGGAGCGGCATGGCCTTCGTCTTCGGGACGGCCATGATCGCGACGCTGAAACACCGCGACCTCGGCCAGGTCGACTACAAACTTGGCGGACTGATGATCGTCGGGACGACGAGCGGTATCGAGGTGGGGAGTCGGATAGTGTACTATCTCGAGGAATTGGGACTCGCCAGCGGTGCCATCGGCATCACGTACGTCGTCCTGTTGGGTGCGGTCGGGCTGTTCGTCACCCGAAATGCGCTCGTAAACGACGGCGGAGACGATTCGGGTGGCAGCCACCACGAATCCGACGAGGAGTTCGACCCGGACGCGATTCCACCCCTGGCGAAGCGAATTCAGTCCTACCGCATCCCGCCGATGATGACAGTTGCCGGCGGGATCCAGGTCTCGCTCTGGTTGATTCTGGTCGTCGCGTTCGCCACGGGCCTGTTGTCGGGCTTCCTGGGTGTCGGTGGCGGTTTCGTCAAGATGCCCGCGATGGTCTACCTCATCGGCGTCCCGGTTCCCGTCGCGGTCGGGACCGACCTCTTCGAGATCGTCTTCTCGGGCGGGTTCGGCGCGTTCACCTACGGGCTCAACGGCGGCGTCGACCTCTCGATCGTCGCGCCGCTACTTGCGGGGAGCGCGCTCGGCGCCCGGATCGGCTCGGCCGCGACCGGCATCGTCGACGAAGACGACATCAAGATCTACTTCGGACTAATGCTGGTCGGTGGTTCGATCGCCGTCGCGTTCCGTCAGGTGGGCGACTATCTCGGGATGGACGTGCTGAATACGGTCAGCTTCGTGCTGATCCTGCTCTCGGCGTTCATGGTCAGCGGGGCCGTGATCTACAGCACGATCACGACGATGCGAGCGCAGTCGAACGCGGCTGCGACGTCCGCGGACTGACGCTATAGCGGCCGCTCGTACCGTTTCTATCTCGGTTCATTGAGATTGTACAATATTCGCACAACCCTTATACCGATACGGTCCCTATCGGGTCGTAGTACAATGGCTAGTTCGATGGCGGAACAACTGCAGCAAGACATGGAGTGCGAAGGGTTACTCGAGTGTATTCACGGACTCAAGCAACTCGACAAGGACTGTTTCCGCGTGATGGTCGAGAGCGAGGAAGCGCTGACGATCGACGAGGTTGCCGAGCAGGTCGACCGCGAACGTTCGACCGCATACCGATCGATCCAGCGGTTGCTCAAGAGCGGCTTCATCCAGAAAGAGCAGATCAACTACGAGCAGGGCGGCTACTACCACGTCTACTACCCGACGGATCCGACTCAGATCGCGAACGATATGCAGCGAAAGCTCAACGACTGGTACGCGAAGATGGGGCAACTCATCCAGGAGTTCGAGAACAAGTACGAACACGCCGAGGCCGACACCGAGATTCCCGCCCAGAGCTAATCGTCTACCGGCCGCGACTCACGTTCACGCTCACTCTCCACGAATCGCTTCGAGATCGTTTCGCTGAGGGGAGTCTCCCACCGAGCCAACCGCTTCAGCGGCGGCTCGTCGAATCGTCGTTGTCGTCACCATCGGCGTCGTTCGGTCGGACGGTGAACGGCCGCATCATGTCGTGGTCCTCATGTTCGATCATGTGGCAGTGCCACATGTACGTGCCCGTCTGGTCGTTGAACAGCCCGTCGTGCTCTCCGAAATGGACGATCACGTGGACGATTTCACCGGGATCGACGGTGATCACGTCGTTCCATCCTCGTTCGTACGGCTTGGGTGCCTCGAGCGCCTCGAGGTCGTCGGCGTCGCGGACAGCCACGCCCACGCGGACCACGTCTCGGGCGCCCGTCGGCTCGCCGGCGAACTCGACGTCCCCTACTACCTCCACGGGGACGACGCCGGCGAACTCGAGGACGTCACGGAACTCGCGGACGGCGAGACAATTTCCGTCGGCGACCGCGACCTCGAAGTGCTCCACACGCCTGGACACACGCCCGGCAGCGTCTCGTTCCGGTTCGGCGACGCGCTGCTGTCCGGGGACACGCTGTTCCTCCGCAGCGTCGGCCGCCCCGACCTCGAGGATGGCGCGGAGGAGGCCGTCCGCGAGGCCGCCGGCCAGCTGTTCGACAGTCTCGAGCGGCTGACGGACCTCGCAGACGGGACCGTCGTCCTTCCTGGTCACTTCAGTGACGAGTCGATTCGCCCGGTCGCGACCGAACTCGGCGACCTCCGAAAAGAGACGACCAACGAACTCCTGAGTTACGTCGAGGACGACGACGAGGAAGAGTTCGTCGAGACCATCGTCGAGAGCCTCGCGGACGAACCAGCGAACTACAACGAGATCAAGCAGATCAACTGGGGGAAAGAGCAACCCGGCAGCGACGTCGAGGCGCTCGAACTCGGGCCGAACAACTGCGCCGCAAACTAACGTCGTCAGTCGGTCGAACGGTCACGCTGTCGTTGGGACTCTGGACGACCGTCGTGAGAGAACAGTTCGAGTTCGCTAACGGGAAGTGGAAGACGAACGTGCGGCCCAGCGGGTTCCTGCCCCAACGGAACAGTTTTCCCGTTCACGAACCGGTATCCAGTTCGATCGGCTATACCGATTTCTGCTGTCGGAGAAGTGCCGACGAGAACCATGAATACGCCTCGAGCGGTAGCTGACACTGACGGTCGGTGGATTGCTCGCTGGCGTCGCGTCGGGCGAGGTCTCGGACAGAGTGCTCGATCGCATCGAGATCCGTGAGAATGCGGACCGCCAGTGCCTGGCCGACGACGAACACGACTACATCGCCGACGATTTGCTGACCCAGCAAATCGTCAGCGTCGTTTTGCTATCTCCTGGATTAGGTTACGATACACCACTTTCACGAGCCATGACTGACTATCAACTCGCGTTCAAACCGGCGATCGGACTCTACGGCCAGCACGACCCGAGCGCCGTTCTCTTCAATGACGGGACGCCCGTCTTCGGCGTCGAGGAAGAGCGATACACGCGAGACAAACACGCGACGGATATGTTTCCCGAACGCGCGATCCGGGCGTGTCTCGACAATCGAAACCTGTCCCTCTCGGACCTGAATCGGATCCTCCTCCCGTACGATCCGCAGCTCCGACGCGAGATCGCTTCGCACTACGTTACCGACGCAATCCGCTCGCCTGGTATCGGACGAAAGCTCTCCGCACTCGAACAGACGCTCGTCACGCAGGTTCGGAGCCAGTTCGTTCCGACCCGACAGATCGAGAACCGCCTCGAGTTGATCGGTTCGCCAGTGCCGCCGATCGAGACGATTCCGCATCACCGCTGCCACGCTGCGAGCGCGTTCCATCCGTCGGGGTTCGATGAGGGGATTGTCCTCACGGTCGACGCGAAAGGTGAGTACGACTCGACGGTCGTCTGGCGCGGCAACGAGGACGGCCTGACACGCGCGTACACTTACGAACACCCGAACAGTCTCGGGCTCTTCTTCGCGGTCGTCACGGAGTTCCTCGGCTACCGGATGTTCAACGGCGAGGGGAAAGTGATGGGGCTGGCACCCTATGGCGAGGACAATCCAGAGATCGAAGGCGTCCTACGCGGGCTGATCGACACGGGCGCCGATTACGACGTCACCGAACTGACGAAGCGCTGGGGAACCGGCCACGGCATCGAAACCCTCGAGGACGCGTTTGGCCGTCCTCGAAACGAAACGCCCGGCGAGTTCGACCAGTGGGAGAAAGACCTCGCGTACACTGCTCAGAAACTGCTCGAGGAGACGGTCGTCGACATCGCGGAGACAGCCGTCGATCAGTTGGGCACGGCGAACGTCGCACTCGCCGGCGGTGTCGCGCTGAACTGCAAGCTGAACAAGCGCGTTCGTGAGTCACCACACGTCGACGACGTCTTCGTCCAGCCGGTCGCCAACGATGCGGGGCTCGCGCTCGGTGCGGGATGGACAGGACAGCCGCCGTCGGCCGTCGACCGCCAGACCGATGTCTACCTCGGTCCCCAATACGAAACCGAGGAGATCCGTTCGACCCTCGAGACGAACAAACTCGAGTACGGGGAACCGGACGACATCGAGCGGTACGTCGCCGAACGGCTCGCCGACGGCGACCTCGTCGGCTGGTTCCAAGGCCGGATGGAGATGGGGCCGCGGGCGCTCGGTGCCAGGAGCATCCTCGCCGATCCGCGCACCGCCGAGTCCCGCGATCGAGTGAATCGGTTCGTCAAACATCGCGAGGAGTGGCGCCCGTTCGCTCCCTCGATGCTCGAGTCGGCCGCCGAGGAGTACCTCATCGACGGCAGCTCAGCGCCGTTCATGATCGATGCCTACGACATCCGCCCCGAGAGAACCGACGAGCTCGAGGCCGTCTTGCATCCAGCCGACAACTCGACGCGCCCTCAGACCGTTCGCGAGGACCAGCACCCGCGCTATCACCGGCTCATCTCCGAGTTCGCCGACATCACCGGCGTGCCGATCGTCCTCAACACCTCGTTCAACGATCACGCCGAACCGATCGTCCGGACGCCGACGCAGGCGATCAAGGACTTTTACGGAATGGGACTTGACGTGCTCGTCCTCGAGGACTTCGTCGTCAAAAAAGACGTGACGAAAACGGATCGGCGTTCGGAACTAGCACTTCGTTCGGGAGGCGCGCCGAACCCAGTATAGCAGTAGAAGCAATCTGATCTTCGGTACAGTCGTCGGCGGTGTCAGTGTGCTGCGTGCGTCTCGAGGACGTCCACGAGCGTCTCAGTGCTCTGGAACCCGTCGTCGAGGCGGGCGACTTCGTCGCCGTCGCGCAGGACGACGAGCGTCGGGACGCTCTGGACGCCGAACTCGGCGGCGAGATCCGGGACGAGACCAGCGTTCACCGTCGCCACGACGCCAGGTGCGCTGCGCGCGACTCCGGAGAGTACCGGCTCCATCGACGCGCAGATTCCACAGCCGGACGTGACGAACTCGAGCAAGACGAGGTCGTGTGCCGCGAGTAGGTCGTCGTAGTCGTCTACATCGTGTAATTGGACGGGTCTATGGGTCGCGCGGCCGTTGTCGGTCAACTCTGAGGATGTGGGTTCAGTCATCAACATGGCTAGGGTCCGAATGCGTATCAGTGTTTTGCAGAATAGACACAATACTATTGTGCAATCGGTCGATCGATCCATAAATGAAGCTGGTGACGACCGTGTACCAACGATCGGAAAACTGATGGCTAATATTGCCTCTATAGACGACAGAGCTGTTTCTCGAGTTATCCCTGTAAACGGGCTCGAGAAGGTTTAATGCGACTGTCTCCCAGATTTCCGGTAACTCGGGCTTCGATAAATCTCGCCGAATAGCACAATGGAATACGGGTGGCCGACCGATGTCCTCGAAACGGCGATCTCGAGGGTCGAGATGCGCCTTCGAACTAGTATGAGTGCTCCGGAAACTACAGTCGACGTCGAACAGTTCTTCACCAATCTCTTCGAGTTTCAGTACCGCGAGGTGACGATGGTCGGCGCGACGCTGATCGTTCTCGTCGCCTCGATCGTCTTCTTCCCGGGTTTCGAGAACGCCGGACGGGGCGTTCAGTCCGAACTTTCAGTCGGATTGCTCGCCGTACTGAGCATGGTCGCGATTGTCGCTGGCATCGTCAAGGGAATGACCGGCTTTGGCTACTCGCTCATCATGACACCGATATTCGCGACGGTGATCGATCCGACCGTCGCCGTCGTCGTCCTGGCGATTCCCCCGTGGATGCTCAATATGTTCCAGATCGCGGAAACCGGAACGGGGCGGTCGTTCGTTCGCGAGGAGTGGTCGCTCCTATTGCTCGCCGTTATTGGGACTGTTATCGGCGTCGCAGCGTTGGCGACGTACAGCGCCGGACCGCTCGTCCCCTTCGTTATCGGACTCGTCCTCCTCAGTTACGTTGTCTTTCAGGTCGTCCAGAACTTCGTCACGGTCGAGGAAGCACACCACCCAGTCGCCCTCGGTATGGCTGGGTTTTCCCAAGGCTTCCTGCTCGCTCTCGCGAATCTCGGGCCGCTGCTCCCGGCGTACTTCCACACCTTCGAGCGGGATGCCGAGCGATACATCGGCGGGTTGGCAATGGTTCTCGGAACGATATTTACGGTTCGTATCATACAGATGGCGCTGTTCACCGATCTCCTGACGACCTACCGGCTCTGGCTTGGGTCGGTGATCGCCGTCGTCACGATCGGTGGCCTACTGGTGGGGACGTATCTCCGACGCCTCGAGTTCGACGAGCGCGCGTTCAACTGGTTCGTCGTCGGACTCCTGTTCGTTATCTCTCTCAACATCTTCCGCAACTCCGTGCCAGCGCTGTTCTTCTAATAGTAATTGGTAATAGGGTTTGGTATGAAAAATGGCACCCGAAACTGAATCACTTGATCCGGTAAGTACGTGTGCTTATTGAGTGCTGAGGTATGGTCGGAGCAGTTCAGTATACATCTCGGGGTCTGTTGGCTTCTCGATTATCTGGTCTGGCCGTGATACCGGTGCATTCTCAGACTGCATTTGTGGTTTCGAACTAGTCATTACGACGACAGGGAGGGGTGGAGTGGCTGACTGAGCAGCGTTCAATATCTCTTTGCCGGTCGTCTGAGAGAGTCGCCAATTGAGCAGCACCACATCCGGGCGAGGTGTATCCTCGTACTCGTTTCGCTGATAGATGAAATCAAGTGCCTCATCCTTGGTATTCACAGTATGGATAGTCGGGGTCAGTTCTGAGACAGAGAGCGCCTCCTCAATGAACCGAATATCCGCCGGATTGTCATCGATGACGAATAGATCCCCACTGCTCATCGCAACTCCTCCATTGGAACACTCAATGCAACAACTCCTTATGGCTGTTTCGAGGTGTAAAAATACAATAAAATTGCAGATTTTCTATTACAATATGTGTGTTCTCTCTACTGAACGGTAATTACATATGCGAACATATTGCTGTACTTCGACGTGCTCGGAACAGTAGCATTCCAATGAGCCCTGTTCGTATTCCTACCTTTCAGAACTGTCGTAACAGCCAATCGATCATTAGTACTATACCACCGATAACAAGCCAAAGAGTAGGAACAACAACGATCAGTACGACCCAATGGGGGACTGGTGGCGGTGGCGCTTGCGGAGGACCATGTAACGGACTTCCGTATAATAGAAACCCAAGCATTGAGAGGATACGTAGAACAAACATGAGTGTGAAATTGCAGACAAATTATGTGGTTTCTTCCCGCTCGCCACTACGATTCTGTATCCCCGTTCTATAGACGTAGTACCCCGCAGTGATGAAGAGGAGGCTGACCACTATCCAATGAGGGTTATACTGACCACCCCAAGACAAGGATTTCCCGCCAGGACCGACTGGCTGATGTAGGCCTAACAGAGCGTGGTCAATGAAGGCGTCATAGACATCGAACACGCCGAGACCGATGAGAGCAGCACCAGCCAGCGGTTGGACGGCTAACGGAACAACAGTTCGTCGCTCAGACTGCCACACAAGGCCGGCCCCGACTCCCATAATAATTAACATCGCAAGTGAGAACAGCCCATCTGCAAGGATGTTTGTCTCAAGGCCGTCCAGCGTGTACATTGGATAAATTCCAGAAACCAAGTGATGCCACTGGAGGATATGGTGCAAAACGAGTACGTCAATTAACCCGCTGAATCCAAATCCGAATACTCCTGCCGCGATTAGCGCGCGTTGAGTCACCGTATTCTGGGTCTGATCACGCGTGGTGTCTGGATGATTGCTCATCGTATTTGCGCTTACTACCAACACAGAAAGTTCTGAGTTATTGCGAACGTGAATTTAATCTCGTACTTTGAGATCATTTTCGTAACCATCTATACAGAACGGTAACTACGTGTGCGAACTTGTCAGCCTGAAAGTCGCTGATACCCGTTTCGTACGAGCATCCCTATTCCCAGAATAGTCCAGATAATAGCACCAAGGAAGACTATTGAACGTACAAGGTCAAACATCGGGAAGGGAGTATATCGGCCAAACATGAGTAATACCACCGCTATGGCCCACAGGAAGCTTCCTCCAGTTACGGCTAAATAGATACGGCGCACAGTCTGAGTTATAGAACAGAGTCACTTATTGTTTTTGAACGAACATGAATAGTGCAATATCGTTACTCTCTACCGAAATATTCCAGTGGTAAGTCCTTCCCCTGTACTGACCGTGAGTTACACGAGTTGTTCTAAATGAAATCGTGCTAATAGACAACGAGCGCCAGATAAAGCTGTCCGGCTCCAGCCACGATCATCAGGCCTCCGGCGAGCCGCTTCAGGGGTCCCGAGTAGGCCGCGAACCGACCTGCACTCGCGACCAGCCCCATTCCGGTCGCGACCGTCACCGCGATCATCAGGGCGACGACGCTACCGACGTAGGTCATCAGGATGAGCGCCGCCGCCTCGGTCGGCAGCGATAGCGAGCGGGCGACGACCGCGAGGAAGACGGGCGCGACGCAACCGGCCCCAGCGAGCGCGTACCCCGAACCGAAGAGTCCGAATCCGAAGATACTCGAGCGCCGCTTCGGAAGCGGAATCGACAGCGAGGGGGCGCGACCGGCGAGAACGAGCGCGCCGAAGATCACCAGTAGTCCGCCGACGAGCGACTCGAAGATCGTGAGGTTCGATAGCGTCTGCTGACCGATTACGAACGTCACCCCGATGAGGGCTGCGAGCGTTCCCAGAACGCCAACGCCTGCGGCGATACCGCGGGTCGTCGCCCCACCGAGTGATGCGTCGCCGTCCGTCCGGCTGACGTAGAACCCGACGTACCCGGGCAACAGCGGATACGCACAGGGGCTAAAGAAGGTCGCGACGCCGGCAGTGAGTGCGAAGACGACCGTCGACAGGAGCGATGCGTCGATCACGCGTCCGTCCTCGCCTCGAGCGCCTGTTCGATCCCCGCCACGAGTTCGTCCGCCGTTTTGACGCCGGTGTCCGACCACTGGACGCGACCGGACGTATCGATCGCAACCGCAGAGGGATAGCCGCCCGCGAGATACCGTGCAGTCAGTTCCGCAGTCGGATCGAGGCCGAGAGACCAGTTCCCGTCGTGTTTCTCCCACCAGTCGACTAGTTCTGCTTTCGTCACTGATCGCCCGATCGCTTCGCTCGTGATCGAGATGAACAGCACGTCGTCACCGATGCGATCGTTCGCCGCCGCAAGTGCGGGCATCTGCTCGATACACGGCGGACACCACGTGCCGAAGAAATCGATGAACGTGGGTCGGTCGGACGCCGGAACACGGACCTCGCCGGCTTCGCTTCCCGGGGCATCGATCGTCTCGATCGTGAGCGGTTCGGTGTCCGGAGATCCTGTTCCATCCGAATTCTCGCTCTGGGTTTCGTCTGTTCCATCTCCGAACGACGGTGGACCGCGTATCGCCAGCGCTCCTGCGCCACCGATCGTACCCAGACTGCCGACTCCGGCGAGGATATCTCGCCTGCGCATCTTACGCTGACACCACCGTTTCGAGATCGTCGACTACCCGTGAGATCTCGACCGTTGCCCCCCGGGGATACACTCGCTCGACGATCCCCCGTTCGTTCGCGAGCAAGATCAAATTATAGTGGGGGAACTGATACTCGAGCGAATCGTACTTCTCGGCATCGATCTTTTTGAGCGGCAACCCAATTTGGTCTGTTAAGATCTCCTTCGCCGTTTCGTACCGCTTCGGTCTGAGAAAATCCCAGTTCCCGGCCTCGAGATTGACTCCCTGCTGATCGGCGAACGTTCGAAGCGCGTCTTCCGTGTCCCGTTCCGGATCGAACGTCATCGCGAGCAGTTGGACATCGTCACCGTACCCGTTGGCAGCAGCGGCTTCCTGTGCACGACGGAGTCGTAGTATCAACGCGGGACACATCCCATCGGGACACGACGTATAAAAGAAGGTCATCAAAATGGCCCGATCGTTCTCGAACTGGTCCGTCGAGACCGTTTCACCGGTCAGCGGGTTGGGGAGTTCGACCGACGGAACGTCGTCGCCGTAGCTCGGATGCGACGACTCGCTCAGATCTTGCTCCGGTGGGCCGAGAACCGCTCCGTCGGCATGCTTCCGTTCACTACCGGCGCTATCGTCTGCCTGTCCCTCATCACTCGAGAGGGTATCCAGACAGCCCGCGGTGGTAGCGACACTCGAGGCGGCGATCGATCGGAGCCAGAGACGCCGATTCATACGTCGACGTTTCGGTGGGAATCGTAAATCCAGTACGACGATTCCCCGAGTCGGAAAAAGGGACAGCGGCGAGGATGAACGAGGAGCGCGAATGCCGCTCGGGAGTTCGCGAGATCACTTCGTCAACGAAATGAGAACGAGCACCATCCCGCTCGAGACGATGGCCGCCTGCACGAGGGCGGCGGACGCGATCGTCGTTCCGAACACGTGGTAGATGAGCCCCTCGCAGATCGCGCCGGCACCGATGAAGACGAATCCACCGGAGACGTACAGCATCGGCGTCTGACCGCTGCGCCGATAGCCGTGATACGCCAGATACGCGACGCCGAGACTCAGCACGAACGTGAACAGTTTGGCGATCACGAACGACGCTTCCATCAGTCGTCACCCCGGAGATCGCTCCAGAGGGACGTGAAGTTGTCAGCGAGTTCGTCGCGGGTCTCCAGCGTCAGCGAGAGCTGCCCGTCGGTAATCTCGACGTGGAGTTCCTCGAGTGACGTTTGGAACTTGCTTCGATGGGACCCGTCTGAATCGACGGTATTCCGTTCCTCGATGAGGTCGTGGTCCTGCAGCGTCGACACTCGCCGATAGATCGTCGTGAGCGAGGCGTCGCATTCCTCGCTGAGCGTTTTCGCTGTTTTCGGTCCGTGATCTGCGGCGAGGAGTATCTTCCGTGCGTACTCATCCGCGAGGATCTGGAAGATTTCCGCCGAGTCCGAGGGACCTCCGTGTTGCACACGATAGACCCCGTCGTTCAGTACCAAATAGGCCACGATTCCCCGGCTCAGCAAATCGCCGTCACTATCTTGTACCCACACTCGAGCAGCACTCCTGACTACTGACGGTCGTCGTCCGCTTCGTCTCCCGGCGGTAACCAGACGATGTCGAACCAGAACACCTCAAGCGTTCGGACGACGTCGACGAACCCGTCTCGGACATCCAACTTCCGAATATATGCGTTTGCGCGGAGTGTGTACGATTGTGTGATGCATTTCCGCTCGTCCACCCCTGTGAAGCCAATGACGGGAACGTCCGTCCACTCGGGATGGGTATCGAACGTCTCGAGGAGCGATCGCCAGTCCATCTTCGGGAGGTCGATATCGATCACGACGAGGTTCGGACGGGAACGGTCGGGATCCGAATTGCACTGCCGCATAAACTCGAGTGCGTCGGCGCCACTGACAGCGGTCGAAACGGTGTTCACGGACGCCGCGTTCTCGATCGTCTCGAGAAAGAACTGAACGTCCTCGGCGTTCGGATCGATGATGAGCGCCTCGACAGGGTGTCGGTTAATCATTGGCTTCCGATGATGGATTCTAAAATATTGGGACGAAGTGCATAATTACTACAATATCTTGGTTGTTTTGATGGAAACTCATGGTCGAACGCATTACGGTGTGCAGGTCGGACACGACCGCCTGTGGCGAACGTAGATAAGTCCCGCCAGAATCACCACGGAGAGCGCACCGAGGGCCGGTCGTAACGGATCGAAGTACGTCATGAGCGCGGACGAACTAAACAGGGCGAGCAGGGCGACGTTACAGATCGGACAACCGACCGCCAGGAATCCGCCGACGAGACCGCCGAGCATCCAGCGGTCCTCGCTACTCGCGCCGTCGGCCTCGCTCTCGTCGTCGGCCTCAAGGTCGAGATCGGCCGTCTCGGTCGCCAGTCGCTGTGCGGTGTAGACGCCCGCCAGCAGCGCGGTCAGCATCAGAAACAGGTAGTCGGTGGGCGTCCGGGGGACCATCCGAACGTACAGGGGGTTCGGGATGAGACCGGTGACGAGCCCGAATAGCAGGACCACGCCGATTCCGGCGGCCGTTCCCCACAGCATCGCTCGCCGATCCGATCGGATCGATCGGACGAAGTCGTGTGCCGTCATTTTGTCGCCTCCGTCGTGATCGCACAGCGTTCCGGATGGCCCGCTCGTCCGAGGAAAAACACCAAGAGAGCGAGCCCGCCGATGCGAAGCAACGCGCCGTCGTATGGGAGTACTGCCAGTCCCCCGGCGAACCCGAGAAAGCCGAGGAGGCCGGCACCGCAGCTCGCACAGCCCGATGCGAGGAGCCCCGGGACGACGCCGGAGAGGTCGGTGAGACTCGAGAGACCGACGATCTGCAGTTGCGCAACGGCGTTGACGATCGCGACGCCCGACAGCAAGGCGTAGAGGACGATGACCGCGAGCCCCGACCAGCCGTCGGTTCGGTAAATCGTCTCCGTGAGCGAGACGAGAACGTATTCGAACCAGTGGAGTCCATCGCCGAGCATCTGGAGCGAGAACTCCGGCATCGTACTCAGGATCAGGAGGACGTAGGTGGCGACCGTCACGAGTACCAGTCCGATCGTCCCTCGCCACGTCTCGAACGGGTACGAGACCGCTGCAGCGAGGTTCGTCAAGTACCCGCTGATCGAATCGCGCGTGAACATCTAGTTGCACCGATGCAGGGATGACTGAAATCACCGACTCCGATTTGCTGGGTCAGCAAATCAGCAGGTCCGTTTACGCCATCAAAGAGAGAACGTAACGACGAGTAACCTATCTACAATGGCTCACGAATGCGACACGAACGGGGGGTCGTCCCGACGGCGAATGCTCGCCGCACTCGGTGCCGCATCGACGACCCTCGCTGGCTGTATGGACATCCTATCGGACGACGACGGTAACGGAGTCGGCAGGGGAGAAATGGCGTCCGGCCCCACGAACTGGCCCGCTATCGAGAGTGGACAGGTAATCTCTGACTTCGAGGATCTCGGCGAGTGGTCCGCCCGAACTGGCGAACTCTCGGCCGCTCCCGACGAGGCGCGACTCGGATCGCAAGCGGCGGTCATCGAGAGCGACGAGGCGACGGCCGGCATGGAGATTCGGTTCGACGACGGAATCGACTTCAAGGATTGGGACACCTCGCTGGCGGTCAAACCGGAATCCGCTGATCGAATCATCGTCGAATTCCTTGCACCGACGCAGAGCCAACGCCTCACCAGTATTCGAATCGTTCCGGATGGATACGACGGCTGGTTCCGAATGGACTGTGGCTACCAGCAGAAACCGGGGGAAGACCCGGACCTGTCGAACGTCACCGGTCTCAATATCATCGCGGACGGGCCGGACGGCGGACCGTCCAAATTGCTGGTCGACGACCTCCACCGAACCGAATCGGCCGCTAACGGTGCCGCAATCCTCGCGTTCTACGGCGGCCACGGTTCGCACTACGACATCGCGGCCGAGATGCTCGAGGAGCGCGACTGGACCGCGGCGGTTCCGGTCAGCCCCGAGCAAATCGGAGCCGCCGGTCGGATGGGGCGCACCGAATTACGCGACCTCCGAGACCGCGGCTGGGACGTCTGTTCGCTCCCACAGGTGTCGACGCCCCTGCCGGAACAGTCCGAGGACCAGCAGCGACGGATCCTCGAAACCGCTCGAGACGCGCTCGCAGACGAGGGCTTCGAGGACGGATCGCGTCACCTGTTCGTTCCTGACGACCGGATGGATGCGACGACCTACGGGCTCACGAGAGAAATCCACGAGACGACGTTCCTGTCCAACGCCGGAACGACGAGCGTGCCACCGACCGAGATGCATATGATCCCGTTCATCTGGGGTCCCGCGCTTCACACCGGTGTTCGCCGACACATCAACCTCTCCAATCAGTACAACCATCTCACCGTGTTGCGCGTCCCGCGGATCGTCGACGAAGCGGACGTGGGTGTCAACGAGAATCGGATGTCACTGGACGACTTCGGACTGCTCCTCGATCACATCGAGCACCGCGGCCTCGACGTCATTACTCCCTCAGATCTCGTCGACGAGACGTTCGAGCGCGCCGACGGCACCGACGAAACCGAGAACAGAGAGCGACCGAGCGGAACGATTCTCGAGGCGGGCCAGTCCCACACGTTCGAGGGATCTGGATCTAGCGACACCGCCACGTTCGACCTCGACGAGGGGATGCTCGTGGCGAACGTCTCCCACGACGGCGGGGAGATCGCCGTCGACGTGACGAAAGCCGACGGTATCGGACGCAACGAGAATCTGCTGACCACGTCCGGGAATACCACCGGCGAGTCGATCATGGCCGTCGACGACGACGCCTACAGACTCGAGGTCGACGCCGACGGCGCGTGGTCGATCGACCTCTCACAGCCGGCGGTTGACGCCGACGAACTCGAGGACCTCCCGCTCGAGGCGACCGGAACGGGATCGGCGTTTGTCGGACCGCTGTGGACCCAGGGTGGCATCAGAGTCGTCGCGACACATGACGGTGACGGTGCGTTCATCGTCGACGGCTACGACGCGGACGGCAGTCGGGAGATACTCGTCCACCGGACCGGCGAGTTCAATAACTCACGGTCGTACAAGGCGGGCGGCCCCGTCTGGCTCAACGTCGAGGCCAACGGCGACTGGACGCTCGAGGTCGTGGACTCGTAGTACCGGATTCGATCGCTCGAAACACTCGTTGCGCCCGACACCGTTTCCGCTGTTCGATCACTGCTCATCGTCGGACCGTCGGGAGCGACCGAATGGGCAAATTGGAGCGGGACGGACGAGATCCCGATCCGATTTGCTGGCCTAGCAAATCGGCGGATCCGTTTAGGGCCGGTAGCAGAAATGTGAGCGCGAACAATCGATGTCGCTCGATCAGCCGTCTCGTCGCGCTCTCGTTACGGGTCTCGTTGGAACTCTCGGCGTCGGCGGCGCGTACTATCTCACCCGATCCGACGACACCGGTCACGACCTCTCCCCGTCGTTTCACTCGAGCGACGAGACATCAAACCTCGGCGTCGAATTGCAGGGAAAGCCGATTATGGGTGCGTCCGATGCACCGCTCGAGATCTACTACTGGACGGACTTCCAGTGTCCGTTCTGCGAACAGTTCGAACGAGAGACACTCCCTGACCTCGTTCGAAAGTACGTCGAACCGGGCGAGCTTCGAATCGTATTCATCTCGCTGCCGTACTTCGGTGCGGACTCGATGACGGCCGCGGTCGCCGGCAAGTGCGTGTGGGATCAGGTTCGCGACGCCGACCCTTCGACGTACTGGGACTGGCACGCGGCAATCTTCGAGGAACAGGGCGAGAAGAACTCCGGTTGGGCAGCGGCCGATAACTTGGTCGAGTACACGCGCTCGGTCGACGGCATCGACGCCGACTCGCTCGAGTCGTGTCTCGACGATCGGCGGTCGGCGCTCGAAAACGAGATCGACGCGGATAACGAGCAAGCACGCTCGTTTGGCATTCGGGGGACGCCGACGTTCGCCGTCTCCGATCCGGACTCCGAATCCTTCGGGACGCTCGTCGGCGCACAGCCCATCGAGCGCTTCGACGAGGCGATCGAACGGATCAGAGACGCGTAATTCTCTTTCAAAGGAAGAATACTCGTCTCTGTTCCGGTCAGGACACCGATTCCACCCTTACTCGAGCGTCGCGATCAGCAGGAAGGTCTCCGGTCGGACGGCCTCGTGTTCGATGGCGAACCCGACCTCGCGGAGGGCGTCCGCCGCCTCGTCGGCGCTGTAGCGCTCGTCGACCGGCGGACCGTCCTCACCGGTTCCGGTGGCCGCCCAGTCGACGACGACGAGTCGACCGCCTGCGGCGAGGACCCGGCGAATCTCGGCCAGCGCCGCGTCGCTCGCGAACTCGTGGTAGGTCATCGTCGAGAACGCGGCGTCGACGCCGCCGTCGTCGAACGGCAGGTCGCTCACGTCGCTGGTCACGAGATCGACGTTCTCCGGGACGCCCTTCTCCCGGTAGTACTCGTGCATCTCCTCCTGAACGTCGACCGCGTAGACCTCGCCGGCGTGTGGTGCGACGTCGTCGGTGAAAAAGCCGGTTCCGCTGCCGAGGTCGGCGACGGTATCGTCCGGGGAGAGCGAGAGCGCCCACAGCAGTTCCTCGGCCGAGACGAACCGATAACGCCGTCCGGCCACCTCTAACTTGTCCGCTCGCTCGGCGTCGAACGTGTGGTATCCCATGGTTACAGATTCTCGAACGCGGTATCGACCAATTCGCCGGTCTCCGCCACGATGTCTTCCATCTCGTCGTCGTCCGGTGCCATTCCGACGAGCCGCGCGATCCGCATGATCGAGACGTGGTAGACGCGCTGTCGACCCGGCTCTTCCTCCCAGACGACGACGTTACACGGGAAGAGCGCGCCGAGTTTCCCGTCGGTCGCCTCGAGTGCACGGTCGGCGACCGACGGATTACACGCGCCGAGGACGTAGTAGGGGTCGCGGTCGGCATCGACCTTCTCGTTGAGCAGCTCCGACGGCGAGAACTCGACGGGAACGCCGAACCCCGCGTCGGTGAATACCTCGCGGACGCGCTCGATCGCTTCCTCGTGGTCCATCTCGAGGGTCGTCTGTTTCGCACCGATGTCGTCCGGATCGATTTGACTAGGGTCGATTGGCAGCGTCATTCGTGTATAGTATTGTGTCCGCCACAAAAATCAGTTCTGGATTTCACCGTCGACCGTTACGGGACGACCGTCGATTCGTGGGAGTACACCACCGTGCGCTGCTCCAGCGAAAACCGGGCGGACGAATCACGTGTAGGAGCCTCCTGTATCGTTCGGCAGGCGAGCGGACACGTAACAGGTGGGATACCGGGCGGTCAGTTCGAGACCGCAATCGCTGACTCGGAAAATCGGCCGAATACATATCCCTCCCGATCCTTACATTCACGTATGGGTTCAGACATCTCGGACCAATCGCTGCTCGGGCTGGCAGGGCTCGCGAGCCTCTGTTGTGTCGGACCGGGGACCGCCGCCATCGCCGGCGGAACATCAGTCGGGATGATCGCCGGGATCGCACAGGGAGCGGTGATCTTCGCAGTGCTCGGCGTCATCGGGCTACTGATCCGACTGCGCTCAAACTGTTCGTGTTCGGCCCGTACCGCGGACCGGGAGACGCAGCGATCCTCGGGCGTGGAGCGAAACGCGGACCTCGAGTGATCCGTTGACGCAAGCAGTGGACGCTTCCACACTGATCGTGGCATCGGAGACCGTACCATGTCTTTGTAGATGGTACCGAACTCGTCGAGCAGAGGCTCGTGACGAGAGACGCTTTCGGAGCGATAGCCGTATTTGATTGCATAGTATTGGGAACTCCCAGAAATACTTTAGGCGCTGCCGTCCTACTCTTCGCGTATGACCGAGACGTTCGTCGTTATCGGCGGTGACGCCGCGGGAATGAGCGCCGCGAGCAAGGCGAAACGAGACGATCCCGAGCGAGAGGTGATCGTCTTCGAGAAAGGGGAGTGGGTCTCCTACGCCGCCTGCGGGATGCCATACTACGTGAAGGGGGCGGTGGACGACCTGGACGACCTCGTCACCGTGACGGCCGAGGAGTTCCGAGAGGAACGGGACGTCGACCTGCGAACGGGCGCGGAGGTCGTCGATATCGATCCCGACGCGCAGACGGTGACGGTCGAGATCGACGACGAGACCGACGAACAGCCCTACGACGACCTGCTCGTCGCGACCGGCGCGAGCGCGATCGAACCGCCGTTCGAGGGACTCGATCTCGAGGGCGTGTTCACGATCCACGACATGGACGAGGCCGACGCCATCGAGAACTACGTCACCGACCGCGAACCCGAGACGGCCGCGATCGTCGGCGGGGGCTACGTCGGCATCGAGATGGCCGAGGCGCTGTCGGCCCGCGGCGTCGATGTCCACCTCTACGAGATGTTGCCCCACGTCCTCCAGCCGTTCGGTGAGGCCGTCGCCGGGGTCGTCGAGGAGCACCTGCGCGAGCAGGGGGTCGAACTCCACCTCGAGACCGCCGTGTCGGGCTTCGTCGGCGACGAGCGGGTCGAGGCCGTCGAACTCGAGGACGAGACCGTCGCCGCCGACGTCGCGATCGTCGGCGTCGGCGGCGCGCCCAATACCGATCTCGCCGAGGAAGCCGGCATCGAACTGGGGCCGACCGGAGCCATCGCAACCGACGAGTACGGGCGAACGAACGACGAGAACGTCTACGCAGCGGGCGACAACGCCGAGGCGACCCACGTCGTGACCGGCGATCCGGACCACGTCCCGCTGGCCCTCACAGCCAACCGTGCGGGGCGGGCGATCGGACAGACGATTACCGGCGCTCCCACGCCGACCGGCGGCACCGCCGGCACCGCGATCGTAAAGGCGTTCGGCCTCGGGGCCGCCCGAACAGGGATCATCGACGAGGATCGGGCCCGCGAGGCTGGATTCGATCCCGTTTCCGTGACGATCTCGGCATCGACGCGCGCTCACTACTACCCCGACGGCGCGGAGCTCACCGTCACGCTGGTCGCCGACCGCGAGAGCGGCGAACTGCTCGGTGGCACCGTCGTCGGCCGCGAGGGCGCGAAGCGCATCGACACGGTCGCGACGGCGCTGACGGCCGACATGACCGTCACCGAACTGCAGAACGCGGATCTGGCGTACGCGCCGCCGTTCAGCCCCGTCTGGGATCCGATTCTCACCGCGGCGAAGGTTCTCGCCGGCAAACTCGAGTGAGATCACGATGACGACCGACGAACCCGGTGAACTGGAAGCCTACGTCGCCGACCACCGCGCGGACCTGATCGAGCTCGCGCTCGACCTGCTGGCGGTCGACACGGCGAATCCGCCTGGCGACACGCGCGAGATCGTCTCGCTGCTCGAGGAGTACCTGTCGCCGCTTCCGGTCGACGTCGAGCGGTTCGCCGTCGATCCAGCGAAACCAAACCTCCTCGTGACTCTTCCGGGCGCGAGCGATCGAACGCTGCTGTACAACGGTCACCTCGATACGGTGCCGTTCGACACCGACGCCTGGTCGTCCGATCCGCTCGGTGAGCGCATCGACGACCGGATCTACGGCCGCGGCGCGACCGATATGAAGGGAGCCGTCGCAGCGATGCTGTTCGCGATCCGCGCGTTCGCCGAGACGGACGTCGAACCGCCCGTCGACCTCGCGTTCGCCGAGACGGACGTCGAACCGCCCGTCGACCTCGCGTTCGCGTTCGTCAGCGACGAGGAAGTCGGCGGCGACGCCGGCCTCCCCGCGTTGCTCGAGACCGGCCGTCTCGAGGCCGACGCCTGCGTCATCGGCGAACCGACCTGCGAGGTGGGGCGCCACTCCGTGACGGTCGCCGATCGAGGGAGTATCTGGCTGACGCTCGAGGCGACCGGCGAGGCCGCACACGGCTCGCGGCCGGTGCTCGGCAAGAACGCGATCGACCGACTTTACGACGCAGTGACGACGCTGCGGCAACGGTTCGGGACGCGATGCCTCGAGATCGATCCCATCATCGAGCCGATCCTCGACGAATCGATCGCGTTCTACGAGCCGACGATGGGCGCCGAGACCGCCCGCGAACTGTTTGAGACGCCGACGATCAACCTCGGCGTCCTCGAGGGCGGGGACGCGATCAACAGCGTCCCCGAGTCCGCCCGCGCGGAAATCGATATCCGGTTGACGGCCGGCGTCCGGACGCACGAGGTCCTCTCAGCAATACGGGAGTGCGTCGCCGACTGCGAGGGGATCACGGTCGCCGACGTCGCCTGGAGCGTCGGCACCGCCGAACCGATCGACAGTCCGCTCGTCGAGGCCGTCGCCTCGAGTGCCGAAGCGACAACCGGCAAGCGGATGTACCGCCGGAGCGCGACCGGCGGCGGCGACGCGAAGACACTTCGAAACGCCGGCGTTCCGACGGTAGAGTTCGCGCTCGCGACGGATACCGGCCACGCGGTCGACGAGTACACGACCGTCGACGCGCTCATCGGGAACGCGATGGTGTACGCGCGCCTGCCCGAAGTATGGGCGTCTGCAGTCGACAGGATGGATCCATCCGGATAGCACTCCGACGCTCGAGCGCTCCGCTGTGCAGGGTGTCCGGAACCGATTACTATCCGATCGTCAGCACTCGATCGGCGGTCGTCACGACCTCAAGGAGATCGTTCATCGTCGAGATCGGGCAGACCTCGCTCCCATCGCTGTTTCGGATGTCCAGACAGGTACCACAGGCCAACAACTCCCCGCCGGCCTCGTCAAACTCCTCCATTCGATTCCGTACGTCGAACTGATCGTCCGTGATCTCCTCGGCTTCGACGCCGTCGCCGAGCAGGAACACTGACACGTCGTTTCCGTTCTCTAGTGCGGTGATTCCGAGACGAAAGGCGTTCCACGCGCGTTCGGGGTCGCTGGTTTCGAGTACGATTCCCAATTGTTCCCCAGTGTCATCGCTTCTTGGTTCAGACATGTATTGTACTATGGTCCCAATATAATATAATACTGTCGCCTCCGATCAGGTGTGCAATAACGTTCAGTGGTCACGATAGTTGTTGCCGAATCGCCAGGAACGGTTCTCCGGATGAACGAAGTGTTCGAGATGGGGCTGGGGACCGGTTTCTTGCAACCCCCGTTGCTCGTCGGTGAATTGCTCGTTCACGGCGTCTGCCCTCAGTATTTCATAGTGAACCCAAGATTATTATCTACTGCGTTCGTAAGATACCGTATGCAACCGAATCCGACGATGACGCCGACCGAGTTCAGGGCGGATATCCCTGCCTTACAGGAGGGAACCTACCTCAACTTCGGCGCTCACGGTCCAAGTCCGAAATATGTCGTCGATGCCGCCGACGAGTTCGTCCGCGAGCACGAGTACGAGTCACCGGTTGGCGACCACCCCTACGAGACGGCGTTCCGAGCGTTTGACCGGACTCGAGAGCGGGTCGCATCGTTCGTCGGCGCCAATCCGGACGAGATCGCGCTCACCGAGAGTACGACGGCCGGAATCAACGCGATCGCCAACGCGATCGACTGGCAGCCCGGCGACATCGTCGTACGGACGGACCTCGAGCATCCCGCCGGAATCCTCCCGTGGCAACGCCTCAAGCGGGAAGGCGTCGAGGTTCGAGTCGTCGAGACCGAGGACGGCCGCATCGATCTCGAGCGTTTCGCCGAGGCCGTCACGGATGCCAGAGTCGCCTGCTTCAGCGCGGTCACGTGGACCCACGGGACGCAGCTTCCGGTAGGGAAACTGGTTGATATCGCCCACGACGCTGGTGCGCTTGCGCTCGTCGACGCCGTACAGGTCCCCGGACAACTACCAATGAACGTCGCGGAGTGGGGTGCTGATGCGGTCGCTGCTGCCGGCCATAAGTGGCTGCTCGGGCTGTGGGGCGGCGGCTTCCTCTACGTCGACCGTGACGTCGCTGAGGGTTTCGAGCCGCGAACGGTCGGTTATCGAAGCGTCGAGACGCCATCCGACGATCCCTACAAGTACGCAGCCGGCGCACGTCGGTTCGAAGTTGGGTCAGCGAACCCGGCACCCCACGTCGCGCTCCGGGAAGCAATCAACGTGATCGATGAAGTCGGGATCGACCGGATCGAAGACCGCGTCCGCCGTCTCGCCGGTCGACTAGTAGACGGTGTCCCTGTTGACCGTCTTCTCAGCCCCTCAGTGCCGGAGTCGGGGCTCGTGACCATCGATGTTGACGATCCGGCGACGACAGTCGAACGGCTGGCTGCCAACGGGATCGTCGTTCGAGCACTGCCATCTCCGACCGCCGTTCGAGCGTCCGTCCACGCAGTCAATACTGCAAACGACATCGATCGACTGCTCGACGGACTGGAGCAAGAGTGGGAATCGCGGGAGCACAATGCAGGGTAACGGCTTGAGTACATGCTCTCGTAGGACGTGAAAGAGCATCGCATGGATCTCGACACGGAATACATGGAGGAGTGGAAACGGCTCGACGGATCGGACGCGGCTGACCGCGATCAGGGACAAGTACCGGACGTAGTCTGTCTCCACGTCAGCGACCTGCACGGCCAGCTCGTTCCCGAATATCACGTCTACTACGATAATCCCGAATCGAGCCCCGATTTCGACTTCGGTGGCGACGACCGGATCCTCCGGCGCGGCGGCGGGATCCCGCTGTTGGCCGGCAAACTCAAAGAGATCCGCTCGGCTACCGATGAGACGCTTACGCTAATGAGCGGCGACACGTTCCACGGCACCGCGGTGACGACGTACACGAAGGGCAGGGCGATGCTAGAACCGATAACCGAGCACGTCGATCCGGACGTGTACGTTCCGGGGAACTGGGACTTTGGAAACGAGGCCGCCGAGGACAGGAACCTGCGGAACCTGATGGACGAACTCGAGGCGCAGGTGTTAGCGAACAACCTCTACGGGCCAGATGCGGACGGGTTGCTGTTCGACCCCTACACGATTGAACGTGTGAACGGCGTCGACGTCGGAATCGTCGGGATGACGAACGTCTACGTCGACCGTATGGCGCCGGCGTTCCATGAGGGAAAGTACCGGTTCGGAAAACACCCAGCGTTGCTCGAGGAAGCCGCAGAATCCGTACGCAACGAGGGTACCGATGTCGTCCTCGCGGTCACCGAGATCGGACTGCCGTGGGCCGTCCAAGCGGCGAAGGACATCGAGAGTATCGATGTTCTGTTCAGTGCGCATACTCACGAGTACACTCACGATCCGATCCTGATCGATAAGACGGAGACGCTCGTCATCGAATCAGGAACGGGCGACGGACTCGGCCGCGTGGACCTCCACATCGATGACGACGGCGTCGCATTTCGCCACATCCTCTATTGTCTCGCCGAAGACCACGTCTACACATCCGACCCGGCACCGGTGGCCGAACGGACGGTTGCGGATATTCGATCGCCGTTCTTCGACGACGAAACTTCCTACGAGCGAGGAGACGGAACCCTCGAGCGGCCGCTGGACACAGTCGTCGGGAGGACGGAGGGGTCGCTCGATCGACAATCGTTCCTCGAGAGCGACTGGAACGCGCTGTTCGCCGACGCACTACGAACGTACTTCGGCACCGAATTAGCGGTCACCCACGGCTTCCGTTACGGTCCGGCAGTTCCCGCCGGCGAGATAACGCTCGAGCACCTATATCAAGCGTTTCCGATGACCGCACCGGTGGCCCGTGGCGAAGCGTACGGTCAGCAGCTGCTGAACCACATGGAAGCGTTCCTTACTGACAACTTCACACCGTACGTTTACGAGCAAGAGGACGGTCGTGTCCGGAACTACTCTTCGAACGTGGAGGTGATCATCGATCCGACCGCGAAACGCGAACGCAGACTCGTCGATCTCGTCGTCGACGGGGAACCGGTCGATCCCGAAGCGCGCTACTCGATCGCGACGTTTACCCGTCCCGGTGATCCCGAACGTGATCTCGGAAACTGCGGCTTCCCGTTCCAAGACATCGACATTGAAGACGGCGTCGTTCCGGTCGACGTCGTCGTCGACTACCTCGAGGACTACTCGCCGATCGATTACGAGGAGACGACGCTCGTCCAGACACCCGACAACGGCGGATGGGTCCAGAATACGCCCGCTGACGGACCGTACCCGTACGTCCAACCGGGGGTTGATTACGCGGGCGGAGATGAGTACTGCGAGACGCGGTTAATCCCAACCGGGACCCGCTTCCCCGAGAGCGGGCGAAATCCGTACCGGTAGCCGAGGATGCCTATGCAGGGATGAGAACTATCGGCGGCCTCGCACCAGATAGTATTGTAAGGTGATTCCAATGGTGAACCAAATTTCCCCTGAACGGCTCGCGGATATGATTGACTCAAACGAGTCGTTCACGCTCGTCGATACGCGCCCTGAAGATAGTTACGAGGGCTGGCGTATTCACGGCGCCGAGAACATCCCGTTCGGTCCAGACAACGAGATCGGGGACGAAGAACTCGAGCGCGTTGAGGAGGCCAAAGACGGAGAGACAGTAGTCGCGATCTGTGGAAAGGGGCTTACGTCGACGCCGTTCAGCTTCGAACTCGAGCAACACGGCTACGACGACGTGTCCGTCGTGAAGGGCGGTATGGAGGATTGGAGCAAAGTCTACGAGGTCGTTCCCGTCGAGACCGAAAACGACGACCTCGTCGTCCTGCAGCTACAGCGACGGGCGAAGGGCTGTCTCGGCTATATCGTCGGCTCGAGGGACGCCGAGTCGGCGGTCGTCGTCGATGCGACCCGTCAGACGGACCAGTTCAAAATCGTCGCCGAGGAGGCCGGGCTCACGATCGAGCGCGTCCTCGATACCCACGTTCACGCCGACCACATCTCGGGTGGACCGAAGCTCGCGGACGAACTCGACGTACCGTACCACCTCGGCGAACACGCGAGCGAGCGGGGCGTCGAGTACGACTACGAACCCCTCGCCGACGGCGAGACGATCGAACTCGGCGAGATCGAGATCGAAGCGCTGCACACGCCGGGGCACACGTCCGAGATGGTCAACTACCTCGTCGATGGCGAGGCGCTGCTGACCGGCGACACGCTGTTCGTCGAGTCCGTCGGACGGACAGAGCTTCAGTTCGGCGATGAAGATGCGGCAAGCGGCGCCGAACTGCTATACGAATCGATTCACGACACCATCCTCGAGTTACCAGAGGAGACGCGGATCCTTCCGGGCCACGTTTCGGTCACGGAGGACAACCAATACGAGGTCGGCTCGCCTGGCGAACTGATCAGCGCTCGACTAGGTGACCTCCGCGACAGCCTCGACCTGCTGGGACTGGACGAGGACGAGTTCGTGGACCGATTGGTCGACAATGCGCCCGACAAGCCACCGAACTACGAGCGCGTGATCGAGATCAACACGGGTTCGGAGCCACCCGAGGACGAGTCCGAGGCGACGGAACTCGAGTTAGGGCCGAACAACTGCGCAGCCTAACCCGGGCATTCATCGTCTCCGGTCCCACTCGAGATGTACTATGGAGTAACGCCGCCTCGGATTTGCCAGCCGTATCGGTTCTGAGTGCTACTTCAGCACAGTGGAAACACAGAATATTGTATGACTATGGAATTATTAGAAACAGCTCTAAGTGGCTTATTCGAGTAGTCGAACTCGTATGGCCGACACCAGTGAATACGCGACCGACGCACTCGTTTCGCCGGACTGGCTCGAAGAACACCTCGACGAGTTCGGAGATGACGACCCGGAGTATCGGTTGGTCGAGGCTGATATCGAGTACGAGGAGTCGTACGCCGAAGGACATATTCCGAACGCGATCGGATTCGGTTGGGGGACACACCTCCAGGATTCGACGCAGCGCGACATCCTGAAAAAGGATCAGTTCGCGGAAATCATGGGGGAAGCGGGGATTACGGAGGACTCGACCGTCGTACTCTACGGTGACGAGTGGAATCAGTGGGCCGCGTACACCTACTGGCAGTTCAAGTACTACGGTCACGAGGACGTCCATCTGCTGGACGGTGGACGGGTCTACTGGGAAGAAAACGACTACCCAATGACAACCGACGAACCGGATTTCCCCGAACGTGAGTACGACGTCAGCGGCCCGTTCGACAATATCCGTATTTATCGGGAGGGCGTTGAGGATGCATTAGAGGTGGACGTTCCGCTCGTAGACGTTCGTAGCGCTGCGGAGTACCGCGGTGAGAAAATCGCTCCCGAAGGAAGTCGGGAAACCGCTCAGCGAGCAGGTCACATTCCGGGTGCTCAGAACATTACCTGGAGTGAGAACCTCAAAGAGAATGGTCGATTCAAGAGTCGAGCGGAACTGGAAGACCTCTACGCAGACTACAGTATCACCGGTGATAGCGAGGTCATCACCTACTGTCGAATCGGCGAGCGTTCGTCGATTACCTGGGTCACACTCCACGAACTCCTCGGGTACGAGGACGTCCGTAATTACGACGGTTCGTGGACCGAGTGGGGGAACCTCATTCGCTCCCCTGTCGAGGTAGAGACTGACGATCCCGCAACGTTGGCAACTGAGGGATAGTCAAATTGGATCCATAGCGCGTTGAGAACATCCCGTTTGATCCGAACGACGAGTCTGAGATGACAGAGTTCGAGCTAGAACCGAACGACCGCGGAGTTTAGTTACCCACAGTCGGACTCGCATGGTTCCGTGCAGTTGCTCATCGATTACGCGATTCGTCCTCTGCATCCGGATCTTTCCAGTCACCCTCTATTTCTTTTCCTTTACGGAATTCACCCTTCGCCTGGCGTTCTCGCGGCCACAGCGCGATCGCGAGCAGCGCGACGTAGAACGCGACGACGACCGCGATCACGATCGGCCCCCGGATTCGAGCGATCGCAGCGGTTTCGATCCAGTCTTCGCGTCCCGCAAACGCGGTCACTCTGAAGAGCCACGCAACGAGGAGAACACCGAGTAGCGCGAGATACACGCGCCGGAGGCGATTCGCGAGGGCTTCCCACATCGGTACCTTCACTGTTGGCTCGCGGTAGTCCTGACTCAATTCCGCTCGCCAGTCGACGTGTTCGACCCCCTGCGACGGATCGAGAGCGGTCGCGAGCAGGTTCTCCTGGAGAATCCGAACGCGCGACCGGAAGACGTCGTAGTCACGGTACCGTCGCGCCTCGATGCCGAGGAAGACCGTGACGATCACGATGCCGATCAGCAGAATATAGTGGGGGTTGTCGGGACTCGAGAACGCCCACGTTAGGATCGCCGCCATCACGGTCACGGCCCACGTCGTCGTCTGGTCGAGACGCTGTCGCCACGTATCCACCCGGCCGAGTTCGCCGCGGTACGCGTGAGCCATCACCGAGCCGAGGCCCGTACTCTCGTCGACCATTTCGCGGCCGATCTCCCGCTGTTCGGGCGCCATTGGATCGAACTCGTCGTCATTCGAATCTGCCATGCACGACGGACACCGCCCTGTCCCATAAGCGAACGCGGCGTTGGGATGAACCATGGATGAGACCAACCCCGAACGGCCGCTCTTGGACCCGACTACAGCGACTCGAGAACGCGTTCGAAGCGCTCGTAAGCATCGTCACCGATCGGGTCGAGTTCGTCGTCGTCAACGACACCAATCAGACGCTGCGGGTCGACCGCGCTAACGACGACGCCGTCGTCATCGTCGTACACGACGACGTTACATGGGAGCAACGTCCCGAGTTCGAGATCGTGCTCGAGTCCCTGATGGGCCAACTGCGGATTGCACGCACCCAGGATTCTATACTGCCGGAAGTCCTCGTCGAGTTTCTTTTTCAGCGTTTCCCGGACGTCGATATCGCAGAGCACGCCGAACCCCTCGTCCTCAAGGGCGTCGATCGTTTTCTCGACGATGTCGTCAAACTCGCCGTCGACTTGTGTACGAAGCGTATAGGACATACTGTACAACTGATTTCGAGAACGGTCGTAGTTGGGGTAGCACCAGCAAGCCTGCAGCACGTGCGTCAGTTTGAGGAAGACTGTAGTCCGTCCACGATGAAGGGAGTACTATGGTTTCTCGTCGTACCGTACGAGCGATCGCCGCCCTGCTCGGACTCACGCTGCTCGCCGGACTCGGATACGCCCTCCGGTGGCGATCGAACCCATCACCGTGCCCGTACGCCCAGCGCCACGCGATCAACTTCCCGCGTCCGGTCATTACTCGCTCCCGGCTGCGCGACGTACTCAAGCCCCAGCCCGGTGAACGTCTTCTCGAGGTCGGACCGGGAACCGGCTACTACACCGGGATGGTCGCACGGGCAATCGAACCGTCGGGGACACTACACGCCGTGGACGTCCAATCGGAGATGGTCGAACACGTCCGAACGCGAATGCGACAGGAAGGGAACCCGAACGTCGAACCGATCCGCGGCGATGCACGATCGCTTCCGTATCCGGACGACACGTTCGACGCTGCGTATCTGATCTTAGTCCTCGGGGAAATTCCTGACCAAGAGCGAGCCCTCGACGAACTCGAGCGAGTCCTGAAACCCGACGGTCGACTCGTCGTCGGCGAGTCGCTCCCCGACCCGCACTTCGTCAGGTTCGAAGGGCTGCGACGCCGTGTCGAACAGCGGGGACTGACGTTCGACGCGCGCGTCGGAACGCGAGTTGGGTATTTCACCCGCTTTGACGCGGGTATTTCAGATCGGTCGGCCGACTCTGTCGAATGAGCGGTTGTTAGGTTACTGTGCAAAACCGATCGGGACGGTTCGACCGACGAAAGCGTTGTCACGTCTCTTCGATCATCCTCACCGAACCTCTACTTAGCGCGGTCCACGGATCGGTTCGTTCATCGTAGTGTGGAGAATGAAGACAGCCTCTACTATGGCCCTTATATTGTGCAATTCTCACAAAACCTTTAAACGCTATCAGTCCATACGTAGTGGTGATGGCAACTGATGCACGCGGTGCCTCCGGAGAATCGCTCGACGAACCGATCTACATCGACGGGAGAAGCCACCTCGAGGACGTCACGACGGCGCACGACGTCGTTCTCGTGGACTTCTACGCCGACTGGTGTGGCCCCTGTCAGATGCTCAATCCCGTCCTCGAGCAGTTGGCGGACACGACCGAGGCCGTGATCGCCAAGGTCGACGTCGACGAACACCAGCAACTCGCGGGCTCGTTCGGCGTTCGGGGTGTGCCAACGCTAGCCCTCTTCGCTGACGGCGAGCAGGTCGAACAGCAGTCCGGCGCGCTGCCGGAAGACCGACTCCGTAGCCTGATCGAGAGATACACCGAATGAACAAGGAAACAGACACGACCGCGGATGTTCGCAACATAGTGATCGTCGGTTCCGGCGTCGCCGGCCTCTCCGCGGCCGTCTACGCCGCGCGGGCCGACCTCGAGCCGCTGGTGCTCGAGGGACCCGAACCGGGCGGCCAACTGACGCTGACGACCGACGTCGAGAACTACCTCGGCTTCCCTGAGGGCGTCGGCGGGATGGAGCTGATCCAAAACGGGAAGGACCAGGCCGAGCGCTTCGGCGCTGAGTTCACCCACGGCACTGTCGAAAACGCGATGCTCGCAGAGCGGCCGTTCGAACTCGAACTCTCGAACGGCAACACGTTGCAAACGCGTGCGCTGATCGTCGCGAGCGGCGCGAGCGCTCGCTGGGTCGGCGCCAAGAATGAAGACGAACTGATGGGCTACGGGCTCTCCACGTGTGCGACCTGCGACGGCGCATTCCACCGCGGTGACGACGTCCTCGTGATCGGCGGCGGTGATTCGGCGATGGAAGAAGCGCTCTTCCTCGCGAAGTTCGCCGATAATGTGACGATCGTTCACCGTCGCGAGGAACTGCGCGCCTCCGAGATCATGGCCGACCGCGCCCGCGACAACGAGACCATCGAGTTCCGCTGGAACACGGAACTCGAGGCGATACACGGCTCGCAGGAGGAGGGTGTCACCAGCGCGACGCTCGTCTCGCATCCCGACGGCTATCCCGCGGAGAAGGCCGCAACCGGCGTCGACGTCGACCGAGAGACCGTCGATGTCGGCGGCGTGTTCTACGCCATCGGCCACACACCGAACACCGAATTCCTCGAGGGGACCGCCGTCGACCGCGACGAGAGCGGCTATCTCCGCACCCGTACGGACGACGCCGGCCGCGCGACGACCGAGACGGCGGTCGAGGGCGTCTTCGCCGCCGGTGACGTCGCTGATCCGCACTATCAACAGGCGGTCACCGCTGCCGGAACCGGCAGCATGGCAGCACTCGATGCCGAAGCGCACCTCGAGACGCTCGAGCGAACGGAAGAGGCCGCATTTGAGATTCCTCTGTAGCTGGAAACATGCATTCTATGAATTATTAGATTAGGAACGGCTGCTCAGTAAGTCTATAGAATTCAAGAACTAGAGCTCACTCGCTGGCTTTGTCACTGTATCCACAATATCACGCCGATTTCGAACCACCATTTTATGTGTCGATATCGGACGAAGAGACGATGGCTACTGATTCAACTGTTCACGATTACGAAGTTCTCGTCGTCGGAGGCGGTCCGGCTGGAATGACCGCAGCGCTGTATACGACGCGACTCGGTCATCGAACGGCCGTCGTCGATCGAGGCGGTGGACGCGCAGCGATGATGCAAGAGGTCCACAATTTACTGGGTGTCACGGAGGAGACATCCGGGAACGAATTTCTCTCGGTTGGTAGAGACCAACTTCGGGAGTACGGGTGCGATATCCACAATGATCTACTCGTCTCCTGCGACAGTACTGAGGATGGTTCGATCCGTCTCTGCGGGAATAATGCTGACTATCGCGCAGAGTACGTTGTTCTCGCGACGGGATTCAACGATATCCGCCCGGAACCGCCACTACCGCGGACCGGTCGCGGGCTCCACTACTGCTTGCACTGTGATGCTTACATGTTCGTCGATGAACCCGTCTACGTCATGGGATACGGGGAGAGCGCTGCACACGTAGCTGCGATCATGCTGAACTTCACCGACGATGTTGATCTACTCACTCGCAATGATAGCCCTGAATGGAGCGACGAGACGGCAACGATGCTCTCGAACCATCCGATCGATATCATTCACGAGGACATCACTGGCGTTCAAAACGACAAAGATGGCTGGTTAGCAGCCTTCGAGTTCGAAGACGGCATGATTCGCGAGTACAAGGGTGGCTTCGCCATGTACGGTGCCGAGTACAACAACGGTCTGGCCCGTAATCTCGGCTGTGATGTCAACGATGATGGGACGGTCGTCGTCGATGATCACGGGCAGACAACAGTCGATCGCGTCTATGCAGTGGGAGACCTGACACCTGGGCACAATCAACTCCCGATTGCATTGGGCGAAGGAGCAAAGGCTGGTATTTCATTGCATTTCGCGTTACGTGAATTCCCCCGCGATCTCGACGTCATCGAGGAACAGGGTCCAGTCCGTTCCGATGAAGTTCCTGGGATTCCCGACGAACTTCTCGAGCAAGAAGTTGATTTTCATACATATGACTGAATGACTATAGAGTAGATATGATGCAGAATCAGCTTGACCATCTCCCAAAATAGTTCATCTTCCAAAACTGTAGAGGAAGTGGATTGTTGAGTTAGGAACGACACGAAACATTCACGGCCTCTATTCACCCCAACGATGTGTGAAAAGAATTATTGGGAACTGTTTCCGAGAATAGAAGTCACACCGTAGGTGCCAGTTCTCTCTATAGTCCCCGTTGTGAGTCAATCTTCTGTTTCACCTACGCTTTGCTTTGGCAAGCCGGACAGTATCTCACCCCTCTGTAGAATTCTAACCGCGTACTGCACGAATCATACCTCATGTCTGTCATACGCCTCTCACCAAATTCGAATCCACAGGTCTATCTTGGAGTGTCTGTGCGAGTTTCAATGTAGACAAAAATATGGCCCTCACGCGGTTAAAACTCTGGAGGAGAGTGCACACCAAGTGAGAGGCTATCGGCTCTGTTGAAATCCTCTTCTTTAAAGAACCATTCATGTAAATCTACTGTACACCAAACGTGCTTACTGATCAAGAGTCTTCAGCAATAGCTGATACCGGAGCTTGAAATTCCGCTTAATAGGCACCTCACCGAATTCTTATACCGATTCACTCGGATCATCATACTATGGGGAGTAGCTCCATCCGTTCTAGTTTAGCAGATCGGGGGATCCAGAGACACCAAGCTAGAATAGTCAGTAACTAGAAACGTGAGGGT
>NZ_JBWBDM010000013.1:0-112517 GCF_056135975.1 Natrinema sp. LJW11 | reverse complement strand
CCCAACCTGCTGAGCTCGTTCCACCCGATCGGCAACGTCTGGAGCGACCTCTACCGCAGCGGCGACCTGCTGAGCGAGCCCCCCAACAACGTCGAGACGACCCCCGTCCCGCCTGGCACCACCACCGCCGGCGAGATGGAGTTCCCCGTCCCCGGACCGGTCAAACTCGTCGATCACGCCCTCTCGCGGGTCGTCCACCGCGGCGCCCTCGGCGTCATCGACGTGCAGGGCAAGGAGAACCACGACGTCTACGACGAGGATCCGTGAGCGGGAGTGGACATCCCGCTACGGTCGGCCCGGAAAATCGCCATTCGGACTCCTTTTTTACGCCTCGTCTTCCCGTCTCGTCGTACCGTCGGTCGCTCTCGCCCTCCTTGCTGAGTTAGTTTCCTTTCATCGGTACGCAAATCTAGTAGCCGTGATCGAACCGCCGCCGGCGCGAACCAAGGGGAATATGTGCGGGAGAACGGCTATGCGGCTTTCATACCGATTTTCGGCCGAGAGAAAATGACCGGATCACACTCGAGCGAATCGGAACCGATGATGCAGCGGCTGTACAACCGCATCTGGCTACTCGCAGCGGCGGCGCTCGTGTTCTTCGCGCTCTCGTACGTCGCGTGGGGCTGGGTCGACGTCTTTTCCGTTCCCCTGGGGTGATTCGATGACGTCACCACTGAAACCCCCGGACGGCAACTGGTGGGATCAGCCGGTCGACAGACGCGAGTCGATCTGGCTCGGGCTGGGCGCCGCCTGGTCGCTCATCCTCTTTGGCTGGATGAGCACCTGGACGCGCGTCGGCGATCAGAACCCGATCGGCGAGACGTTCCGCATCGACGCCGAGGCGTACCGCGAGAAGATGAGCGCGTACAAGGAAGACGGGACCGAGACCGAGGACGGCCTCGTCCCGCCCGGGACGGACGTCTATTTCAACGCGATGCGCTTTTACTGGGACGGCGCGCCGGTCATCCTCGAGGCGGGAACGGAGTACGATATCCACCTCAGTTCCATGGACGTCCAGCACGGCTTCTCGCTGCGGCCGGAGGACGCGCTCAGTAAGCAGATCAACCTGCAAGTGCTGCCCGGCTACGAGTGGGTCGTTCCGATGACGTTCGACGAGACGGGCACCTACCACATCATCTGTAACGAGTTCTGCGGTCAGGGCCACAGGACCATGCACGGCACGATCATCGTGGAGGAGTGATACCGATGGCACACAAACTGGACGTTCTCGGTCTCTTCGACAACGAGTACCGCGACGACGGCTTCCGAACCTGCTCGGTGACGGGCCTCGAGATCCACCGATCCGTCGAGAACCTCGTCAAACTGTTCGGCCTCACGGCGGTCGTCGCCCTGCTGTACGGCGGTATCTTCGCCATCACCGTCGCGATGACTCGCTGGGAAGTGATCGGGCTGCTCGACCCCGGCGATTTCTACACGCACCTCAGCATGCACGCGTGGAACCTCCTGATCTTCTGGATGGTGTTCATGGAAATCGCGATCCTCTACGTGGGCGGGCCGATGGTCCTCGGCCGCCGGCTGCCGTTCACGAGCGTTGCGACGGCCGGCTGGCTCGTCATGGTCGCGGGCGCACTGCTGGTCAACTACGCGATTTGGACCACCGAGGCACCGAACGAAGCGCCGCTGTTGACCGCCTACGTTCCGATGCCGATCTCGCCGCTGTTCTACGCCGGCGCGATCGTCTTCATCCTGGGCACCGTCGTTGCCGCGCTGCCGTTTTTCGCGACGATGTGGTACGAGAAGCGCGAGAATCCGCGGAAGACGCTCCCGCTCGTCAGCTTCGCCGCGTTCGTCACGGGAATTATCGCCGTGGAGGCCCTCGTCGGCGGCCTGTTCGCGTTCGTTCCCACGCTGCTGTGGCGACTCGAGTACATCCAGTGGTGGGACGCCGCCTGGTACCGGCAGATGTACTGGATCATCGGTCACGGCACCCAACAGATCAACCTCGTCGCGATGATCGCGGTCTGGTACTTCCTGACCCACGTCGTCGCCGGCGCTGAAGTCGTCAGCGAGAAGGTCTCGCGGACCGCTTTCATCCTCTATCTGTTCTTCATCAACCTCGGGGCGGCACACCACCTGCTGTCGGATCCCGCGGTGTCGACCGGCTGGCGCCTCTGGAACACGTCCTACGCGTTCTACGGTGCCACGTTCGCGAGTCTGATCCACGCGTTCGCCATTCCGGCGGGAATCGAGGCCGGCCGCCGAAAGCGCGGGAAGGGCGGCGGGCTGTTCGGCTGGTTGACGTCGGCTCCCTGGCGGGATCCGGTGTTCTCCTCGACGATCTTCTCGATCATTCTGTTCGGCTTCCTCGGCGGGATCACGGGGGTCATGATGGGGCAACTGCAGCTCAACATGACCTGGCACAACACGTTCGCGACGGTCGGGCACTTCCACGCGACGGTCGTCCTCGGGACCACGGTCGCGTTCATGGGCCTGGTCTTCTTCGTGATCCGAACGATGTTCATGCGCCAGTACATCTCCGAGCGGCTCGCGTCGATCCAGCCGTTTTTCTACTCGGCCGCGATGGGCGTCGCCGTGTTGATGATGATGTACGTCGGCATCCTCTACGGCGTTCCTCGGCGGACCGCCGAGGTCGTCGAGAACATCCCGGGCACCGAGTTCAGCCTCTCGGCCGCCTCACCCCTGTTCGCCGTCTTCGGGATCTTCGCCCTGCTCGCCATCGCGGGCGGCATCCTCTTCGTCCTCGTGGCCGTCGGCTCGCTGGTCTTCGGCGACCGCGTCGAGAACGCCGACGACAACGCCAACCTCGTCGCGGACGGTGGCCTTGGAATGGCTCAGGACCCCGACGATCCCGTCCACGCCTACGAGATGCGCGGGACGTTCGTCCTCTGTCTGGTCTTCCTCGTCGCCTTCGTCGTTACCTACCTGCTGAACTGGTATCTGCTGACCCAGCTCTGGTCGATCGGCGCCTGATCGGCCAGACGAACCGCTTCGTTCGATCCACCCACCCATGACACACTCCGACGCCGACGCGACTGCATCGCCGCTATCGTTCATCAGGCGAGTCCTCGTTCAGGCCTGGCGGGACCTCCTGAGCGTCTACTACGCCAACACGCCGATCTGGCGGCTGTTCAAGAGCGCCGGGTTGCTCTTTTTCGGCTTTTTTTGCTGGTCGGCGAGCAGCCTGGTCCTCTCCTACGGGATCGACTGGACGATCCTCGAGTACGTTCGGGCCTACGGTTTCGTCCTCATCCTCTGGGGACCGTTGACCCACGCCGTGATCGTGCCGCTCGTGATCCGGCTTCGGCGAACCGCCGAACGCCCGACCGTCCGGCGGATCGCTCGCCACGGCTCGAAGATCAACCTCTCGGTGTTCCTGACCATCGTCTTGCTGCTCGGGACGGCACCGATCTCCCCCATGTTACTCGACTTCCAGTCGCCGTTGCAGGACGACTCGGGGGCGGACGTCGACCCGGATCTGGAGTGTAGCAAATCGAGCGGCGAGATCGACTGTCACCTCTCGGACTCGACGGGGGTCGACAGCGTCGTCGTGACCAGCGGCGACAGCGAGATCGAGCGCGTCGAGGAGTCGCCCTACGAGTTCACGATCCGCGAAGCCGACCTCGAGGAGACCGTCGGCCAGGCGGAGTTCGTCGTCGAACTCCGCGACGAAGACGGCGAAACTCTGCGTCGCTACCGCCGGTACGCGTCGTCGGTCCCGGAAGCGTAGACGCGATCCCGGCGGTCGGTGCGCGAACTGGACCGACCGGGAGTACCACCCGTCGCGATCGGTACCACTGCGTAATGCGACCCGCTTTTCCCCCTGAATTCGGTCACAGCAGTAGCTGTCCGGGGGCGGTTCGGTGGCGCACGCGCGTCAGAAAGACCTCACGCTCCGGCCGGTATCTCGAGACACTTACCGTGCCGATTCGTCGAGAGCGTATCCGCCACCGCCGTCTTCATCGGTGTCGTCCTCCGGGCCCCCACACCCCGCGAGCACGACCGCCGCGGCGGTCGCAGACGCCATGAGGAGCCGTCTTCGCTCCATATGTGTTTCTTGGTAACGTGTGTCAATAAGTGCGGGGGTGGAGCGGGGCTCGGACTCGGAACGGATCCGTTTCGATCTAGTGAGACGGCATTCGAAATCGATCGAAGCCAAAGCGCGACCGAACGACCTCGCTGGCGAAACGGGCTCATCGATCGTCCAGCACCGGCCGCGAGGAGTTGACGACGACGATCGTGCTGCTCGCGGCCATCGCGACCGCGGCGAACAGCGGATTGAGCAGCCCGGCCGCGGCCAGCGGGATCGCCACGGCGTTGTACAGCAACGCCCAGGCGACGTTCTCGCGAATGCGACGGCGAGTGCCGTTCGCGAGATCGAACACGGCGCGGACGCCGCGGAGGTCGCTCGAGGTGACGACCGCATCGGCGGCGTCCGTCGCGCGGGCCGTCCCGTGGCCGAGCGCGATGCCGACGTCCGCCGCGGCCAGCGCGGGGGCGTCGTTCGTTCCGTCGCCGACCATCGCCGTCACCCCACCGCGGGAGAGCCGTCTGACGGTCTCGACTTTTCCGTCGGGCGGGACGCCCGCGAAGACGCGGTCGACCGCCGGGTGGTCGCGAAACGTCTCGGTCGCGGCCTCGTCGTCACCCGTCAGTACGACGACTTCGCGGTCTGCGAACGATTCGAGAACGTCGCGCCACTCGGCCCGCGTTCGATCGCCGACGACGATGACGGCCCGCGCTCGTCCGTCGTAGCCCACGACGGTCGGGAGACGACCGGCCGCTCGAGCCTCGCCGATCGCCCGCTCGAGCGCGGCGGGAATCGGGCCGACCAGTCGCTCGACGAGCGCGGGCGTGCCGACGACGACGCGCTCTTCGTGTCGCATCGCGCTGACGCCCGCTCCGGGATGGCGCTCGAAGTCGGTCACCTCGAGACGGCCCTCGACCGCGGCCGAGTCAGCGTCCATCGCGGAGGGGGCATCTCCCGCCGCGGTCGGGGCCGCAGTCGCTGCGGGCTCGAGGGAGCCACCGTCGGCCGCGGCGTGCTCGTCGCTCGCCGCTCGCTCAGGCTGCTCCGCCGCCGCGTAAGCGACGATAGCGTCGGCGACGGGGTGTTCCGAACGGCGCTCGACGGCCGCGGCGAGAGCGACCGCGTCGGCGTCGCCGTGGACCGCGAGGACGCTCATCTCGCCGGCCGTCAGCGTGCCGGTCTTGTCGAAGACGATTGTCTCGACGGCCGACGCCGACTCGAACAGGGCCGCGTTCGCGACGACGATCCCGCGCTCGAGGGCGTCGCGCAACCCGGAGGCGACCGCCAGCGGCGTCGCCAGCCCCATCGCGCACGGACAGGAGACGACCAGGACCGTCAGCCCCGTGAGGACCGCGTCGCTGACCGGCGTCCCCGTCGCGAGCCGCCAGCCCGTGAGGACGACCGCGAGCGTCAGGACGAGCGGGACGAAGATCGTCGCGAGCCGGTCGGCCAGCCGCTGGACGCCCGGCGTCGAACTCTGGATCTCCCACATGAGCGTCGCGATGCGATCGAGCGTGCTCTCGGCCCCTTCGCCCGCTTCGAGGACGAGCGCGCTATCGGTGACGATCGCGCCGCCGACGACCCGCTCCCCCGGCCGTTTCGTGACCGGCAGCGACTCGCCGGTGAGGACGGACTCGTCGACCGCCGCCGTCCCCTCGACGACCGTCCCGTCGACGGGGATCCGCTCGCCGGGTTTGACGAGCACCTCGTCGCCGGCCTCGAGCCGATCGATCGGAACCGTCTCGACCCCCTCCGCCGTTCGGCGAGTCGCGTCGCGAACCCGCGCGGCGGTCACGTCGGTGAGCAGATCCGTCGCCCGACGCTTGATCCGGCGCTCGTAGTAGGTTCCGAGCGTGACGACCACGATCACGGCGACGGTCACGTCGTAGTAGAGGTGCGTGCTCCCCGTCGCCAGCGCGACCGTGCTGTAGCCGTACGCCGCGGTCGCCGCGATGGCGATCAGCAGGTCCATGTTCGGCTGGCCGACCCGGAGGCTGACGTACGCGCCGCGCAACACGGGATAGCCGGTGTAGAACAGGACGCCGCCCGTCAACAGGCCGATCATCGCCATCGGCAGGTAGATCCCGACGGGCGACGTCGCATCGACCGAGAGAATCCCCGTCTCGAGTCCGACGTAGCTCGGGTAAAGGGAGAACAGGTACCACGGCATGACGAGCATCGCCAGGAACCCGCCGATCAGCAGTCGCTGCGCGATCTCCTCGTCGGCTCGAGTCCGCTTGCCGCCCGCTTTATCGTCGCGAAACCGCGCCTCGTAACCGTACCCCGAGATCGCGTCGGGGAGGTCGGCCTCGAGCAGCCGATCGGGGTCGTAGACGACGCGGGCGGTGTCGGTCGCGTAGCTGGCTTCGACGGTTAGAATCCCCTCCTCGCGTTCGCCGAGCAGGGAGACGAACCCTTCGCAGGTCGAACAGTGCATCCCCTCGATCGCGAGGAACGCCTCCGAAGCACCGTCGGGAACCGCTCGTTCGGCGGACTCGGCCGCCCGATCCGCGACGCTCGGGCCGTCCACGTCGTCGACGTCGGCGAGCGTCGCGCTCACCTCGAGGCAGCCCCGACAGCAAAAGGAGCCGGCGACGTCGTCCGCGGTCACCGGCGGCTCGGGCGTCGGGAGCCCGCAGAGCGCACACGAACTCATCTCGTAACGGATACTCGCGGACGCCGGGTAGCCGTGATGCCGAACGAGTTCGGACCGTCCGCGGTCGGCCGCTCGGCTCGAGACCGCGAGGGACGGGCGGCCGTTCGATTCGAGTCCGGATCGGCGGTACGTTCCGCGACCACTGGCCACCGTCGTCACCGCGGTCGCGTCCCCGTCAGTACTGCACGCGACGACCGCGTACCGGTCACCGTCGCGCGCGGCAGCCGCCGGTCACCGCGAGCCGCCACGGAAGGACGAATCCGAGTCCGAGGGCGGCGTTGACCAGCAGGAACACGGGCGGGGCACCGCCGGGGAAGTACGGCGACGCGCGGATCCCGCCGCCGAGCAGCGTGACGGTGAGCCATGCGGCACCGACCACCGCGACCGTCCGTCCGACGGACTCGAGCGTCCGGCGACGGTACGCGCCCAGTAGCGGGGCGACGATCCCCCAGGTGATCACGAACGGAGCCGCCGTTCGGAGGGTGTAGATCGGGTACACCCACGGCTCGAGCCCGTGGGAGTACAGGCCGAAGCCGAGAAACGCCGTCACGACGACCGCGTCGGCGGCGGCGAGGGCGACGACGAACGGGTCGGAAGCGACTCGGCCGATCGGGTCCGGGCGCGTGTGTAGGTCGATCATGGCTCTCGAGGGCGACCACCGCACAGCGTCGACGCCGACCGACGGGAGTCGTGACGGCCCGTCTTTCGATACCTGCGGTGTTAGTCGATCGAACTGACGCACACCGGGGATGCGAGTCCTCTCCCGAACGTGTTCCGATCGGGTGAGCCGAGGCCGAGTCCCCGTCGCACGGGACCGAACACAGGCCACCATCCGTCGCCGCGGGTCACCCTACGCCACGCGAGCGTGCTCGAGCAACAGTTCCGTCAGCCGCTCGGGTTCCTCGTGGGGCACCCAGTGACTCACACCCGGCAGTATCTCGAGGCGGTGCTCCGCACAGAACGCCGCGCTGTCGACCGCTAGCGCGGGGGCGAGTGCCGAATCGTCTTCACCCCAGACAACGAGCGTCGGCGCGGCGACGCGATCGATCGCCGGATTCGGCGGATGTCGCGCGGCCGCCCGGTACCAGTTGAGCATCCCGGTGAGTGCGCCCGTCCGACCCCAGGCTCGCCGGTAGCGTGCCAGCTCGGTCTCGCTGAACGTTCCCGGCGCGGCCGTTTCGCGAAGCGCCCGTTCGAGGAGGCGATACCCGTCGTACCGACACGCGAACTCGGGGAGCCGCGGCGGCTGAAAACAGACGGCGTACCAGCTCCGGCGCAGTTGCTCGAGGTTCGCGAGCAACTGTCGGCGATACGCGGTCGGATGGGGCGCGTTGACGACGGCGAGGCGGTCGACGGCGCCCGGGAACCGACACGCGAGGTACCAGGCGACGACCCCGCCCCAGTCGTGGCCGACGACGTGGGCGGCGTCGCGTTCCTCGGTGGCGATCAGGGCGACGACGTCCCGCGCGAGCGCGTCCGTTCGGTACGCTCGCACCCCGTCAGGCTTCTCGCTGCGGTTGTACCCCCGCTGATCGGGGACGAGGACGCGATAGCCGGCGTCGACGAGCGGGGCGATCTGCGATCGCCACTCGTACCAGTACTCGGGAAAGCCGTGGAGCAAGACGAGCAGCGGATCCGCTCGATCGCCGGCGGTGACGACGTGTAACTCGACACCGTTGACCGTTCGTCGGCTCGATTTCGCGTCGACCGTCGACGGGACTACGGCCCCGAGCTCCGCTTCCGTCGCCGTCGGCCGTTCGTTCGGTTTCATGAGACGCCTCCTGTTCCATCCGTCGTCACGTTGAACCGGGACGACCGTCCCGGCATGGCTCGGTCTTCGAGCGGTTCGATCCGGTCTTGCGGGTCGTCACGTCCAGACGCGGAGACAGTCGCTCGAGCAGAAGTGGAGATCGACGTCGCTCGAGCAGAAGTGGAGATCGACGCTCTCCTCGACGCCGCGTTCGACGTAGGTCGTTAGCGTGTACGCAACCTCGTCGGACTCGCAGTTATCGCAATCCATACGATTCGTCCCGTGACAACGCCCTTGAGTATGAACCCATTAGTCGCACCGTCGGCGCGGTTAGTACTGTATTAGAACGAGGTAACATCGTATTGAAATGGCACTCTCGTCCCCGTTTCGAACCTGGTCCCGTCTCGAACGCGGTGGGTCGATCGACGATGCGAACCGTGACTGACGGTCGGGGATCGTCTCGCTCGAGGAAGCGGCTCCGTTCGGACTCGACTCGCTCGCGCGACCGGTTTCGGACGCCGTCCGTGGAGGCGACGGCGATTCGATCCTCCCGGTTCGTCTACTCGGCTCGGCGCGCGGGGTGGGGCGGTATCGAAACCCTTACTCTCCGGAGGGCGGTGCGAACACGTATGAGCGACGACGCCGTCAGTCCCGAGGAGGTCCGCCACGTCGCGGAGCTGGCTCGCGTCGACCTCGCAGATGACGAGGTCGACCGGTTCGCCGAGCAGTTCGCGGACATCCTCGAGTACTTCGAGACGCTAGACGAGGTACCGGAAGTCGATCGGGACGCCGATCTCGCGAACGTGATGCGACCGGACGAGGAACGGCCCTCGCTCGACAGCGAGGAGGCGCTCCGGAACGCGCCGGAAACCGAGGACGGCTACTTCAAGGGGCCCAACGTCTCGTAACCATGTCGGACGATATTTTCATCACGGACGCACAGATCGAGGGCGACGACGACGGCCCGCTGGCCGGCAAAACGGTCGCGGTCAAGGACAACATCTCCACCGAAGGCGTCCGGACGACCTGCGGTTCGCGGATGCTCGAGGACTACGTCCCGCCCTACGACGCGACGGTCGTCTCCCGACTGAAAGACGCCGGTGCGACCATCGTTGGCAAGGCCAACATGGACGAGTTCGGAATGGGGACGACCACCGAGACCTCCTACTTCGGCGCGACGGACAACCCCGCCGCGCCGGGCCACGTTCCCGGCGGCTCGTCCGGCGGTTCGGCGGCCGCGGTCGCCGCCGGCGAGGCCGACCTCGCGCTGGGCTCCGACACCGGCGGCTCGGTCCGCTGCCCGGCCGCATTCTGCGGCGTCGTCGGTATCAAGCCCACGTACGGACTGGTCTCCCGATACGGCCTCGTCGCCTACGGCAACAGCTTAGAGCAGATCGGTCCCTTCGGCGAGACCGTCGAGGATGCCGCCTCGCTGCTCGACGTGATCGCCGGCAGCGACGACCGGGACGCAACCACGCGCGAGGCGCCCCTCGAGGCCGACGAGAGCTACGCCGACGCCGCCACCGGCGACGTCGACGGGCTCAGTATCGGCGTTCCCACGGAGCTACTCGAGGGGGCCGACGAGGGCGTCGTCGAGACGTTCTGGGCGGCGGTGGGAGAGCTCGAGGACCGCGGTGCGGAGTACCACGAGGTTAGCCTCCCCTCGGTCGAACACGCCGTCGAAGCCTACTACGTGATCGCGATGTCCGAGGCGTCATCCAACCTCGCGCGCTTCGACGGCGTCCGCTACGGCCGTTCGGGCGGCTACGACGGCAACTGGAACGAAGCGTTCGCGAAAGCTCGTGAGGAAGGGTTCGGCGACGAGGTCAAGCGCCGGATCCTGCTGGGGACCTACGCGCTTTCGGCGGGCTACCACGACAAGTACTACGAGAAGGCCCAGGACGCTCGCGCGTGGGTCAAACAGGACTTCGACGAGGCCCTCTCGGAAGCCGACGTGCTCGCCAGTCCCACGATGCCGGTTCCGCCGTTCGAACTCGGCGAGAGTCTGGACGACCCCCTCCAGTTGTATCTCGCCGACGCGAACACCGTTCCCGTGAACCTCGCCGATCTGCCCGCGATATCGGTTCCGGCGGGCGAGACCGACGGTCTCCCCGTCGGGCTCCAGCTCATCGGTCCCGCGTTCGGCGAGGAGCGGTTGATTCGCGCCGCGAGCGCGCTCGACTGAACGGGCCGCGACGACCGCTACTCACTTCTCGCCCGATTCGGCCGCGTCCGGACCGTCGCCGACAGATACATTTTTATACAGCTCTGTCAACTAGGACCATACCGAACGAATCACTGCAAGAGACTCTCATGAAACTCTCACAGGATCAGGAAGTCGAATTCGACGAGTTCTCGAGAGCGTGCGATCTCGTGGAGGAGTACTTCGCCGACACGATCGACAACGTCGCCTTGCACGCTCCCGTCTCTCGTCGTCAGCTCATCGCCGTTCTCGCGCGCGCACAGCTCTCCGGTCGCCAGCTCGCGGTCGACGGACTCGCGAAGGAGGGAGAGGTCGTCTATCAGTCGAACGACGAAACGCTGCTCTGGCTCGACGGCGGATTCTGGACGGACATGCGCGGGCAACATCACCTGGCGCCCGACGAGGGCCGAGCCGCACGCGAGGTCCACCGGCGACTCATCGAAGCCCTCGACGGCGACGTTCCATACTACAACCGCGAACGCGACCCCTTCGTTCTCATCGAACGGTTCGACCCCTACGAGTAGTCCGCCGGCACCGCCGGTGGACATCCCTCGACGGAACTCGAGCGGGGCTCCATGCGCTCGTTCGAGATCGTTCCGTAGCCACCTCGAGCCCTCGACGGCCGCGGCGTATTCATGTCGAGCCATTATCTATCAGTGATTCGTAATCAGGGCGTGCCCATCGCTCCGGACCCCGACGAGATATTCGATCGGGCGGTCGAGGAAGGCGAACGGCGACTCGATCAATCACTGCTCGAGCTGACGGCGACCAGCTTCATCGCGGGGTTCACCATCGTTTTCGGCATCGCAGCGCTGGGGGTCGTCGACGCGCTGGTCGAACCGCGGTTCGGCGACGTCGCGCACGTCGCGGGTGCGCTCGCCTTCGGCGTCGGCGTCGTCTTTCTGGTCGTCGGCCGAACGGAACTGTTCAACGAGAACTTCTTCGACCCGGCCGCGAAGGCGGTCGATGAGGACGGCTCATGGCTGTTCGGTCCGCTCCTTCGACTGTGGACCGTCACCCTCGTCGTCAATCTCGTCGGCGGGTTCCTCTTCGCGTTCGTCTTCGCCGTCGACGGCGTCCTCCCGTCGGGATCGGCGCACGCGCTCTCCCGGACCGCCGAAGGGATCGTCCACCGACCGATGCGGGGGATGTTCGCCAGCGCCATCATCGGCGGCGCGCTGGTGAGTCTCCTGTCGTACCTCCTCGAGGCCGTCAACACCGTGCGAAGCCGAATCACGATGGCTTACATCGTCGGGTTTCTGCTGGCCCTCGGTCCGTTCGACCACGTGATCGTCACCGCGATTCACGTGTTTTTTGGGTTCCTCTTCAGTGCCGGTATCGGGTACTGGGCGCTGGCCGAGACGATCGCCATCGCGACCGCAGGAAACCTCGTCGGGGGATTGGGGTTGGTCACGTTCACCCACGTCGCTCAAGTGCGGGGCGCGCGGGCTTCGAACGGGTCGGCCGAAACGTGACCGGCTACTGCGACGAACCGATCACTCCTCGTACGCGAGGTTCATGATCCACTGCGAGAAGGCGTCGCTGTTGGGGTCGACCTCCTCCTCGCCGATAAACGGCGAGAGCATGTCGCCGGCCATCAGGAGGGTGAAATCGAGGTCTCGAGCGGTCGGCGAGATGTAGTAGGTGTTGTGACCGTCGTAGACGGTCTCGTCGCGGTCGACGAGTTCCTTCTCGACGAGCGACTCGACGATTCGGCTGCCTTTGCGCGAGGAGACGTCCAGTTCCTTCCAGAAGTCGCTCTGGTGGATGCCGCCGGACTCGCGGACGAGTTCGAGCCCGGCCCGCTCGTCCTCGGTGAGTTCGGCTTCGGCCGCGGTAACGCTCACGGTGACCACCTCGCCGTGTGCGTCGCTACAGGCAGGAGTGCGTCCATACCCATACGAGATGGAGCGAGCCGCTTAAATGTGCCCTTCCCCTTCGAGCGCAGAGTCTTCGTCGGTCTCGCGGCCCCCGTAAGCCGGATCGGTCGCATCGTCGCCGGCGCTGACGGAGACGTCGTCGTAGCTCGTTCGACAGGGCGGCCCCGATGCGAAGGCGTACCGCGTCGTCTCCGGACCGAGCGCGATCAGCGACGACGATCGGGTCCCGAACCCGTCTCCGTGGATACAGACGCCGTACTCGTGGTCGCCGAGCACGTCGCCCGCCCGCTCGAGCCACGCCGCTACGCTCTCTCCGGACTCGGCCGCGAGCGCCGCTCGCACTGCGTTCGCGTTCGCCGCTTGCTCTCGGCCCGCGTCCGGTCGGATCGACGGCACGTCGACCGCGTCGTCGATGGCGACGTTGACGACGACGTGAACTCCCGGCTCGAACTCGGTCAGGGAGAGCGCGCCGTCCCACTCGTAACAGTACGCGTCCGCCGCGTCGGCGATGACGAGGTAGAAACCGTCGTACTCGTCGGCGTCGGTCGCCGCCTCGACGATCGATTTCGCGTCCGCGGCGGAGCGAGCCTCGAGCGCGTCGGCGACGAGCAGCCCTCGAGAGCGCTCGCCGGCGAGATCGGCGTCGGTCCACTTGTTCGTGACGCCGACGAAGACGCCGTACTCGTTGTAACCGATCCAGGTGCCGCCGGCCTCGGCGTCGCTCGGGGCGACGATCAGCGGCTCCTCACCGTAGACGGCGGGCGGCAGCGCCTCGCGCTCGAGCGCCTCGTCTCGGTTCGCGGCGACCGCGACCGGCGCGTCGTCGAAAACCTGCCAGGCGAGCGTGAGCGTACACACGGGTCGGCGTAGGGACGCCAGCGTCTTAACTTCGGCTCCGACGGGGCGCTCGCTTAATCGTCGTCGCTCACGTTGCGGCTCGTTCGCTGCTGGCGGACCGTCTGGGGACCCAGCCGACCCCGTTCCTCCTCCCGGACGTAGTCCCGGGCGACGACGTAACTGCCGTACAGGATGAGCAACAGGAACAGCGAGAACGGGAGCGCCATCGTCACCGAGAGCGACTCGATGGCGCTGAACTCCTCGAGCCGGAGCGACATCATCCCGAAGAGCGCGAGCAGCGCGCCCCACCACGCGCGGTTTCGCGGGTTCGGATTCTCGTCGCCCAGCGTGATGGCCGAGATCATGAACACCGCCGAGTCGAGGGAGGTGATGATGTAGCCGGCGATGATGAGGACGAACAGCACCGCGAGCACCGTGCCAAAGGGCGTGATCTCGAGCGCTCTCGCGACGGCTGCGGGATTGCCGGCCGAGGCCATCGCCGCCGCGACCGGTTCCTGGTAGCCCGGCGCGAGCACCCAGCCGCCGATGAGGCCGTGCTGGATCCACGTGAAGACCGTCGGGACCACGACGAGCACGGCGAACATCTCCCGGATGGTCCGCCCCTTCGAGACGCGGGCGACGAAGCTCCCGACGAAGATACTCCAGGCGGCCCACCAGGCCCACCAGAAGCCGGTCCAGTTGACCGCCCAGTTACCTTCGGCTCCCGGCGCGGTGTACAGCGTCAGCCGGAACAGATTGCTGAGCCAGACGCCCGTCGCGTCCAGGCTCAACTCGAGCATGTAGAGCGTCGGTCCGACCACCACGAGCAGGGCCATCGCGACGCCGATGAGCACCACCGTCGCTCGAGCCGCGTTGCGGATCCCTTTCCGGAGGCCCAGCCAGACGTCGGCGAGGAAGACGGTGCCGATCAGGGCGAACACCGCGTAGGTCAGGATCGTCGCGTCGAGTCCGAACACGCGACTGAGGATCGCGGACATCGTCTGTGCGCTGAAGCCGAGCGTCGTCGAGATGCCGCCGATCGTGGCGATCAGCGCCGCCAGATCGACCAGCCAATAGAGCCCGGGGATGCGGTCTTCGTCGACGACGCCGGTGAGCATCGAGCTGATTTTGTAGTCGCCGACGCCGTCCGTGTAGACCACGATCCCGAAGGCGATCGCGACGGGGAGATACCACATCGCCAGCCCCGGGAACACCTCGTGAATGAACATGAAGGCGAGCGCCATCGACTCGGCTGACGCGCCCTGGACGGGAGCGGGATCCGGCGGCGGATGCTGGACGATCGACACCGGTTCCGCGACGCCCCAGATGAGAACCGAGGCGCCGAACCCGACGGTGAACACCATCGACAGCCACGAAAAGAGGCCGAATTCCGGTTCGGCGTCGGGGCCGCCGATACGGAGCCGACCGTATCGCGAGACCGTGAAGGCGAAGACGGCGACGAGTAGAACGAACCCGAGGAGGATGAACCACCAGCCGAAGTAGGTGAGTATCCATCCCTTCGCGCCGGTGAGAGCGCTGCTCAGCAGCGACGGCCGGAGAAAGCCGAACCCGCCGAGCGAGAGCATCACGCCCATCGTTACGAAGAAGAGGGCCCGTTCCGCCCGCGACGCGTCCTCGAGGCCGAGGAGTTTCCCCGCGTTCATCGGTCGATACCCCCGAGAGCGTCGTCGAGACTGAGAACGCTGTCAACACGACAGCTGTTTGACCGCGTGATCTTCGGCCGCGTGATGTCACTACTCACAGTTTCGTGAGCTACCATCAGATGTGTCCCGAATCCCGCGGCTAAATACGGATATACTCTTTGTCTCGGGACCGTCTCCAGAGCCGTTACCACACTCGAGTGTGCCGTCTCGATACCGTCCTCCTCGGCGGAAACTGAGCGCCACTCCGTCACTCAGGCAATCGGGCGTCGCCCGACGACGGCCACCGCCGGAATCACGGCGATTCGGTCGCGTCGATGCCGTCCTCGAGGAGTCGATTCCTGACGGCGTCGCGGTCGACGGTCCCCGAGGCCGTCCGGGGAAGCCCGTCGGCGAACCCGATCGTCTTCGGTCGCTTGAACCCGGCGAGGCGTCCGTCGCAGTGAGCGAGTAGCGACCGCTCGAGCCGCCCGACCGAATCGGTCTCGGGGTCGGGGACGACGAGCGCCGCGACCCGTTCGCCCCACTCCTCGTCGGCGAGCCCGACGACCGCGGCGTCGTCGACGCGGGGATGCGATCGAAGCACTGCGACGACCTCGCCCGGATCGACGTTCTCGCCGCCGGTGACGATCCGGTCGCTACGGCGATTGAGGATCCACAGTCGACCGTCCGCGTCGCGATAGCCGACGTCGCCGGTGTGTAAGCCGCGCTCGCCGAACGCGGACGCGGTGTGGCCCTCGTCGAGATAGCCCGGCGTCACCGTCGGTCCCGACACGACGAGTTCCCCCTGCTCGTCGGGCCCGACCGGTGCGCCGCTCTCGTCGACGACGGAGACGTCGGTGAACAACAGCGGCTGTCCGACGGTTCCCTCGTGCGCGTCGATCTCCGTCGGCGTCGCCGTCGCGATCTGGGACGCCGTCTCGGTCATCCCGTAGGTCGGATGAACCGGAACGTTCACCGTCCGGCAGCGCTCGAGTAACTCGCTCGAGGCCGGCGCGCCGCCGAGCAGGACGAACCGCAGGGAGTCGGCCGGTTCCCAGCCGGCCTCGAGCAGGCGCTTGCACATCGTCGGGACGAGCGAGACGCCCGTGATATCGTACTCCTCGAGCACGCGCGCGGTCGATTCCGCGCCGAAGCCGCGCTGGATCACGACGGGCGTGCCGTACAGCGCCGACCGGAGGACCGGTGCCAGCCCGCCCATGTGGTACATCGGGAGACAGCACAGCCACCGATCCCCCGGCATCACGCCGAGTCGGAACGCGGAGGCGGTGGCGCTCGCGATCAGATTGCCGACCGTGAGCCGGACGCCCTTCGGCTCTCCGGACGTCCCGGAGGTGAACATGAGCAGCTGCGTGTCGTCGCGCTCGAGCGGGACCGGCTCGACCGATCGACTGTCGAGCCCGCGGTCGGTCTCAGCCGCGTCGCTCGACTCGGACGAGAGCAGCGATCCCGCCCGGTCGTCGGTCGATTCGTCGACCGACCGAACGTCGACCGACTCGGTTTCGGCCGCGATCTCGAGCGCCGCGGCTTCGGTGCCCCGCTCGCAGACGACGGCGGTGATATCGGTCCGCTCGGCTTTCGCGACGAGTTCGCCGGTCGTCTCGCGAACGTTGAGCGGGACGACGGTCGTTCCGGTCCGCATCGCGGCGAAAAAGAGGGTCGCGAAGGCCGGGCGCGCGTCCATGAGAACGCCGATTCGCCGGGAATCGCCTCGCGCAGCAACGTCTCGCTCGAGGACGGCCGACTCGAGAGCCGCCGCGGCGCGGTCGACGCGGCGATCGAAGTCGCGAAAACTCCACGCCGCGTCGGTCTCGACGTCGATCAGGGCCGTCCGCTGTGGCGTCGCGGCGACGCGGTGGGCGATCGGATCGCGCGTCGGCCAGTCGACTGGATCCGGAGTCATCGCTCGCTCCAGACGTCCGAGACGCCGAGTCCCTTCGCCTGCGGCACGACGGCCGATCCCTTCTCGAGTAACACGGGATCCCGTCCGAGATCCGCCGCGAGCAGTTCGCCGGTCGCGAGCCCGCAGGCCGGGACGTCGGGGATCGCGGCCGCGAGGTGAACGGCGCCCGTCCGCGCGACGACCCCGTCGATCGTCGTCGTTACCAGCGGCGTGGTATCGAGTTCGGTCAGCCAGGCCGCGACCTTGCGGGCGACGTCGATCCCGCCGAGCGCCATCGGCTTCAGGACGACGACGTCCGCCGCGTCGGCTTCGCAGATCGCGTCGACGCCGTGCTCGAGCAGCCCCTCGTCGAGCGCGATCGAGACGCCGCGGCTCATCGCCCGGAGGTCGGCGTGTCCCTCGAGCGCGCCGGCGGGCAGCGGCTGTTCGAGGATCGAAACCCCCAGCTCCGCGAAGGCGTCGAGCGCCGATTCGGCTTCCTCGTAGGTCCAGGCCTCGTTGGCGTCGGCTCGCAGTTCGACGTTCGAGCCGACGGCGTCGCGAACGCGACGAACGCGCTCGATATCGTCCTCGACGCTCCGGATCCCCACCTTCAACTTGCAGCAATCGAAGCCGCGATCGACCGCCCGACGCGCTTCGGACACCGTTTCCGCGGGGGAGCCGTCGCCGATCGTCGCGTTGACGGGAACCCGCCCCACCATCGGCCCCTGGCCGAGATAGCGGTACAGCGGTGTCGACTCGCGCGTCGCCTGCAGGTCCGCGAGCGCGAGCGAGAGCGCGTGCCTGGCCGCGACCTGCCGGTCGACGGTCTCGAGCGCCTCGCTCGGCCCGCCCGTCCGAAGCGCGTCCCGAGCGCGCTCGAGCGCCCGTTCGCAGTCCTCGAGGGACTCCGTCCACCCCTGCAGCGGCGCGGCTTCACCGTAGCCGACGGCGGATTCGGGCGGGACTTCGCCGCCGGTTCCGTTCCCATCGATATCGCTACTCTCGTCGACCAAGCGGACGAGAAATCCGTCCCGCGAGTCGATCGTCCCGTCGGCCGTCTGCAGCGGCTCGGCGAGGGGGAGCGAGAACGATCGGTACTCGAGCGCGAGGTCCTCGGGCTGACTCATAGGAACACCAGTCCCCCCGCGAAACAGATCGCGTACATCGCGAGCAGTTTGCCGGTCCCCTCGAGCGCGGGGTTGAGCGCCTCGCCGTCGGTTCGCGTACAGACGGTTCGGGTGACCATCGCGGCGTAGGGCAGCGTGACGAGCGGGAGCAATACGCCGGGCCCGAAGCCGGCTGCGAGCCAGAACCAGACCGGGACCGCGTAGGCGAGGGCGAGCATGGCGACGTACTCGAGGCGGCTCCACCGGTAGCCGAGGCGGACCGCGAGCGTCCGTTTGCCGGTCTCGGCGTCGGTCTCCAGATCGCGGACGTTGTTCACGACGAGGATAGCCGTCGAGATCCCGGCGACGGGCAGGCTCGCTGCGACGGCTTCGAGCGGTATCGTTCCGTCGGGGATCGTCGTCGCCAGCGGCTCCGCGAGGACGGCCGCGGCCTGGACGTAGTAGGTCCCGGTCACGGCGACGAGGCCGAAGAAGACGAACACGAAGAGGTCGCCCAGTCCGTGATAGCCCAGCGGGTAGGGGCCGCCGGTGTATGCCCAGCCGCAGAAAACGCTCACGAGCCCGATCACGAGGATCGGGAGCCCGCCGACGTAGACGAGGTAGGTCCCGGTGAGGATCGCCAGCCCGAACGTCACGACGGTCGCGAGCTTGACCTGCTCGGGAGAGATGAGCCCCGACTGCGTTACTCGAGTGAAGCCCTCGCGATCCGCCGTGTCGGCGCCCTTGACCGCGTCGTAGTAGTCGTTCGCGAAATTCGTCCCGACCTGTATCAGCGCCGACCCGACGAACGCCATCACCGCCGGCAACAGCGCGAACACCCCCTCGTCGGCTGCCAGCCCCGTCCCCACGATGATCGGGGCTGCAGCCGCGGGCAAGGTCTGGGGGCGGGCTGCCATCAGCCACGCCTTCGTCCGTGATATCTCGACCTCGGCCGAACTCATGAATCGAGTGTCCCACTCGAGAGAGTGTCAACGTTGGCATTGCGAGCCGACCGACGCCCTGTCGACAGTGAAATTACGGCTCGGGAACCACCAGCTCGAGCGGCTCCATCTCGCCGAACGCGGTCTCGTATCCCTGGTGTCGCGCCGTTTGCGGCGGTGATTCGATCGTGAGCGTCACCGAGTCGCCCGGTCGTGCGTCCGCGAGGGACGCTCCGTAGTGGAACCCGAACTCGCTATCGAGCGTTCCTGAAAGCTCGAGCGGGGTGTCGACGGCTGGTTCCCCATCCCGTTGGACCCCGGCGCGCAGCGACATGTTCGTGAGCGGCACGCGGTTGTACGGCGTCCGCGGCGAGACGAGCAGGTACCGGTCGTCGCCGTTTGCTAGTCGCGAACCGGACTCGAGCAGCGTGACGACGAACGCCGCATCGCCGCTCATCGGTCCCTCGTCGCCCGAGTCCGTCCCGGCGTCCGCGTCCGGGTCGAGCAACTGGGTTCCGGGGTAGTCGTCGGCGGGCGACAGTGCGGAGTACGGAACCTCGGAGTGCGTTCCCTCCGTTTCTCCGCCGCTATCGGTGGTCATGGGCTCGAGCGCACCCCGCTGGCCCCAGCGCTCTCGGTCGAGGAGGTCGATGCCGTCGACGACCTCCTCGCGGAAGGTCGCGTCGTAGGTGAATTCGAACGTTACCGTCTCGGTCTCGCCGAAGCGTCCCGCGAACGTACCGGTTCGCCGCATCGAAACGGGCGGCAGGTCGACCCTGACGGCGTAGGTGCCATCGCTCGGGAGGGAGACGTTGTCCCCGAAGTGGAGCCCCATCTCTTGGGAGAGCATGGGCCACAGCGACGATCGTCGGCGCCAGTCGTCCTCGCCGGCGATCGTCACTTGGGGCGTGCTGTCGACGGGAAGGACGCGCTCTGTCGCCGGGTCCCAGACGACAATCATCAGGTGGACCCCGCGGCTGCCGCCGGGTTCGACGAGTTGGTGATCGGTTCCGGTGACGAGCCAGAACGGGTGGGGATACGTGAGCAAAGGTGCCAGCGCGTAGTCGCCGGTCCGCACCGGCTCGAGGACTCGCATCGATTTCCGGTGGCCGGGGAGATAGACCGCGTCCGGCGGATTCTCGATCATCGGAATCGGCGCGGCTCCCGCGGCATCGTCGCCATCGCGTTCGGCTCCGGTTTCGCGGTCGCCGCTGCTCTCGTTACCCTCGTCCGTCCCGCTACCCGGCGCTGTACAGCCAGCAACGGTGAGCGTCGCCGGGAGGACGGCCGTCCGCCGGAGGTACGTTCGCCGATTCATAGCCGAGTTACTCGAGCGGTGAACATCGGAAACTCAGTTGCTCAGTAGTGCCACGGGTAGTCGTCGAAATCGGGGTCGCGACCCTCGACGAAGGCGTCCCGTCCCTCCGCGGCCTCGTCGGTCATGTAGCCCAGCCGCGTGGCCTCGCCCGCGAAGACCTGCTGGCCGACCATTCCGTCGTCGGTCATGTTAAAGGCGTACTTGAGCATCCGCATCGCCGTCGGACTCTTGGAATTGATACGCTCGCCCCACTCGAGTGCGGTCGCCTCGAGTTCGTCGTGGGGCACCGCTTCGTTGACCATGCCCATCTCCGCGGCCTCCTCGGCGTCGTAGGTCTTCCCGAGAAAGAACACCTCGCGGGCCTTCTTCTGGCCGATCTGTTTGGCGAGGTACGCCGAGCCGAAGCCGGCGTCGTAGCTCGCCACGTCGGGGTCGGTCTGGAGAAACTTCGCGTGCTCCGCGCTCGCGAGCGTGAGGTCGCAGACGACGTGCAGCGAGTGGCCGCCGCCGACGGCCCACCCCGGCACCACGGCGACGACCACCTTCGGAACGTGACGAATCAGGCGCTGGACCTCGAGAATGTGGAGACGTCCCTGTTCGGACGCGCGTTCCTCGTCTCCCTCGTACTGATACCCGTCTTCCCCGCGGATCGTCTGGTCGCCGCCGGAACAGAACGCCCAGCCGCCGTCTTTCGACGACGGACCGTTGCCGGTCAGGAGGATACAGCCCACGTCGGTCTGGCGCTTGGCGTGATCCAAGGCGTCGTACAGCTCGTCGACGGTCCCCGGTCGAAAGGCGTTGCGAACGTCGGGTCGGTCGAACGCGATCCGAACCGTGCCGGAGTCGACCGCTCGGTGGTACGTGATGTCCTCGAACTCGTCGTTCAGATCGGCGACAGGCTCCCACTGCTCCGGATCGAAGAGTTCCGAAACCATTTGCTCGAGTGTGGTGTGCGGGACGTGAAATAGGTTCTCGTCGCGATTCGACCGATTTGATATAGCAGCATATGGTTTAGATGGTGGATGCGGACCGAATGTTCGCTCCAGCGAGTATTGGGTACTGGCGCGATCACCCTTTGGGAGTGACACTCATCTAGCCCGAGTGGTTTTTTATCCGGCCGCCGAACCGCTCACGCGATGGGCGAGTCGTACTACGAAATACTCGAGGTCGGGTCCGATGCCACTCGAGACGAAATCGAGTCGGCCTACCGAGAGCGCGTCCTCGAGACGCATCCGGATCACTCCGACGACCCCGATGCGTCCGAGCGATTCCAGCGGGTCACGACCGCGAAGTCGGTGCTCACGGACGGCACGGAGCGCGCACGCTACGATCGCCTCGGCCACGACGCGTACGTCAGTCTCGCGCGAGGACCTGCCGGCGGGGAACGCTCGAGCGGCGACGACGCGAACGCTGCAGCCGACTCGAGCGGCGCGGACACGAGCGGTTCCGCGACCGACAACGGCGCGACTACGGCTGGCCGACGGAAATCGGATCGCTCGAGCGGAGCCCGAACGAACCGGCGGACCCGAAGCGGGACCGGTGGCGTCAACGGCGCTCGAGCGGGGAACCATCACGCGCGCCAGCGGAGCAATCGGCAACGCCGACGGAAAAAGCGACGAGCGACGGGCGAGTGGCCATTCGACGGTGACCGATCGGACGCCAGCGGCACCTCGAATCCGGGGCCCGCGGGGCCCGGGGGCGCGGCGGACGCCGACGGCGACGGTGGGAACGGGTTCCGCTACGCCGTCCACGACTGGGACGGCGCGGTCGATCTCGAGTGGGAGGGACCGCCGATAGACGGGACGACGGCGGTTTCGGTGGGATCGATCGCCGTCCTGTACCCGATGCTCGTCGTCGCGAGTCTCACACCGCTGTTTTCGCTGCCGGTGAACGCGATCGTTGCCGCGTGCACGCTCTTGTTGGTCGGTTACCTGCTCACGATGCCTCGAGTCGCGATGGTGACGTTCGGCGTCTGGAGCGTCCTCTTTCCGGCCGGGATGGCGGGGTTTTCGCTGGTCGATCCGCTCTCCCTCTTCGGCTTGCTGGCGCTCGGCTTCGCCTGGATCCCCTTTGGCTACGCCGTCGCCCTCTGGTGGGCCCTCCGGCCATGAAAGTTGAGGGTATTTGTATGGACGCTGCTCATGTGAGGAGATACGTTTGTGCGTGATAGCAAGAACAGAGGGATGAGTGTCCTGCTCCGTGGGCACAGGGGATTTCCACACCCTCCCCAGCCGATTCGTTCGCTGCGCTCACTCATCCCTCGCACAATGTCATCGATCGTCCTCACTATCGTTCGGACGAGCGATAGCGCGCGCCACCGCATGCCGGTACTAGGTGAGAACGAGGCCCGAAATCAGTCCGAACCGTCGATAGCGTCCCCCTCGAGCGCGCTCGCGACCGCGTCCGTAACCCGCTCCGCGAGCGCGTCGCGCCGCCGGTGGTTCGCGTCGGAATCGAATTCGACCGCGAGTACCTGCGTCCCCGCGGCCTCGATCGATCGGCGGTAGGCGGCCGCGAAGTCCGCGGGAGCCACGCGCTCGAACTCGAGGCCGTACGTTTCGCAGAGCGCGTCGAACTCGAGGTCGTGGGGCGTTTTGAACTGCCGCGTGAAGGGGGGATCGAACTCCTCGATCGGGAGTTTGTGGAAGATACCGCCGCCGTCGTTGTCCAGCAGCACGATCGTCGCGTCCACGTCGCAGCGATCGACCGCGAGCAATCCGTTCGAATCGTGATAGAAGGCGAGATCGCCGGTGACGAGCACGAGCGGATCGTCGGTCGCGCTGCCGGCACCGAGCGCCGTGCTCGTGATCCCGTCGATCCCGCTCGCGCCGCGGTTCCCGAGCACCGTCAGGTCGGCCGCTCGCGGCCGGCCGAACCGGTCGGCGTCCCGGATCGGCATGCTGTTCGAGACGAAGACCGTCGCCGGGTCCGGCGCGTTCGAAAAGACGGACGCGAGGATCGCGCCCTCGAACGGCGCCGACTCGAGCGCGCTCGCGGTCAGCGCCTCGTCTCGGATCTCCCAGTGGCGGCGTTCGGCAATATTGAACCGGACGCGCCAGTCGCGGTCGACCGTCGCGCTCGTCGCCGAATCGGTGTGCTCGCCCTCGGTGCGTTCCGCGACCGTCTCGAGCAGCCCGTCGACGACGGCCCCGGGATCGGCCGCCAGCAGGTCCGTCGCGGTGAACGTCGCCTCGCGCCACGCGCCCGCGGGATCGATCAGGAACTGCCGGGCGTCGGCGTCCCGAAGCCAGTGTCGAAGCGGTTTCGACGTCGGGGAGGCCCCGAACCGGAGGACGACGTCCGGAGACGGCAACTCGTCGACGTAGGCGTCGTAGCCGCCGTAGATCGAGCTCTGCCCCTCGCCGTTCTCATCTCCGCCCGTCGACCCGACGTGCGGGCCGAACCGAAGCCCCGAGAGCGGATCCGCGAGGAGTGGCGCACCGAACCGGTCGGCGAGGTCGGTGACCGCTGCGGGCTCGAGGTCGGCGAGATCGGCCGGATCGGCGGGTCCCGCGACGAACAGCGGCCGATCGGCCGCCTCGAGCGCACCCAGCAGCCGTCGGTGGTCGTCGGCCGCGAGCGTTCGCGTCCCGCCGGTCGTTTCGACGAACGGTCCGTCTCGTCCCGTTCCAGCCGGCGTCTCGGCGAACGACTCCGGGACGTCACCGGGCACGTCGATCGGCTCGAGGGGCTTTCGGAACGGACAGTTGAGGTGAACCGGACCCGGCGAGACGCCGGTCGTTTCGGCGAGCGCTCGAGCGGCGGTCGTCCGGAGGCTCCGAACTTTGCGCTCGTCGGCCTCGGGATCCGGAAGCTCCGCGTACCAGCGGATCGCGTCGCCGTACAGTTTGACCTGATCGACCGTCTGGTTCGCCCCGCTATCCCGGAGTTCGTGGGGGCGGTCGGCCGTCAGGACGAGCAGCGGGACGCGCGCCCGATCGGCCTCCATCACGGCCGGGTGGAAGTTCGCGGCCGCCGTTCCCGAGGTACAGACGAGCGCCGTCGGCTCGCCGGTCCGCCGTGCGCGGCCGAGCGCGAAGTAGGCCGCCGAGCGCTCGTCCACGTGCGAGTAGACGTCGATAGCGGGGTGCTCGGCGAAGGCGACCGTCAGCGGCGTCGATCGACTGCCGGGCGCGAGACAGACGGCCTCGAGGCCGCTCTTTGCGAGTTCGTCGGCGAGGACGCGACCCCAGAGGGTCGCGCGATTGGGTGCGGTCATTGTGGTACAGGTACTACCGTAATTCGTCGAGGATCGGCCGGAACTTCAGCTGTACTTCGTCCCACTCGTCATCGGGATCGCTGTCGGCGACGATTCCGTTCCCCGCGAACAGCGTCACCGTCTCGTCGCTCGCGACGCCGGAGCGAAGCGCGACCGCGAACTCGCCGTCGCCGGCGGCGTCGAACCAGCCGACCGGCGCGGCGTACCAGCCCCGGTCGAACGGCTCCGCGTCGCGGATCGTCTCCCAGGCCGCGTCGGGCGGAACGCCGCCGACCGCGGGCGTCGGGTGAAGCGCCTCGACGATCTCGAGAACGTGACGATCGCCCTCGAGCGTCGCCTCGATCGGCGTCTGCAGGTGCTGGATGGTCGCCAATCGACGAATCGTCTGCTCGCGGACGGTGAGCTCTCGCGTGAACGGAGCGAGCTGTTCGCGGATCGCGTCGACGACGAGCCCGTGTTCGTGCTGGAACTTCGCGTCGGCCCGCATCCGTTCGACGTGCGTTTCGTCTTCGGCCGGCGTCTCGCCTCGGGGGACCGAGCCGGCCAGCGCCTCCGTCTCGACGCGGTCGCCGCGTTTCGAAACGAGACGCTCCGGCGGCGCACCGAAGAACGTGCCGCCGACGTCGTGACCGACCAGAAATCGGTAACAGTTGGGGTACTGGCGACCCAACCGCTCGAGCGTCGCGGGAACGTCGATCGGCCCCTCGAGGTCGACCGAAAGGGCCTGCGCGAGGACGACTTTTCCGAGCCGTCCCGCAGCGATTCGCTCGAGGGCGGTTTCGACCTGCGCGGTCCACTCCGCCGGCGAGGTGGTGCGCCGCGTTCCGGCGACGCCGGGTGGCGAAACGCTCGGTCGCATCCTCGGTAGGGCGGTCAGGCGGTCGTGCCAGCGCTCGAGGCGGTCCTCGACCTCGTCGGCTCGACTTCCGACGGCCGTCAACCACGTCTCGTCGTCCGTGCGGGTCACGAGGACCTGCGGAACGACGAACGAGGCGGCGTCGAAGCCGGTCCAGGGGGCGGCCGACTCGTGGCCGTCGTGAAACGAGAATCCGCCGAACGCCCGCGGTCGGGCCGCCGCGGGCCCGTCGTGCGTGAGCCGGTCGAACGCTCGGCTCGCCTGCGATCGAATTCGATCGAACCTGTCGGCACCGTCCGCGCGAAACCGAACGGCGACACCTCGACCGACGAGTTCCAGACCGTCGGGATCGGCCCACTGGATGCGCGAATCTACGTTCCCGTCGAGAATAGAACTGACGGAAACACTTCCCAGGTCGCGACTGCGGCTGACGAGTTCGACGGCGCCGTCCGCCGACTCGGTCCCACCAGCCAGTCGACCCTCGCCCGACGATCGATCCATCGACACCACGTCGGGACCGCCCCGCCTTCAGCCTAACTATTTGCCGACCGATCGCGAAACGAGTCCCCTTCGAAGTTCGCGACGGAAGCGACGCTAGCTGTACCGCTCTTCTTGCCACGGGTCCGCGGTCCGGGAGTACCCCCGGCGCTCCCAGTATCCGCGCTGGGGCTCCGTGAGGAATTCGACGCCGTCGACCCACTTCGCGCCCTTGTAGGCGTACTTGTGGGGCGTAACCACCCGGAGCGGGCCGCCGTGATCGTCGGGGAGCGATTCGCCGTCGAACGCCCACGTGAACAAGACCTCATCGCGCATGCAGTCCTCGAGCGGGAGATCGGTCGTGTAATCGTCCAGCGCCGAGAACATGACGTGGACCGCGTCGTCGTGGACACCGGCTCGGGCGGCGATCTCGGGGAACGAAACGCCGGTGAACTCGCAGTCGAACTTACTCCAGCCGGTCACGCAGTGAAAATCCTGCCGTTGCGTGACCGTCGGTAACGCTCGAAACTCGTCCCACGAAAACGTCAGTTCCTCGTCGACCGCGCCGGTGACGGTGAACTCCCACGTCTCGGGATCCCAGTCGGGGGTACTACTCTTCGAGAGAACGGGAAACGCGGACGTCTCGCGCTGTCCCGGCGGCAGTCGATCGTCGCCGAACTCCTGATAGATGTCAGTCGCGTCCGTCGGATCCATACTCGTTCGTGCGCCCCGATAGACGTAGATCTGACGCCATCACCTGAGACGGGCTGCTCTACCTGTTGCCCGATACGGTCTGCTTTACCTGTTACCTGAGACGGTCTGTCGTATCCGCGTCTCGGTGGACCCGCCTGCAGGTCGCGGGTGCGCCGAAACTGACCGACAGCACTCCGAATGGGCATCGCGTTCGATTCGGTCCGATCGGTAGCTCTGACTCGAGTCCCTGGCACGAGAGTCCCGGATGGACACTGAGACACGAGTCCCGCCGCGACCGAGACGGTCGCCCCGGAGCAATCCCAAATTGGCAAGCGGGGACCGGGACGACAACTGGTCGAAACGATACGACTACGGATGCAACTCGGGGGTTACCGTCGAAACCCTCGTCATCCCTTAGTACGGTCTCGGCGACGGCTATCAATGCATGGCGAGCAAACAACAGCTAACGGAACGGGAACTGTCCGGACAGGAACCAGAAGAGATCGGCCAACAGGCGATGGGCCCCGCGGTCGTCGCGTCGGCCGCGTCGGTCGGCCTCTCGCTGTACTACTTCTTCTTCCGCGGAAAGCGCCAGCTCGGCGCGTTCGTCGGCCTCTGGCCGCCGACGATCCTCGCGTTCGCGAGTTACTTCAACCAGCGGAAGATGAGCCAGCAACTCGAGACGCTGACCCAGCCGGGGACCAAACTGAAAAACGCGTTCGATTCGATGATGGGCAATCGCTAGGGCGACCCAACCAGCGACGCCGACTCCCGCCCCGTCCGTACCCCGCGCGACGGCTTCGGCATTCCTTTATCGGGACTATCGTTCCGGGGAGACGGATCGTTTGCTTCCGAGCGATGTGGACTCCCCGTCAAACCTAAATACCCCCTCGCCGAAAGCCGAATCAGATGCCGAAAGTAGAGATCACCATACCGGAGCACCTCGAGATGCAGATCGCCCAGATGGTCGAACGCGGCGAGTTCGTCAACCGCGAGGAGGCGATCGAGGACCTCCTTTCGACGGGCATCAAGGCATACAAGACCAGTGGACCCTCGGACGAAGACGAGGGCGCAGGAACCGGATTCGAAGACGACGGCATGATGGGCCACGACGACGAGTACGTCTTCTAGCGTATATTCAGACCGCGAGCAACGGAATTCCGAAGGCGATCGCTGCGCCGACCAGTGCGACGAGAGCACCGATGAAGACGGCTCGGGACGAGTAATCGCTCATCGGTGCGGTCGTCCGGTCGGCGTCGAGATCGTGACCGACGTCGGCGCCCGAATCGTCATTCTCGGGGGGTTCGGTGTCGTCTGCCATACGCGTCCCTTCTCGACTCGATCACTTAAGGACACCTACACCGATCGTCCGCGGTGGGAGCCGGCGGCCGGTCGTCTGGGGCAGAAGTCCGGACCCGTCCCTCGAGTCGGTGACCGGGATCGACCGGCCCGACAGCGCGTCATCGCGCGCGATCGATCCAGACCCCTTTACTACCCGGAGCGCGAATCGTACGGTAGTTACCACATGGTCCTGACCAAGCGAGTCATCCCGTGTATCGACGTGGACCTCGACGACGACGGGAACCCGGCGGTCTACACCGGCGTCAACTTCGAGGATCTGAAATACACCGGCGATCCGGTCGAGATGGCCCGCGCGTACAATCGCGCGGGTGCGGACGAGTTCGTCTTCCTCGACATCACCGCCTCCGCCGAGGGCCGCGAGACGATGCTCGACGTCGTCGAGCGCGTCGCCGACGAGGTCTTCATTCCCCTCACGGTCGGCGGCGGCATCCGTACCACCGATGATATCAAGGAAACGCTCCGGGCCGGCGCGGACAAGGTCTCGATCACCACCGGCGCGCTCGAGCGGCCCGAACTCATCAACGAGGGCGCGAGAGCGTTCGGCAACCAGTGTATCGTCATCAGCGTCGACGCCAGGCGGCGGTTCGACGAGGGGGGCGAACACTACGTCGAGATCGACGGCGAATCCTGCTGGTTCGAGTGTACGAAGAAAGGCGGGCGCGAGGGGACCGGGATCGACGTCCTCGAGTGGGCCGCAGAAGCCGAATCGCGCGGCGCCGGCGAGCTATTCGTCAACTCGATCGACAAGGACGGCACCAAGGACGGCTACGACCTGCCGCTGACGACTGCCGTCAGCGAGACCGTGGACACGCCGGTTATCGCCTCTTCGGGCTGTGGCGGTCCCGAGGACATGTACGACGTGTTCACCGAGGCCGGTGCGGACGCGGGACTCGCGGCGTCGATCTTCCACTTCGACGAGTACTCGATCGAGGAGACGAAGGCCTACCTCGACGAACACGGCGTCCCCGTTCGTCTCTGAAATTCACGGCATCTCCGTTCACCGCTGAAGTCACTGCTTAGTACGAGTCGTCCGAGAATCGGCGAGCGTTCCGTCGCCCTTCCAATACGTTTATTTCGCCGCGGTCCCGCTTTTCGACCAGTGAAATGGCGGTGTACGCGGTGTGGCAAACCGCACGCGGAAAACGACCCACCCTGTGATGCCTGCGGTCACAACACCTTCGAGAAGGCGGTCGTCCGCGTCGACGATGGAAGCCAGAGCGGGACCGAGAGCGGCGTCGACTCCGATGCCGAACTGACGGAATCCGGAACCGTCGACACCGGCCCCGACTACGTCTGGGCCTGTCCGAACTGCGGCCGGGAGCACGTCCGGAACACGCCGCCGTGTTCCCGCTGTGGCAACCCGGATCTCGAGCGGGTCGAGCAAACTTACGAGGGGCTCGAGCGCGAGCTAACCACCCCGAGCTGGTTCGCGGTCGCGAAACCGTATCTACCGATCCTCGTCGTGATCGGGGTCATCGTCGCGCTGTTCGCGACGGGCGTGATCTCCCCGTCGATACTACCGGGTATCGGGCCGCCGTCGCCGCCGGACGCACCGGGTGAGGGAACCGAGGCCGCCGGAATCGATCTCGAGGCGACGGAAGGAGAGATTCACGAGCGGCTCGAGGACGAACGGGAGCCGTCGGCGTCGCGAACGCACGACGACGGGCTCGCGGCGTACGCGGAGTATCAGAACCGCGGGCTCGTCGCGATGGAGTTCGACGGTCGGGAGCCCGAGGCCGTAGACCCCGACGAGTTCGGTCACGGTTGCGGTGACTCGCGGGTCGTCAGTGGACGCCTGACTCTCGCCGAGGTATCCGTTCAAAACTACAGCGACGAGTCAGCGTTCGGGGACGCTATCGCCGAGGAACTCCTCGCGGAGTACGGCGACGACGTAGTGACCGGCTTCGACGCCGAAGGATTCGACGTTCACAGCGCGCCCGACGGGGATATCTTCGTCTTCTACGCCGCGTGTTGAGTTGCGCGTTTCACTCGGATCGGTCGGTCGCGCGATCAGCTCCCCGACCGGTCGCACGAACCCCTCGAGAAGCGACTCGAGTAGAAGAGCAATACGGGAGACGAATTCCAGTACGAATCGAGTGCCGTCCGATCGCGATGACTGCGACTGCGGTCGTCGTGTCGGTTCAGGCCGCGGCTTCGAACGCGTCGCGGAACGAATTCGCTTTCTCGCGGACGGTCACGGCCCCCTCCTCGAGCGCCTCGAGCGGATCCGCGCCGCCCTCGGTCTTGATCGTCAGGATCGGCTCGGTCTGGCCGCCCGACTGTTCGGGATTGACGTCGTAAGTCGCTGCGCTGACATCGTCGTGCTCGAGCAGTGCGCCTTTGAGCACGTTCATGAAGGTGTGGTCCTCGCCGGCGATCTCGATGGACAGTTCGTTCTCCGTGCTCTCGGTGACCCGCAGTTCCATGGCGAGTAGTCCGGTCGTCGGCCGCTTGTACCTTTCGAAGCCGACGCTCGTCGCGGTTCGCCGCGACCGTCACCGGGACAGTTGCGCGAGGGGGACGCGGCTCGAGCCGGACGGCTGACGACGGTCCTGATGGTAAACCACTATACGGCCCCGTTCGAACCACGGCATATGCGCTTGCTCGCGGCCCTGCTTGCGGTCGCCGTCACCGCGTCGCTGGTCGGGTCGATCGCGGTCGTCAGACGGGTCCACCGGCCGGCGCGGCGCTGGCGAGACGTGGCTCGGGAGCGGCTCGTGTACGGCGTTCCGTGGGGGTCGCTCGTGGTGATCGCGTTCGTCGTCGGCGTCTACCTGTTCGTCCAGAGCGGGATCGCGGATTTCGACGATCCCGTGACGATCCCCTTCCGCACGTGGTCGTACTTCTATCCGCTCGGAATGGCGACCGCGGCGTTTTCCCACGCGGGTCCCGGTCATCTCATCGGCAACCTCGCCGGGACGGTCGTCGTCGCGCCGCTCGCCGAATACGCCTGGGGCCACTATCCGGACGATCGAGAGCCGAAGCGATCCGACTCGTGGCGCGCGAACCCGCGGATACGGGCGTTCGTGCTCTTCCCGCTGGCCGTCGTCGGGGTCGGATTGCTGACGAGCCTGTTCGCGCTCGGCCCCGTGATCGGCTTCTCGGGGGTCGTCTTCGCCCTCGCCGGGTTCGCGATCGTCCACTACCCGATCGTGACCATCGTCGGGACGCTCGGCGTCCAGAGCGTCGTCCTGCGGCTCTACTACGCGCTGCAGAATCCGATCAGCGTCTACACCGCCCAGCCGAGCCCGCCGTCCGCGCCGTCCTGGGCCGGCATCGCCATCCAGGGGCACGCGCTCGGGCTCTTTATCGGGTTCGTCCTCGGCATCGTCCTCCTCGAGCGGCGGGGCGTCCGCCCGAACCCGCTTCGGCTCTGGCTCGCCGTCCTGTTGTTCGGGTTCTCGAAGGGGCTGTGGGCGATCTACTGGTACGGAGCCGAGAACACCTTCGTGCTCTTCCAGGGGCCGGGCGTCGCGATCGTCTCGGTGCTCGCCCTGGTGGTCACGCTCTCGATGACCGCGTCCGAGCGTCCCCTCCTCCCACCGCGGGTTCGGCAGCTGTTCGCTCGCTCGGCGGACCGAACTGCGGGAGCCGTCGGTGACGCCGAGCGGCCGCTCGCTCGCTCGCTCGAGCTGGCCGGCGGTGGCCGCAGTGACGGCATCGTCACGGGCCACGTCGATCGCGTCCGCGAAATCCTCGGCGCAAATAGACCGCACCCCGAGTCCGGACGCCTCTCGGATCTGACCCGCAAGGGGGCCGCGTTCCTGACGGTTATCGGCGTCCTCGCGATCGTCGCCGGGATGGCCATCCCCGCGAACTTCCTCGTCGTCGACGAGTCGACCGCGTCCTCGGACGCGGCCGTCCAGATCGAGGATTACACCGTCGAGTACGCCGAGGACGTTCCCAACGGGCTGGTCACCGGGATCGGTATCGAGGCCCTCGAGGACGACGAGGGCCTCGAGTCCAGCGGGGTGATCGTCGCCAGCGACCGGCGCGAGATCTGGCTCGAGGCGGTCAGCGCCCAGCGGCTCGCCTTTACCGGCGAGGAGACGGTCTACGTCGGCGGCCCCGGCTGGCGCGAGGCGGTCCACGTCGAACGTACCGGCTGGGAACCGGTCGGCAACGACGTCGTCTATCAGGTCTGGCTGTGGGAAGACGGCGCGGACCGACGGCTCGCACACGAATCCAACGCCTCCCGGGCCGAAGCGCAGATCGCCGGCCGAAACGTGACCGTCGGCTCCGACGACGGGACGTTCGTCCTCGCGGTTAACTCGAGCGAGGCCGGTGCCGTCGCGACGACGCCGTTTCCCGACGAAAACGGAGCGGTAACGGCCGGCGGACTCACCTTCGAACGCGAAAACGAGACGATCTACGCGGCCGCCGACGGGACGCGAGTTGCGGTCGCGAGTCAGGAGACGTACAACGGCTACTGATCTTCGATTTCTCTCTGCACCGGGAACCACTGTGCGGTGGCGCGCGCTGTCGACCGACCGAAGTGAAAACGAGGGCGGTCGATGACCTGTGCGAGGGATGAGCGAGTGAAACGAGCGAATCGGCTGGGGAGGGTGTGGAAATTCCGTGTTGCCAGTGGTAGCAAAACGCCCGAGGCACTGAGAACCGCTCGAGACTGCCGGAATCGATCCGGCTTCCGTCACTTATGAGACGACCACTCGATACGAAAGACCTCGGCCTCGAGCGTCTCCTGTGCCGCAGTGTGAAACTCGAATTGGTTCGGAATCGGGAACTCGGCCCGGAACGCGTGCGTTACCGTTCCGCCCTCGTCGTCGGCGAACGATTCGACGAACGTCTGACTCCCCTCGTTGTGGATCGTATAGGAGACGGCTCCGATCTCGCGGGCCGTCTCGAGGAACGCCCGATCCGCGTGTCGGTTCCCGCGCTGTGCACCGAAGGGGGGGTTCGAGAGCACAGTGGCGTCGGCGAGCGAAAACGGATGGCGCGAGACGTCGCTGCGGAGCCACTCGATCGGCTGATCTCGGCTGCCACCATCACCGCCACCGCCCGCAATCGCCCGCTCGTTCCGCCGAGCGATCTCGAGCGCCCCGGCATCCAGATCGATCCCCGCGACCCGGTCGGCACCGGCGAGCGACGCAGCGATCGCGAGCATTCCCGTCCCGGTGCCGAGATCGACGACCTGCCCCTCGAGATCTCCCTGCAACCCCGCCAGATGGCAGAGATGGGCGGCCAGCTCCGCCGGCGTCAGATACTGTTCTAATCGCGCCGAGGGCTCGGAAAAGTCCTCGATCGACTCGAGTCGACGGGCGATCGTACGCCGAGACGGACCGGACATCCCCGCCGGTCAGTGCTCGACCGAAATCGGTCCCTCGAGATCGAACGCGAGCCCCTCGCGGTCGGCCCGTTCGGCACAGGCCGCCAGCGCTGGGCGGACCTTCGCGGGGTCCGCGACGTCGTCGACCGTGACGGTCACGGTTCCGACGCCGAGGAAGGAGCCGGCGCGCACGTAGCCCCGGATGCGATCGACCTCCGCTTGCGTCGCGAGCGAACAGTCCTCGTCGAAACACGCCGCGACGATCAACTCGGCGGGGACCAGTCCGTCCGCGGTTAGCTCGCGCTTGAGCTCGCGGAGGTACTCGGGGGCGGTCGACTCGAGCGCGGTCGCCTCGAGGGCGACGGGAGTGGCATCGGCCGGCTGACACCGGTCGATCGCCGACTCGGCTGATAATGTCGTACTCATTGCTCGACCATACATGGCTTGCATACAAAAAGATTGTTGAATACGCTGTAGTAATACAGTCCGTTCGACGTCTCACCGATCGTGACGTCGTCCTCGATAGCGGGACGATCCCCTCGCTCGAATCCGAACGGTCGGATTCATGACAAAATCGAATAGAGTTAAGAACATCCCGTGAAAGTTACAGGTATGGACGAGTGTCCACGGTGTGGGGGGGCCATCGAAGAACTCTCGCTCGGCGACGTGACGACGATCTCGTGTTCCCGGTGTGGGTTCGCGGACATTCCCGTCGAACACCAACCGACCGGGGAGGACGTCGAGTCCTGGCGAGACGCGTTCAATCGATTCTACGAGGAGTCGGCCGACAGCTGAACGCGAACCGTCGCTTCGCGGTGCTCGAGGCCGAACGAATACCGCTCCAGAAAAATCTCGATCCGCGGAACCGACGAGCTACTCGTTTGCGGCGGCCGCTTCGGCGTCCTCTGCTTCCTCCTCGTGATCGATGTCCTCGTCGGAGCGAGCCGCGACGAGGCCACCGCGTGCCACGCTGTACAGCGGTTCGTTCGCGTGCGTGACATCACTGATCGAGAACGGAATGTTCGCTTCGTCCAGGTGGTCTTTGAACAGGGCCTCGAAGCCGCTGGGGCTCGAGGTGCCGCCGGTGACGACGACGGGGACGTCGAGTCCTTCCTCGACGTCTTCCTCGTCGACTTCCGTGACGATGTTCTCGATGACGTAGTCGAGCAGGTTCTCGTAGTAAATCGAGAGCGCCCCCTCGACGCCGCCGACGTCGGTGGTGAAGTCGAGTTCGAAGTCGTCTTCCTTGATGGAGGTGACCTTGTCGACGGGCGTCCCCGTCGCGCGGGCGGCCTGCTCGTCGACCCAGTCGCCGCCGCGGGCGACGGAGAACTTCATGACCGGCACCGCGTAGTAGGAGAGACAGACGTTCGTCATCCCGGCGCCGAACGAGATGCCGAGACCGGTGAAGTTGTTGTCCGCGAGTTCGCTGTAGATGACGGACATCCCCTCGTTGATCGGTTCGGAGTCGTACCCCATGTCGTCGAGGAAGGACTCGATCGTCTTCTGGTGGTAGAGCGTCGAGAGGTCGGAGTCGATCGGATCCGCCGGGGACGAGAAGTAGAGCTTCTCGTCCGGATACGCGGGCTCGCCGACGACCTGCTCGATGATGAGCTTCATCATCGGGATCGCGCTCTGCTCGTCGTTCGAGAGGATCCCGTGTTTCATCGGTCGGCGGGTCTCCTTGTTGAAGATGTTCGCGAAGTTAAGCGCGTCGTCGCCGACGACGTAGACCTTGTCGTCCTTGCGAATGTGGAGGACTTCGCTTCGCGAGAGCATCTGCTCGGCCATATCCGAGTACTCGATTTCTACGAAGGAGTTACGCTGTTGCACGAAAACCGTGTCGTTCCCATCCTGCTGTGCTGACAGGATGTTCATCGTTCCGACGTCCAGGCCTTTAGCCATGTGTTGGGAAGGCCACTGACGGATTATAAATCTATGTGCGAAACTTTCGGAACTGATACTACGATATAAGACGCTATTTCTTTCCGTAGCCCCGTCTTAATTCCGCTTTACCAGGTTTCGGAAGCGATCGAGCAGATTCGAGAACGGTTTCGTCACCGTCGCGACCGCGCTGTCGTCGTCGGCCGTCGCCAACTCTTCGGCCCGCTGTTGCTCCCGAAGCTCTTTGAGTTTCGCCGTCTGGTCGTCGACCGTCGAACTCGAGGTGGTCTCCTTCGTCTCGCCTCCTTTCAGCCCCTTGAGACCGGCGACCTGCGAGTCGACGCCCGTCGATCGGGTGGTCGTGGTGCCGGCGTCGGAATCGATGCTGACGTCGTCGAGGGTGTCGCTCGAGAAGTTCAGGCGCTTGTGTTCGGTCTTCTGAACGCCGCCCCACGAGAGTTCGACGCCCTCCATCGCGTCGTCGATATCCTGTTGGATCTCCGCGTCGGTCAGTTCGGGCTCGTCGTCGACCTCCTCGTCGGTCACCACCGCCTTCGCTTGCTGTGCCATATCGAGGTAGTGGGCGATCAGTGCCGCTCCCGTCGAGGCGGTGATGCCGGCGAGGCCGACGGCGTACACTGCGACGACCTGAACGGTGTAATCGGCTCCGTAGTTGTTCCAGTCCTTCGGATAGGCGAAGAGGAAGCCGGCGACCGCGGCGACGGTGATCGCCACGCCGCCGATCGACGCGTACAACATCCGCCGTTCCGACGGAAGGAGCGTAACGATCCCGAGCATTACGACCGGAAGCGCCATCATCGCGAGCGCGTACGCGGGACCCACCCACGAGAAGTAGCCGGCGGATCGCGCCTCGAACGTGTTCCCCCAGAGGAAGAGCAACAGCGCGACGACTGCCAGTCCGATGCCGCCCAGGAACACCCCGAATCCGACGTAGACGTCGGTTCGATCTTCCGGTTCACCGATGTATCGACGATAGAGGTCGAAGAGATACCCGTCTGGGACCTGTTCCGCTGCCATTAACCCACCGTTTACGCTCCAGTACTATGACTGTTGGGACGGGAAACGAACCGAGCACCGAACCGAAAACCGGCTAGACATCCGCCCGTCGTTTCCGCGGCCGAGACGGTGTGAGTCGGTTCGACGTGTCGTTGCGATCCGACTCGAGATGCGTCGGTCCGACTCGAGGTGCGCCCGCTTTTCGATCCCACGGTCCCGACGGGTCCGACGAGTCGGCCGCTCCAGAACGTGTAATCGACGACGAATCAGTCCATAGTTTGATATTGGTCGGGTCGTGAAGTACTACCATCTCGAATTATGGTTGGTGATACGAACACCGTTCTCGTGGCGGACGACGATCCGTCCGTCGTCGCTCAGGTGCGATCGTGGCTCGAGGATCGCTACCGGGTCGAGACGGCGACGAACGGCGACGAGTTGTTGTCGCTCCTCGGGGACACGGACGCAGTGTTAGTCGACCGCGAACTCCGGACGGCATCCGGAACCGTCGTCGCAGCCGAGATCGAACGGCGAGCGACGGCACAGACCATGGCGATCCTCTCGAACGACGAGCGCGGAGCGGCGGTCCACTCGACTGCCGGTGACGCCCTCGAAAAACCCCTCGAGCGAGCGGCGCTTCTCGAGACCGTCGATCGACTGCTTCGTCACGCTCGGTACGACGAGCTCCTGGACGAGTGTCTGACGCTCGCGGCCGAACGCGGCGCGCTCGAAAGCCGGGACGACGTTGTGGCAGGCGAGGAGTACGAAACGCTCCAGCAACGACTCGACGAGGTGTTCACGGCGTTAGACGATGTGGTGGCGACCTTCGACGGCGACGATTTTCGAGCCGAGTTCGCGACCTGCGAGTTGGGGACGTCGACCGAGTCACACCGTGCGAGCGAGCATCCCTGATCGGCACTCGGCGAATCGATCGGGCGGACGCGGATTTTCGGCGTCGATCCACGTGGCCGCTTTCGCCGTTATACCCGCCGAATTCGGTCCTCTCGGTACAGCGTGCAGTATATACGTCCGTGGCCGTTAGAACGGCCAATGAGTCAGGAGTCGGAGTATACCGAAGGGGACCTTCGGAACACGGGGATGAGTCTCAAGCACGATCGCGAGTGGGACTACGAACTCGAGGAGATCGTCGATGCGATCGAGGAGCGCGACGCCAAAAAGGTCGGATTGCAGTTCCCCGAGGGGTTGAAGCGACGCGGGCCGGCCGTCGCCGACGACCTCCGTGCGCTGGCCGACGACGACGTGACGTTCATGCTGTCGGGCCAGCCCTGTTACGGCGCCTGCGATCTCGATACGTACCTGATGAAGCGGACGGACGTGTTCGTCCACTTCGGCCACTCGCCGATGAAGGACACGGACAAGGTGATCTACGTTCCGCTGTTCTCGAACGTCGAGGTCACGCCGATCATGGAAGAGTCGCTGGACACACTCGAGCCGCCCGAGGAGACCGAGGGCGTCGGCCTCGTCACGACGGCCCAGCACATGAACCGCTACGAGGAGATGACGGAATTCCTCGAGGAACGCGGTTACGAGGTCCAGAGCCGTCGCGGCGACGAGCGCCTGACCAACGAGGGGCAGGTGCTCGGGTGCAACTACGCGAGCGCGGACGTGCCAGCGGATCAAGTCCTCTACGTCGGCGGCGGGAAGTTCCACCCACTCGGACTGGCGATGGAGCACCCCGACAAGCACGTCGTCATCGCGGACCCGGTCAACAACGTCGTCACCGTAGCGGACACGGAGAAGTTCATGAAACAGCGCTACGGCGCGATCCACCGGGCGATGGACGCCGAGAAGTGGGGCGTCATCTTCTGTACCAAGATCGGCCAGGGGCGCTGGGAGATGGCCCAAGAGATCATCGACGACAACGACAACGCCTACCTCATCACGATGGACGAGGTCACGCCGGATCGCCTGCGAAACTTCGACATGGACGCGTTCGTCAACACCGGCTGTCCGCGAATCACGACCGACGACGGCCCGCAGTTCCACAAGCCGATGCTCACTCCGGGCGAGTACCGGATCGCCGTCGGCGACGAACCGCTCGATAGCCTCTCGTTCGACACGTTCCACGGTACCTGGTAGCGCGATAGTCGAGCCATTTTGGCACTTCTCACGCTCGCAGCCTCGGCGATCGGTACTACTCGGTCGGGTACTCCGCGAGTACAATCCGCTAGAAAAATATGTTCTTCGGCTTTACCGAAATTGCACACTACGTCCTCCTTACAACTATCATATATAGTTGAATATTGTGCTAAACAATCGTAATGACCTGCTGATTCCAAACCAGTTTGGAGCAGTTCTTTTGCACGCTAGTCACCGACGAGTAGTCAATGAGTAACTCAGCTCCGAGCGGGTCCACCGTCGCTGCTCGCGACGAAGGCTTTGACACCCTCGCCGACGCCTCACGGCGGGCTGTTCTCGGAATCACCCAGGAGCGATCGCCCGCTGGAATCGAGAAAAACGATCTTGCGTTCAGGCTCGCCGCAGTAATCTCGGATACCCGTCTCGCTGCGGTCTCCGAGGGCGACCACCAGCGGGCGCTCGTCGAGCTTCACCACCGCCTCGTGCCGCAACTCGTGGACGCCGGCTGTCTCGCGGAAACCGACGACGGGGCGGTCGTTTCGACCGAGCATTCGGCCGTCGACGACCCCACTCTCGAGCGGATCGTTTCGGGACACCACGACGCCGATCTGGAGACGCTCGATGCGGTGTTCCGCGCGCTTGCCGACGAACGCCGGCGGACGATCCTGTCGGTACTGAGCGATCAGCATCGCCCCATCGGAACCGAAACGCTCGCTCGAGACGTCGCGGCTCGCGAAGCCGAGACGGCCCGGCGGGAGGTTTGCCGGGACCGCGTCGATGAGGTCGAGGCCTCGCTCGTACACGTCCACCTTCCCCTGCTGGCCGACGCGGCGCTCATCGGCTCCGACGACGAGACGGGTCGCGTCTCGTACGAGGGCCATCCCGTCGTTCGCGCCGAATGGATCCAGCCCGCAGACGGCGTCGCGACGACCGACGACGCAGTTGCGGACGATACGGCGGCGGGTACGGACGTCCGCACGCTCGAGGGGCCCGACTCGCAGCGCGAGGGGTGCCGCCAGCGGTTTTCGCGATAGACCGCGACCGGACCCGTTCGCACCCTCGCTCTCTCCCAGGCAAATCACGCCGCGCTGTCCTCGTCGACACAATCCCGCCGCCCCGTCAGCGGAGACGAAAACACTTACCCAGTCAGTTATCGCATTCTCGCGTATGATTCAAAGCGACTGGGGAGACTGGCTCGTTCGCGACGTCGAGGAGGCGAACCCGACGGGCGTTGCGATCTGGTATCTCGGCTGTAACGGATTTATCGTCAAGGGCAGCGAGGGAACGACGATCTATATCGACCCGTACCTCGGACTGGGCGATCCGCCGCGGACGGTTCGCATGATCCCCGTCCCGTTCGATCCGGCGGCCGTCGACGAAGCCGACGCGGTCCTCGCGACTCACGAACACACCGACCACGTCCACGGCCCGAGTCAGGCACCGATTCTCGAGAACACCGGCGCGACCTTCTACGCGCCCGACGACAGCGTCGCAGTCGCCCGCGAGGATGAGTCCTGGACGGACGAGTGGGACGTGACGAACGACCAGTTGATCGAGGTCGCCGAAGGCGAGGCGCTCGAGATCGGCGAATTCACGGTTCACGTCGAGGCTGCGAACGATCCCGACGCGACCCATCCCGTGAGCTACGTGTTCGAACACGACGCCGGGACCTTCTTCCACGGCGGCGACACGAAACCGACCGACGAGTTCGAGCGGGTCGGCGACGAGTACGACATCGACCTCGCGGCGCTCGCGTTCGGCACCGTCGGACGGATCCCCGACAAGCAGACCCGCGAGCCGAAGCGAACCCGCTGGTACAACGACGAGAATCAGCTCGTCGAATGTGGCGCCGCCCTCGAGACCGAGCGACTCCTGCCGAGTCACTGGGACATGTGGAAGGGGCTCACCGCCGATCCGACGGCGCTCCACCACCACGCGGCGAGCTTCGACCACCCCCGACGACTCGAGATCGTCGAGATCGGGGACCGGATCGACCTGTAGGCTCCCATCGCGAACGGTCTCCCAGACTGTCCGCACGTTTTATAGTAATGGTATGGTAACGTTGGTCTCATATGAGCACCAGCGCCGATACGGACGACGAGATCGAGGTCAGCGCAGACGGGATCTCCGTCCGGAAGACGTTCGCAGCTGACGAGTTCCCGGTTCCCGCGATCCGGTTCGAGATCGAATCGGACCGCGACGACCCGGTTACGTTTCAGCTCTCCGAGGACATCCCCGAATCGTTCCCGATGGACAAAGTCGGATTCCACCCCGACTATCACAGCGACGACTGGACGGCCTATCAGGACAACCACGTCGAATTCACCGGTTCGCTCGAGCCCGGCGACCAGCTGGTGACGGTCTTCGGCATCCAACTCGACGACGAGAGCCGGGCCGCCGAGTTCCTCACGGAGCCGTCGGTCGTCGAACTCGATACCGACGATGACGACCGCTCGAGCGCCGACGAAGTGGACGACGAGGTCATTAGCAACATCGTCTCCGAGGATCGCAATCAGGCCGTCAAGGACATGATCGCCGGCGACTCGGACACCGTTCCGGGACTCGAGGACGAGGAGAGCCAGGACGATGAGGCTGCGGTCGACGAGGCCGATGCCGATTCGGCACCGGAGTCGGACATTGAGGCTGACGCGACCGCGGATGCACCGGCAGACGATTCGGCGGGGCTCGATCTCGATCTCGGGGATGTCGATCCCGATCCGGAGCCGGTCGACGTCGAATCGGACGACGAGGACGACGAGACGCCGGATATCGATCTCGGCTTCGAGGAAGAAGAGATTCCGGAACCCGAAGTCGATGACGGCAGCGAGGCGTCGGATGACGAACTCGGCGTCGACCTCGAGCTGGCGGCGGACGACGAACCGCCGGTCGAAGGGGACGATGCTGACGAACCCGAGATCGAACTCGATCTCGAGGACGAAGCGGTGACCGCGACCGACGAGCCAGCCGACGGCTCCGCGGACGACCAAGCTGCAGAGACGGACGCGACGATGGAGACGGCTGCTGACGAGTCAACCGTCGAGGACGATGAGTCGACTGCGACGGTCGACGATGAGGAGTCCGCGAGCGACGCCGAAGCCGCGGACGACTCGCTCGAGACGGCTGATTCCGAGCCCGAGACGCCGGCCGCGGAGGACGAACCAGCTGCGGAGGACGACCCAGTCGCGGATGACGAACCAGCTGCGGAGGACGACCCAGTCGCGGATGACGAACCAACCGCGGATGACGAATCGGACACTAGAGACGACTCCGACGAGTCAGTCGAGACGGGCGGCGACTCCGACGACACAGCCGACCCGGCCGCCACAACCCCCGACGCCGACCCCGACTCCGACGAGTCGATCGCGGCCAGACTCGCAGCCGAAATTCGCGACGGGACGGTCGACGAGGCCGAACTCGAGACCGTTCGATCCGAACTCGATCTCGAGCCCGCTGGCCCGGAGATCGCGAAAGTCGAACACCTCCAGCGCCGCGTCGAGGAGGTCACCGCCTACACCGATGCGCTCGAGACGTTCCTCGAGGAGAACGGCACCGGCGCACAGCTCATCGAGGAGCTCCAGACCGATATCGAGGGGCTCGAGGACGACTTCGCGTCGATGGACGATCGACTCGCCGGGACGGACTCGCGGGTCGACGAACTCGACGACGATATCGCGGATCTCTCCGATTGGAACGCCGATCTCGAGTCGGATATCGGCGGTGTCGCTGACGACGTCGACGAACTCGACGATACCGTCGACGATCTGACCGACGAAGTCGAGGAGATCGATGCCAACGTCGCCGAACTCGAAGACGATCTCGAGGCGACTGAAGACGAAATCGATCGCGTCGAAGACGACCTCGAGACGGTCGCGGACGACCTCGAGGACGTGCAGGCGGACGTCACGGACATCCAGGAGTGGCGCGACCAGCTCGGCTCGATGTTCTCGGACTGAGTGCGGACCGCGACGGATCGGGCACCGCTGTTTCTGAAACACAACTCGTTTATCTATCGCCGGTAGAGAGTCGGTCGATGGGCGAGACGATACCGATCGCTGTGCCACGAAAGGGGCGACCGCTCGAGTCGGTGCTCGACCGAATCGCAGGTCGCCTCGACGTTCCCGAACTCGCGGACGATATCACGTCGACGCTCCGCCACGAGAAGGCGGTCACGAAGGACAGCGTCGACCCCGAGACAGCGGACGTCTACCATCGTCTCGCCGACTACAGCGCCGTCGACGATCCGACCGAACCCGAGTACACGCTGGTGCGAGACGACCGCGCCGGGAAGCCGCGGCGAATCGTCTTCGACAGCGTGACGATCCCGCTCGCGGCTGTCGAGGGCGCACCCGACGACGCGTCGATCCAGCTCGTGGGTCGCGAGGAGCCGTTCCGTTCGCTTCGGACCCACGAATTCGCGCTCGGCTTCGACAGCGCCGATCTCGTCCTCGAGGAGGTCGTCGAACTGCGACCGGAGCCGCTCGACCGGATCGCCGACGTGAACGCTCGAATCGATCCCTCCGACACCGACGTCAAGGTCGTCACCGGGCTCGGCGACACGGTCTACCACACGCTGTTGGCCACGCCCGACGTCGTTTCGTCCGCCGAATCGGTCGATCGGGAGTTCCTGGAGGCCTACGAGGGAGCGCTCTGTATCGAGCCCAGATACGAACGGCTCGTTCAGGCCGTACTCGGGACGCGAACGCTCGACGGAGTCGAATTTCGCTACCCAGAGGAGGGCCGCGAGGAGGAGGCGGCCATCGCCGACGCGGGACTCGGCGTCTACCTGACCGTCACCGGTTCGACCGCCCGCGATCACGGCCTCTTGCTGGGCGAGCAACTGTTCCCCAGCGAGACGGTGTTGCTCGAGAACGCGGCGGAGACCACGGAGACGGTCGACCTCGTTCGATCGTTGCTTGACGGGGCCGACCTCGAGACGGAACTCGCGGTCGGCGGATAGGGCGCGATCGCGGTTTCGAGTTATTCCTCCCAGTTGTGCAGCGAGTCGCGGAAGATTTCCGCGACGTCGTCTTTCGTCACCGGTCGCGGGTTACATCGGAGCAGCCGCTGTTGGGTGTCGACCGTTTGCTCGGCCAGCCAGTCGATCTCGTCTTCGGTGACGCCGGCGAGTTCGTGGAGCCCGCTCGGCAGGACGTTCAGATCTCGCTGGAGGGCGACGAACTCCTCGCGGGCGCGATCGGCGGCCGCGCGGGTACCCAGACCGTCCGTATTCGCGCCGAGCATCTCCGCGATGTCCGCGAAGCGTTCGGGATCGCTGGCGACGTTGTACCCGAGCGTGCTCGCCGGCGTGAGGGCGGCGATGGTCTCCCCGTGGTAGGTGTGATACTTGTTCCCCACCGGATACGCCATCGCGTGACAGAGGCTCGCGCCGGCCGTCAGCCCGGCGATCGCACCGTACAGTGCCCCCTTCAACATCGCCTCGCGAGCCTCGAGATCGTCGCCGTTGTTGACCGCCCGTCGAACGTTGCTCGAGAGGAGGGCGATCGCCTTCTCGCTGAACAGTTCGGTGAAGCCGGTTCGGCCGGCGTACACCGGGCGATCTGCGGGATTTTCGGGGCGGAGGAGATCGTCGTACCGATGAGTGGTGTACCCCTCGATGGCGTGTCCGAGCGCGTCCATCGCCGTCTTCGCGGTGAGATCCGGCGGGAGTGACGTGGTCAGCGTCGGATCGAGCACCGCCGCGTCCGCCCGCACGTTGTTGCTCGAGATCCCCTCCTTGATGTCTTTCTCGGCGACGGAGAGGATCGCGACCGGCGAGATCTCCGACCCCGTCCCGGCCGTCGTCGGGAGCAAGACGAGGGGCGGGCCCGAGTCCGTCAGCGCCTCGCCCGAGCCCGTCGGCTCGGCGACGTAATCGAGGATCTCGCCGCCGTTAGCGACGACAGCGCGGGTCGTCTTCGCGGTGTCGAGACAGCTCCCGCCCCCGAGCCCGACGTAGAAGTCGTAGCCGTCTTGGCCCATCTCCTCGCGGACGAACGAGATGCAGTCCTCGACGGCCTCGATCGACGGTTCGCGCTCCGACTCGTCGTAGATATCGACGTCGAACCCTTCGTCCTCGACGTGGTCGGCGACCCGCCCCGCGTGGCCGATCTCGGCGAGCGTTTCGTCGGTCACGAGCAGTCCGCGCGCGTCCCCGGCGACGCCCAGGTCCTCCAGCTGGAATCCGAGCTCCCTGACCGCGCCGCGGCCGACGCGAATCTGTGGCATCTGGACGTGCCAGACGGTTTCCGGCGCGAGTTCGTGCGGGCTGGCGGAGACCGACCTGTCGTAGCTCACAGCCCCCACCCCGGCTGCATGGCCTCGAACTGTTCGGGGTCGTGTCCGTAGACGATTTCAGCGTCGTGACGCCGCTCGAGTTCCTGGATTCGACGGAGACTGTCGAACCACTCGGTCTTCCCCCAGAGGAGGTTCGCACCGAGGGGGATCTCCGCCTCGAAGTTGTCGGCCATGTAGACCTGGTCACCGGTGAACACGAGCGTCTCCTCGCCGTCGAGGTGGAGTACCGTCCCGGTGAGCCCGGGAGTGTGTCCCGGGAAGCGGACGAACTCCAGGTCCGCGAAGTGGCACTCACGATCCCGATGTAACACGCGCCAGTTCAGGTCGTGATCGAAGTCCTCGAGAATGTACGCCCCGCTTCCTTCCTCCGTCTTGGCGCTGTAGTAGGCGTACTTGAGTTCCGTCTCGTGAACGAAAACGGGGACGTCCGTCCCGTCGAAGAACTCCAGTCCGCCGGCGTGGTCGAGGTGCAGGTGGCTCTGGAAGACGTAGTCGATGTCGTCGATTCCGAACCCGGCCTCGTTCAGGTCGTCGTCGAGGCGATGCTCGTGGGCGTCGTAGGGATAAAACGCCTGCAACAACCCGTCGGGCCAGTGCCCCTCGAGGGCGTCGTGGTGGGAGCCGGTGTCCCAGAGGATCGTCCCCTCGGGGTGATCGATGACGAGGCTCCAGACCGGTATTTCGCCGTAGTCGATGTCGGGATTCGGCTCGTCGTGCGTGCCGAGCACGTGGCCCTCCATCATGTAGTTCATGTCGACGTCGAGACTGCCGCGATCGAGCACGTGGACGGTAGCGTCTGTCATATGATACCACAACGACATGCCAACACAACGGCTAATAATGCTTCGGGAGGGCCCGTCACCGGTAATGACTGTTCGACGGTCTCGAGACTGCCCCGTTGGTGGAACTGATAGCTCAGAGACGGATCGGCACGGAAGGATGACCCTCTCGCTGAGCCCACGCTGACTCTAGCAACATCTACGCTCTCAAGCTCCTATAAATATCATCTCTACCTTTTCAAATCATAGGTATTATTAGAATTGGAGGTGGTATTATTAACATCGATGGTTCAACTCTCGCGACGACGACTGATCCAGAGGACAGGTGCAACCACGATTGCGGCAACGGGAATCGCTGGCTGTCTCGGTCGAGGAGACGGGTCACTCGACTCCCTCACGGTCGCGTACGTCCCGATTTACCCGAACATGCAACACTACGTAATGGAGCAAGAGGGCTACTACGACGACATTCCAGTAGCTGTCACTATCGAGCGATTTAGTTCTGGTCCCAGTGTCGTCACGGCGTTTGCCAGCGGAGATGTCGACGCTGCGCTCTTCGGAATCACCCCCGCGATAGTCCTCGTCGACAAAGGCACCGACGCCGGCGTCCTCGCGTCGAACTCGAGAAACGGCTTCAAGGTCATGGGGACGACCGAGCTCGTCGATCTCTACGAACAGGAAGGAGTAGCAACGTTCGAGCGCTTCGAGCAGGAGTATGGTCGAAAGATACGGTTCGGTCCCCCACCCGACGGGAGCGTTCCCGACATCGTCCTCCGATACTGGATCCGGGAGGTTCTCAACGCCGGTGAGATGGAGTCCGCAATTAACAAGTCGAAAGTCCCACCGGCGAAGGCGATCCGGACGATCCAATCGGGCGACATCGACGCGACGATCATCCAGGAACCGTTCGCGACCATCATCGGTCAGGACGACGGCGTTGACGAACTCGTCTGGTCTGGAAACATTTTGGAAAACCATCCGGTCACAGTGTTGTTCGCGAACCAGCAGGTGATCGATGACAGCGAAATCTCACAGTCGCTCGTCGAACAGCATACCGCGGCGACCGAGTTCACGGCAGATTCAGCGGATGCGGCCGCTTCCCACGCCGCCTCGGTCATCGGCTCCGGCGTGAGCAAGGACCTCGCTACGGCGGCTATGGACTCACAGGCGTCTGATTTCCTCTCGGATCCACGCGCGATCAACGATCAGGCCGCGACGATGGGCGAATTCGTCGCGAACGTCGGCAACATCGAGGAACCGATCGCGACGGAGAACCTGTTCGCGCTCGATCCCTACGACGCTATTCAGGTATGAGTACGCGTACCGACACCAGTTCCAACGCGGCGGTCCCCGGCGACTTCGAGGGAGAGCTGTGGCGGTATCTGCGCGGGTTGGGTGGGCTCCTCGTGTTCCTCATCGTCTGGTGGGTTGGCGCGCTAACGACCCAGCCGTCGTATCTGGTACCGGGACCGCTTGATTCGGTACGCGCGTTCGTCGACCTGTTCGCGACCTCGACTACGATCGTGGTCCCCGTCTTGGAATCGAGTCTGATACTGCCGACCGGGCTCGCGCACCTCGTACAGACGTTGTTCCACTACGTTCCTGGCCTCCTCCTCGGTGCCAGCTGTGGTATCAGTCTGGGACTGGCGATGGGCTGGAACGGTGCGCTCGACGACTGGTTGCGGCCACTCGTTCGGGTTCTCCGGCCGATTCCGCCCCTGGCGTGGGTCGTCTTCGCGATCGTCTGGTTTGGCATTCACCACACCGGTGCGGCATTCATCGTCTTCGTCGGCGCGTTCTGGATCAACTTCTACGGCGCCTACGGTGGCGTCGAAGGCGTCTCGAGCGAACTGACCGACGCCGCGTCGACGCTCGGTGTGGAGCGCGATCTCTCGATGCTGAAACTCGTCGCACTCCCCAGTGCTGCTCCACAGGTGTTGACGGGGTTCCGGACGAGCATCGGTCGCTGCTGGATGATCGTCGTCGGAGCCGAACTGTTCGGTGCGCCCGGCGTCGGCTACGAGATCATCAACGCCTCGAACAACCTCGCGATGGCGACCAGCGTCGCATACATGTTCCTGATCAGCCTGGCGTACCTCTGTATGGATGTCGGGTTCCGACTCGTCGAACGGAGGGTACTCGCATGGCGCTAAGTAGGGACTCGTCCACCAGTCGAGAGTCAAGCGCGAAGATCGCTGTACAGAACGTCAGCAGATCGTATGAGTCGACGCAAGCGCTCGCAGACGTCTCGTTCACGGTGGCGGAGGGCGAGTTCTGCTGTGTCGTCGGTCCGTCCGGGTGTGGGAAGAGTACGCTGTTGCGGGCGATCGCCGGACTCGACGATCCGGATGGTGGATCGATACTGGTCGGCGGAGACCCGGTTACTGGTCCTGGGTTGGACAGGGGGATGGTCTTTCAGGAGTACGCACTGTTCCCCTGGCGAACCGTCCGCGGGAATATCCGGTTCGGCCTCGATCGGCCCGCGTGTGATTGCCCCGACTGCGAGGCACGGGTCCGGGAGTTGATCGACCTGGTGGGGCTCGAGGGCTTCGAGGACGCGTATCCGAAGGAGCTATCCGGCGGCATGAAACAGCGCGTCGGTATCGCTCGCGCCCTCGCCGTCGATCCGGAGATCCTCTTGATGGACGAACCGTTCGGCAGTGTCGACGCTCGGACGCGCGACCGCTTGCACTCCGAGTTACTCGACATCTGGACGCAGACCGGTCAGACCGTCGTGTTCGTCACGCACGATATCGACGAGGCGGTGACGCTGGCCGATCGCGTGATCGTCATGGAAGCCGACCCCGGGGCGGTGCAGTCGACCGTCTCTATCGATAGAGCGCGCCCGCGGGAGCGGACGGATCGTGCCTTCGTCGACTACGTCACGAGAATCAGAACTGAACTCGGAAGTCCGGCAGGCACTAACTCTTGATGTTGGTATAGCGAAATAGAGTTTAAAGGAGTGAAATAGAGCAGATTATTTGAGTACATTCATAGTAATTATAGAGATGGTTGGTCGACTTTCGATAAAAGAACCGGTCGCCAGACGATACTATCGTTCGATTCAACACCGAGCTGCAGCGAATCCTGGACAAATAACGGATTCGAACCTGACTACATAGTCGAACAACCGGTCGGCCGGCCTGTTGGCGTTCGGTTATCGAATGACGGAGTAAACGGACTCGAGATAGGTCTCTCGAACGCGGTCGCCCCAGTTGTGGGTGTAGGTATCGATCACGTCGCCGGCGACGTCGCCCCGGAGGTACTGCACGATCCCTCGATCACCGGTTCGGTCCCGGAGATGCGTGGTGAAGAAGTGCCGAAAGTAGTGCGGCGTGACGTTCTCCTTCGTTCCGCCGCCGGTCCGGTACCAGCCGTACTCTCGAGCGTGCTTCTGGATGATATAGCGGACGTCCGACGGTGTCAACCGTTCGCCCCACGACGACCCGGTATCGAGGAAGAGCGGCCGCGCCGGCGATATCGCGTCGGGGCGGATCGCCAGCCACTCGAGCAACGCCGCTCGAAGCTCGTCGTCGACCGGGACGACCGTATCCCGCTTTCGCTTGTTCGATGCCGTCCGTTCCTCGCCGTTGACGGTCGTTCCGCGGGCCGGCTCGGACGAGACGAACACCGACGAGGGCCGCCGCTCGAGGCCGACGCGGGGCTCCCACTCGAGGTCGATTTCGGGCAGCTCGAGGTGTAGATCCCGCAGATCGAGGTTACAGCACTCGCCGACACGCATCCCCGTCTTGAGGAGGGCGACGATGACGCATCGCTCGAGGGGATGAGCGATCGTTCCGACGAACGACCGCATTTCACCGACGGAGATGTCGCGTCTCGTCGGGTTCGTATCGATCGATTCGGACATCTCCTCCATGACGAGCGCCATCGGATTGTCGTCGAAGGCGCCGACGCGGGTCATGTAGTCGTAGAATCGGTTGAGATAGGACGCGTAGGACGCGATCGTGCTGTCTTCGAACTCGCCGCGCAGCGAGTGAATCCAGGCCATGCACTCCCGCCGCTGAGCCCGTCCGACGGCCTCGACGTCGAATTGATCGGCGAGAAACGCCTGGAACCGCCGAAGCACCCGCTCGTACGCCTCGAGCGTCCGTTCGCTCTTGCCGTGATAGCGCTGGTCGTCGAGGAAGTACGCGATCGGATCCGTCACGTCCGCCGGCGCGTCGCCGGTGGGTTCAGTCGCCATCGCCACCACCGTCGACCGTCGTGTATCCGCCGTGGCGTCCGCTGTATCGAATCCGATTGCTCGATTGTAGTTCCTCGAGCGTCTCGTCCAGTCGCGACTCGATGTCGTCGGAGACCGCCTCGAGCAGTTCGTCCCACGAATACGTGTCAGCTGAGAGGAGTTTAAGGACCTGCGTTTCGAGGGCGTTACCCCCAGGGTCTGGGTCCGGAGAATCGGGTTCCGCAGAGTCGGATTCGAACCCCTTTCGTCCCGCCTGCACCATCGTCCGGACGAACTCGCTCTGACTCATATCGAGTTCGTCGGCGTGCGATTGCCACTCCGATTTCTGGTAGGACGGGACGTAAGTCTTGACAGCGGCTCGAGATGTATCCGCCGAATCGCTCATACGTCGTCTATCAGACGCGGTGATCTTCAATCTACCCATTATTCGAGCTAAGTATATTTATCTCCGATGGCATGCCCCTAATTACGCCAAATGAGGTGACACCGTTCGAGATGTAAATATAAAAGGTGACACAAATTTGGATATTAGATCGTTGAATGTGGCCCCACAATCCAATATATAGATACGCGAAAGTTGAGTTGACGAGTTGAGATGGTGTCCGTATTCGTGTGGGGATTTTGTCTCGTGCGGTCTGCAACCGATTTCGATTCGTCTCTCACGACGACCCGCAGTTACCGTTTGGCCCCCTCGATAACGATGGCCGATATCGCTCGAGCGGAGGGTATCGATCGGCCTCCGCTTCGACGGTCGATCGAATCAGCGAGTCCCTTCAAACGGAAGGAGTTCGATTCGATGGCACGCTCGAACGATCGCCTGATGATGGCTGAATTTCGCTGGGGTTCATCGAATTATCGATCCCTTTCACGAGGGTGGCAACTATCGCAGTGTCTGGCATCGTCCCTCGAACCAGGATCGCATCGATGGACTCGCTCGCTGGTGGGAGGCAGGATGCGAAGTCGGTCTCGATGGGCTTGCGTTCGACGTATCTCATCATCGATATCGGCGTTGCAGGCGTTGCAGGCGATGCAGTTTCGTGATCGATCCGGCAAACGACCCGCCTCCGTCGCAATCTGTTCCGCGAGTCCCCTCTCCTTGCGTGTATTTCGATGATCCCAGTACACTGAGAGCCATCCCGATCGTAGCATGCCAGTCACGACTCCTCCGATGACTCTCTCGCCAGAGAACGTCTCGTCGTGACCAAGTGTCCGTGATCGGCTCGGATCGTCTCAGAACGCGACTGAGGGCGTTTTGGTTGGGTTATCGTTGGTCTTCCCCGCCAGTGTTACACGGCCCGGCTCTCTCTGCGCCCGAGGTTGTATCGGTCGACAGATCGAAGTCCTCGATACCATTGCGTGTGTTTCTCACGCAATATTTTGCGACGAATAGTGTCCGACCTCGGTCTCATAAATCATATACCGCTATACGTATCTGCGAGAGTGGCGCCACTGAACGATGGCCAGACTGTGGTCGGCTTAAATCACATCGTCTTCGTCAACTGACGATTCGCCGTCCGTCGATTCCGCGGCGTCCCGAAATCTCCGATCGGTCGAGCGCCGGTGCTTCCGTATCCGGAGTCGCTCCTGCAGTCGCTCCTCGATCGTCGCTTGCAACTCGAGGCCCCGCTCGGCGTCGATGTCGTGGGCCGTCGCTGCCCGGCCGAAGAAGGAGGCGGAACTCGCGGTGTCGGCCGTCACGCTGGCGAGACGACGGCGACGCTGAAAGATCGTCGCTTCGTGGAGGACGGCCTGCACTCGGTAGTAAGGAACGACCTTCGTCGTTCGTCGCCAGAATCCCGTCCGCGTGAGGACGTACCGATCGCCGACGCGGTACCCCCGGTTCGACCACTTCAAGTGGGCGGCCACGGGAACGAACGCGGCGAGAACGGCGAGGACGTACCACTGGCGAACGATTGCGGTGTAGCGCGCTACTACGTACGCGCTCCCGACGATCGTGGCGATGACGAGCAGGTAGCGGACCGCATAGCGTTCTCGAGCGCGACGCGGCGGCGACTCGAGATTCACCGGACCGAACGGTTCGATCGCGCGTGCGAGCCCGGCCACGCGGTCGGCGTCGGCGAGCGGAATCGCGGATTCCGTCCCGCGGGAGCCGGATTGACCGGGCGCGTACCCGGCCGTCTCGACGCCCAGCGCGGCGTAGCCGAACCACCGGAAGGGGATCGACTCCGAGATCGTCAGCGTCTGGACCTTCTCGAGGGGGATCGTCCCGCTGTAGCGCTGGAGGAGCCCCCGTTCGTAGTAGAGTTCGTCGTCGACGCGAGTGAGCCGGAAGCCGTAGTAGCGGGTGAACGTGAGGATCGCGCTGACGATCCAGGCGGCGAGGACGAAGAGCAAGACACCCCACGCGAGGAGGAAGATACCCGTCGCCGGCCCCGGAAGTCCCGCGATTCGATCCGCGGGGAGCAACGTGTCGGGATCGAACCCGCTGGCGAACGAGAGCGCGATACCGCCCAGGACGCTGGCTCCCGGATCGATGGTGAAGACGCTCAAGATCGCGAGTTCGCGGGGTTCGATCTCGAACAGGAGCTCTTCGTCCGCCGACGGCTCCGCGGCGGGTTCGGCCGCGTCGTCCCCGTCCTCGAGCGTCGCCTCGTCGTCCGCTTCGCCCGTCTCGGCGCTCGCGCCGCGTCGCAATTGCCGCCTGAGGTGCCGGGCTTCCGACTCGTCGACGTACCTGAGGCTGACCTCAGTCTCGCCGCCCCCGGCGGTTTCGACGTGGACGGCGGCGATGCCGAGGAGCCGTTCGATCACGTTCTGTCGAATATCGACGTTCTGGACCCGACCGAGGGGGAGTTCGCGGTCCCGACGCGATATCACCCCGGAGGTAACGTCGAACGTGTCTTCGGTGAGTTCGTACCGAAATCGCTGGTAGTAGGCGAACTCGTAGACGATCCCGATACCAACACCGAACAGGACGAGGCCGAACACCGAGAGCAGATCCATCCCGTTGCCGCCGGGCGAGACGACGATACCGACGACAAAGAAAACGAAGCCGGTGTTGAGGCTTCTCGAGAGCGATCGGACGGCGACCGACGCCGGGTGGAGTTTCTTCATACGGCGTCTTCACCCTCGCTCTCGATCGCGAGCCGGCGCAGCGATTCCTGTAGCTCCTCCGCGCGTGCCGGCGTCAGACCGGGGATCGCGACGTCGGAACTCCGCGAGCCGGCCGTGTACACCACCACCGTCGCGAGGCCGACGGTTCGCTCGAGCGGCGAGCGTCTGGAGTCGACGTGCTGGACCCGGACGTAGGGGACGACCGTCTTGGTTCGCGTGAAGACGCCGCGTTCGATGTAGAGATCGTCGTCCCGGAGGTCGAACCGCCAGACGCCGTATCGCAGCCAGGCGACGACGACCCGCAGGACGGCGAGTGAGAGGGCGATCGCGACGGCGGCCGGGACGAGTGCGCCCGGCGCGTCGGTCCAGAGATCGGTGCGGGAGAGAGCGATCGCCCCGCCGACGATGATCCCACCGAAAATCGCGGCTCGAACGAACGCGAGAACGAGCCAGACGCCTCGCACTCGCGGGGTGAGCCGTTCCATACGTATCGTCACGGAACAAACGCGATTAAAGGGTGGGAAAGCGGCGGCGGTTCGCACTCCGTGAGAGTTCGATCGATTCGGATCGCGTTCAGTTCGGTCACCCCCCGAATTTATGCTGATTGACGGGCGGTGACCGATATGGCAACAGACGACCTCGTCGCGGTGGATCGATCCGATGGGATCGCTACCGTCCGACTGAACCGCCCGGACAAACGCAACGCGGTCACCCTCGAACTCCACTCCGAGCTACGTGATGCCCTCGTCGAGTTGCCGGAGGTGGCGGTGGACGGGCTCATCGTCGCCGGCGACGGCCCGGCGACCTGTGTCGGAATGGACAGGGAGATCGTCGCCGACGAGGAGTACGACGAAACGTACGCGGACCAGATCGACGACTTGAACGACGAGATCTACGGCTTCCTCGCATCGCGGCCGTATTCGACGGCCGTGGCGGCCCGCGGGGCACTCGTCGGCATCGGCTTCATCCTCTCGCTGCACTGTGACTTCCTCGTCGTCGGCGAGGAGACGACGCTGTCTCTGCCAGAAGTGCGCTTCGGGATCGCCGCGACGCACACGATCGCACCCCTCGAGCGGATCGTCGGAACCAGAGCCGCGAAAGAGATCGCCCTCACCGGCGACGCGATCGATCCCGACCGGGCCCGCGAACTGGGGCTGGCGAACAGGGTCGTCGCCGAGGACGACGTCGGAGACGCCGCCCGCGAACTCGTCGGCGGGATCGCCGAACACGAGTCAACAGTGGTTCACGAATTGAAATCGGCCGCGTACGCTCCCGAGTGAGCCGTCGCATCGGACGGGTTTCGACGGCAGCGACGCGAACCCGTGAATCACCGTTTCACCTCTCGCTCGAGACAGCGGATCTATGAGGGCCGCGAGAAGCGAATCGCGAGCTCAGTGAGCGGTCGTCCGGACGTCCTCGACGCGATAGAGATCCTCCTGGAGGCCGTCGCCGTCACAGTCCTCGTTCGGACACTCGTAGTGCCAGCCGTCCTGGGTCGCCACTCCCTCTCGGAACCGCTCCCCGCATACCTGACAGAAGAGTTGTGCCTTTTTGCACGTATCTCGGTGCAACTCGAGGGCGAGCTCGGTCTGGAACGACTGGTTGCAGTTGCGACAGGTGTGCATATTTCGTCAGACGCGAGCATCAGCTAAAACTGCTTGGTTATTTTATTCCGCCGGATTCCGAGATGATTCGGCGTCACTGTCCCGATTTACCGCCGACCGATCGGGAATAAAGAACGGGCAAAGTTCGTGTTTACCCGAATTCGAGTATTCGGAACGCTGGCAGATGACCGTACCCGTGTTCCGTGTGAACTAACGCCTTTGAGCTATGTTCGTTTGCTGGCATATCGGTCCCAAAACCCGGTTTCGTTCGGTTCGATCTCCCCACTAATTTGTGTGCGGCGATCGAACGGCAGCCGTAATGGATCCACTCCTCATCGCCGGTCGACTGATCGCGGGCGTGTTACTGATCCTGGCGAACGCCTTCTTCGTGGCTATCGAGTTCGCGCTGACGCGCGCACGGCAGTTCACCGAGGAGGAGTTCGTCAGCGGGAACCCCAAACTCGAGCGGGCCTGGGCGATGACCGACGACCTCGAGATCTATCTAACCACGTGTCAGGTAGGGATTACGGCCTCGAGCATCGCCGTCGGGATCGTGGCCGAACCCGCGTTGGCGGCCATTTTCGAGCCGGTGTTCGCGAACACGGCGCTGGCCTCGATCGGGAGCGGGGCGATCCTCGCGTTCCTCATCATCAACCTCGTTCACCTAACCCACGGGGAGCAGACGCCGACGTATCTGGGCGTCGAGCGATCGCGGATGGTTTGCCGGTACGGTGCCGCGCCGCTGTACTGGTTTCACTGGCTCATTTCGCCGGTCATCACGCTCGGCGATAGCGTCGCGAAACTGACGCTCAAACTCTTCGGAATCGAGATGACCGGCGCGTGGCTCGAGACCGAAGAGGACGTCATCGAGTCCCGCGCGGACCTCCGGAACCGGCTCGGCTCCGTGCTCGAGGAAGGCGACCTGTCCGACGAGCGCCGCGAGGAGGTGATGAACGCGTTCCAGATCGGCGACCAGTCCATCGGCGAGCTGATGGTGCCGCCCGAGGAGATCGTCGCGCTGTCGACCGAAGACGATACCGAGGAAAACTTCCGGAAGATGGAGGAACGACCGCAGACGCGGTATCCGCTCGTCGGCGAGGAGCTGACTGACTTCCGCGGAATCGTCTACACGCCGGTTTTCGTCCGGCATCGTCAGGAACTGGCCGACGGAACCATCGACTTCGAGGAGCTCGCAGCCCCGCCGATGACGCTCTCCCCCGACGTGGACGTTAGCGACGCGGTCGACCAGTTCCAGGCCGAGAATCAGGAGATTGCGCTGGTGATCGAGGACAGCGAGGGACGGAGTTCCTCGAGCAGTCGGACGCAGTCCGACGACGGGGAGGTCGTCGGATTAGTGACCGTGACCGACCTGCTCGAGGCGGTGATGGGCGATATCGAGGACCCCCTCGACGAGGGGCGAATCGATCCGATCGACCGCTGATCGTCGCGGACGACCGGAACGAGACGATAGCGCACTCAGCAGCGAACTAAAAACGGTCAGATCAGTCGTTTCAGTCGTCCTGCCCGAGTATGCCGCGCTCGGTCATCTTCCGGGGATCGAGCACCTCGTCGGCTTCTTCCTCGGTGAGATATCCTTTCTCGAGCACTACTTCTCGGACGGTCTTGTCCTCCTTGAGCGCGGTCTTGGCGACCTCGCTGGCCTTGTCGTAGCCGATGTGAACGTTCAGCGAGGTGGCCATCGCCATCGACTGCTCGACTCGCGACTCGCAGTACTCCTCGTTGGCCTCCAGCTTGCGGACGAACCGTTCGCCGAACACCTGACTCGCGTTCGAGATGAGTTCGGCCGACTCGAGGAAGTTGTGCGCCAGCACGGGCTTGTAGAGGTTGAGGTCGATCTGGCCCTCCGCCGCACCGGCGGAGACCGCCGCGTCGTTGCCGACGACCTGCTTGTGGACCTGGTTGACGGCCTCGGCGACGACCGGGTTGATCTTGCCGGGCATGATCGAGGAGCCGGGCTGGTTCTCGGGCTGTTCGATCTCGCCGAGTCCGTTACGGGGACCGGAGGCGAGCAGGCGGAGGTCGTTGGCGATCTTGTTCAGCGATCCCGCGACCGTTCGCAGCGCGCCGTGGGCCTCGGACATCGCGTCGTGGGCCGCCTGGGCCTCGAAGTGGTTGTCGGCCTCGCGGAACTGGACGCCGGTCTCCTTCGTGATGTACTCGGCGGCGCGGCCGGGGAACTCCTCGTGGGTGTTGAGCCCGGTCCCGGTCGCGGTCCCGCCCAGCGCGAGTTCGCCGAGGTGGTCGCGCACCTGATCGACGCGTGCGAGTCCCTTCGCGACCTGCGTCCGGTAGCCGCCGAACTCCTGGCCCAGCGTGACCGGCGTCGCGTCCTGCAGGTGGGTTCGACCGGTCTTGACCACGTCGTCGAACTCTTCTTCTTTCTCCTCGAGCGCCTCGCGGAGGGTATCGAGCGCGGGGATGACGTCCTTCTCGACGGCCTCGAGGGAGGCGACGTGCATCGCGGTCGGAATGACGTCGTTGCTCGACTGACCGTAGTTGACGTGGTCGTTGGGGTGGACGACGCGGTCGCCGATCTCCGATCCCATGATCTCGGCGGCGCGGTTGGCGATGACCTCGTTGGCGTTCATGTTCGAGGAGGTCCCGGAGCCGGTCTGGAAGATATCGACCGGGAACTGGTCGTCGTGTTCGCCGGCGATGACCTCGTCGGCGGCCTCGATGATCGCCTCGGCGACGTCGTCGTCGATCAGGCCGAGATCGCGGTTGGCCTGCGCGGCGGCCTTCTTGACGACGCCGAGCCCGCGGACGAACCGCCGGCTGAAGGTGATCCCCGAGATGGGGAAGTTCCCGATGGCGCGCTGGGTCTGGGCACCCCAGTAGGCGTCCGCGGGTACCTGCATCTCGCCGAGGCTGTCCTCCTCGATTCGGTAGTCGTCTCCGTCTGCCATACGCGGAGGCTCGGGGTCGGTCAGGTAAAATCCACCGAAAGCCCGATATCGTTCGCGCGGGCGCGTTCTCGCAAGGCCATCTGGAGCCGTTCCCGGCCCGTCCCGTGCACGTCGCGAGCCGTCTCGAGGGCGATGTCGTCGATCGTCGGCGTTCCCCAGGCGAACGTGCGCGAACTGGCGGTGTCGACGGCCAGTGACGCCAGTCCGAGCCGGCGCTGGAAGATCGACCGCCGCGTCGAGACCGTCTGAATGCGGTAGTAGGGAACGACGGTCGTCCGGCGCTTCCAGAACCCGCTCCGGATCACGAGGTGGTCGTCGCCGACGTAGTAGCCGAGGTTGACGTACTTCAGGTGCGCCGCGGGGGGCACCGCGGCGAAGACGACCGCGGCGAGATACCAGCGCTCGAGGCCGGTGAACTGCGCGAGTCCGAAGGCTCCAGCGACGACGATGGCCGCGACGATAGCGTACCGGACGAGGTAGCGCCGGCGAGCCAGCGTCGGCGGGCTCCGGAATCGCGGCGATTCGACGCCGGTGAGGTTCTCGGCGAATCGATAGACGCGATCGCTCTCGGCCAGGGGGACGGCCGACTGGCTGCCGCTGCTACTATCGGGGCCGTAGCCCGCGGTTTCGACCCAGAGACCGGCGTAACCGACCAGTCGCTGGAGCGGGTTCTCGGTGACGGTGACCGACTGGACCTTCTCCACGGGGATCGAGCCGCTGTAGCGCTGAATCAGGCCGCGCTCGTAGACGAAATCGTCGCCGGCCCGCCCGAGGCGGAACCCGTAGTAGTTCGCGACCGTGTAGACCGCGCTCGCGACGTACGTGGCGAGCGACCACTGGATGAGGGAGATCCCGATCAACACGAGGAGGGGTCCCATGCCGGCACCGTCGAGCGCTTCCGGGCCTCCGAACGGCCGAGCGATGTCGAGGACGAACGACGGGACGAGACCCGAACCGGAACTGGCACCGCCGAAGAAGAACAGTATCGCGATCGGGAAGACCGCCGCACCCCACCGAAACGAGGTCAGGGCGTAGAGCAGGAGTTCGCGGAATTCGAGGTCGAACAGGAGGGTCGGTTTCCCCTCGTCGCGGGAGCGCTTTCGTCGTACCCCTTCGCCGACATCGGTAGCCGAATCGTCGCCGTCGGCCGGGGCCGCGCGCTCGTCGGTATCCGCTTCGTCGTCCGTTTTACCCGTCAGTCGGCGTATTTCGGCCCGGAGGCGTTCAGCCTCGCCCTCGCTGACGTAGTTCAGCGTCGCCTCGGTTTCGCCGCCGCCGGCGGTCTCGATCGAGACGACGGCGAGTCCGAGAACTCGGTGGAACACGCCCTGCGAGATGTCGACGTTCTGGATACGGCGGTACGGTATTTCTCGGGCCCGCCGGGAGAAGACGCCGGAGGTGACGTCGAAGGTATCGGGCGTCGCTTCGTAGGCGAACCGGTAGTAGTACGCGATACCGTAGCTGATGCCGGCGACGAGGCCGATCGGAGCCAGCACGAATAACAGGTCGATATCGACGTCGAAGAAGCTGGATCCCATCCCCACGAGGAACACCGGAATCGAGAATCCGGTCAGTCCCCGCTGGAGGGCGAGCGTTACCGCGCTGAGCGGGTGTAGCCGGTTCATATTAGACGGCGTCCTCGGCCTCGCTCTCGACGGCCAGTTCGCGAAGGGTGTCCTGGAGACTCCGCGCGCGGTCGGGGGTCAGCCCCGGGATCCGAACGTCCGCGTTCCGGGAGCCGGCCGTGTAGACCACGACGCTCGAGAGGCCGAGCACCCGCTCGACGGGGCCGAACTGGGTGTCGACGTGCTGGACGCGGACGAAGGGAACGGCCGTTTCGACGAACGTGACGACGCCGCGCTCGAGGTAGAGGGCGTCGTCCTGGAGCTCGAACCGCCAGCACTGATACAGGCGGAGCGCGTAGACGGTTCCGAGAGCGAGCCCGATCGCGACGACGCCGGCGATTGCCGCCACCGGAACGCTGAATTGCCACTGATCGAGGCCGAAGAGGATCCCGCCGAGGACGATCGCAGCGATCGCCCCGCGGGCGATCCAGAGCAACCTGATGCGGGGGTGGAGGGATTCCATACGTATAACGTGTCAGGACCGGTGGATAAAGCTACGGTTCCGAGCGAACGACGGGCCTCGAGAGAAAGGACCCCTACTCAGTAACGGGGAGCTACGTTTTGCTCCAGACCGTCTAGCTGGTGTGCGGTGGCACGCACTGGGTCGCGGCGAACGGAGGCGAGGCGTGAACGAAGTGAGCGCCTCGAAAAGCGAGACTGGGACCGCAGGGAACCGTGAGCCGTGTGAGCCGCGTCGCAACGTCGTTCGAGGTCGTCGCGAGTAGTGCGAGATCGAAGATCTCGCATACCATGCGAACGGCGGCTCCGCCGCCGTGAGCAGACGGGCGGAGCGCGGCGCTACGCGCCGCGACCGTCGAGGCGGTTTCACCGCCTCGCAACGCCCGTGAACAGCGATCGGCTGGGGAGGGAGAGGCGATTTCCTGTCGCCACGGTAGCAGGGCGCTTCTTCCCATCCGATCTCCACGGAACTCGCCGTTCAAAACGGCCCTGTACACCGAATACGTGTCCACACCATCCCGGAACCCGGCTAAACTGCTACTGTTGCGTCTCGAGCTCCGCGTACTCCTCGGGGGTGTACGTCGAGAGCTCGAGGGCGTGGATGTCGGTCGTCATGTGGTCGCCGAGCGCGTCGTACACTCGCTGGTGTTGCTGGACGAGCGGCAGGCCATCGAAGACGGGGGAGACGACCGTCGCGGCGAGGTGGTCCTCGTCGTGTTCGTCGCGCGCGTGGGTGACCGTCGCTTCGCAATCCTCGAGATTCGATTCGATGAGCTCCTCGACCGCAGCTGGCTTCATACTGGGAAAATGAGTTGCTCGAGGCAAAAGCGCCTCGGTCGCGGCCAGTGGGACGCGGCGTCGTCGCTGGATCGAAGGGAACGGGCCGCTCGCTCGAATTCAGACGGTCCGCTGTCAGTCGGTTCCGGCGCGACCGCAGGCAGGGTCGCGGTCGCGCCGATACATCGGTACAGTAAACGGTATCAGAAGGGTGTATCGGGCGGGACGTCGCGACCCGAGGAGCCCTGTTCGGCCAGTCCGTCGAGTCCGGTACTCACGGAGACGTGGTCGATTTCGTCTATTTCGGCCGGGAGACGCTGTTGAATCGCCTGGGTGGTCATCGGACTGACCCCGCAGCCGCTGCACGCGCCGCTGAGATTGATCGAGACGCGGCGCTCGTCCAGATCGACGTCGGTGATCGAGGAATCGCCACCGTGCATCTCGATCTGGGGGAAGTTCCGGCGGAGGAATAGCGATACGTCTTCGCGAACGGCGTCCTCGGGGGATTGCTCCGTCTCGGACTCACTCATACGTGGACCAAGCAACTGGAGAGATATATACTGTCGGGCGAACCGGTTACGCCTCGCGTCCTCGAGCCGGCACGGCTGTCTTCGAGCCGGCCGAACCGAGAGCGCGCCGGCCCGCGCGTGCCGAGATGACGGCGACTTTATGCCGACTCGAGACGCCGTCTCGAATATGTCACTGGCAGCCGAGACGCGCCGGGCGGTCGACCGCCACCCGTTCCTCTGGACCGCCCTTCGAGCCGGCGTCGTCAACTACACCGCCGCCGCACGGTACCTCGCGGTCGACGGTGAGATCGACGCAATCGCCACGGCGCTCCGTCGGTACGCAGACGAATTGCCGGCCTACGAGACGGAGTCACGAAACGTCCGCGTCCGAATGGAGAGCGGGATCGGGCCGCTCGAGGGCGGTGGGGACGAACGCGGGACCTCGACCGATGGCGACGACGCGCTCGTCACCGTCGGCGGGACAGCCTTCGGTCCCTCCGGCGGCGACCGAACCGCTATCGTCGCGACCGGCGACGTGGAGACGGCCGCACTCGCGGCGGTACTGGCGCGACTCTCACTCGAGGACAGTTCGCCGAGCGCGGCGGCCGTTGCCGACGGCACGCTGGTCGTCGTCGTCGACCGGCTCGAGGGTGCCAATGCGCTGCGAGCGGTCGAAGCCGCGCTCGATCGTGTGGACGTTCGGATGGAGTGAGAGACGGGCCAAATGGGCGAGCGAAATCAGGTTTCGCTACTATCGTACGCCTCGCTGAAATCCCACTCGCGACGGAGGAGTTCTTCGACGCCGTGCTCGAGGAGGACATCACCGAGGACCGTCGCCCTGTAGTACGTGTAAAGCCCGTCGCTGTCCCGTTCCGTTCGGACGCGCTTCTCGATGAGCCCGACGTCTCGGAGTTTATTGAGATGGTAGTGGAGCGTGCTATCGTCGATCTCCAGTACCGAATCGAGCTCCGTCGGAGTCAGCTCGTCCGCGTGAGAGAGACGGTAGACGATCTCGAATCGGGTTCGATTCCCGATCGCGGCCTGCATCTCGAGGTACTCCTCGAGGGAGAGGACGCTCTGCTCCGGCAGTAGGTCGTCCGGGTCGGTCGGATCGCCGTCGGCGATCCGCGTATGTTTCGTCCCCATCGTACCACGGACTACTCGCCCTCGTCTCTTAGTCCTTGTCAAGCCAGCATTTACTGAAAATGCACTTCTTTATATACTGCCGGCAGATCATTCCGAATATGACGCAGGAGATTACGCGGGATCTTATCGCGGACCGGCTTGGCACCGTGAAATACGATCGATTTCTCCTCTATCTAATGGGTCCGTATAAATCGTTCAATCTGAACTACGTGCTGACCGACGAGGAACGGCAGAACGTGTCCGTTGGGGACCTCCCCGGTCCTCTCAGGAAACTCTTCCAGAACGAGGACGCAATCGACGAGGCGGAAGCCCTGCTCCGACGATTACAAGGAATGCTTCGAACGGATCCTGAGGTGAACACATTCCTCGCGGTCGACATCGATATCGAGACCGATGAGATCGATGCAGTGACTCAGAGCATCGAGTACGCCCGGTGCGCGAATGCAACCGTGTTCATCGTGCCGTTCCTCGGCCACAACTTCGGTGTCGGAGAGGAAACGGGCAGTATCTTAGAGAACGTCGCGGAGACACACGATGACAGGATCGTCTTTGTCCACGAGGCGAACGTGACCAGTGAGATGATTCGGTCGGCACGAGCCCGATGGGACCTCCGTATCGAAACGTACGAGACGGAAGCGGAACTGATCGATACGGTGCGACGATTCGTCGTCACGACGATGAACCGCGAGCGGTTCGGAGAGCTCGACCATCTGGACTAATCGCAGTTGTTCTGCTGGCTCTCGTGATCGCCGCGTGTCGGTCTTGAGACGAGCAAGCACCGCGTTCGGATGCCATCACACGCTTTAACTTTCGTCCGGCGGAAGTGAGCCTAATGACCCTGCACGTGACGAACACGTTGACGGGCGAAAAAGAGCCGTTCGAGCCACGGGACCCCGAGAACGTCCTCCTCTACTACTGTGGCCTGACGGTCTCGGATCCGCCACACCTGGGCCACGCTCGCTCGTGGGTCCACGTCGACGTCATGCACCGCTGGCTCGAGCAGCTCTCCTACGACGTGCGTCACGTCGAGAACTTCACCGACGTGAACGAGAAGATCGTCGCCCGCGTCGGCGAGGACGAACTGGGCGAGAGCGAGGCCGACGTGGCCGAGACCTACATCCAGCGGACGATCGACGACATGCGCTCGCTGAACCTCCTGCGGGCGGAGGTCTACCCCCGCGTCTCCGAGCACGTCCCCGAGATCATCGACCTCGTCGAGACGCTGATCGAGAAGGGCTACGCCTACGAGTCCAACGGCTCGGTCTACTTCGACGTGAGCAGTTTCGACGGGTACGGCAAGCTCTCGAATCAGGAACTCGGCGAGATCGAGTCCCAGGGGGATCCCGACGAGCGAACCGAGAAGCGCAACCCGGCGGACTTCGCGCTCTGGAAGGCCGGCGGCGTCGATCCCGACGCCGTCGCGGAGCACCGCCACGAGGGTGTCGACCACGGCGGAAATCCACCCGAGGGGCTGACCTGGGACTCGCCGTGGGGCGAGGGCCGTCCCGGCTGGCACATCGAGTGCTCGGCGATGAGTATGACCCACCTCGACGAGACGCTCGACGTCCACGTCGGCGGCCGGGATCTGGTCTTCCCCCACCACGAAAACGAGATCGCCCAATCGGAAGCCGCGACGGGCCAGCAGTTCGCGAACTACTGGCTCCACTGCGAACTGTTCCAGATGGACGAGGAGAAGATGTCCTCGAGCCTGGGCAACTTCGTCACGGTCGAGGAGGCGATCGACCGCTGGGGGACGAACGTCGTGCGGACGTTCCTGACCGCCGGCTCGTACAACAGCAAACAGCTCTACTCCGACGAGACGATCGCCGAGGCCGAGGAGCGATGGGACCAACTCGAGCGAGCCTACGAGGCGGCCGTCGAGGCGCTCGACTCCCCGGCGGCGAGTTCCAAAGTCGACGACGAGTCCTTGCACACCGAGATCGACGGCGCGCGAGAGGCGTTTACGACCGCGATGAACGACGACTTCAACACGCGAGAGGCCCAGTCCGCGCTGCTGTCGGTCGCGACGGCGATCAATCGACATCTCGAGGAATCCGCCCCAGACGCCGGTGGCGACGCCGAGACCGAAATCGCCACTGGCAGCTACGATTACCGCGGGCTTCGGCGGGCCGTCGAGACCCTCGAGGAGTTCGGCGGCGTCCTCGGACTCTCCTTTACGGGCGAGACGACGGGCTCTGCTGAACTCGCCGGCGACGTGGTAGACCTCGTCCTCGGCGTACGCGAGCGAGAACGCGAGGCCGGCAACTACGAGCGGGCCGACGAGTTGCGCGACGAACTCGAGGCGCTCGGGATCGAAGTGCAGGACACGGACGAGGGGGCGACCTACCGACTGCCGTCGGGCGAGTGAGTATCGCACCTCTCGTCGCCGCTCGCAAATCTAATAGCTGCGCGATCGGGCTCAGCGGTCCGCCCATCACGTTCGTCAGTCCGAACTGAATCGCCGCCGATCGTGCTGTAGCCGTCGTCGATTCGTCGTCATACGCTTTCGTGACTTGTGCCGCCGTCAGCCCGTGCGGACGGCGTGACGTTCTGGTTCATCCGGAAGCGGTTCTCGGGATCGTACGTGTCCTTGATATCGACCAGGCGATCGTAATTGTCGCCGTAGGCGGCCCTGACCCGCTCGTCGCCCTCCTGGCTGAGGAAGTTCACGGCCACGCCATCGGTCGCGAACGGTCCGATCGCGGCGTGGAACTCCCGGGCCCACGAGACGTGGGTCTCGTCCTCGGCGGGATCCTCCCACCGGGAGAAGACGTTGAACGAGAACGCGGCGTTGCGGTTCCGGTACGCCGTCGCGTCCGGCTCGACTCGTGAGATCGCGCCGCCCAGGTGCTCGAGGACGAGCTGCGACATCGGTGACGGAAGCGTTCCAGCACGGTCGACCACCGTGTCGATCGCGTCGTCGGGGAGGGGATCCACCAGCTGGGACTTCCAGTAGTTCCGGTACCCCGGCGCTTGCGGCTCGTCCAACATCTGTTGAAGGGCCGTGTACGGCTGGGGCTGGACCAGGTCGACGATCGGCTCGCCGAAGTCCCGGAGCGGCCGGAGCAGTTCATCGCCCGCCTCGATGGGTCCCGAGTAGAACGGCGCGAGCGCGGCCACCTTCCTTCCGTGAACCGCGTCCGGGAGGAACGGTGCCGGCGGCGCCGTCATGATCGCGGCGTAGCAACAGCATTCGTCCGGCATATCGGCCGTGAACTCGCGGTGGAATCGGAGGAGATCGGTCGCGTCCTCGAACGGGTGCATAATCATCCCACCGAGCACCGTCGGTCCCACCTCGTGGCAGTCGAACTCGAAGGAGGTGACGACTCCGAAGTTACCGCCGCCCCCGCGGATTCCCCAGAACAGGTCCGGATTTTCGTCCTCGCTGGCGTGGACGAGTTCCCCCGCCGCGGTGACGACATCCACACTCCGAAGGTTGTCGATGGTGAGTCCGAACCGCCGACTCAGCCACCCCCAGCCGCCACCTAGCGTGAGGCCGGCGACGCCGGTGGTCGAGACGGTGCCGCCCGGAGTGGCGAGTCCGAACGCCTGGGTTTCGTGGTCGAGGTCACCCATCGTTGCGCCGGGTTCGACGTGGACGGTTTTGGCACCCGAATCGACCCGGACCGACGTCATCGGGGAGCAATCGATCACGAGGCCGTCGTCACAGACCGCGTTTCCCGCGGCGTTGTGCCCGCCGGCCTTGACGGCCAGGAGGAGGTCGTTCTCGCGGGCGAAGTTCACGGACGCGATCACGTCCGCGACCCCGGCACACCGAGCGATCATCGCCGGATACCGATCTATCATCTCGTTCCAGACCCGACGGCACTCGTCGTAGTCACCGTCGTCCGGGAGGACGACCCGGCCGCGGAACGACTCCTCGAACGCAGTTACGCTTTCCGCATCTATCGCCTCGGTCTCGGTTTTCATGGCTCTGTCCCCATCGAGCGACTTCGAGTGCGACGACGGTATAGGCATTTGCTGCAACCGTTTCACCTCGCGAAACGCGTCCGCTCCCCGTCCGTTTCTCGACGCTGGGCGGAAGGTGGACTCGGTCGCGGGGCGGAAGGTGGACCCGGTCGCGGGGCGGAAGGTGGGTCCGATCGCTGGGCAGAAGGCGGGTCCGTCGGAAAACCACCTCGAGCAGTCGGCTACCCGGGACTCGTGCCCTCCGCGGTCACGAAACGCCGGCCACGAATCCGGCGTCTCGGACCCGCTGCTGCTACGTCTCTACCCACACGAATTCCCGGTCGTTCCGCAACTCCGAGGCGGTGAGACGGGTCGACGCGTCCCGGTACTCGTCGAACGTCTCCGAGATCCGGTCGACGAGGGCCGGGTCGTCGGATTCGATTAGACCGACGGAGACGTCCCGGTCGTCGAGGACGATGCGGTAGGCCGTCCCGTCGTAGAGGCCCCCAGGCGGGACGTCGCCGTCGTAGACGTATACCGTGGCGCGGTCGGCGGCGACGATGTCCTCGAACTCGTCGGCGCACGGAGACGCCATCACCGACTCGATCACGGCCGGGGTGGTCACCAGTTTCATCGTCTGCGTGCCGCCGACGACCGCCTCGTGTCTCGCGTCGACACACGGCTCGGGGAACTTGTCCGCCAGCGTCTTCGTCCGGGTCGACTCGCGTTCGATATCCAGCACGCGAGCCACCGGCGCCATCGGATCGTCGGGTGTCGCCGCGGTGATCCTCGCTTCGGTCAAGACCTCGAGGTCGAATTCGATCTCCAGTTCCCCCAGCGGAAACCAGGGAAGCAGTTCTCGCAGATCGCCGGCGGTCGTCATGTGGTCGTGGAGGACGATGAACTCGCTCGCGACGTATTCTCCGAGCGGAGTCAACGCGTATCGGTGACCGTCCCTCGCGACCCAACCGCGGCTCTCGAAATCACCGAGGAGGCGGCTGATCGTGGCTTTGGAGGCCTCGGTCGCGCTCTGTAATTCCGCCCTCGAACGGGGACCCGCCGCGAGGGTTTCGAGCGCGGTGAATCTGTTCTCCGAATCCGCGAGAAAGCGGATGTCTTCGAGCGGGGTACCCATACGGATCAGAACGATCGATGAGGATATAACTTCATTGTTACTAACTAGCACACATTCGGATTCGCAAAGGGGATTTCGACAGCGCCAGCTATTCCCGGCGCTGCATCGTTCGTGCAGTTCGAATTGTAATCAGCGACTGAAGATCGCCGCGGCGTTTATTTCCTCGAGTCTGGTCGGAGAATCACATGAATCGACGGCTGTTTCTCGGCGCACTTGCAGCGGGAAGCGTCGGCGCGGTTGCCGGGTGTCTCAGCGGGTTCGCCGACGATATGACGATGGTTTCGGCGGCACCCGCACGCGTTTCGGACGAGGCAGTCGCGGAGGCCGGCTACGAGTATCAGGGTACGATAAAACGCGTCGAGACCCATCCGGTGGGCGGCGAGGACGTCGAACTGACGAGTTACAATAGCGTCTACGATCGGGCGATCGAACTCCCGGCTGAGCGCTTCGGCGACCAACCGGTGCGCGCGGGGGCGTTCAGCGTGCTCGCAGCGCCACACGTCACCGCCGGCGGCGAGGAGTTCAATCCCGTCGGCGGGCCGTCGACGGTGGAACTCGCCGAACGCGTGCAACGTCGCTACGACGGTCTGTCGATCGATCGGGCCGTCGGGGGCCGCGCGCTCGAGACGCTCGGCGAACGCTTCCCCGTCGAATCCGTTCAGGGCACTGCGACGCTGAACGGGGAGTACGACCTCGACATCGCCCTGGACAGCATCCGGGACGAACACGAGGGGGATCACCTCGTCGTCGTGGCGATCTACCCCTCCGTAGCCGTCCGGGAAGAGGAGTCCGAGCAAACGCGGGTCGACACTCTGGTCCGGGGGCTCGAGCAGTACGACGACCTCGAGGTCGATATCGTCGGGACCGAGGGAGCGGACGGGTGACGGAGACGGAGAGCGACGATCATACTGACTGCTGTAAGCCGTTTCCGGTGCGACCGCGATACGGCCTGCGATCGCACCGGTACATCGGTACAGCAGACCGTCTCAGAACCCGATCGCCGTCGCGAGCGAGAGTCCGCTCGCGAGCGCGCCGAGCAGGTAGCCGCCGATCGCGCCGCCGTTGAGCAGCGGCAGTCCGGCGTGGGGTCGGCCCTCGAGGACCATGTACATGAGCACGAGCAGTCCGGAGATCGTCCCCACCATCGTGCCCAGCGCCGGCAGGTTCAGCGCGATTCCGGGAACCGAGAGCGCCCCGACCTCGAGGAAGTACGCCGCGCTGGCGACGAGAATCGAGGGAATAACGGCGTCGCCGAGACCGATGAACAGGGCGTCGCGCTCGAGGACGTCCGCGTCGTCCTCGGTATCGGCTTCGGTGTCGCGGTCGTCGGCAATGGAGCCGTCGACGGCTACGTCGTCCCGTTCACCGCCGTCGGCGGCGCTCGCAGCGGTGGCGGTGCTCTCGGTATCGGCGCTTTCGGTGGCGGTGCCGTCAGCGTCGGTGTTCTCGTCGGTCTCGCGGTCGTCCTCGAGCACGTCGTCGGTGCTGCCGGCCGCGAGATAGGAGTACGAGAGGGTCATCGGAACGACGAGCACGACGGGGATCTTGAGGTCCATGACGCCCTCGGCGAGATCGAGCATGTGTTCGGTGCCGTAGACGCTGATCGCGTCGTAGACCGCGAGCACGGCGAGCAACAGCAGCGCCGGCAGGAGACCGAAACTGATTCCGAACAGGGCGGCGGCACCGGCGCCCATCACCACTCCCGCGGCGTCGATGACGTACCACTCGGGGTATAACAGGAGTGCTCCGCCTACGGCCAGCGAGGCGACGATCGCGAGTGCGTCGGCCGCGCCGTCGGAGACGAACGGCGTGGCGAGCGATGGGACGAGTTCGGCGAAGACGTACCACGAGATCATCACGCTGACGCCGACGAGCAGGAGTCTGATCAGCCACTCGAGGTCGTACTTGAACGCCGCGAGCATGAGGCCAGTTGCGACGAGCATGACCCCGAAGTAGAGGACGCTGTTCGTCGGATTCTGTGGATCCTCGACGGCCTGTCGGCCCGATTCCTGGAACGGCTCGACCAGCGCCAGCGCACCGAGCTGGACGCCGAGAAAGAGCAGGACCGTCGTGCCGACGGCGGCGAGGACCCGTGTCCGGTCGTTCATGTCGCGGCGTTTGCACCCCGCTCCTATCGTCTTTTCCACTTCGGATTTGGCGTCTACTTTGGAACGGCGGCCATGCACTGTGTCTCGTACATAGTGCACCGTACACTGTGCATATCAAACAGTCTGCATTGATACTCTCGAAGAGATTCATTGAAATGCTTAGAATTTGGCAGGTTTGGCACCCTCTGCGGTAAGTACAGACGGAGGCAGTACCGTGTGCAGGCGCCAATTGAGAGTCTCTGAGCGCCGATGGAACAACATATAGTAGCCACTAAAAGTCAATTTCCACCCGATTGCACGACAATTGTGTGATCACTGTGTAATTCATTTCAGTGCTACTATAGGGCGATGAGTCGTTCATTCTCCGTTTTTAGTGGAGAACGGACTCGTAGTTCTCACTACTTCAACTCAACAGTTGAGTTATCAGTACCAAGAGCAAATAAGGGGCACAACGTCAGAACCCTCCGCCAGTGATGAGTGTCGTAAAGTCCTGGATCGACAGGATCGCGAGGACAACTGCGAGTAGTACAAGCAGTGCGTTGACTCCGTTTAGCAGCTTGGAATTGGTGTGTTTACCCATCGTCTCGCGGTCGTTGACCGCCCAGAACAGCAGGATGGCTGCAATCGGTAGTGCGAAGATTCCGTTGTACATTGGAAACAGAATCACCATGTCGACGACCGACAGATCCAGCCACCAGCTTACCAGTGGCGAGAACACGCCGATCCCAGTCAGTCCCGCGAACAGGACGTTGAACAGTCGATCTCCTTTCTGAACCGAGTAGCCCGCAGCCTGCGGAATGATGTAGGCTGGCGTCCACATGATCGGGATGATGCTGTTGAACGCCGCGGCGATCACGCCGCCGACGAACAGCACCATGGCCCACGTTCCGAGTACTTCAACCAGCGCCTCGCCCGGCGTGATGAACGACTCGAGTTCGGTGTAGCCCATCGGGCGCAGTAGTGCCGCTGCGCCGATCAGAATCGCGACCGTCGTGATCCCGCCAACTGCGTAGCCGATCGCCAAGTCTGTCCGGACCTCCGGCAGGTCGCTCTCGTCGGTCCAGCCCTTGGTATGGACGAGAATCGATTCCAGGAAGAAGTTCGGCCACAGTGCGGTCGTACCGAGCAGTCCCGCTGCCATCGCCAGCGCACCCAGTGTGTCCGTGCCCGGTACGAACCCGGTCGCAACGCTGCTCGGGTCAGCGCCGCTCGGCAGGGCGACGATCACGAAGACGACCATCAGCGAGAGCATCATCGCGATCATCATGTTCTCAACGGTGTCGTAGCGCAACAGTCCGACACCGATCGCGGCGAACGTTGTGAGCACGGCAATGGGCTGCCAGGCGACGGCGCCCCCAAGCAGAAAGGAGAGACCAGCGCCGACAGCGGCGACCAACCCGAGCGTCCAGGCAATGCAGCCAATCGACAGGAAAAGTGCGATCGTTGTCGCTAGTGGCCGGCCCAGTTTTTCGCGGGTGAACACCATCAGCGATGTTCCGTGGATGCCCAGCCGAGCGCTCATGTCCTGAGCAACAAATCCGAGTAACGCTGCACCCACGGCGGCCCAGAGAAGCGTGTACCCGTGCATGACGCCAGCTTGGCTGGCAATAAACACCGAGCCAGAGCCGAAGTAACTGGCGACCATCACGAACGCTAGCCCGTACTTCTGTGTAAACCCGGTCACGTCCTGCAACGGAGTGAAATTTTTCGTATTCATATGTTGCTACTGCTTTTCCGACGGTCGATACGCAACAACGACTGGAATCCGATACAAGCCCATGTTCTTCCTCGAAACAGTACGTTCTGCGTTGTGTGTGGATCTGGCAGAATCAGATGATTGGATCAAATAGCTCACCTGTTTTGGGTGTCCCAACAGGCGTTTCTGACGCTACGTAGCGCACCCGCTAACGAGACGTTAGCAGCTACACCGTACACTGTTTTACTACTAGACTATCCGGATATCGACTAAAACGGGATTGGAGTATATCACTACTAGTTATAGAGGAGGGATAAGTCTTGGCAAATAGTGGGGATGTTCTCATATTATAATAGAGTCTCGAACAACGACCGGTGGCTTTGGCATCCCCGATGGCAGTTCAGATCTGGTCATTGTAGTCGTTGACGTAGCGCTCGAGTGAGTGTTGAACGCTTGTTCGTCGAGTCACTGTGCACTGTTCATGAAGCTTATCTATCGGGTTCGACCGTTCGGACAGTCGATAGCGCGCGCCACCGCATGCCGATCACTGAGCAACTCTACGAGGTAATACGTCGCACCACGACATAGTGCACTATCTACCGAAAACCGAACCGGAACGGAAAACGAGACGGCGAGCGATAGATGCTATCGCGCGTACAGCGTCGATCCGATCAGCGACGGCAGGTGGACGCCGTCGTCCGGCGTCACCGCCAGATAGGGCCTCGAGACCGGGCCGAAGACGTCGACGACGCGGCCGACTCCCTCGAGGTCGTCGTCGAGGACCATCGTGCCGATCTCGTCGCGGAACTCGTCGGGCGTGTCGCTGCCGGCGTCGTCCGCCTCGTCCGCTCGGAGGACGGCCAGTCCCTGGGCGGTCCGGACGACTGCGCCTACTCGACGCATGTCAGTCCCGCATCGCGACGACGTACGCCGCCACGGCTTGGACGAGATCGTTTTTGCTCGAGTCGTCGGCCCCGCGAACGACGACCCGGCCCCGGTCGGCCCAGTGCTCCCGGGAGTAGGACTTGTCCCGCTCGATCGTGGCGTCGTACCCGATCTGCTGGACGGACTTCGCGATCTCGTCGACCGTCGGTTCCTCGACCGCCAGATCCTCGGATACGCGCCGTCCCTCGGCCCTCGAGAGGCTCGCATCGAGATAGGCGGGCCAGATGACGTTCTCGACCATGCCGTAGTCTGTGTATCCCGGCGAGTAAACCCTTTTCAAAACGATACGTCGGACGACGACAACGAGACGAACGGTGAGAACGGAAACAACGGGAGGTCTGCGAGCTATCGTCGCCGCGCGACGAATGCGGCGGTAGCCAGGAGGGCAACGAGCGCGACGGGAACCCCGAATCCGGGGATGGCGCTGTCGGTACTCTGGTCCTCGTCCGAGTCGTTGCCGTTCTCGTTACCGGGCTCGCCGGACGCCTCGAGCTCGGCTTCGATATCGGCGTATACTTCGGGGTGGACCTGCTCGATGATCGTTTCGATCGCGTAGACGACGTTCGGGCCGGGTTGGCTCATCGCGTTATCGTCGACCGCGACGACGTTGCCCTCGCTGATGGCAGTGGTTTCCTCGAGACTGTCTGCCGACGGCGGTTCCTCTGTCCGGTCAGGGTAGACGATCCACTCGGGGTCCTCGTTGACGACGACTTCCGAGTTCATCTGCATCCAACCCGACTCGCCGACTTCTGCGGCTAGGTTGGTGAGTCCGGCCGTGGTCATCACCTCGTGTTGGAACGTCTCCGTCCCGTGCGTGTCGCCGTTTTCGCCGCCGTCGTAGTACGCGAGCGGCGCGGACTCGTTCTCGAGCGCGCTCTCGTAAATCTCGAGTCGATCGTCCATCCAGTCGATCGTTTCCTCGGCGCTGTCACACTCGCCGGTCACCTGACCGGTCACGCGAACGTTCTCGCGAACGTCTTCGAGCGATTTCGCGGTGTCGAGGACGACGACCGTGATGCCGGCCTCCTCGAGCGTGTCGAGGAGGTCCTGATTGTAGAGGGCGACGTTTGCTGCAAGGACGACGTCGGGATTGAGCGCGACGATCTCCTCGGCGACGGGTGTGACGCCGTCATCGCCGGTAATGTCGGTTCGGTCGCCGGCGTCGAGCGAGTCGGTGTACTGACTCACCGGCATTCCGACGACCTTGCCCTCGGCTCCGATGGAGTAAGCGAGTTGTGCGTCGCCCGGATAGAGCGTTACGACCGATTCAGGTTCGCTTTCGATCGTGACCTCTTCACCGGTCGCGTCGGTCATCGTGAGCGGATACTCACATTGTGCATTCGACTCCTGAACGGCAGGTTTCGGTTCGATACTCGCGCCGGCCACGGCGGGGCCGATAGCGGAGATTGTGAGCAAGACGGCCAGTAAAACGGCTAGCTGTTGTCGCATCGTCGAATACCTGTGTCTTACTCCAACAAATATTTGCCTACTGCAACCGAGGTTGAGGTGTATGAAGCGATCGGTCCGGACAGCGGTCTGGTCGACGGGCCTCGCGGGCCTGCTCGTCGCCGCTATCGTCGTCAGCGCCGCGCTCGGACCGGTACGGATCGATCCCCTGCTGGTCGCGATGGCGATCCTGAACGAGGTCGTCCTCCCAGCGGGCATCGAGGCCGGAACCGGAACCCTGCCAGTTCTCGGCTGGTCCGTTCCGGTGTTGGGCCTCGAGTACGCGTCCGTCTTCTCGTTCGACGTTCCCGAAACGCATCAGTTCATCGTCACGCAGATGCGACTGCCCCGCATCGTCCTCGCGGCCACGGTGGGGTTCGCGCTCGCCGCCGCGGGGACGGTGATGCAGGGGTTCTTCCGAAACCCGCTCGCGGACCCCTCGATCATCGGCGTTTCGTCCGGCGCTGCGGCCGGTGCGGTCGCGCTGATCGCCTTCCCGGCGATCGTGCCGTTCGGAAACCTCCATTTCGCCGCGTTCGTCGGCGCGCTCACGACCGCGTTTCTCGTCTACGCCATCGCGACCGAGGGCGGCAAAACGCCGGTCGCGACGCTACTGCTCGCCGGCGTCGCCGTGCAAGCGTTTCTCGGAGCCGTCATCTCGTACATGCTCATCCACAGCGGCGACGGTCTCAGGGAGGCCGTCGTCTGGCTGATGGGGAGCCTGCGAGACCGCGGCTGGAGCGACGTGGCGTTCGCGCTTCCGGTTACCCTCCTCGGCGGCCTCGTTCTCGGGGCGTACGCGCGGGAACTCAACGTGCTCCTGCTCGGCGAAGAGGACGCACACCACCTCGGCGTCGATGTCGAGCGAACCAAGCTACTGTTGCTCGCGCTGGCGAGCATCGTCACCGCTGCGGGCGTCGCCGTTACCGGCGTAATCGGCTTCGTCGGGCTCATCGTTCCGCACATCATGCGCCTGCTCGTCGGTCCCGACCACCGGATCCTCTTTCCGACGAGCGCCCTCGCGGGGGCCTCGTTTCTCGTGGTGACCGACACGATCGCCAGGTGGCCGGCCGGCCCGACCGAAGTCCCCGTCGGCATCGTCACGGCGGCGATCGGCGCCCCGTTCTTCCTGTTCTTGCTGACTCGACGGGAGGTGCATTCGGTATGAGTGGAATCGAGCACGAGCGCGATCGAAAGAGTGCCAATCGGGACCTCGAGCCGGCGACGATCACCGTCGAGAACTGCTCGCTCTCCTTCGGCGACCTCGAGGTACTCGAGGACGTCTCCTTCGCGGTCGAACCCGGGGAGTTCGTCGGCTTCGTCGGGCCGAACGGGGCCGGCAAGACGACGCTCCTCCGCGCGATCAGCGGCGCGCTCGAGCCGGATTCCGGAACGGTCGCGATCGACGGAACCGATATTCACGAGCTCTCCTCGCGGGCCTCGAGTCGGCTCGTCTCCGTCGTCCCGCAGGACACGACGCTGTCGTTTTCGTTCCCCGTCCGCGACGTCATCGAGATGGGGCGGCATCCACACCGCTCGCGGTTCTCGTCGGCGACGCCAGAGGATCGCGCCGCGGTCGAGCGCGCCCTCGAGCGGACCCGGACGACCGAGTTGGCCGACCGGCCGATCGACGAGGTCAGCGGCGGGCAGCGCCAGCGGGTCGTGTTAGCTCGGGCGATCGCCCAGGAAACGCCGGTCATGCTGCTCGACGAACCGACGGGGAGCCTCGATGTCAATCACCAGATCGAGACGCTCGAACTGGTCCGCGAACTGGTCGACGAGGGACGGACCGTCTGTGCGGCGATTCACGACCTCGATCTGGCCGCGCGCTACTGCGACCGACTCGTGATGCTCGCCGACGGCGACGTCTATCGGAACGGTCCGCCGTCGGACGTGCTCACGGGTGACGCACTCGGCGACGTCTTCGACGCGAGCGCGACGGTCACCACCCATCCGCTCACAGGGTCGGAAACGGTGACGGCGTTCCCGCGTTCCGTTCCGGACGGCGCGTGGAACGGAACCGATCTCGGCACCGTTGGGATCCACGTCCTCGGAACCGGAGCGATCGCTGCGCGCGTGCTCGCCCGACTCGAGAACGTGCGAGACCAGGACGACACGCGAGACCAGGACGGTGCGGCCGAACCCCCCGCCCTCGAGGTCGGTCTCGGCCCGGTTACTGACGGCGATACGGCGGCCGAAACCGGCCGATCGCTCGGGGTCGACTGTGTCGAAATCCCGCCGTTCGAGTCGCTCTCACCGGCCCATCTGACGGCGTTCGAGACGGCCGTTCGGGAGGCCGACGTGACCGTCGTCGCCGAGAGCGTGCTCGAATCGTCCGGCGGGGGGACGCGGCGCCTTCTCGAGGTCGTCGATGGGGTAGCGGACTCGGTCGTGATCGCAACGCGGGGAGAAGACGAGACGCCGCGAAGCGACGCCGGCGCGTCGCGAGAACGGGGATCCGAGGTCGCGGACGGATTCCGACCGGAATCCGCCCTCGAGGTGCCAGTAGAGCGGGTACTCGAGGGGGTCGCGGACGCGATCGAAATCAGTGGTGACGCGTCACGCTCGATTCCGGACGCGGAGTCGTCGGATACCGAATCGACGTCGTCGGACGGCGACTCGAGTTCGGGCGTGTCGGTCGAGTCCTCGAGCGACTGAGATCACCACCCGAGGAGTCGGAGGACGATTCCGAGAACGACGCCCGAGAGGCCGACGATAATCCCCACGCCGGGGATAATCGGAATCGGAATGAGGCCGATTGCGAAAACAATCGCGAGGACGATAACGATCGTCGAGATTCGAACCATACTCGAACGTGTCTGTCACGCCGGGTAGACGTTGGGCTTGCTTGATACGGGTTCGCCACGCAGGAGTGGCGGAAAACGGATGGTCAGTGGGAAATCCGCGCGAATCGGTTCCTTTCAGCGACGGGTGACAACGGTACCAAAAACGGACAGTCGGCTACGACGGGTGCTGACGGCGCTTTAGAGGCGATTATATGCGATGGCGATGATGACGCTCCCGATCAGGATTCCGCCCATCCACTTCGTCACGCCGTTGAAGGCGAGTAACTGAGCGCCGACGAGCGAGACGAACACGAGCGCGTAACGGACGAGTTCGGGACCGTCCGTCGCAACGTATACTGTTCCGGCGACGAACAGCCCGATTCCGAGCCCGACGAGAGTGCCGGCCGAGAGGACGATTCCCGAGAGGACGAGCAGGAGTCCGATGTAAACGATGCTCGATTCGGGAAGGCTAGCCGTGGACCGCTTGTTTCGGAGGGGGTTCATACACGTTCATCGAGTCACGGGTTAATTACTGTTCTGGCGATCGACACGTGTACCGAGACGGCGAATCCGAGGAAACACGGACCGCCGACGATCCGGCCGTAACTGGACGGTTTTTTACCCTTCCGCCTCCGAGTGGCCGCCAATGACCGAGTACGATTACGAGTCCCTCGGACTCGTCGCCGGGCTGGAGATCCACCAGCAACTCGACACGGCGACGAAGCTGTTCTGCCCGTGTCCGACCGACCGCCGCGAGCCCGAGGCGTCGACGCGCCGGTTCACGCGCTACCTCCACCCCACCCGGAGCGAACTGGGCGAACTCGACGACGCCGCCGTCGAGGAGAGCATGGTCGAACGCGAGTTCGAATACCTCGCCTACGACTCGACCTGTCTCGTCGAGGAAGACGACGAGCCGCCCCACGAACTCGACGACGAGGCCCTCGAGACGACCCTCGAGGTCGCCCAGCTGATGGACATGAGTCCCGTCGATCAGGCTCACGTCATGCGCAAGATCGTCGTCGACGGCTCGAACACGTCGGGCTTTCAGCGCTCGTCGCTGATCGCCACCGACGGCGAGATCGACACGAGCGAGGGGACGGTCGGCATCGAGGACATGCTGCTCGAGGAGGAGAGCGCTCAGCGCGTCGAAGAGACCGACGACGGCGTCCGCTACAGCCTCGACCGATTGGGGATTCCGCTGGTCGAAATCGGGACGAGCCCGGACATTTCGAGCCCGGAGCAGGCCCTCGAGGCGGCCGAACGGATCGGGATGTTGCTGCGCTCGACCGGGAAGGTCAAGCGCGGACTGGGGACGATCCGCCAGGACGTCAACGTCTCCATCGAGGAGGGCGCTCGCGTCGAGATCAAGGGCGTCCAGAGCCTCGACGACATCGACGACATCGTGCGCAACGAGGTCGCTCGACAGGCCGAACTCGTCGCAATTCGAGACGAACTCGCACAGCGGGAGGCGTCGGTCGGCGACGTTCGGGACGTGACCGAGGTCTTCGAGGACACCGAGAGCGGCGTCATCGCCGGTGCAGTGAACAGCGGCGGATCGGTGATGGCGGTCCCACTCTACGGCTTCGACGGTATCGTGGGTCGCGAGATCGCTCCCGACCGCCGGCTCGGAACCGAGTTCTCCGATCACGCGAAACGACACGGCGCGGGCGGGATCTTCCACACCGACGAACTGCCCGCGTACGGGGTCACAGAGGACGAAGTCGCGTCGCTTCACAATGCAGTCGGTGCCGGACCGGAAGACGCCGTGGCGATCGTCGCCGCCGACACCGAGATCGCGGAATCGGCGATCGACGCCGTCGCGGAGCGGGCAGGAACCGCGCTCGAGGCCGTCCCCGAGGAGACGCGCGGTGCGAACGACGACGGGACGACTCGATACCTGCGACCGCTGCCCGGCGCGGCGCGGATGTACCCCGAGACGGACGTGCCGCCCGTCGAACCGGACCCGAGCGACGTTCCGGAACCCGAGCTGCTGACCGCGAAAGTCGAGCGCTACCAGGACGAGCACGGACTCGGAGAGGGCCTGGCCGAGCAGGTCGCCTACGGCAAGCACATGCCGCTGTTCGAGGACGTCGTGGCGGACGGGATCGATCCGACGCTCGCGGCGACGACCCTCGAGTCGACGCTGACCGAACTCCGGCGCGACGACGTGCCAGTCGAGAAGCTGACTCGAGAACACCTCGAGGCGGTCTTCGCGATGGCCGAGGGCGGTGACCTCGCGCAGGAGGGCGTTCCGGATCTGCTGACGGCGCTCGCGGAGGAACCGGACCGATCGGCCGAGGAAGCCGCCGAGGCCGCCGGACTCGGTTCTGCGGGCGAGGAAGAAGTCCGGGAGGCAGTCGTCGAGGTCGTCGACCGAAACGAGGACCAGGTCGAGGCGGAGGGAATGCAGGCGTTTTCTGGACTCATGGGCGAGTGCATGGGTGCGCTGCGAGGGAAGGCGGACGGGGACCTCGTGAGCGAACTTCTGCGCGAGGAAATCCAGAAGCGAGCGTAACAGCTCCGTCCGACTGTACGGACGCCTCGAGCGACGGCATCGAGTCGGCGGACCGACCGATTCTGAGACCGGCAGCGGTACTCGGACCGACCGCTAATCGGGTACAGCGGTTTCGGGCGGCTCCCTCGTCCTAGTATGGTATAATACACCTTCAACTTATATCGAGTCGCCCCCAGAAACCTTTATCAGTACTTCCGTTGGAAAAACTCGCAACGAGAATACATGATTGACAAGACAACCGAGATAACGGCCGTCTGCTACGTTCGCGCGCCCCTCCTGCTCGAGCCGGTCGACGCCCAGATCGAGACGCTTCAGGCCTGCGAATCCGAGGGAGCGGTCGACGAGTTGCTCCTCCGGAGCTGGCCCAAGGAAGTCGCGCTCTCCGAGGAGAGCCCCCACCAGGAAGTCCTCGCGAACTTCGAGCGTTTCGTCCAGTGGGCCGACGAGCGCGGGGTGAGCGTTCGCCCGCCGTTTCGAAAGCGGACGACGACCTCGCAGGTGACCGGAACGACGCGACAGCGGCTCGTGACGCCGCTGTTGTGTCTCGAGCTGTACGCGGACGACGATCTGATCGGCGTCTTCCCTCACTCGAACGAGACGACGGACGAGACGTATACGACCGACGAGGCGATCGCCACGCTTCGAACGGACGAAATTCCGACGCCGCTCGGATCGGTCAGGGATGCGGACGCGGACCTCGAGTCGGCCACGTCGGATACCTGCCCCGACTGCGGCGGCTCCCTAATCGATGGCCAGGGACTGTTCGCCTGTAGCGACTGCGGGTGGATCGGCACCGTCACCGAATTCGGCCGATACGAGACTCGGCCGGACCGACCCGCACGAGAGCGAGAGTCGATGGTTGCTGAGTCTCGAGAACAGTAGTTGGGAATACGGTTTCGTTATCCAAAGACGGGCGTGAAAAACGCGTTTAGCATAGTAGAACCCATTCCCGGGAGATTTTCTCCCACGTTGGTCTTTTTTCCCCATCAATTTGAACTGGGTCCGGCACGCGGCAGATAGTATGTCACGGACCTCAATTCCCGATCTCAACGAAAAGTACGACGACGGGGAGCCGCTGACGATGTTGACTGCGTATGACGCACCGATCGCCCGACAGGTCGATCGCGGTGGTATCGATATGATTCTGGTTGGGGACACGGCGGGAGATAATCACCTCGGATACGACGATACGATTCCGGTCACGATGGAGGAGGCGCTGTCGAATACCTCGGCAGTCGATCGTGCTGTCGAGGACGCGATGGTTATCGGCGACATGCCCTTCGGCAGCTATGGCCAGTCGATGGAAACGTCCGTGGACAACGCGGTACGGTTTATGAAGGAGGCTGGCGCCGACGCAGTGAAACTCGAGACGGCACCCCACGGTGAGACGACGATCGAGATCATCGATCGGTTGACCGAACTTGGAATCCCCGTGCAAGGGCACATCGGACTGACGCCGCAGCGGATGAACCAGATCGGTGGTGGGTACATTCAGGGCCGGAATCACTCAAGCTCGGCAGCCGTGGACGCGCTCGTCGAAACCGCCGAGCGACTCGAAGAAGCCGGCGTATTTGCGGTCGTTCTCGAGACGGTTACGGAGGAAACCGGAAAGGCCGTCACCGACGCAGTCAACGTCCCAACCATCGGTATCGGTGCCGGACGATACGTCGACGGCCAAGTGCTCGTAATCACCGACTTGTTGGGACTCGGCGGCGAGTCGTTTACCCTTTCGAAGCAGTATGCCGACCTTGACTCGACAATCACCAATGCGGTCGAAGCGTATGTGACCGAAGTCGAGGATGGGGAGTTCCCGGCTGAGGAAAACGTCTACGACGCAGTCGAGGAGTGAGCCAATACGATTGGTCACTGACGCTACGGTGGTTGGACCTCAGTTTTCGAAATCGATCAATACGCACGCGTAGTTGCCGAATTTCCTCGTTCGGTTTCAATCGTATTCTTGAATACCGAAACCGATCTACTAGCTACTGATAACACTGCATGGCTGCGGCTTCGTGACTACTCGCGAGCGAACTCCCCGCCGTACTCGGCTTCGATTTCGACCCTCGAGCCGTTCGTAACGAAATCGACCGTTTCAGCCTCCGTTCCCAGCGACGACTCGAGCCGGGCTTTGTCGACGCGGTCCTCGCTGCCGTAGGTGACGACCGCGTTCGCGGTCGCGTCGCTTCCGGTCACTGCGAGTTGCTGGTGGACGCCGTAGGATCCCTCGACGGACCCGAATTCGAACTGGAGGCCGTCGTCGTCGGCCGCTTGGTCGTCCGAGAGGGTCTCCGCGGCGAACTCGTCACTGTCGGTGTACAGACAACACGCGATCCCGCCGTTCTCGCCGGCGCGGAGGAGGCGGTCGAACCCCTCGTCTACTTCGTGTTTCGGCTCCCGATCGCCGGCCGCCGTTGCGACCGTTCGTTCGACGGCCGCGACCGGATCGAATTCGGAATCGGTTCCGTTCGGATACGAGTACGCGTACACGCCGCCAGAGACGCCGACGACCTCGTCGCTCTCGCTGTCGGTGTAGACGACGTACGCGTCCCCCTCGCTCTCGACGGTATAGCTCGCAGCCCCGAGGTCCGTCTCGAGGCCGTCTCGGTCGTACGAGCCGACGAACGCGTAGACGCCGTCGGCGTAGACGAACTGTTCCTCGCCGTCAGTCGTCTCGTTGTTCTCGGTGTACGCGTTTCGCCCGGCCGAGTCGACGAGTTGCTGGATACCGAACGAACAGAGGAGCGCGACGACGACCGGATTGCCCACGAGCGGGTCCGTCGGTTCACGGCCGGCCTCGGCATCCTCGTCGTCGAGCAGGGCGTTCATCGTTCCGACGTTGATCGCCCCGTAAAAGTACTCCGAGCGCTCGTTGGTCGGGAGCATCGATGCGTACGGCGGGAGATCGCCGTCGATCGAGTCGCTCTCGTCGCTGTCCTCGGTACCGTCGCCGTTCCCGTTTGACGCCTCCGAACAACCGGCCAGAAGCGCCATCCCACCACCCAGTAGACTCAACGCGTTTCGTCGGTGAAGGTCAGTCATCCAGTAGTGGTGGTTATTGGGTGCGTATTACTGTACTGGCCGTCGAGGGCGACTGAGGTGACTGGTTTGACGTGTTCCGTTCGAGGAATCAGTCCTCGGCAGGCCGTTCGGTCGCCCGACGGAGGAGTCCAAGCAGCGTGTTCGCCTCGCGTTCGGTCAGATCGGCCCGACCGAACACCCGCCGGAGCATGCGCATCGTCTTGTCGCGTTTCTCCTCGGGGCGGTTGATCTCCTCGAGCAGGGCCGCCCACTGGTCGTAGAACCGATCGAGGGTCGGTTCGGGGGCGCGGACGCGCTCGAGGTCGGGCAACTGCGTCTCGTCAAGGGTCAGCGACCGAAGTTCGTAGAGCGTGATCGTGGCCGCCTGCCCGAGATTGAGCACGGGGTACTCTGCGTTCGCGGGGATCGAGCAGATCTCGTCTATCTGAGCGAGTTCCGCGTTCGTCAAGCCGACGCGCTCGCGACCGAACACGAGCGCGGTCGGCGATTCGACGGTCGGCAGCCGTTCGGCCAGCTCGGCGGGCGTCGAAAAGGGAAAGCGCGTGTGGCTGTGATCGTCTTCGTTCGTGACGGCCGTACACCCGATCGTGTGATAGTTCTCGACGAGCGTATCGAAACCGATCTCGTCGGCGTTCGGGAGGACGTCCTCTCGAGCGTGCCCCGCGAAGCCGTACGCTTCCCCGTCGGGGTCCAGTTCCGGCGGATCGACGAGCAGGAGGTCCTCGAAGCCGAAGTTCTTCATCGCTCGAGCGATGGTCCCGACGTTGCCCGGCGACTGTGCGTCGACGACTGCAACCGACGGCGTCGTTCGACTCCGAGGCGATCCGTCCGGGATCGATTCGTCGGTCATTGGGGTGTCGGTGCCGCGAATTTCGGACGAAGCGTTTCCGATGATAGTTCGGGGATCGTTCCGACGAGGGGTGTGAGCCGTGACGCCGGCGCTGTAACGACTGACGCGTTCATAGCCGGAGGTACCGAGTGCGAACGCAAAAAGAACGCGTTCACGTCTCGATGACCGCTACTCGCCTCGGGTTTGCGATTGGATTAGTCTCACCTTCTCACCTTTTTCCTCTTCCTCTTTCTCTTCTTTCCTTCACTATCTAGCTAGTTCTAGTCTAGACTAGTCTAGAAGGACGGTACGCTATCGACGGCGATAGACATCTCGTGTCTGTCCGCTCTATCGTGAATAGCGCTTTTATTGCCAATAGCGGCCGTATCGTGACTGCCAGTGATACCGCATCTCTGGGAAGCGAGAGCGCGCGTACCCGATTGAACCAGCGGCGGTTCTCGAGTAGCGTCTACTATGGTAGTCCTCGAGTATGGACTATGGCGGTCCTGGAGGAGTCGCTACTGGCCTTTCGTCTCGGAGAGGGTGAGAGAGGGACACACCCCCCTCGCGTTTGTAAGGCGATCTAGGTGTGGGGGTCTCTCGTTGGAACACACCAGTGTCGCGGATGTAAAATCGATCCGTTTCCGCCCTAATATGGGGAAAATCGGACATAATTCTCGACCACCCCTCCCTTATTGCTCTTACAAACGCGAGGGGGGTGTGGGCCCCGCGTACCGAGTACCGAATCGCTCGTTCGGCCGCTCGAGCCCTCGTTCGTCGAATCCGTGCGGATTCTCTCCTCGGCGGCCGAACGACTCTCACCACCGAAACCGGGTGCATCGCGGTCGTTAGCCCGTCGAGCGCACGAGCTTTACATCCGCGATGGGGGTGTCCGTGGTGACCGCGCTGGTCTTCGGCGGTTAGAAGCGCGAGGCCGGCGTTCAGGTCGGATTTCGGTTACGCGGCCGCGAGGTCCCATTCGAGTCGCTCTTCCGTACTATTTACATCCGCGATCGATCCCCACACCTTTATTTCAATCCAGTTGGAAGGAGCGCGGTACCGCAATGTCCGCCAACGACGATCGAGACCCGCTCTTCCGGTACGACGATCCGGTCTTCGCCGACGAGCGCCTGCTCGAAATCACGCACCTCCCAGGCCCCGATCGGATCGTCGGACGCGACGAGCAGATGCAACGGGTTGCGGACGCCCTGAACCCGGCAGTCTTCGGGAGCGAACCCAATCACCTGTTCATCTTCGGCAAGACCGGCACCGGTAAATCGCTCATCTCGCGGTCGGTCACCCAGCGCGTGATCACCGAGGCCCAGCACGACGACATCACCGTCAAGTACGCATTTATCGACTGCGGAGAGCAGAACACGGAGGCGTCGATCGTCAAGACGATCGCCCAGATCGTCAACGATCCCGAGGCGAGCGGGGTCAGCGTCCCCGACCGGGGGTTGGGCACCGGCGACTACTACAAGCGCCTCTGGCAGTCCATCGACCACTGCACCGACGTCACCATCGTCATCTTGGACGAGATCGACATGCTCGAGGACGACGAGGTCCTCCGAAAACTCTCACGGGCCGGCGAAAACCGGCGCATCTCGGACTCGAGCATCGGCATCATCGGCATCTCGAACAAGATCGACTTCCCCGACCACCTCTCCGAACGCGTCAAGTCGAGCCTCTCGCGGGACGAACTCGTCTTCTCGCCGTACGACGCCAACCAGCTCGTCGAGATCCTCGAGAAGCGCCGCGACGCCTTTCACGACGGCGTGCTCTCCGACGACGTCATTCCGCTCACCGCCGCGCTCGCCGCGCAGGAACACGGGGACGCCCGAAAGGCGATCGACATCCTCCGGAACGCGGGCCGGATCGCGAAGAAGCGAAGCGACACGCGAGTGACCGCGGATCACGTCCGCGACGCCAAGGAGAAGACCGAGGCCGACCGGTTCAACGAACTGATCGAGGGCTCTCCCCAGCAGGCCAAAGCGATCCTCTACTCGCTGACGCTGCTGACGGAGAACAGCCCGGAAAAGGAGTTTCCGACGAAGATCATCTACAACCAGTACAAGGAGATCGCTCGCCGACTCGATTTCGACGTCCTCTCCGAGCGCCGCGTCCAGGAGATCCTGCAGGAACAGAACTTCCTCAACGTGATCCAGTCCGAGCGCGAGGGCCGCGGACGCGGCCGCGGTGCCCACGCCAAACACCGCCTGCTCGAGAATCCCTCGATCGTCAAGAAGGTGCTCCTCCGGGACTCACGGCTGGCGGTTCTCGAGGACGAGGCGTAGACGCTTTCAGCCGCCGTTCTCGACTCGTCCCGGCCATTTTCGGCTCACTTCGACTCGTCCTCCGGCCACCTTCGGCTCACTTCGACTCGTCCTCCGGCCGTCCTCGATCGCCGCCGGCACTGCTCCAGTTCGCCGGAACCGGGGTGCCTTTTTGTTTCGCTTCCCGAGACCGGGTATGCACAACGTCGACGCCGCCGGTCTGGGGATCGGAGACGACTACCCTCCCCGGATCATGGGCGTACTGAACGTCAGCGCGGAGTCTCCCTACGACCCGAGCGTCTTCGACGATTCCGGCGAGGCGGCTCGCTACGTCGACGAGGAACTGATCGGCGAAGGGGCCGATATCGTGGACATCGGCCTCGAGTCCGCGAACAAGCGCTTCGACGTGCTTTCCGCTGAGGAGGAACTCGAGCGGCTCCACGTCGCGCTCGACACGATCGAGAGCGTTTCCGGGGACGCGATCTTCTCGATCGAGACCCGCTACGCCGCGGTCGCCGACGAGGCCCTCTCGAAGGGGTTCGACATGGTCAACGATATCTGCGGCTTCGCCGACCCCGAGATGCCCCGGGTCTGCGAGGAGCACGACGTCGCCGTCGCGAAGATGGCGAGCCCGCCGGATCTCGAGCGGCCGGGGGCAGTCGAGGAAACCGACTGGGCGGCCCGAAAACCGCCCGGCTGGGCGGCGACGTCAGACTACGTCGATCAGGTTTACGAGGCGTTGAAACAGAACGGGTTGACCGACAAGACGATCGTCGACCCCGCGTTCGGGGGGTGGAGCGAGGCCCAGACGCTCGCGGACGACCGCGAGACGTTCCGCCGGCTCCGGGAGTTCCGCGCGCTCGGGCGACCGATGCTGATCTCGATCAACCGGAAGAACTTCCTCGGCGAGATCGCGGACCGGGAGACCGAGGAGCGACTCCCGGTCAGCCTCGCGGCGACATCGATGGCCGTCGAACGCGGCGCGCACGTGATCCGGACTCACGACGTGGCCGAAACGCGGGACGCGGCCCTGATCGGGAAGGCGTTCACCGAGCGCGCGAGCGTCACCGCTGACGGACTCGCGATTTCGCAACTGGACGTCCACTCCACTCGGGAGTTCCGAACGCAGCTTCGGGAACGCGGCATCGATCCCGCGATCGCCGGCGACTGGCAGACCCAACTCCTCGAGATCGACGGCCTCGCGCCCGACGCGATCGACCGGCTCACGGCGATCGCAGACGAGCACGGCGCGGTCGTCCGACGGGTGACCGCCGGGAACTGCGTGATCGTGGGATCCACAGATGCGATTTCTGACGTTGCCACCGATCTTACGGCCAAAAATGACAGTCTCAGTGGTATCGGACGGAAGCTGTCAGGGGTGCTGCGTTAAGAGAAAGCTTATGCCGGATGCTTCGAAAAGGAAGACTGGACGCCGGGCGGCCTCCCGGGTAGGGGTACTTTGGAGGCGACCCCCGGCCCACAACACGGAATTATTGTGGTCTTACGCCGACCAGTGACGACTCCCAGTCGGCGTGTTGCGATCGTTTCTCACGGCACGCAGTACCGTCTTTCACCGCCCACGCGAGGAAACCGACGCGCCGGCTGCTAGCCCACGCTCGGGAATCGGCACACATCACACACCAGACAGCTCACGCTGGATGGCCGAAACGCGGGATCGAGACCGAACACACAAACCGATAGCGCGACGAGACCGAGCATGGAGTTCGACGAGTGGGAGCCCGTCTACGAGTCGATCTGCGGCGACCTCGGCTACGATCGTGCCGGTGACGAACGAGGACGCGATCTCCTCGCGTCGGTTCTCGAGGAGTCGTTCGACCTCACCGACCTCTCGTTCGTCGCCGGAGCGACCGCCGCTATCGCTGGAGCCGGCCCGTCGCTCGAGACCGATGGGGACCTCGAGCGAGCGCGCGAAGCCGACGTCGTCCTCGCCGCGTCGACGGCCGTCGATACGCTCGCGAGCTACGGCATCGACGTCGACTGCATGGTGACCGATCTCGACAAGAACCCCGACACCGTCGAACGGCTTACAGCCCGGGGCGTTCCGGTCGCGGTTCACGGCCACGGCGACAATCTCGCCGCGATTCGCGACGTCGTCCCCGAGTGCGACGGCGCGTACGTCCTCCCGACGACGCAGGCCGAACCCCGCGGACCGGTCCGTAACGTCGGCGGCTTCACCGACGGCGACCGCGCGGCGTTTCTCGCCGACCACGTCGGCGCCGCGCGCCTCGAGTTCGTCGGTTGGGATCTCGACGACCCCACGGTCAACCCCGCGAAAGCCCGCAAACTCGAGTGGGCCGAACGCCTCCTTTACTGGCTCGAGACACGCCGTGACGAGCGGTTCTCGGTGCTCGACGGCCGACGCGATGCGATCGATACGGATGGGATTCCCGTCAGCTCGCGGTGAGTTTGCAGTGATCCCGACCGTCCGCCTTTCGCCGGCGGTCGTCACCGAATTCGATACTCGACGATGTCGCTTCCGCCACAGGACGGACACGCCGATACCGACTCGACCGTCGTGCCACACCGCCGGCACTCCTCGATAACCGTCTGCTCGTCGCTGCGAAACAAGACCGACTCGAGCGCGTTCCGAATCGTCGACCGTGCGGTACCGTTCGATCGTTCCTGACACCTCATAGCCGTCCGATTGCGAATAGCACAATTTGTTATCCCCTTCGTACCGTGAACGACACGAAAATTGAACCGTTATCGACGTTCGGTTCACGTGGTAATCGGTCCCTATACTCTCGGGTGGCGCTGACGTTTTACCGGCGCTTGTCGGTGGACTCGTACCGAACCGGATCGTCAGTCGTCCGTTCGATCCGCCCCTCTCGCTCGAGCGTCCGTCGAAACGCCGCGAGCGGATCGCGGTCGCGTATCGCACCGTCGCGGCCGGGAGCCGACTGCGGACGGCCCCCTCCGGATCGGATGGTCCGGGTATCGCTGCCCCCGACGTTGGGGGTAGTCGTCGGCAGCACTGCGTCACCGACCAACAGGAACCCCTCGCCGGCGAAGGCGGTGTGGCCCAGCGTGTGACCCGGCGTCGCGACGACCTCGAGCCCCGCGATCGTCTGTCCGTCTCGGAGTCGTCCGACGGCGATCTCGTCGGGCATCGCGGAGACCGTATCGCCGCCGATGACCCGTTCGACGGCGCGTTCCGGAACGCCCCAGCGGCGCATCGTCTCGGCGTCGCGCTCGAGGCGGCGGTCGCGTTCGGCCGCGTAGTCGCCGACCAGCGCGGCGTCGCCTGCTCCCATCGCGAGCCTCGCGTCGGCGGCCGTCGCGAGTCGCGGCGCGAGGCCGGCGTGATCGGCGTGCCAGTGCGTGACGAGAACGGCCTCGAGGTCGCGGGGCGAGATATCGGCGCGCTCGAGTCCCTCGCGGAGGTCGCGCCAGGCGCGGTCGGTCGGTGGCCCGGGATCGACGACGGCGCGGTCGTCGACGAGGTACGCGCTGTTGGTCCCCTCCGGCGAGTCTCCGCCGATGTCGATGCGCGTGACGGATTCGGCTGTCATCGTGACTGACCTCTCGCTCGAGGCGTCTTATACGGTCTGCTGTTACTCAGTTCCGGCGCGACCGCGATCCGACCTGCGGTCGCGTCGGTACATCGGTACAGCAAACCGTCTCAGTCTCCCCGTTCGGTCGCGGGTGCGGGACAGCGTCGGGGACTCGAGCACGGCCGATTCACCGCTCGCGGTCGGTTGTTTTGCCGTTCGCGGTCGGCCGTCCTATCTGTCGAGCTCGGTCGATCTCCCGTTCGCAGGCGATCGATCACCGACTATCGCTCCGATCGAGTCACTGGTAATAACAGTTAAGATGAACAGGTGACCAGGATACGATGTGGATCAACGACTCATCGTCACGACGCCGTTTCTCATCTACCTCGTGCTCTGTGGGTTGTTCGGGATGGGGCTGTCGACGGTCGACGCCCCGCTCACGCAGGGACAACCGGCGTTTATCGCCATCGTCGGACTGCTCGGACCGCTGGTGGCGATCGGCCTGATCTGGGCGCGCAACTACGCCTACGGCGCCCCCGTGCTGGTCTCGACGCTGCTCACGAACGCGTGGTTCGTCGTGTACTTCTTCTTCATTCACGACAATCCCGCGAACGTCTTCGCCGTCTCCGGCGACGGATCGACCGCGTACCTGACCGCAACGCTCGGGATGATCGCCGGCTCGCTACTCACCGCGGGCGTCGGCTGCTGGCTGTGGTACCACGAAAGCCCGGGCTTTCGCTCGGCGATCGATCGACTTCTCGCACCCACCGATACGAAGAACTAGCCGCCGACCGCACCGATCCGGTCCGCACCGACGTTCGCGGGGTGCCAGCACCCCGGTACTTTCGGACCTCGAGTCCGTACGGCGACCGTGATCGTTCACTGGCACCGGCGGGACCTTCGGACGATCGACAACCGCGGGCTCGCACGCGCCGCGTCGATCGACGAGCCGATCGTCCCGCTTTTCGTCCTCGATCCGACCGTTCTCGAGCACGCGTCGCCGGTGCGGGTCGCGTGCCTGCTCGAGGCGCTCCGCGACCTGCGGTCTCGGTATCGCCACCACGGGAGCGATCTGCTCGTCGAGCGCGGGGAGGCGAGCGGGGTCGTCCCCGACGTGGTCGCCGAGTACGACGCGTCGAGCGTCGTCTGGAACGAGGACTACAGCGGTCTCGCGCGCGAGCGCGATCGAGCGGTCCGGGCGGCGCTCGCAGACGAGGGCGTCGCCTGCGAGTCGGTCTGCGATGCGATCCACCACGAACCGGGGTCGATCACCCCGAACCAGGGGGACCACTACTCGGTCTTTTCGTACTTCTGGAAGAAGTGGCGCGGTCGCGAGAAGCGAGCGCCCGCGGACGAGCCCAGCGGGACCGATTTCGCGACGGTTTCCGGCGAGCCGATTCCGTCGCTCGCGGCGCTCGGATTCGACGAGCCCGCGGCGACGCCGCCCACCGTAACGACGGCGGCCGCTCGAGAGCGGGTCGCGGACTTCTGTGACGGGCCGATTTACCGCTACGCCGAGGAGCGCGATTATCCGGCTACTGACGGGACGTCGCGGCTCTCTCCCCACTGCAAGTGGGGGACGATCGGTCCGCGGGAACTGTACGCGGCCACGGAACGGGCCGGCGAGCGAGCCGAGACGGCCGACGACCGCGAGAGCGTCCGCGAGTTCCAGCGCCAACTCGCGTGGCGCGAGTTCTACGCGCACGTGCTCGCGTTCAATCCCGAGACGGTCGTCGAGAACTTCAGCGGCTACGCGAACGAGATCGAGTGGCGCAACGACCCCGACGAACTCGAGGCGTGGAAGGCCGGCGAGACGGGGTATCCGATCGTCGACGCCGGGATGCGTCAGCTCCGCTCGGAGGGGTGGATGCACAACCGCGTGCGGATGCTCGTCGCCTCCTTTCTGACGAAGGACTTGTTAACGGACTGGCGGGCGGGATACGACTGGTTCCGGCGGCTGCTCGCCGACCACGACACCGCGAACGACGTCGGTGGCTGGCAGTGGGCCGGCTCGACCGGGACCGACGCGCAGCCGTACTTCCGCGTGTTCAATCCGATGACGCAGGGGCGCGAGTACGATCCCGACGGCGAGTACGTCCGCGAGTACGTGTCCGAACTCGGCGAGGCGACCGCCGACGAGATTCACGGCTGGCACGACCTCGAGCGAGCCGAGCGGGAGCGAATCGCGCCGGCGTATCCGGCACCGATCGTCGAACACGCCGATCGCCGGGAGCGCGCGATCGAACTGTTCGAGCGAGCACGGGGTGAGGGGGAAGTATAACGATGGAGCCGGCCGTCGCTCTGTCCGAGAGACCGCAATCACTCCCACTGTAGAGATATCTAATACCTATCAACCACACACATATTTGCCATCACCCTTATCAGCGGGACTAGCAAAAAGACAGGTATGTCCTCTCTGGACAATACGTCGACGCCCGACGGGCCGGTTCCGCCGACCCAGGCGATCATCGAGGCCATCGCAGCGTGCGAAGGCGTCGACGTCACCGACGTCGAGCCGCCGGCGTACGACCCGCTGTTTGCGGTCGTCAACCCGGAAGCGCTCGACGAACTGTTCACTACCACCACCGGTACCGCCAGCAGCGTGGTAGTCCGACTCGAGTACGAGGGCTACGAAATAGTCGTTCGCGACGGTAGCGACGTCGAGATCCGCAATCGCTCGTCCGGCGACTCCGTCAACGGTCCGATCGAAGAGTAGCCCCGTCTCGGTTCACTCGGCCCAGTGGGCTTCCCCGGGTTGCGTTTCGAAGATCGCCCGCTCGAGCAGGTCGACCGCCTTCTCGAGGCCCTCCCGAGAGCTGGTTAGCGAGTCCTCGTGTTCGATGCTCAGGGCGCCGTCGTAGCCGACCATTCGAAGCGTCGAGACGATATCCTTCCAGTGGGCTTCGCCGTGGCCGTAGCCGACCGACCGGAAGAGCCAGGACCGATCCGGCTCGTCGGTGTACGGCGTCGTATCCAGCACGCCCTTTTCGCGCGCCTGAGCGTCGTAAATTCTGGTGTCCTTGGCGTGGACGTGGTGGATCGCTTCGCGCTCGCCCAGATACCGGATCGCGTCGGTGATCGTGATCCCCTGCCAGTAGAGATGGGAGGGATCGAAGTTCGCGCCGATCCGATCGCCGGTCTCCTCGCGCAGTCGCGCCATCCCGTGGGGCTCGTAGATCAGCATGTTCGGGTGCATCTCGATCGCGATATCGACGTCGTGGTCGGCCGCGTAGTCGGCGATCTCGCCCCAGTACTCGATCGCTCGCTCCCACTGGTACTCGAGGGCTTCGGCGTGTTGGGGCGGCCAGGGCGCGGTGATCCAGTTCGGGGTCTCGTCGGTCGGACTGCCCGCCGGGAGTCCCGAGAAACAGGTGACGGTTCCGACCTCGAGCTGGGCGGCCAGGCGGATCGCCTCCCGAAGTTCGGTGTCGGCTTCCTCGGCTCGCCCCTCGTCGGGGTGGAGCGGGTTGTTGTGGGTTGCGAGCGCGCTGATCCGCATCTCGTACTCCTCGAGTAAGTCCTCGAGTTCGGCCTGTTCGGTCTCGTCGTCGAGATACTCGGCCCGCGTAATGTGGTCCTGGCCGGGATGGCCGCCGACGCCGGGCTCGATCGTCTCGACGCCGATTCCGTCGAGATAGGGGAGCGCGCTCTCGAGCGGTTCGTCGGCCAGCGGTGGGGTGTGAACGCCGATCTCCATGCGGGAAGCGACAACTGCCGGCGCATTAAAACGAGGGCCGGCGAGCATCGGTCGTCGCAGTGCGTCGTCCGGGTATCGGACGATTGCCGTACTCGAACGGAGCTGTCTTCGAGGGTCAGCCGTTGATCGTCAGAATCCCGCCGTTGACAATCACGTCGCTCGCTCCCGCCGGCACGTCGAACTCGAACTGTCTCCCGCCGACGGTGACGATCGCCGTGTCGTCGACGACGTCGACCGACGGGTTCTCGCCGGTCGGACCGAAATCCACGGCGATGACGCTCTCGTCGTCGTACTCGCGGTTCCCGATCGTGATCTCGTCCCTGTCGCCGGCGACGTCCGTCAGTTCGGGAGGCGTTTCCATATCCGACCGTTGGTGACTCCCCACCGTAAACGTCGTGCACGAAATCGCCCCGTCGGTGTGGCGATCCGTTCGCGATTCGAATCGGTTCGGTTCTGTCACCGCAGTCGTCGGCCCGTATCGGTTGGTCTCGGTGGCGAACGGCGGAACCCGGCTATTCGCTGGAGTCGTCCACGTCGTCGATCGCGTACGTCCGTTCCTCCTCGCTCGAGCGGTAGATGCCGTCGATGATCCGCTGGACCGTGAGCGCCTCCTCGACGCTGTTGTCGGGCCCGCCATCGCCGACGATCCGGTCGAAAAACGCCCGCTGTTCGTCCGTGTGGGTATCGTTCTGGCGCGTCTCGATCGTCGTATCCTCGAGGTGGTCGGGACCGACCTTGCTCGCCGAATAGATGGAGAGGTCGCCCTCGAGGAGGTCGAACCGTGCGGCCGCCTCGGTTCCGCGAGCCACGAACTCGTGGGTCGCCGGACGGTTGGTCGCCCAGGCGACCTCGAGCGAAATCGTTCGATTCCCCCCACAGCGGATGAAGGCGCTTGCGGAGTCGTCGACGTCGAAGCCGTCCGGTCCCGCATCGTCGGCCCACATGTCGAGATAGGCGTACTCTTCGCGGGAGCCGAACTCGCTCCGTGCGACGCCGCTTACCTCCGTCACGTCGGGGTAACCGAGCAGGTAGAGGGCGAGGTCGATGGCGTGGACGCCGAGATCGATGAGCGCGCCGCCCCCGGCGATCTGTCGCCGGGTGAACCAGGAACCCCGCCCCGGAATTCCGCGTCGGCGGACGTAGTTCGCTTCGACGTGGGAAATGTCGCCGAGCTCGCCCCGATCGATACGGTTTTTCACGATTCGGACGGTGTTAGCGAACCGGTTGTTGAAGCCGACCATCGCGTACCCCTTCGACGCGGCGGCGGCGTCCGCGATCCGTTCCGCGCTTTCGATCGAGTGGCCCAGCGGTTTCTCGAGCAGGACGTGCAGATCCCGCTCGAGGGCGTCGACCGCGTACTCTTCGTGGTACTTGTTCGGCGTCGTGATGATGACGGCGTCGACGGCGTCGTACAACTCGCGGTGATCGTCGTAGACGTCGACGTCGTACCGTCTGGCGAAGCGCGTTCGCGCTTCGGCGGCGATGTCCATTCCGCCGGCCAGCGTGACGCCGAGCTCTACGAGTCGCTCGGCGTGGTACTGGCCGATGTTTCCCAGTCCGACGATGCCAGTTTCGATATCTGCTCGGTTCGGTGTCATTTCCCTGTGATTCTGGAACTGCCTTCGTTCGTCTCGCACCAGTCTGATACACCCTGTGGCGCTATATCGAATATTCTCGCTCGAGCGACTTCGGTCCGTTGCCAAACGAGGGGACCAGAGCGAACCGAGTACTCGGAGCGGAGCCGACCGGGATCGAGTCGAAAGGGGCCCGATCGTATGGCTCCGCCTTGATTCGGGGGGACTGGCAGCGATTGGGTCCCCCGTCTCGGTCATCGATGAGCCGGGGACTAGCTGTCCGCTTCCTTCCTCGTCGTGCCGGGCTCGCGATCCGGGAGGTCCGTCAGGCCGTGAAGCAGCGCCTCTCCGGTGGCCGTATCGAAGAGGTGAATCTTCGACCGATCCAGCACGACGTCGACGTCCTGACCGGCTTCGATATCCGTATCTGGGGTGACGCTCATCAACAGCTGATTCGGTGACGTCGCGGCGTCTTGTTCCATCGACCCCGCCTCGGCCTCGGCGAGTAACAGGTAGACGAAGACCTCGTCTCCCATCGGCTCGAGGACGTCGGTCCGGGCGTCGATCGGTGCGGTCGGTGCGGAGAGCGAGTCGGCGTATCGGCTCAGATGGACGTCCTCCGGCCTGACTCCCAGCGTGACGGCGTCGCCGACCGTCACGTCCGGAATCCGCGTCGGATCGAGATCGACGGTGAAGTTGTTCGTCTCGAGGCCGTTTTCGACGAGTTCGCCCTCGACGAAGTTCATCGACGGCGAGCCGATGAAGCCCGCGACGAACAGGTTCGTCGGTTCGTTGTAACAGACGAGCGGCGGGGCGATCTGCTGGAGTTTGCCGTCGTTCAGGACGGCGATCCGGTTGGACATCGTCATCGCCTCGGCCTGATCGTGGGTGACGTAGATGACCGTCGCGTCGAGTTCCCGGTGGAGGCGCTGGAGCTCGGTCCGCATGTGGACCCGCAGCTTTGCGTCGAGGTTCGCCAGCGGCTCGTCCATCAAGAACACGTCCGGGTTGCGAACGATCGCGCGGGCGATGCCGACCCGCTGTTGCTGGCCGCCGGACATCTCCGCCGGCATCCGGTCGAGCATTCCCTCGAGTTGGACGATGTCGGCGGCCTGCTCGACGCGACGCCGAACCTCCTCGTCGTCGTACTTTCGGAGCCGGAGCCCGAAGGAGATGTTCTCGTAGACGTCCATGTGGGGGAACAAGGCGATGTTCTGGAAGACCATCGCGACGCCGCGATCTTTCGGGGCGAGGTCGGTGACGTCGTCGTCGCCGATGTACACCCGCCCCTCCGAGGGCGTCGTCAGCCCCGCGACGGTCTCCATCGTCGTCGATTTTCCACAGCCCGAGGGGCCGACGAGCGTCACGAACTCGCCGTCTTCGACCTCGAGGCTGACGTCGTCGACCGCCGTTTCCTCTCCGTACCGTTTCGTGATGTTCTCGAGTCGTACTCGTGCCATTGTGTTACTCTTTGAGCGCGCCGGCAGTCAGTCCGCTGACGATCTTTTCCTGTGCGATGACCACGAGGATCGCGACGGGGATGACCCCGAGGATGCTCGCCGCGGCCATGAGGTTGTACAACACCTGGTACTGCCCCTGATAGGCGAGGATGCCGTCGAGGATCGGGGCCCAGTTTTCGGGCTGGCCGTCCGTCATCAGGAACGAGAAGAAGAACTCGTTGTAGACCGCGATGAAGGTCAACACGCCAGCGGTCGCGACGCCGGGTGCCGACAGCGGGATGATGACGCGGAACAGCGCGCCCAGCCGAGTCGTCCCCTCGACGCGGGCCGCGTCCTCGAGGCCGTCCGGAATCTGCGAGTAGAACGTCGTGAGGATGAAGATCGCCAGCGGCATGAAGATCGCCGACAGCGGCGTCACGAGGGCGAAGGGCGTGTTGTAGAGCGTCCCGTCGCCCGTGATGGGTTCGAGGAAGAAAAACGAGGTGTTAAAGAGGTCGTTCAGCGGGATGAAGAAGGCCGCCGGCGGGAAGAAGGAGATGACCAGCACGAGCAACATGAGCGGCGTCCGGCCGGGGAACTCGAGGCGGCCGAAGGCGTAGCCCGCGAGGCTCGCGATGACGAGGACGACGATCGTCGAGGCGAGCGCGATCACGAAGCTGTTGAACATGTAGACGTGGAAGGGGACGACCTGGAAGACCTCGATGAACGCGCCGGGGTTGAAGCCGTTGGGGGTGAAGACGATGTCCTGGAGCTGTCCCTCGGGCGTCAGCGCGACCATGAGCAGCCAGTAGAACGGAAACAGGGTCGTAAAGAGGAAGAAGATCGCCGCGACGTAGAACATCGCGCGGTACACTCGCTCGGGATGGGAGATGGAGTCGGCGACCCACTGCTGGAGCGGGCCCCGATCGAGTTCCGCCTCGCGGCCGTCCTCGAGGACGTTCGTGCCGCCGTCGGGGCGACGGAGCGTTGGGTCTTGCGGCCGGTCGTCGGAACCGCCCGTCTGTGCGTCGGTCGCGTCCGTCGGATCGGTGGAATCTCTCGGATCGGTCATCAGTACATCCCTCCTTCGGTGTCACGGAAGAGCAGTACGTAGACGCCGATGATCAGGCCGATCACCAGCGCCGTCGCGAACGCCACGGCGGCGGCCGTCGCGTAGATGCGCGTCCCGCCGAACATCGCCTCGACGACGAGACAGCTCAGCGACGGCACCGTGGTACAGCCGGCCGTCGACTCGATCAGTCCGAAGACTCGCATCGCGTCCATCGTTCGGAACAGCATCGCAACCAACAGGGCCGGCATCACGAGCGGGAGCGTGATCAGTTTGAACCGTTGCCACGGCGAGGCCCCGGCCACGCGCGCGACATCGTATAAACTCCGATCGACGCTCTGGAGTCCCGCGAGGATCAGCAGGGCCATGAACGCCGAGGACTTCCAGATGTCGGCCACGAGGATGATGATGAACGCGTCCCGGCTGTTCGCCAGCGGCGTCGCGCTGAAGATACCGAGACTCTGCATGAGGTCGGAGCCAAAGCCGACCGTCGGCTGGAACAGCAAGAAGAAGATCATTCCCTGAATGACGATCGGCACCGCCCACGGGAGGATGATCGCGACGCGGACCCAGCGTCGGCCCCTGAAGTCCTGGTCGAGGACGTAGGCCTGACCGAACCCGATCACCGTCTCGAGGACGACGCTGATGACCGCGAACGCGAGCGTGACGAACAGCGCCTGCTGGAAGAACGGGGTGCCGAGTTCGACGAAGGGGAACGACGACGTCAGTCCGACGTCGAGGAACTGTCGAGCCAGCCGCGCGTTCCCGGTGAGAATGTCGACGTAGTTTTCGATGCCGACGAACGCGCCCAGCGGGTCCAGCCCCCGCGTCTGGTTGGCCCGCAGCGAGATGACGAACGTCCGGATCAGCGGGTAGAACGCGATCAGCGTCAACAGCGCGAACGCGGGCAGCAACAGCAGGTACGCGTACGCCGCTTCGCTCAGGTTCTCCATCCAGTTCATGACGGCGTTGCCGGTCCGCTCCCGGTCCCGGCTCCGTCCGGATTCGCCGCCGGTTAGCGTGCCGCCGTCGGTCAGCGTGCCGCCGGCGGGCGCCGTGGCGTCGTCGGGACGCCGCTCGTCGTCGGAATCAGTTCCCATTCGTTTGCACCTCCGCTTCGCTCTGCTCGAGTTCCTCCGCGAGGTCGTTCATCGCGGCTTCGGGCGATTGCACGCCGCGGTACGCCCCGTTGACCGCCTGATAGATCAGCGCCGACTGTTCCGGCCAGAGGTCGGTCGCCGGTCGCGGGATCGCGTTCTCGCTGGCCGACTGGACCACGTCAGCGTAGCGGGCGACGGGCCCGACCTCGTCCGGACTGACCTCCGAGACCAGCTCGAGGTTCGGCGGGAGGAAGCCACCCAGTTCGAAGACCGTGAGCATTACCTCTCTGTTGGCGAAGGCCTCGAGGACCTGTAGCGCCTCCTCCTCCCGGTTCGAAAACGGACTCACGGCGAGGTTCCAGCCGCCCAGCGCCGCGGCGGTACCGCCGACGTCGGCGTACTCGGCTTCCTCCCGGGAGACCGCGTACGGTCTCGTCATGACCCCGAGATTCTCGCCGAAGGCGTCCTCGGTCCCGGTCTCCGCGATCGCGTACGACCAGTTGCGGTTCGAGACCGCCTCGCCGGCCGAGAACGGGGCGAGCGACTGCTGTTCCGTCCACTGGACGATCGCCGACGGACAGATCTGGGGGTACCGCCCGAGGGTGTTCTCCTCCTCTCCCTCGATGAACGATCGCATCATTCGGATCGCGTCGATGACCCGCTGATCGTCGACGGTGATCGGTCGGTCGCCGGCGGTAAACAGGTTCTCGACCCCGCCGTAGTACGCGCCGCCCCACGTTGTCATCACTTCGTTGAACGTACAGCAGGACAGCCCCTCGTAGGCGGCCGCCTGCGTCGTGAGCCCGTAGTTGAGCCCGGCTTGGTCCCTCGCGTCGCGAACCGCGTTCGCGAACTCTTCCCAGCGGGGCGGATCCGTCCCCCAACCGCTCGTATCGTAGCCCGCGTCCTCGATGAGATCCTCGCGATAGAGGGTGAACCCCAGATCCGGAAACAGTGGCAGGGCGTGGAGATCGCCGCTCTGGGGATGGCGGGCCGTCTCGAGGATCGCCTCGAGATAGGTGTCGTTGACGTAGCCGAGCACGTCGTCCGGAAACCGCTCGGTCAGGTTAACCGTCTGGTTCCGGAGGATGAAGGGGACCGTCCAGCCGCTGTCCATCATGTGGATGTCGGGCGGGGCGCGACCCGCCTCGAGGGCGGACTGGGTCGTCTGCATTCGCGACGCGGAGTCGCTGACGACGGTCTGGATCTCGACGCGGATGTCCTCGTCGAGCCCGGCGTCCCAGAGGGCCTGCTGGATCGACGGCTCGTCTCCCTCGCTGTGCATGATCCCCGCAACGTCCTGAGCGGCGGTCATCACCACCCGTCCCGGACTGCGACCCCGACCGAGGCAGCCGGTGACGGCGACCGCTCCTGCTGTCGACACCGATGCAGCTTTCAGGAACGACCGGCGTCCCGGACGGAAGCGGTCACGTCTGCCGGCGGTATCGCGTCCCATGCGAGAAAACCGACCACGTTCGTTGCCTTAATTGTTAGCTATAAATATGGTAATAATATTCGAATGTTCGGATATCCTTCCAGTTATGGGCACCCATCGGTACACGCTGTCGGGACCGCTATCGACTCGATCGCAAAGGGAACTAGAACGCTCTTACTAATCAGCCGTTGCACGCCGGCAGTCGGCGACTGACAGTCGACTGACCCCGGCTAGCTACCGTCTCTCGTTTCCACGTCCCTCGGCGAGCAACGCCGCCGAACCGACTCAATACATCGGATTTCTGGCGCTACGAGCCGACGGCTCCGATGAATCGCTACTCGAGAGATTGGCACTCGACGGATCGACGTTCGGTTCGATAGCCGTTTCACCGCATCGTGCGATCAGCGATCCTCGAGGGTCGGCGGTTCGTTCCGACCGATGCGGATCTCGTGGGCCTCGATGTCCTCGAGGGCGGCGACGCGGCCACCGACGGAGAGTCCCTCGCCCTCCTCGGTTTCGATCGTGATACTAGCGACTTCCTCGCTGACCTCGAAGGAGATGTCGCGGACCCGACCGCGGACGATCCGCTGGCCGCCGACCTCGACGTCGCGACCGTCGACGGTCGCATAGAACTCCCCGCCCTCGTCGAGCAGATCTTTCACGCATCGGCGAATCGAGGCGTACTTTCGCGGATACGACCTGGCGGTGTCGTCCTCGCCGAGCGTTCGGTCGGCGGTCGTCCAGAGAACGGTCCCGAAGAAACTGGAGACGAGAAAGCCCAGCGCCGACCGGTTGAAGATGACGCCGTAGCGATCCTGATCATCACGCAGGGCGTCCTGGGTCGCGTAGACCGAATAGTTGCCGTCGGCGACGGCGACGACCGGCGTCGTGATTCCCCGCCGGGCGCGGGCGGTCGACGCGACTTCGGCGTACGCGAACTCCGCCGGATCGGGCGCCTCGCTCGCCGGCGTCACGATCAGATCGACGCTCACGCCTGCCTCGACCGCGTCGCGCAACTCCGCTTCGAACCGGGTCAACAGGTCCGGTGTCAGCGAGAGGGCGAGTTCGAACTCCGCGCCGTCGATGACCTCCTCGAGGTAACGCAGGATCGTCGATCGCGATTTCACGAGGGAAACCGCCTCCGTGTCGCGCGCCGGCGCGGTGTAGCGGGCCTCGAGTTCGCCGATCATCTGCTCGAATGAGGTCTGGACGTCGTCGAACGCCTCCCCGGGATCGATCGCGACGACCTTCATGGGACGGGATTCGCGCAGTTCGACGAGACCGCGGTCGCTGAGACTACGGACGGTATCGTACACTCGGGGCTGGGGGATGTCCGTCCGGTCCGCGATCTCGCTCGCCGTGAGCTGTCCCTGCTCTAACACGGTGAGATAGGCGTCGATTTCGTACTCGCCGAGGTTGAACCGATCCCCGACGCGCTCGACCGTCGAGCGAAGTTCGTCTGGTACCATATCCGGCCCTACGATCCCGGCGGCTAAATGATTTATTATATTCTGAGTAGCACGCGTTTTCGAAATCGGGTTGTTTCACGATCGGTGTCCGAAACTGATGGTCAGAACGCTTAACCACTACCGGCCTGAGAGTGTTGCCATGCGCAGGGTCCTCCAGGCGAACGAGAGCACGGTAGCCGAGGACATCCAGAGTGAACTCCTCGATCAGGTACCGCTCACGATAGCTGAGGACATCAAGAGTGAACTCCCCGACCCGGTACCGCTAGAGGCAGTCGAAATCGTTCTGGCGACCGTCGTCTTGGCGATCGGTTGGTATCTCTCGAAACTCGCCGTTCGGATCGCCGGTCGCACGGTCGCACGCCGAATCGAACGGCCGAGCGTCACGCGCACCGTTCTCCGCGGTGTCAAGGCCGCCGTTCTCCTCTGGGCGGCGACTATCGCCGCCAGTATCGTCGGTGTCGGCGACACGCAGATCCTCCTCTCGGTGACCGTCATCTCGGCCGTGATCGCGATCGTCCTCGCGCCGCTGGCCGGTAGCCTGATCAACGGTCTCTACGTCCTCGCCGACCGACCCTACGAGATCGGCGACATGATCGAGGTCTCAGACGCCGGTCACCGCGGGTTCGTCGAGGACATCACCATCCGGTACACCAAGATCTTCACCCTCCAGAACACCTTCATCGTCATTCCGAACTCCGAGATACACGCGCGCGATGTGATTAACTATTCCGCGGAAGACGAGCGCACGCGGGTCTCGCTCAGACTCGACATCACCTACGAGAGCGACCTCGAGGCGGCGCGAAAGGCCACCGAGCGGGCCGCCCGAAGCGTCGACGACGTCATCTCCGGCGGTCCTGACATTCGGATCGGCAGCGCTCGATACGCCGCAGCGCCCTCTTGTTACATCAACGAGTACGGCGACCACGGGATCGCCCTCGAACTGTTCTTCTGGATGAAACATCCCTACAAGCAGACCGTCGTCCGGTCGGCGGTGCAAGACGCTATCGGCGAACGGTTGGCAGATCTCGACGTGGAGTTCGCCTATCCGCACCGCCACCACGTCTTCGACGAAACCAGCGGCGTCGCGCGACTGGCCGTCGACGATTCGCGATTCGAGCAGACGGCCGCGGATTCACCCGTCGAACCGGGCGGGAGCCCCGCGGATCCGGCCGACCGGTAACGACTGCGCTAGGCTGCGCGCTCGTTCTCCCGGTGTCCGTCGTGGTGGTGATTTATACGCCCCCCAGTCCAATCCGAACGTATCCGACAGATGTACGACGACGTCCTCATTCCCACCGACGGAAGCGACACGATCTCTCAAACGCTCGCTCACGGACTGCCGATCGCCGCGGACAACGACGCGACGGTCCACACGCTGTACGTGGTGGATAGCCGCGTCACCGCCGCCGCCGGCGAGGACACCAGTACGGACCTCGAGCGGACGCTCGAGGACGAGGGCCGGGAGGCCGTCGGCACCGTCGAGGACCGGGCGACGGCCCAGGGTCTCGAGACCGTCAGCGAGGTGCGTCAGGGAACGCCCGCGAAGACGATCCTCGAGTACGCCGACGAGCAGGGGATCGATCTGATCGTCATCGGCACTCGCGGGAAGAGTCCGCGAGAGAAAGTGACCTCGCTCGGGAGCGTCTCGGAGCGGGTGGTCGACAACGCCTCGATTCCGGTGTTCGTCGTCCGAAACGCGGGCGAGGAATAACGGCGGTCCGCGGGGGACCGGCGTCGGAGAATCGAACGAGGAAGTCGACGGGCCTACGCGCTCGCGCTTTCGACCGTAATGACTTCGCAGTCGAGGTGGCTCCGGAGGTACCGATCGATATCGGGGTTGTCCGTCAAGCGCTGGAAGATGCGCCGGAGGCGACTCGCCTGCTTGCTCCCGATGATGACGGCGTCGGCTCGCTCCGCCGCGACTTCATCGAGGATGCTCTCCTCGACGAGAAAGCCGGTTCGAACGACGTAGCGCGCGTTTTCCACCCGTCCGAACGCTCTCTCGACGGCGTTTTTCAGGTCCAGACGCGTCACTTTCTTCCCGTTCTGGTAGAGGTCGACGTGGAGGATCGTCAACGCTGCCTCCCGCTCGCGAGCGACCTCGATCGCCCGCTCGAGCGTTCGTCTCGAGTGCTTTGACAACGGATACCGAACGGGAACCACGACCAGCGACATTAGCCGTTCGAACGATTTCCGTGCGGGTAAACCTTTCAGTACGGACAGTCCACACTGCGAACCTGTCACACACTATCGATCGAACGCCTCGGCCGAACGGCGTTTTCCGGGTGCGGTGGCCGCTCGAGGAGGCGATATCGACCCGGACAGACAGTCATTTACCGTGAGCGACGGTACGAGCGAACATGCAACCCTGGTCGACAGACGATGACGGAACCGTCTATATTTCGGAGACGGACGGCGACAAGGGGTCGAAAGGGCCGTTCCTCGTCGCCTACGAATCCAGCGCTGCCGACAGCCGCTACGGCTGGTTCTGTACGAACTGCGAGACTCTCGACAACGCGATGGATTCGATGGGCCGAATCAAATGCAATCGATGTGGGAACTTCCGGAAGCCCACCGAGTGGGACGCCGCTCACGAGTGACGCCGTCGCCACACCGGAGACACCGAAACCGGGTAGTCACGTGACGGAACGTCCCTAATAGACGATTACTGACGAAAACTCCTGATACCGGGACACAGCGGAACCGAAACCACCGGGTAGTTCCAACTAGTGACGAAGTAACTACGCATTCTTGTGACGTACTAACATTTATGGTGGATGCCGGCATAGGTGGTAGTGAATGGGTCCTGTTAACATGCGACTCGTCGAGCAGGCCAGGTCGATCTTCGCCGAGCTGGGCTACACCGTCGAAGGCAACGGCCCCGAGTTTCGCGCCGAACGCGCGTGGAAAGTCGTCCACGTAAACGCCGTCCTCGAGGCGGACGAGCTTCCGTCTCCTTCGTCGGGACAGTTCCACTGTTTCGTCGCCGAACCGGAGGACGCAGACGATCTCGAGGCACGACTCGAGCGGACGAATCCGAACTACGAGTGGGCCATCATCGTCGTCGACGGGGAGGACTATCAGGTCGAACGAGCGCCTCCAGGACCGCGAGTAACAGCGTAGAAACCGACGGTCCGCGAGCGACCGTTAGACGTTCCTTATTCTTCGAGCGCGTTGCGCGTCGCAGTCACGCCTGCACCCGGATCGACGGCCGCACCCATCGACTCGAGGACGTCTCCGAGCGCCGTCACGACGTAGATCACGTTCTCGGGTCGCGCGGAGTGGCCCATGCAGCCGATCCGGAAGATCTCGCCGGCGAGATCGCCCAGCCCGCCGGCGATCTCGAGGTCGTACTGCTCGATCAGCGCATCACAGACAGCGCCGTCGTCGATGCCGTCGGGGACGCGGACGGCGTTCAGGCTCGGGAGCCAGTAGTCGTCGGGCGCGTTCATCTCGAGGCCCATCGCTTCCATGCCCGCTTTCAGCGCACCGGCCAGTCGCTCGTGGCGCGCCCAGCGGTCTTCGATTCCTTCCTCGGCGACGAGGCGCAGGGCCTCCCGGAGCGCGTAGACGTTCGTGATCGGCGCGGTGTGGTGATACGCGCGCTCCTCGCCCCAGTAGCCCTCGAGCAAGGAGAGATCGAGGTACCACGAGCGGGGATCTTCCTCGCGCGAGAGAACCTTCTCCATCGCCTCGTCCGAGAGGGTCAGCGGGCTGGCACCCGGCGGACAGGAGAGACACTTCTGTGGCCCCGAGTAGGCCACGTCGATCTCCCACTCGTCGACCCGCAGTTCCACGCCGCCCAGCGACGTGACGCTATCGGCGATGACCAGGGCGTCGTGGTCGTGGGCCGCGGCGGTCAGTTCCGGTACGTCGGGCTGGAGGACGCCAGTACTCGTCTCGGCGTGGACGAACCCGAAGACATCGGGATCGTGTTCGGCCAACGCGTCCGCGACGTCGTCGGGCTCGAGCGGTTCGCCCCACGGAGCGTCGACCTCGACGACCTCGCCGCCGGCCCGCTGCGCCATCGAGGCCATCCGGCCGCCGAAGTAGCCGTTCGTCGGGACGAGCATCGTATCGCCGGGCTCGACGACGTTGCCGATCGCGGCCTCCATCGCGGCGGAACCGGTCCCCGAGACCGGAATCGTCCACTGATTGTCCGTTCGGAAGGTATAGCGCAACAGCTCCTGGACCTCGTTCATGATCTCGATGAAGGCGGGATCGAGGTGACCCACGAGCGGCGTGCTCATCGCCCGGAGCACGCGCGGGTTCACGTCGCTCGGCCCCGGCCCCATCAGGGTCCGATTCGGTGGAGTGAGTTCGCCAACGGATGGCGCGCGAGTCGCTTCGGTCGACGGTTCCTGAGCCATGAGCGTGTGCTCGCTTGCCATCCGCAAAGACTTACCGACAGCGGCGAACGACAGACCCGCGGTGGCCGTCTGCAGCTATCGATGCTCGATCCGACGACGGGCCGAGCGTCCGTTCCGTGACGGCCCGAGTTCGATCGTCGTTTCCCGGGTGGCACTCCATCACTCGGGTGATAACTGCCACCGCTTGGCACTGGAGCGAGTCGCTTAAGCCCACGCATTCCGTATTCGACACGTTGTGTTCATCGGCCATGCCCTGTTCGCGTTCGCCGTCGCGGCGCTGGTCGCCGACTGGCGAGGCTGGGATCGCCGGCCGGCCCTGTTCGTCGGAATCGTCGCGGGCGCGTTCGCCGCGATTCCGGATATCGACGTCGCGTACGCGCTCGTCGGCCTCCTCGAGTGGCAAACGACCGACGGAGCGCTCGGGCCGGCGACGGCCTTCTGGGACGCGAGTCGGGTCGTCCACCGCTCGGTCACCCACTCGCTGGTCGTCGGCGCGATCGCCGCGCCGGCGTTCGGTCTGCTCGCCGTTCGCGGCCGCACCGCTCGATCGCGAGCCATTCGGACCGGTGCGACCGGAGTCCTCGTGGCTCTCGTCGCCGTCGCACTCGTCTGGGACGGCCCGCTCGCCGCGCTCGTGATGGGGCTGTTCGCAGCGAGCGGCATCCTCGTCGCTCGCTGGGCCGCGCGAGCGTCGCCGCTTTCGCCGCCGACGGTCGCTCTCGCTGCGCTGTGGGGTCTCTGGTCGCATCCGTGGGGCGACCTCGTTACCGGCTCACCCCCGGATTTGCTCTTCCCGTTTGGCTCCCCCGCGCTCGAGTCGCGCGTCGTCTTGCATTCGGATCCGACGCTCCACTTACTGGGCGCGTTCGCGATCGAACTCGCGGCGATCGCGCTCGCCCTCGTGACGATCTGCCGGCTCACCGATCGGTCGCTCCTCGGGTTCGTCGACCGCCGGGCCGGGGTGGGCGCGGCGTACGGCGTCGCCGCGCTCGCGGTGACGCCGCCGACCCTCGAGGTGTCCTACCACTTCGTCTTCTCGATCCTCGGCGTCGGCCTCCTCTGTGGCGTCGTTCGAGACACCCCGTCGCTGACGTTCCCGCGCGCGACCTATCGCCGACTCCCGTCGTCGGACGCTGTCCTCGAGGGTGCGCTCACGTCACTGGCGGCCGTGGCGCTCGCACTGGCCGCGTACGCTGCAGTCTACGTGCTCGTCTAGCAGCGGATGGCTGCGTCGGCTCCCGTACGGTCTTCCTCTCAACGAACCACGACATATGTTTTTGTGAGAACGGTTAATACGAGTTAGTGTGTCTCAGACTCCACTCGAGGGATTGATCGCGGACGGGCGAACCAACGCGGCGATCGCGTGGGCGTTGGTCGCGGCGATCGCGCTCGTCGGCGTCAGCGAACTTGTGACCGGCGGGTTCCTGTGGGCGACGTTCGCGGCGACGCTCGTGACCCTGGCGCTGCTCCCGCCGGTCTCCTTCCGATCGTCTCACGTTATGCTCCCCTGGGAGGTGTTGTTGCTCGCCGCAGTGCCGGTCCTCGGAATGGCTATCGACGCGGATCGGTTGACGGGTCACTTCGCCGCGTACCTCTCCGTCGCGGCCATCGCGCTGGTCCTCGCCGTCGAACTCCAGTCCTTTACGTCCGTTCGAATGACGCCCGGCTTCGCCGTCGTCTTCGTCGTCGTCACCACGATGGCCGCCGCGGGTCTCTGGGCGGTGCTCAGGTGGGGCGCGTCGCAGACGCTCGGAATCCCGTTTACCGCCGACCACGATGCGGTGATGTGGGAGTTCGTCTACTCCGCCGTTTCCGGTCTCGGCGCGGGCGTGGTCTTCGAACTCTACTTCAGACGTGTCGTCCGACCGGAGCGGCGCTTCCCCGATACCGCCGGCGGGGTCGCGGAGGTGGAGGATGCGTAATCTCACGAACTGGTTCCCGTCCAAGCATCGCCAGCGGCAGCTCACCTATCTCATGGAGATCGGGCTGATCGGTATGCTGTTCGTCGGGATCGAGCGGGGCAACGGCGGGATCGTGATCAATACGGGTGTGGCGCTTGCCGTGACCCAGCTCCCGCCGCTGCTCGAGCGCGACTACGAGATTCCGATGGATCCGCGCCTCACCTTGTGGATCACCACCGCCGTCTTCCTCCACGCGTTCGGTACCGTCGGACTGCCCGGTGCCACCACGACGCTCTACAGTCAGGTCTGGTGGTGGGACCACATGACCCACGCCCTGTCGGCGTCGCTGGTCGCGGGCGTGGGCTACGCCACCGTTCGCGCACTCCACGAACACGCGGACGGCATTTACTTTCCTCGCCGGTTCGTCGCGGTGTTCATTCTCCTCTTCGTCCTTGCGTTCGGCGTTCTCTGGGAGATCCTGGAGTTCGCGATCGCGCTCTCGGCCGACGCACTCGGCGTCAAAGCCGTGCTCACGCAGTACGGCCTCGAGGACACGATGCTCGATTTCATCTTCAACTCGATCGGCGCGATCCTCGTCGCGCTGTGGGGCGGTGCCTACCTCACCGACGTCTCCGGTGCGATCCGCGAGCGTCTCGAGTCGCGGGCCGAGTGACCCGCTCGCCGTCGCCGTTACCGTCATCGGCGGACTTCTCTCCGCGAAGCCGACAGCAGTTTTACGTCGATATGGCTCGTAGGTGGTGAGGCGATGGTATTCAAAAAAATCACGCTCATCGGCACCAGTCCGGAGAGCTTCGACGCCGCAGCAGACGACGCGATCGACCGCGCGGAAGCGACACTCCAGAACGTGCAGTGGATCGAGATCGACGAACTGGGCGTCGAGGTCGCCAGCGCCGACGACCGGGAGTACCAGGCCGAAGTCACCGTCGCCTTCGAACTCGAGGAGTAAGCCCCGCCTCGAGTCCCGTCTCGAGCAGCTCTCGTTTTTTACTTCGAGTTCCCCACTGTCTACTCCCGCCGCTGTCGGCGTTCGATCGACTGGTCAAAACGGCGGACGGGAGAGGGGCAGAACCCGCTGTCCGGACGGTCAACTACGTGCGGAACGATTCGCCACAGCCGCACTCGCTGACGACGTTCGGATTGTCCACGTGGAACCCTTCGGCCTGCAGGCCGTCCTCGTAGTCGAGGACGCTGCCTTCGATGTACTTCAGGCTCGCCGGATCGACGAACACGCGCAGCTGGTGGTGCTCGTAAATCGTGTCGTCGTCGTCCGGTGCGTCGTCGAATCGCATCCCGTAGGAAAGACCGGCACAGCCGCCCTGCTGGACGAACAGCCGAAGTCCGGCTTCCGTCACGTCGAGGTCCTCCCCCTCGAGCAGGGAGAGGGCCTGTTCGGCCGCGTCCTCGGTCACTTCGATTTTCGGACGCGTCTCCGCCTCCCCGCCGTCCATACTGTCCGTGCTCATACCTCTCCATTCCGGCGCAACGATGTTAACTGTGACGCCATTCACTCCGGGACTAGCCGGATCGAGTTACGTCTCCGCTCGAGCGGGTGCGTTCCGTGCTGTCTCGCGTTCGCTCACCAGTTCGAGCGCCGCCGAAACGAACGATAGTAGGTGCCGAACTGTCGTTTGTCGTTGCGCGAGAGCTCGATGTCGTGTTCCGCCAGGAGTTCGAGCATCCGTTCGAGCTCGCAGTCGTACCACATCGAGAGGAGCCGCACGTTCTTCTGTGCGTAATCGTAGTTGCGCTCGAGGACGCGCCTGTCCGTCGGATCGACACGCGGTTCCATCTCACTTCCCCGTCCGTTCTCCAGCCACGTAAAACCAGCTTGCAGTTCAGAGAATTGAAACATCATCGATCGGCAGTATTTCACCGGTCCCTACCGATCCGTCTCTTCGTCGAGTCGGGTTCGAACGCTCTCGGCGTGGGCCTCGAGCCCCTCGGCGTCCGCGAGCGTCGTGATCGTCTCCCCCAGTTCGGCGAGCCCCTCCCTGGAGAGTCGCTGGACCGTCGTCGACCGGAGGAACGTCTCCACGGAGAGGCCGCCGGTGACTCGCGCGCCGCCGTTGGTCGGCAGGACGTGGTTCGTGCCGCTGGCGTAGTCGCCGGCCGCGACGGGCGTGTTCGGCCCGAGGAAGACGCTCCCCGCGCTCTCGATCCGCTCGAGGATCGACTCGTCGTCGTCGGCGATGATCGAGAGGTGCTCGGGTGCGTACGCCTCGGTAAAGAGGATCGCCTCGCTCATCGACCGGGCGTGGAGAATCCCGCTCGCGTCGTTCGCGAGCGCCTCCCGAATCACGTCCTCGCGCTCGCGCGCGTTGGTCTGGTCGTCGACGGCTGCGGCCACGGCGTCGGCGGTGTCCTCGTCGTCGGTGACGGCCACGACCGAGGCGTTGGCGTCGTGTTCGGCCTGGGCGACGAGTTCCGCGGCGACGAGTTCCGGGTCCCCGGTCTCGTCCGCTACCACGACCACTTCGCTCGGCCCCGCGAGGAAGTCGATCTCCACGTCGCCCCGGACTTCGGCCTTCGCCGCCGTCACCCACTTGTTGCCGGGGCCGACGATCTTCTGAACGCGAGTGATCGACTCCGTCCCGTACGCCAGCCCCGCGATCGCCTGCGCGCCGCCGACGCGGTAGACCGCGTCCGCCCCCGCAATGTGGATCGCCGCAAGCGTCACCGGGTTCAGTTCGTCGGCCGGTGGCGTCACCACCGAGACGTGACCGACGCCGGCTACTGTCGCCGGGACGATTCCCATGACCGCACTCGAGGGGTAGGCCGCCGAGCCGCCGGGAACGTAGACGCCGACTCGCTCTATCGGTCGAAACCGTCGTCCCAGCGTCCGACCTTCGCTGAACTCTCGTTGCCAGTCGTCGGGCAGTTGCGCTTCGTGAAACTCGCGGACGTTCGCCGCGGCCGTCTCGATCGCGTTCCGGACTCCGTCGTCGATCTCGTCGGCGGCCCGCTCGCACTCGTCCGTGATCTCGAGATTGCCGACTTCGATACCGTCGAACTCGCTCGTGAACTCGCGGACGGCGACGTCCCCCTCCGCGTGGACGCGCTCGACGATCTCGCGAACGTCTCCCCTGACCGCTTCGATGCCGGCGTCGCGCTCGAAGAAGGCCGCGCGGTCGTCCGGCCCGAGATCCGCGACCGCCTGAACGTCGATTGTCATGCCTTCACTTCGAACGGCGGCCGAAAAACGGTTTCCTTCCGGTGGCCGGCTCGGGTACCGGATCGATCGCATCAGGGCGTTTCGATAGACAGCGGCACAGCGACGGCCGGCCGTCTCACGAATCGGGGTTCTCGACCTCCCAGATTCCGACGAAGTCGAGGGTCGCCCTGACGAACAGATAGAGGAGGAGTCCGAAGCCGACGAGCGCAAGCGGTGCCTGCAGGAGATTCGCGGTTTCCACGTCGAGCACGATTCGGCTGATCCCGCGCACGAAGAAGCTCGCGATGACGATCCCGAACCCGATGACCGCGAGTTTGACGAATCCCGACTGGTCCATAAGGATCCGTACGACTACCGTCGCTAAATGATCTCGGATATTCTCGTATTTCCGACAGCCGAGGGCCTCATACGGACTGCTGTCAGTCAGTTCCGTTTCGACCGCGAACCGTCCTGCGGTCGCACCGGTACATCGTTACAGCAGACCGTCTCAGCGAACGTCGGCGCTGGCGGCGCGGCCGATCGCGTAGACGGCGACCGATCCGAACGCGAGCGCGAGTCCGACGAGAACGGCGAGTGCCGGCACGAGCGTGTCCCACATCCCGCCAAAGCGGGTAACGTCGATCACGGTCATCGTATCCTCGCCGAGCATCACCGCGCGAGCGGCGTCGACGCCGTAGGTAATCGGGTTGAACGTCGCGACCGTCCGAATCCAATCCGGAAGCGCCGGCAACGGGAGAAACGCACTCGAGACGAACAGCAGGGGCAACTGGAGCAGGTTCGCCCCGATGATCGTCGACTCCTCGTCGCGGGTCACCACGGCCAGCACGTTCGAGAACGCGGTGAACCAGACCGAGAACACGACGCAGATGGCCGCGATCGCGACCGCGCCCGCGATTCCGGTCGCGATTTCGGCACCGAGCAACACGCCCAATCCGAGCACGATTACGACCTGTACGACGATGCGGACGACCTCGGCGAGCGTCTTCCCCAGGAAGACGGCGGTCCGGTTCATCGGACTGACCAGTACCTTCTCGAACATCCCGGTCTCGATGTCGTTGACCAGCCCGATTCCAGACGTCGCGGCCGCCACCAGCGCCACCTGGATCACGATCGCCGGCACGAGATACGTTTCGTAGCTGACGCCCTCGAGGGCGGCCGTCGCGACGCCGCCGAACACCTGCGTGAAGAGCACGAGAAAGATGATCGGCTGGACGAGCGAAACGACGAGCACGAACGGGTTCCGAACCGACTTGATCGTCCACCGGACGAACGTGACCCACACGTCGCTCGCGAAGCCCCCGCCGTGACGGTCGACATCGGGCGTACTCATCGGTTCACCTCGTCTCGATCGATACTGTTCCCGTTTTCACCCTCGTCGCTCACCGCCGGCTCCCTCGAGTCACGGCCGCCGTTCCCCATCGTTCCGGATCGTACGGCATCGGTCGCGTCCGACCCGCGTCCCGGTGACGGGTCGTCCTCGGCTCCCTCACCCGTCACCGCGAGGAACACGTCGTCGAGCGTCGGTGCGCGGACGTCGAACCCGACCACATCGATTCCGGCGTCTCGCAGTGCGACCAGTAACTCCGTTCCGCGCGTTCGCGCGTCGCGAGCCGTCACCGCGAGCCCCGACTCCGTCGCCTCGATCGTCGCCCCGTCCGCGAACAGCGCCTCATCGCGGGCGACCGCTACCGCGACCTCGTTCTCGTCGGGGTCGGCCAGTTCGACCGCGAGTATCTCGCCGCCGACGCGACGTTTCAGCTCTCCGGGCGTCCCCTCCGCGACGACCGTTCCGTCCTGAATGACCGACAGCCGCTCGCACAACTGGTCGGCCTCCTCGAGGTACTGGGTCGTCAGGAAGACGGTCGTTCCCTCGTCGTTGATCCGCCGGAAGTACTCCCAGAGTCGATTTCGCGCCGCCGGATCGAGTCCGGTCGTCGGCTCGTCGAGGAACACCAGCGGCGGCCGGTGGACGAGCGCCGTCGCCGCGTCGAGGCGCTTTTTCATCCCGCCGGAGAAGTCGTCCGCGACTTTGTTCGCGACGTCGGTTAGCTCCACGAGCTCGAGCAGCTCGTCGATTCGGTCGTCACGCTGCGCTCGCGGCACGCCGTAGGCGTCACACGCGAACCGAAGGTTCTCTCGAGCGGTTAACTCGGGATCGATACTCGTCTCCTGAGCCATATACCCGACCGTCGACCGCACCTGTCGGGGCTCCTCGATGGCGTCGAATCCGTTGACGACGATGGAGCCGTCGGTCGGTCGCAGGAGCGTTACCAGCGTCTTGATCATCGTCGTCTTACCCGCACCGTTCGGTCCCAGAAAGCCGACAAACTCGCCGCGTTCGACGAGGAGATCGACGTCGCGGACCGCCTCGGTTCCGTCCGCGTACGTCACCGCCACGTCGCGCGCTTCGATAGCGTAGTCGGTCACAGTCGTGCTATGGCAACCACGGGGATATAGTTATACGACCAGCCACACGCCGCTATAGCCTCGTATCGGTCAGTACCGTCTCACGAGGGCCGTCAAACGGAATCGATCTCCGTTCCGATGGCCGGTGTCTCGTCAATACGTGACAGCAACGTTGTCAATCGCATTCGTTGTCTCGTAAGACGGGCTTATGGAGTATTGTATCGACCGTCACAGTCCTCTAGATCCGGCTCAGCCGCGAGCGCCACGACAAGCGAACCATAACTATTCGTTGGACAACGGACCATCCAGCCATGTGGCCGTGGGAACACGCGATCGTCGGCTATCTCGCATACTCACTGTGCTGTCACGTTGCTTTTCGTGACTCGCCCACCGGTCTCGAGGCGTTCGTCGTCGTCCTCGCGTCGGTTCTCCCGGACCTGATCGACAAACCACTCGCCTGGGAGTACGGCGTGTTCGAAAACGGCTACGCCATCGGCCACTCGCTTTTCTTCGCGGTGCCGCTGGCGATTTTCGTCGGCACGATCGCGCACGCGGCGGCACGGCCGCGGGCCGGCCTCGCGTTCGGACTCGGCTACCTGTCGCATCCATTCGGCGACGTCGTGGACTCGGTGTTCCGCCAGGATGTCCTGCAGCCGGAACTCATGCTGTGGCCGGTCGCAACGGTCGAGGGCCACTCTCCCGGACCGGGGTTTCTCGAGTCATTCTTCGACCTGTTCGGTCGCTACTCGAGCGATATGCTCGCCGGCGATATCTCGACGTATCTGTGGGCGCAGCTCGGACTCGCCGGGGCGGCGCTGGTGGTGTGGCTCGTCGACGGCGCACCGGTCCTTCGCGAGTGTCTGCTGGCCGGAGTGGGACTCGTCCGGTCGATTATCGGGCGAGAACCCGACGCCTCGAGTTCGAATCCGCCGGATCGGCGGTAGTCGACGAAGTATCCGGTCGAGGGCACTCGGTCGCTCGACCCACCTCGTGACTGTACAACGTGGCGCAGTGGCCGCTCGAGACGACGGCCTTATATGTTCACTCGGACTTCGATTGTAATGCGAACGACGTGGCGCACGCCGCCACGTCTCCTCCGGCCGCAACCCGGCACGGAGGGAGGAATCACAT
>NZ_JBWBDM010000012.1:0-127746 GCF_056135975.1 Natrinema sp. LJW11 | reverse complement strand
CTGACCGCGCCACGAGCTAATCCTCCTCTCTCACAGAATGATCTTTCTTGCCGGTCGCGACCGCTATACACAGCGGACCCTCCTCCGCGACGTTCACGACCGACTGACGAGGCAGGCTGGGTGTGAGGACGTGCGTTATCGCCCGTCTCGACGACGACCGCGGTACGTTATTGCGGATATCGATCCGACGACGTTCCTGAGTGACTCCTACGATTCGGCGACCGCACGACTGGAGATTCGCTTCTGGTACCCAGCTGGCGTCGACCATGAATACTACCGCATCAACTGGGTCGAACCGGAGCGGAACCTGATGCTCGGCTTCCACCAGGATGCCGACCATCCAGCCCTTGGACCCTGCCACATCCAACTCAATCACGAAGACACGCCGGTCGATCGGCATAGCGCGACGTTTCTCGATGCGCATCCACTCGCCGTCCTTGATGACCGACTACAGCAACTTCCGGCGGCGGTAGAGGCGATTCGCTGGGAGAATGGCACGCCCTCGCTTCCTACCTGGCCTGTCTAGACCGCGAGTTCATCGAGCGTTTCGTGATGCGTCCGGACAGTCGTTGGCGTGACGTTCCCTGTCTCTGCGACGTCGCTTTGCGTTACCCACTGCCCCTGTTCCTGCCCCGCTTTGTAGAGGCAGGCCGCGGCGAACCCGGCCGGATGAACGCCCGTCGTGACGCCGCGCTTCTCGGCCTGCTCCGCGAGGGTTCGGGCCCGCTGTCGGATCTCGGCCGGACACTCGAGGTCTGAAGCGAGGCGCGGCACGAACATGCTGGGGGAGACGGGCTCGGCAGGGAGCCCCAGCTCTTCGTTTAGCGTTTTATACGCGTTCGTGACTCGCGACTCCGCGACGCGGGCCATCTCATTGACGTCATCCACCAACCGCGAGAGGCCGTTGCACCGGCAGGCCCCGTAGACGCTGGCCGCGGCGATGGCTTCGATGGATCTGCCACGAAGCAGATCCTCGTTCTGGGCGCTCCGGAAGAGCTGGCACGCCTGGTCACGGACCGAATCAGAGAGCTCGAGCGCACTCGCCAACCGGCGAACCTCGCCCAGTCCATGGGCGAGATTCCGTTCTGCTTTCGACCGCCAGCGACCGCGGGTCTGTTCACGGCGCATCCGCGCGAGTCGCCGTCGCTTCTGCCCGGAGATCTCGTTCCCCTTCGCGTCGGTGCCGCGACCGATTTCCGTCGACAGGCCGCGATCGTGGCGAGCGGCAGTGAGCGGGGCGCCCGTTCGTTCGCACTCCTCGTCGTCATACGCCCGCCACTCCGGCCCGTGATCGATTCGCTGTTCGTCGATGACCAGCCCACAGTCCTCGCAGACCGTTTCGACCGCGTTCGTCGTTACCCGGCCGTTGCATTCGGGGCATTGGTTCGCGCTCGACTCAGCTCGGGCGTCTTCGTCAAAGCCAGTTTCGTAGATGTCTCTGGTTGCCATCGTTCTCACCGTGTTCAGGGAACCCGCCAGTACAGCGAGCCCCTCGCCCATTGAGGGGCCGATAGAAACGGATGGTATCGGTACTCCAGTCAACTAGAACACAATCCAGCTGATGTTCTACATATAATGGTAGTAATGGATGTCCAGACTGGTGTTTTGAGCCTCAGCTTCAGCCAGAATGTTCCCAACGGCATCTGATATTCCGATTGTAACCGGAAGCTTCGTGCAGAAATCCGAAGTGTTCCAGTCCAGTTTCGTGAACGCCAACATTTCTCGGCACAGCTTCTGTGGCGATGAATCACTGACCTCTGGATCCGGCTTGACCACGATCGGCTCCGGAATGTTCGATGCTGGATACGTCGACAACGCCGGGATGTATCCCTTAGTGTACAGGTAGTGCTCCTCATTGTTCGGTGCGGAGACCATTGTGCCTCGAAGCGCCGGATAAATCCCGGAACTCAAGGCCCGGACTGGGTGCCGCTCTCGGACCGTGACGAAGTCCATCAACTCGATGTTCCCAGCACCTTTGATGAAGCCCTCTCGCTCCTCTTCCCAGAACTCCGACCGCTTGTGAAGCACCAGTCGTCGCGGCTCAGTCTTCTTGTGGCTACGGTAGTGCCTGAGAATCTTCCTGACCAGTTGCTCGGCGTCGTCTTCCGCGAGATGGTTGTTCCCCGGACCGTGTTTTTCTCCTTCGACGGGGTCACCTCGAAGGATGAAGTTCTCCCCTGTCTCCAGGAAGACTTGGGCCATAGCTGTACGTGTCCGGGATTGGTCTCCGCCTCGCTCTTTGTAGAAGGAGATCCCGGCGAAGCATGTTCCGTCCTCCAGCTCGGTTAGTTTCCAGGGATGGCCGCGTTGCGCCTTGTACAGTGTTCCGACCGCGATGTTCCATGCGATCTCGGACTTGTCCTGGACGCCCTCACCGCGGAGGGTCTTCGGCTGCATCAGCTGCGTCGGCAATCCGACTTCCATCCCTAGCAGCTTGATCCGGTTGTGGAAGTCGCTGGTCTCTGACTGCATCCGGGCATGGTCCTGGTGGGATGGAGTGCATGCGTCCCACATTGCTTCTGGAATCGCGATGAACACGACGTCAGGCGGCGTTTCCTTGGCGTACAGGACTTCAAGGTTGATCTTGATGATCTCGACCGCTTCTTCCAACCGGTCTTTCCGGCTGCGGATCTGTTTCAGGTCCCGGATCTCGCCTCGAGTAATCGTCTGCCGCCACCGCTTCTGCGTGTTGAACGTGAAGTTCAGCGGCGACCGTTCGCCGAGGCCGGGGAACGGTGGTTTCCACCGCTTCGACTTGTCCTCGTCGGCGGTGATCGCCAGCTCCATGTCCTTGAACAGTTTCTCGAGGCCGCCGAGAGACCGGCCAGACCCGATGTATCCGATGTTGATTACCTGGTGTTCGGATTTGCCGGATGGAGTTCTTGGTCCGTATTTCATCAATCCGACTCGGGGGTCGCTGGATTCCTCGCCGTCGGCGAACATCAAGCCGGGTTCGTCGAGGACTTTGGCGGTGAACTCGTTCATTGGAAATCTCCTATCCACTTGTTCTGCATGGTGCCGTCCCGTTCGTCGGTGTCTTTGGGCGGCCTTTTGTTGACTTCGAGCATCACGGGTTCTGTCCCGATGTCCAGATCGTCCTGTTTGGGGTCGCCGTAGTCCAGGATTTTCCACCAGTGGTTGATCCGGCTCCGTGTTTTCCGGTTGTTCCCGTGTCGGCTGGGGCTGAACCTGTCGTGTAACGGTTTGGCTTGTTCCCCGGTGATCCGGTTTTCTTTCCCGTTGGCGGTGAACAGGATAGCTGGTTTCAGGGTGAGGAAGTACTGTCCCGAGTATTCGAGGATGCCGATACGGAGTGAGTGGTGACGGAAGAAGGGTGATTCGGCCTCATCGTAGTGTTTTGTGACCTGTCGCCCCTCTTCTTTCCGGACCTCCGCTTCGGAGTCTTTGTGTGGGAAGTAGAGGTGGTAGTCGCTACGGTAGTTTATCGCGATGCAGCCACGGTCTTCACCCTTGGAGAGGACAACGGCCCGGATCAGCCGTTTCCCAATATCGGCGTTCCCTTGGTTGGCTTCTACCCACGACCGGAACCCAGTCTCCTCGACCGTGTCCGGGTCAATGAACTGTTTGACCGCTCTCGGCATTTCCTCCGGCGGCAACAGGCTATACACCTTGTTCGACTTGAACCACGTCGGTACCGTGAATGGGCGTAGCTTGAATGCGACCTCTTGTGTCGCGCCCTCCACCTGGTCTCCGATGTACAGAGTTTCAGGGTACTCTGTTATCTCGACGAGGTTGGTGGTCAGCTCTGACCTGTCGGTGATGGGTTCGGCTTCGCGCTGGAAGAAGTCGGGTTTGAACCGGTCGTCTTTCTCGAACTCCTCGATCTTCATCAAGAGCGAGTCGTAGTCGGCCTGGTAGACGTGGGTGTCACTCAGGAACTCCTCGAAATCGTCCATCGAATAGCTCTCAATCTTCCTTCGATGGTCGTCCGAGAGTTTGTCGTTCTCGCAGACCCGGTCGTAGAACTCCTGGATTGCCTCGTCGGTCTGCTTGGTGACGTCGAAGATCTTCCGCCACTCTTTGAAGTTCTCGAGGTTCCGCCCGAAGATGGCCACATCAAACCGTTTCTCAGGAGGCCGGTCCATGTAGTGGAGGAAGTACTTCCCCATCTCCTCAAGGAATTTCTTCCCGTGACGGCGCTGGTTTGTCCACTTCAGCTCGACCCACACCTCGCGGTCACCCCTGATCTCTGGGAGTTCGTATTTCTGGTCGACAAGCCCGCCATGGGTAGGCGATGTTTCCGTGATGTAGTATCCCATCGCCTCCATGTACTCCTGGACCTTGTCACCGTAGATTTCCGAGTTTTTAGCGAGGGCCTCGCGTTCGCCTAGGAGGTTGGTGAGCGCCACGTTATGACGAACCTCACAATGGAGTACCTAAATCATTTCGTCGCAGTGAACGGTCCCGGATTCAGGCCGAGAATTGGATGCCTGGCCACGGTTTTGGGGGGTTCCTGATTCAGATTCACTGTTTTCAATACAGTAATTAGAGGTGGTGCTGTTAGCCTCGAATAAGCATGACCTCTACACTGAGCGTAGGGGAGGTAACGGCCCTTCTCTTGGACGAGAGATTCTACTCGAACCCGTTACGCCCCAAAACCTTCTATAAACTGCTCTACTTCGCAGACAAGGAACTCGACGACGTCGGCTTGGACACGGATATCCAGCACTTCTGGTACAAGTTCGGAACCATGGCGAAGACCGGTGGATCCCCGGTCACAGTAGACTGGAGTGACGATGGCCGAGAAGTCCGTTGCAGCCTTTCAGCTTCCCAGGTCAGCCTTCCCAGGGAGGAAGAGACGAAGGCTCGTCTCGCACTCTCCCGAGCACTCAACCGTCTGTACGAACAAAATACGGAGGGGCTGACCGATGACATGTACGAGGACGCGCCTTACGACGTCCAACGCCACTACCGGCGACTCGACAAACAGCTCAGTGACGCGATCGACGACAAACCAGATTACCCTGAAGTAGACTCCAGACGGGAAGCGGTCATCGACACAGTCTTCGATATCGTCGATACCTTCCCGGTCGACGACTACCCCTGGCTGGAGCAGGACCTGGACCTCTGGTACTCGGTCGTAAGTGCAGAACTTGATGCCGAAGAGTACCGGCCGCAGAAAGCGCTGAAGGTCTCTGAATTGTTCTGGACCATCTTCTGCATCGACCTCGCCCAACGCGAAAACACCGGGTTGACCCCCGAAGAGATCGCCGAGGAACTGGACACGCAAGACCTCGAAGGCCGCCAAGAGGACATCCGGAAAGAACTCGAACTAATCGAGCGAGAACGCTCCCGCCTACACACAGGCCTGGAAGAGAACCAGGTAGTGTCCGAAGCCGCTGACGGAGTCGCAATCGCCCTCCTCGGTCTCTCACCCGCCCCCTAACCAACCCCCTCCATGACCCGGTACTTCGTAGACACCAACTGCCTGCTCGGACTCACATTCATCAACGACCGGTGGTACCCCGACGCCAAACGCCTGTTCGACACCGACAACACAATCTACACCGGAAAGAACGCAGTCTACGAGTACTGCTCCAGTACCGGCGACAACAGTCGGCGCTCCGCCGACATCCGGTTAGACCGGGACGAAGGCCTGTACGGAGAGAAACGGGCGAAGCTCCGGTTGAAGTTGCGGCAGTTCGGGAAAAAGCTGCAAACCTACAGCGACGACGAGCTCGATATTGAGACGGTGATGGACAAGTACGTCGACCGATTCAACATGAAGGAGTCCGAGGAGAAGGAGGTGCGGCCACGGCTTCAGAAGTACTTTGAGTGGTACTTCGAGAAGGAGGGCGAGCTCACTCGGCGGACCGCTCGTGAGGCTGCTCGGAAGCTGAAGGACGTCTTGATGGAGCGGTCGATCAAGCACAAGGACCAGATCGAGGCCCGTGTCTATTTGGAACCGATGCGGGACAGAGAGTATCCGGACGTCGAGAAGCGGTTGAAGGAGTGGCCCGTCCACATGAAGAACAACGCGGATATCGCGTTGATCTGCGATGCTGTGTTCCTGAAGGAGGAGATCGGTATCAGCCACTTCATAACTGGTGACTTCACGGATATCTATTCGAATCAGGATTGGATTCATGTGAATCTCGGGTTCAGTGTTCTGTACTTACTGGAGACGTTCGCGGGTGAGGAAACACCGACCGCCTCAATAGACTTGGATAATTAGAGTAGTACATCAATTGGATTCTATGATGTCGATTTAAGAGCGAGTACTCTAGGTCGTGGCTGCGCGCGCAGCGAAGCGAGCACGGAGCGGAGGGTGGGGCGGCGGGGTCAGGGTCGGTCCGGCACACACCAAAAAAGAAGGGCGACGTGCTCGCCTACTCTTCCCACCACCGACTGCGCTCCGGGAACTCGATCCGGGACCAGCCCGTGATGGCGAGACTGCACCGGCCTTGGTACCAGTTTTTCTTGACCGCTCTGAATCTGACTGTCTGCCCTTCTCGAACCACCGTCTTCCCGCTCTTCTCCCAGACCGTGAATTTCGTACGCCCACTTTCGTCCTCGATGAGCCCGACTTGTTGAATTGCACTACTGCTGGGAGACCAGAGTTCGATTATCTCGCCTTCAACCGTCACCTCACCGACCGGGACGTCCGGCACGTCCGCGATGGGCACGATCGCCCCCGGCGCCGCCTTCAGTTCCTCGAGGGTCTCCAGCACCGCCTTCGTGACGTCCCGACCGCGCTGCACCTTCTCGGCCAGCTGCTTCGCGACGACCGCTCTCGACCAGCCGCCCTGCACTTCGTCGCTGATCCGCATCGCCTGTTCGTTGACCGCCGCGAGTTCCTCTTGCGTTAACTTCTCTCGGGGATCCGTGCGCTCCGCCGGCGCCGGGTCGTCACGGCCACACTGCTCGCTGACGACCGCCCGCGTGCGCTGCTCGCGATCGTCCTGCGTTCCCAGCTCGGCCTGGGCACTGATGCGCTCCAGTTCGGCTTCCTGCGCCCGAATGCGCTCTTCCTGTTCGAGGGTGACTCCGTGAATCCGGTCCTCGCTCGTGTCCGCGATCCCGTCCGGGTGGTTCGCATCCACTTTCGCCTGCGTCTCCTGCTCGACCGCCGCCTCGAACTCCGGCGCCTCGTCGACGACCGGGAAGCCGTCTTCATCGACCGCCTGCTCGCCCGCTTTCTCGAATGCCTGTTCATCCACCGTAACGACCTTGCTACTCGAGCTGTTACTTGACATTGGTCTCACCAAAGACCGAAGGCGCTCACGCGCCGACGCCGCGATGCTCCTACATCGCGGTTTTCCGACGACAACGACCGACAGAACCATCTGCGCGCTCTCGCTCGCGCCTTCGCGAGCGCCCTACCGGGCGCGAGCGAGAGCGCGCCTGCATGAGGTGGCCCACCAGCACCGCGCGCCGACCCGCCCGGAGCGAGCGGCCAGCGGAGTAAGCGTGGGGGGTGAGCAGCCACGCCGCGCAACCCCCCGCGCTTACCCGCTGGCGTCGAGACCAGATTCACTTTAGCCCGGAACGGGCGCGGGCGGTGCGGAGAGCGCCCGCACGCCCGGAATGGTCGGTCGCGAGCGACGCGGAGGGCGGCAGCGGCGAGCGGGGCGGGCCGTCACGTACGCACCTGTTCAGCCGGCTACGTCGCTCGGTGAGTCTTCCACTGTCCTGGTGGACTCAGAAAGGGCGAGGCCGCCTCGGCCGTCCCGCGACCGCCGCTGCGCGCCTCGTACCTGCGGTGCTTGCGGGGTCGGGGGACGACGAGCGGCCGAGGGCTTTCGGGTGTCATCTCCGATGTTGACCGCGATCTAGCTACTGCTCCGTAGAATTCGAGTCTTCGTCGTCGATCAAGACGTCGACGCTCTCCGGTGTCACCGCAAGGCGGATTCCTTCCACGGTGAACTGTACTTCCACGTTTCCGTTCGACGAGTTCAAGATCTGCTCGAGTGCTTCGACGTCGACAGCGTCGTACAGCTGGTACTCGTCTCGATCCAACCCGCACGCTTCGAGCGTCTCGATAATCTCGACGACGAGGTTCGGCGATGCCCCAGGTCCCGTCCTTGATGAGCAATTCATCTTAACACTCGACGCTTAGGATGGTCGCCTTTTAAAGAATGGGGAGTCAACTGTAGTTGCTTGAAGCTACTACAATTGACTTAGCGCATTTGGGATAGCGTTGGCGCAACCACAGGCGATTATGCGCTTTGACGCCGACTGGATGTCACGCGCCGATGATCGCATTCTGGAGCATCTTGCTGAAGAGGGCCCCGATACCCCGAAGGAAATGGCTGACAGTGACCGCGTCCGGTTCTCTCGACAGCACATCAACGCCCGCTGTAAAACACTCGTCACCTACGGTCTCCTCGTTCATCTCGGAAACGGTGTCTATGATATCACTCGGAAAGGGAAACAGTATCTCGCCGGCGAACTCGACGCTCGTGACCTCGAAGCTGACTGAACCTACCCTTCCAGAAGCGCCACTAACTGGGCGACGTACGGGCTGTTGTCCCAGCTCCTGTGGGGGCTGATCACGCGAAGTAGCGTTCGCGCCTCCTCGTGGGTCATATGGCCGTTCCGGGCGTAGTCACAGATAAGCCGCGGTGTCGGGACGATACGCGGCCCCTGGAGCACCGCGTGGATGAGCGGGAAGTTCGTCCCACCAAACTCGTCGGTGAGAAAGCCGTCGACGTCGAGTGCGTTCGCGAGGACTATGCCATCAGTTTCGCCGTCATCGAGGCCGAACGTCGGTCGCGCGTCTGGGGTGTCGTCGCGCGCATACGGATCTTCGACCGTGTAGTGGCCACGGGCCGCGAGGACGTTACTCGCGGCTGCGGCGTGGATGTCCTGATACTGCGTGATGTCGCGGAGTTCTGCAACTACTTCCGGAGGAACGACCACGTCACAGGAGGTAAGCAGGTATTGGAACGGGTCGGGAACATTGGTACCGGTAGTTGCATCCGCACGAGGCACCGCGAGACTGACGAGCGCGCTCGTGTCGGCGACGACTGTTCGCAGTCGTGGACCGCTCATCGATCGTCGTCACCGGTCTCGACCGTCGTCACATCCCCATCGTAGACGTTGACGTCATCGGGGGGAGCGAGATCGAGTGGTTCGTCTTCGAGATCCGCTTTGAGGAGGCGGAGTCGCTGGGCAGTCTCGGCGCCCACCAGTTGCTTCACCGTTTCGAACTCGAGTTGGTCGTCGTAGTACTTCGTCGCAACTAATTCCTGGAACGTCTCGCTGTCGGCCGTGTCTTCGATGTACTCTCGGATGGCATCGACGAGGAGATCCGTCCGGTCTTTGTCGAAGAGCTCGGCGATGGCATCGAGCCGGTCGACGAGATACTCCGGCGACTGGAAGTGAACCCGTCGCGGATCGTCGCTTGCGCTCATTGTATGTGCAAGTTTTGCACACAGCTGGATAACGGTTTCGGCGTATGCACAGAGCTTGCACATTAACGCCCGTGGAACAGGAAGGGTTTACGCCGCTCAGCCGTCGTGCTGTGCGTTCTGTTCGTTGAGGAACTGGCCAGCGGTCGTCCCGATACGAACACCGTCGACATTGCGTACCTCGAGGTCCTGGGTGGCGGTCCGGAAGGGCGTGCCGTCGACAAGGACGCGGTGAATGACGGCCCGGACAGGGGCGGTACCGTACCTGTCGACGACAGTCGTCATGAGTTCGTCGAGATGCCCGTCGTGGTGATCCGTACGGGGATGCCGCGCGCGCTTGAATACGAGTTCGACCACATCGTCGACCGATGCGTGCTCGGGATTCCCGGTTCGTTCACGAACGTCGTAGAGACCCTTGGAATCAGACATCAGCACTCACCCTGGGGTGTCCGCCCCAGTGTCAGTCGTCGATGGCTCCAGTCGTCGCTGCTGGCGAATCCCAGCAAGGGAATCTTCGAGCGTAATCGAGGACCTGCAGCGGGGCAGTCCATATTATTCTGGATGTCGTCCCCGGTGTTCAACGTACTGGGACTGCGAGAGTCCGTTACATTTGAGAGTGTAAGACGCGACCACAGGTAGTGCTACGCTAAAACATTGCCTCAACAGTCGGTGACGAGATGTTCCTCGAGGTCACGCGTCCAGTACGTCGCGAGCCCGTCCGGACCACAGCGGGCGCACAGCTGCAACGAGCCTTCCAGATGCCCGAATTCCACGCGGAACCGCGTCAGCGCCGCGAGCGTGTCGACGACCAGCCCACAGCCGTCACAGGCGACGTAATCGCACCCGTCGGGATCCGGCTCCGTCTGGATCCCGCAGTCGACGCAGATCAGGTGGGTAATCTGCTCGTCCTGTCCCCAGGTGTGCGCCTCGCCAGTCTCGGTACCGGGCGGGGCATCGCAGAACGCACAGCCAGTGAGCGTCTGCTGCATCACTCACCCTCCGCGTCGGCGTCGCGGCCGGCCGTCCAGCCACGGTGGAAGACGGCCAGCTGCGTCGTCGAGTCGAACGCGGCGCCGCTGGGCTCGTGAACCAGAACTTGGGCCTCGGGAACGGGTGTGACGACGTCCGCGTCGACGAGGTCGCTGATCAGGTTCTGGGCAGTCGCGTCGTCGATGTCCGCCGTGTCGACGCCGGCGGCGTCGCGGTCCTGGGCGAGCAGTTCTTTCTCGAACTGTTCGTAGTCGGCACTCGTGTCGTCGTGAGGATCGGGACCAGGCATGGTGAGTCACGCCGCGCACGCTGGCGCGCGCTGCACGCCTCCCGGCGCCGACAAACAAGCCGTGACGTGTAGATTCAGTACCTCTTACTCACCCGACTCTGTCAAGCTACTGAGAACACTGGATAGTCGCGCGTAATTCGCTACTTGTGCCAGTGCGAAGCCGTCACCGGTACAGTAGCTACTCGATATACTGTGATTCCCACGCTCGTCGGTCCTTGATAGCTTCTTCGCCGTCTTCCGTGATTGTCTAATAGTTTGTTCGCCTATCGAGCTGCCCTTTTTCGACGAGGCCCTTGTTGACGACGGTATCGAGATTCGGGTACAGCCGGCCGTGATTGATCTCGTCACTGTAGTACTGCTCGATCTCTTCTTTCACGTCCTGACCAGACGGTTGGTTAGCACCAGCGATCACGAATAGCAGGTCTCGTTGAAACCCTGTGAGATCATCCATACCGTGGCAATTCAATCGTTCTGATGTTTGTTATCAGATCCGTATATGGCTGTATGTCAACGCTAGAGGCCATCTTTTTACAAGTTGGCCGGAGAGGCTCACAGAGTTTTCAGCCTGTATGTTTGTCTATATGCTATGTAGACCGGTCTCTCATGCGGGCACCTAACTTCCGAATGTCTCTCCAAGAACTCATAGCATTTCCAACAGGGGATACAATTAAGCAGTATCGTATTGAGCATTATATGTGCGAGTGAAGTGACACATGTATCTGGCCGATGACCCTCGTCCCCCGCTCCCTGAGTGGATCATTGAGGCATACGCTGTCCTTTCTGCTGAGATATCGAACTCGAACACTGAAGACAGCAACCAGCAGGTCCCGTCAATCGACCGAGATCAAGCGATCGATATCCTTTGCACAACTGACCAACTGACACTCGAGCCAGCGGATGCAGAGCATGCAATCACACGGCTTCTCGAGCGCGGGTATTTTTACGAAGTCGGCGCTGAACTCCGCGTGACTCTCCCATCTGCGGAGTGAAGATGTTGCTCCGTCACTTGGATTCGGGGAGGAAGCCGCTCACGTACTGGTCTTCCCACTTGCGACGGGCTTCGAGTTCACGGTGGCCGCGGGCCGTGATCGTATAGTAGTTCGTTCGGCGGTCGAGTTCTCCCTTCTCGACAAGGCCTTTGTCGACGATCTTGTCGAGGTTCGGATAGAGCCGCCCGTGGTGTATCTCTGTCTCGTAATACTTCCCGAGTTCGTCTTCGATTGCGAGGCCATGTGGCTTATCCTGGTCGGCGATTACGTACAACAGGTCACGCTGAAACGCAGTGAGATCGTACATATCCGAATGTGCGTATATCGAGTGATGAAGGTTCCGAGAACAAATGATAGTATCAGACAGTGGGTTAGCTCAACCTCGAAGACGAGTTACTCCGTCAAGAACAACGGAATCCTCTTTCCAGGAATATTAACCAACAATCGGGGACCCACCTTCGGTCTGTTGGTTAATATCTCTCGCCCTCCTGCAGAACTGCAGAAGAGGACACAAACTCTCGAGGGACAGGGATCTACCTCCGACGAGCGGCTACGCTACGTACGCTGACTTAGTCCCCCATCGTTGTGGTGTTCAGAACCGAGCCGAGCATACGCATCTGCAGTAGCGCGTAGTTCAGTGAGCGACCTGTTGAGCGTCAGTGGCTCGGGAAGTTGTTCGTCGATCTCTCTCAGGGTCTGTTCGGTCTCGAGGAGTGCCTCATGCAGATCGTCAACACCAAGAGCACGGTCGGTCTCAGAGATGTCCGTGGATCGGGTTCGTCTGGCGTCATCGGTCGAGCACCTCGACGTCGGGATTCGCACCGGCTGGACCAGCGACCGCTTTCGCCCGCTCGAGTTCGCGGAGCTCTCGCTGGGCTTGATGTTCGAGGGCGTCTGCCCGACGACAGCGGTCGATTTTCCCGTCGTCGACGATATCGTCGTCATCGATCGTGAAGTGCTTGCCACGGTGGTCGATCTGCTCGAGCATCAGGACCCAGCCTCCTGAGCCGCGTCTCGAGCGTCAGCCCGCAGGTGGTCGTATCGGATCTCACAGCTGTCCGAGCAGAACCGGCCGGCGTATCTTCCCCAATCACGGGTGAATGCCGAACAATTCGGCATCCGACACGCGTTGCTGTCGGTCATCTGGCGATACCTCGCTTCAGGAACTGAGTCGTCTCCGCGTCTGGCGACGCTGGTGCTACATCAGTTGTTCGCATGGATTGCTGCGGTGGGCGTCAGTCGAACCCCCGCACCCCTCTGGGGACGATAAACCATCTCGAGCGAACGACCAGTTCAACTCGCAGTTCATCAGTAGATAGTCGCACGGTTTCTTTATTCAGAAAAATCCATGAAACCGGATCGACCGATTCGGTAACTACAGATGCATATCGAATGCACCCCTAAAACCATGATAGATAGATACGTTTGAGAGAGATATGGGATACACGTTTCGGGATTGGCTTTCATGCCCTAGCTGTGAAAGACAGGAAAGCGCACGGATGATGGCTCATAAGACAGATTTCGTTCTTGAATGCTACGACTGTGGGCAAATATCAGAATACACAATTGGCAGAGACATGCCTCTTCAAAACCTCGATATTGATGCGGTCGCCGAAATAATGCACGAGGAATAAAAACAAAATGGGTTTGAGAAGGAGCTACAATATAACCGACCATTCGTGTTCGCAGCTTTGGCACTGGAAGCTCGCTTTTGCAACCCCTTCTATAACGTATTTTTCGACCAATTCACCCAGTCCACTGTCACATTCGGGGCAACAGGCGTTCATCGCGGCTACTGGTAGTGGTTTCCCACTAATAGGCTCAATTCCCACACATATAGGCGTCCAAAATAATGTACAACAATATTGCACCAGTTACGAACTACAAGTAGGTAGAGAAGCGATTAAGTAGTGAACATAACTCAGATGTCTAATTTGAGAGATCGCTACTCACATCGGTATGTCCTTGCCCTGTACTGAACGCGAGTTTCCTGACCACCTCTGAATAAAGAAATCGTCTTTCCAACTACTGTTATCGATTGAACGTCCCATTTGGGGCGGGGGTGATCCCAGTCCCGATCTCGAGATCAACACGTCTGAGATGCTTGCAACCACCAGTGGGCTGGCGTTGTTCCCAATCTGGGCAGGTACACGTCTCTGCCTCGACATCGACCATGTAGGTGTTCCCGCTCTCGCTAACAACCTCGTAGGATGAGCCTGCTCTGGCGAACCGGACGTCCATCTCCTCGCTCAATGCACGCCGGGTTCGCGGATCCTCGATCGAGTAGCCACCGGCCTCGAGCGGGGTCGGTGGATCTGGTGTTTCACAGTGGTCGATGAACTGGCTACGACGATTTCGCTCCTGGCCGCAGTTCCGGCAGCGCCAGTACCGCGTGCGGTACTCACAACCATCGGTGAGGTCGATCTCGTACGGTGTTGGTTCCGTGTCTGGCAGCCACTCGTCGATGGCGACGAGTTCGTGTCCGTTCAGTCGGGCAACGTCGCCAGAATAGTATCGTTCTCGGTCACTGGTGTCGTTGCAGTCATGGTGTCCCTTGTGTTGCTCGCGATGGATCGGTCGATCTGTACTCATGGTACTCTCGAGGCACACATCGTCGCGCCTCACCCATCAGGCGCGAAAAAACAGCTTCGAGAGCGGGTTGTCGGTGGAGGAGAGCAGCTTCTGACTAGAACGAGCGGTCTCCGTTCCGTTAAATTCGCTCTTGAGCGATCCGGTCCAGACGGGAAGCCCTTTGTCGAGGACTCGAGTGGGGGTACCCCAGGTGGTAACGATCGACGCGACGGAAGCGGCCGGCCTCGAATCGAGGACGTATCTCATCCAGAATTGGCAGCTGTCGTTCGCCGGCTCCTAGGACGATCGCTGGCGTATCGAACTTGCAGAAGAGTAGCTACCCGATCTTAGAGGGATATGAATGGGTCAGTAGGGCGATTCCAACACACTTGGAATCGGAGCGGGGTTGATATAGGACAGGACGAACATATTCACTGTCGCGTTCCCACCGCGCGACACGATCCAATCAGCACCCAACCCCACTGGACCTGGTCCCTATTCCGCTCGGCGGCCATCCCCCTGTGCCTATCCGGGCGGCATTTTGAGGTCTTCTCGAGGCGATCAAACACCGAGCGGTAGCTATCCAATCTCAAGTGCGTTGACGACCTCGGCTGGCTCAACATCATAGTCGACGAAGCGATCGGTGCTAGGGGTGCTCCGCGAGTTCGGGACCAGCTTGCTCGTAGTGGACGCTAAATTCGGTCAGTGCAATGGCGATCAAGAGATCATTGCGTCTATCGGTGAGAATATATCGCGGCATTGACCGCGGCTTCCCGTATAAACTCCTGCATCGCAGAAACGCCGGCCAGAGGCCAGCATTGATCCCATCCGATGTCAATGGATATCGACTTGGGTGGGTTCGAAATTGGATTTGACAATATGGCTATTGACTTCACGTCCGAACGTGATTTGATCTCGGAAGACGAGAGACCGTATGTCTCGTGTCGGACGAATCCTGTCTGGCAACGACTGAACCCATTCTCCCTCGTCATCATCATCTCGAGTCCGTTTTCGAATAACCTTCTCGGCTGGATAAGTTAGTGTAGTTTCGTGTGGCGGAGGAAGCAGTAATACCATTACGATTGAATGGGTGGTGCCTGATCGTAAATTGTGGAAAATAAGTCGATAAGGGTGCGTTCTCTGAGGGATGCTTCAGGAACAAATCGATAGAGGTCCGTCTTCTCGTCTCCCTCCAATGGTTCATATTGTGTATCAGGTGTATTCAATCGAGGTAATTAACCAACATACGCTGAGAAAAACATCTCGTGTTGGTTAACAATAGCTGGTAATTCTATGGATTCGTTTATAATTAGCGGCTGAAACCAGTGCAGACAAACGATAGGATTCCAGTGGAGACAATCACAGTGTGGGTTACCCCACAAAATGCAATTCTATGTAAGGTAACTCAGAACTCACCAAGAGACACCACTGTTTCCAGTATTTCTACTGTTAGCACCTCGAGACAAATTCACTTCTACCGAGTAGTTCAAATAGGTGTTAGCTTCGATCACCGACGTTGTGATTTTGCATCTCGAATCTCTGCTCCGTCTCGAAGCTTATCGGGACACTGTGGACAGACTCGAGGTTCATCAACGCCATCTGGCGTGAACACACGAGTATATTGTTCAGTGACATGCGACCCACAATTCTGACATTCAGGCATTTCCTTTCATTACCAGCTTTCGTGGTCTGTCGGTTGTATCGATTAATAGTGTTTGTTGCATAATGGTGTTTCTTAGATATAATATTATTTGAATATCTATTGGAGTCCTATCTTATAGGTATTTTTCTTTCCATGAGTTACTGGGGAATCGATCTGAACGCTAATTCGATAGAGAGTACTATTCTACGAGACCCTCAGCACAGCCACATCGGATGGTGAAACCAGTACACGGAACTCTCCAACCGAGAATTGAACCTCGAGATCGGTGTGTGGACTCGTCGAGTCCACGAGTTGTTCGAGTGCCTCAACATCGATCACCTGCTGTAGTTGGTACTCGTCACGAGGGAGTCCCTTCTCTTCGAGCGCGTTAACGATCTCGAGCAGAATCTCACTGTCACTCATTGTTTCTCACCTCGTTGACGGCGTCGATAATCTCCTGAGCGGCCAAACTGATCCGCTCGAGACGTTCGAAGATTGCTTCTGGCTCATCGCCTTGCCAGGCAGCCAGATAAAACGCTGAACCGCTTGTCTCCAGTCCGAAGTATCGCCCGACGATGTAACCGACTGCTTCAGCCTCGAGTTCGCGTTTCGAGCGTTCAGTCTCGTCGTTGACGTCATCGTGCAAGCGTGCGTGGGCGTATTCGTGGACGACCGTCACAGCGAGACCGGCGGTGTTCTCACGATCCCGGACCTCAATTAGTGGTTGTTCCACAGGAGTGCGATACTGACAGACACCTTTGGCGTCGCCGTGAGGCCACTCCAGTTGGGAAACGACTTCCACATCCACCTCGAGCGATGAAGCCGCCTCGAGAAGTGCTGGCAGGAGTTCGTCAGCGTCCCCCGTCGCTTCGGTCTCAAGTTCGGGCAGTGGTTTCCCCTCGGTTTGTGAAATATCGAAGACTGGCGCTGGTTGAAAGCCAATAAGTCCTTTCGACCAGTCTTCGGGTGATGTCTCGTCGTACTCACAGTCGCTTCGATCGTGGTACGATGGTGAGTTCTCACACTCGGGGCACTGCTTTGCGATAATCGGCGCCCAGATCCAGATCGCGCTCTCGCCTTCCGTCACGTGCCGATCGAACTCGGTTTGCCAAGTCCGATAGCCGGCAACGCGAGTTGCGTGCGGACACTGGCGTGTGATCAGCAGCGTGTTTCGGTAGGAGTAATCGTGAAAGCAGCTCTGGACATCGAGCCACTCCTGAAATTTCTCACTCGAGACTGCGTCATCAACTTCGTTGACGAGGTCGTCGACCCAGGTTTCCATCGTACTGTGCATCTCGTCACGTCTAGTGTCCGAATCATCGAAGGACACCTGCGAACAGTCGCTCGTAGTCATCGTTCTTGATGACGGACGCTCTCCTTTCTGGAACGCCCCTCACCCCTTTGGGGGAAGAAAAACACTCACTCGAGGGAGCGCTCGAGCGGCTCCACTACACCCGTCTCATCTGGTTTGCGACGATCAGGCTCAGGTATCGATCTCGAGTAATTCGTCTCGCCGACTACGGAGCGTATTCGGTGATGTTCCTGCGATATCGGCGATTCGCTGCTGGGAGAAACAGAATCCGGCTCGCTGGGCAGCGAGATAGAGACAGCCCGCTGCGACGCCACTCGGTCGGCAGCCGATCGTCATTCCGCGTTCGCGTGCCGTCTGTGCGAGCTCGAGCGCTCGTCGACGCACGTGGTCCGGAACCTCGAGTTCTGTCGCAAGTCTCGGAATGCGATCTACTGCTGCAATCGGCTGTGTCGGTAACTCGAGTTCGACGTTCATCGCGTTGTAGGCGTTTGTGAGTCTCTGCTGATCACAGCGCGCACAGGCTGTGACTTCTGCCCGTGATCGTCCGAGTCCGTTACACCGAGCTATTGCGTAGACACTGGCTGCAGCCACCGCCTCGAGCGATCGGCCGCGACAGAGCTGTTCGGACTGTGCAGTTCGGAACAGCGAACACGCCTGATCCCGGATACTCTGTGCGAGGTCGAGGCTTGCGACGATCCGCCGGATTTCACCAAGTCCATAGGCGAGGTTCCGTTCAGCTTTCGACTGCCACTGGGCACGGGACTGTTCGCGACGCAACCGGTTCAATTGTCGACGCTTCGTACTTGAGAGGGCGTTTCTATGTCCGTCTTGCTTATACCCGATCTCGGTGGAGAGGCCTCGATCGTGGCGTGTCGGTGTCAGCGGGGCTCCGGTCCGTCTCTTGGATCCCTGCTCGTCATGTTGACCCCAGTCTGGCCCTCGGTCTAGTTTGGTGTCCTCGAGGATACGTCCACAGTTCTCACAGACCGTCTCGTGGTCAATCGTTCGAACGCTGCCGCCACAGTCTGGACAGGTAGTTGTAGTCGTCTGAACGCCTTCGTCAAACGTCGTCGTGTAGATGTCTCTCGTTGCCATCGGTAACTCCGAAGAGGACAACTGATCAGCCCCTTCATCGCTTCTGGGGCGATAAACAGCGCTAGTCGATCAGATAGATCCCTCTCACAGCGAAGTTAGAGCGGCTTGCTTGAGCTCAGAACTTAGTAAAAAAGCTCTGAGATATTGATCGGAAGCAAACCCGTTAACGTTGAGTCGGCGAATTGTGACTCATGGCGCCAAGAAACTCGCTGCTGGAAGTACGGTAAGAGGGGCCGTATCAGAAGCAGAAGGTGCATACAGATATTAGGCAACCATTCGATTGGGAGTAACCGAGTTCACTCTGGAATCGTTTCCTCGAGTTTTGGAGGAAGTCGCTGAAGACAGGTTTCCAGAAAGCTTAGCGGCGCTTCTGCCTCGAGATGCCCTGGTTCGTGGGTTAATCCCTCATTGGTCTCGATCTGGAAATGGGTTATCCCAAGTTCTTCATGGTCATCGTCTTTGTGCCATCCCAAGCTGACTACGTCATCAGCCCACTGAACACGCTGAACATCAATGTCGGCACGTGGCCGCCATGTGACCTCGAAGGTGGCCTGCTGCCGTGGGAATTCTTCGCCTAAGAATATCTCAGTCTCGACGTCAGCAACGACAGATCGAGGGCGAAGTCGAGATGGTCGATACCGAACATCAGAAAACCCCGGTTCTTTTTCGAGTCGTTCTTTGAGGCGACGAAGTCCTTCGCGCCGAGTGAATCCTCGGCCTCCAGCAAGAAAGAGTACCATCGTCTCCTCTTAGCCCTCTTGGGGAAGCGTGTCTGAACCACGAATTGCGAGACGCGGATCTGCATCGAGTCGCGTTAGTGAACTCTGAAGGCTGATCGCAAGCTGAAGAGCTTCACGCACCTGAATGTTGTATTCCCATTCTTCGATCACTTCGAGGCGTTCGCGTCGATCGTCAGCTGATAGATCCTCACGTCCAATGCTCTGTCGAAGTTTTTCGAGAGATTCAACATTATACGTTGACTTCCACGAGTCGATTTCCTCACCAATCGCACGCAGTTCATTAGTGAGTTCGTCTACTGACTGCTCTTCAGCAAGGGACCGAACTTCACGGAGGAATTGCGTGATTTCGTCGGGCTTGTAGCATGTGCCGTCGGCTGTTTCAATGGCCTCGAGCTCTCCTTGATCAGCCATTCGATCAAGGTATTTAACAGCCGTATCTCTCGAGACATCCGCCTCTTCGGCGATCCAGCCAGCATTCCGTGGTGTCGTTCGCGTTAAGGCGACATGCCTGATACGGTCTGCACTATCCATCTCTTCCGGCCATACCTGTGATCGGTCGCTCATTGCTCGCTTTATGATCTCTGTGAACTAATAGTTTAGTATCGGTCAGAATTATTTTGTATCCTAATGCCGGAAGCACAGTCAAGTCGAAGATACTAGGTGATGCGTACTGGAGTCAGTGACCTACGTCCAACAACAGGCTGGAGTACCGACGGCTGGTGACTACCTCTTGCTGGTCCGTCGACCTGTTCGTAGTTCCCGCGTTGGCTTCACCCTGAACGTATCGAGTTTCTCAATAGGAACAGCATAACTCTGATTCGTCGTCAGTGACGCAGGTCGTGCGAGCCGGTTGATCAGTTCATCACGGACGTCCTGCCGAGATATCGTCTGTTCGTGCCAGCCGAGCCGTTCGTCGTAATGGCGCTTCTTGAATCTCTCGCCAACCGTATTGGCAGCGATGTACTGTGTCAGTTTAATTCCCCAGACGTTCGACGACCGATACTCAGCACCGACGTCTGCATGCGTGAGTTCGACGAGAACACACTCGACGAATGAAATGAGTGACTCTCGACTCCGATCGTTCGGAACGCGCAACTCGAGGCCGGACCAGGGTGGTTCAATGGGCTGTCGGTGGGCTGGTGCTCGATCGATACCACGGTCTCGTGGGTGCTTTCGCTCAGAAGTCATTCGCTATCTCGAGGCAGTTCGATCGCCCCGCACTCATCCGGGGCGAGAAAACACTCCGATGAGACGGTTTAGGATGTGTGCAACCCTGACTGTACCGAACGCTACGAATCTCTCTGAGAGCCGTCCCTGCACTAGTCAGTCAGCGTTCCGGCTCCAGTCGCTCAATATGTGTAATTCGGTCGTCTATCGGGGGATGTGTAGACAATATGCGTGTCCAGCAATGGCGGATTCGGTGTATAGCTCTCTCGTATAGCCTTCCTGGGGATTGTTCATCAGCCATCTCTGTCATCCGAATGTCTCTGAGTGCGCGTAACCCATTGGCAACTTGGTGTGGATCCTCGAGAAGCTTGGCTGCGTATCTGTCTGCCCGATACTCTAACTGTCGACGAGCTCGCGCAAAGACAACTCGTCCAATGAGCACTGCGCTACCGACAATCAGAAACAGCATCCAGTGGTGCCGCACAAAATACCGAAACGAGAGGAGAGATAGAGCTATCAGCACTACCGTCCCAATCAGGGAGACAACTGCATGGTTTTCGTCGACGTGCCCCAGCTCATGAGCTGCAATCATGGCGATGTATTCGTCGTCAAGTCTCACTTTGCGAGATGGGAGCCAAACAGAGAGAGCATCAGAGCTATTCCTTTCTTCTGCCGATGAACCGTTTTGCACGGATCCAGATCGAATCGTGATCGGGAGACGAATCAATGTCTGTCTTGCGTTCTGAACGCTGATCGTGCTGCACAAGTCGTTCCCCACAAGTTGCCAGTCGATCGCGAAGCGTTCGATTGGTCGCTTCGAGTTCATCGATACGCTTGTTCTTTTGCTCGAGCGTCGCCTCGAGTTCAGACACACGCTCACTCAATAACTGGTTTTTCTCGGCTAGATACGCTGCTCGCGTCCCTTCAGTCCCACCAATGGTCTGCTCAGTTGCCGATGACTGTCCATCTTGAGCGGATCCCTGTATAGTCGTCTGCCCTTGCTTCCCGGTCTGCTTCACACGCGACGCCTCGCTGCTCGATGGATCATAGACATCGTCTGTGTTCGCGATTGCTCGGTCGATGGTCTTCTCGCCGTATGTCGATCCATCCGCGTAATGGACCTCATCCCATTTGTCTCGAAGCAGTCCCGACTGCCGGAAAAGCTGGTCGACTCGAGCAGCGTCACCACCGGTCCAGAACGCCAGCAAACAACACAGCGCCATATCTGCTTCCGACTGACTCTCGTAGCCGGCAGTCGAGCCACGCCATAACCGCTTAAACTTCTCACTGTTCGATGCGCTCCGCGCTCGCTCAAGCAATTCTTCATCCTCAAGCGTCACACTCTGGCTGGTTTCATGCGTAGAATCCTGCTGGGTTCCCATTTCGATCTCGCCGTGAGACGGCTCTGTCTCGGCGATATACTCGGTGTACACGCTCTCGAGTGCAGTATGTCGCTCTGTTACCTGCAGTGGTGTTGTCTCAACATGGTCACCAGTCACAGTGAAGAACCGTGCTGTCTCATACATCTCGACGGATCCACGTCGACTCCGGTCTCCAGGGAGAGACCCCTGGACGATAACGTGATAGCCTGTTCCCGACGGTGACACCTCTGTAAACGACTCGAGTTCGAGGATGATTTCTCGAGCATCTGTCCCCGGTGATCCCGTCTCTGGATCACGACAGTCATCGAGGTCAATTCCGACAAATGGATCATCGTCTGTGAAGACGAATCCGACCCCAGCCGCATCGCCACACTCGAAATACTCGAGTGCCTCATTGAATGGGTGCCATGTTTCTGGGTCAGTTGCTGAGGCATACTCGCCAGTCCCAGGAACAATTGGAACCTTCGTGTCTTTCCCATCACGATCCTTGACACGCCAGCAGATCCACTGGTCGTACTCCTGTAGAGTCTCAGGAATGCCGCTCGTGTCGATTGAATGTGTCTGCTTGTCTTTCATATATTTCAACACCGCCGTAGCGCCGTGCTACTGTGCTGCCAGCACATTATCAGCGGCACGATAGAATCACAATAGCTCTCCCACCCTGCTTTGCCACTGTTTGCGGCGGCAACCCTCTCTATACTAGTTGGTTTTTGACCCTCATTTACCCTGGACAGTAACGCCGTCCTGTGGTTTTTACCTTGGACACCGAGATGAGCACGTATCCTGAACAGAGATTTACCCTGGACAGCTTGATCCAAACTGAAAGGAGAGCGTGTCAAAGGCGGTTTTTTGGAGGTATTCTGATTCGGAAATACCCTGGACACGAGCTGATCCTGAAACACATACCTACCAGTCATCATTCTGATTGGTTCACCTCCTCAAGAAGACGGGCACCAGCATCGGATAGTTCAATTCCAGTATGAACAGTGATACGTTCTCCATCTTTCCGCCGCCGGTCGCTACCGATCTCGAGATGGCCACTCAGTTTTCGTCCAAACCAGACATCGTTGGTGTAGTCGAGGTCATGTCTCTCCGCCCACGCCACATAGGCCTGATAGAGATCTTTCTTCGGGACCGTGCCCTCGGTATCGGCAACAAGGAACTGATCGACGAAGACAGCAACACCATCTCCATCAGGGTCCAACTCAGGAGTGTCATCAGCCGTCTGCTGATCTTGGTCAGTTGCTTGCGTGGTGTCCGTATCCTCTTGTAGAGACTCTTGACCAGCATCCAATAGTCTCTCAATATTGTCTGACAAGGGTGCTGCTTCACCTTCCACATAGAGTTGTGGCGGTGCGTCTTCTGGCAGGATCACCACGCCATAGCTGTCTCGGCCGTATTCTGGATCTGGTAGATCAGTCTCAGGAACAAAGGGTCGCTTGATTGGCGTCCAACCTGCCTCGAACACATCTGACGTGTCATAGACGTGGGTTTCACCCTCCTCATAGACCGTGTACTGGTCAGTCTCACGGTCGTAGCTATAGTATGCTGGAACAGTATCCTTCGAGAGTGCAACCGACGATGCCGTTCGAATGAATTCTGTGTCGCCGTCCGAAAGGACACGCTCACCGCCATCACGTTTCCATACCGTTCGTGCTGACTCACCAATAGCTGGTCGAACAGCCGTCACCCCACCATGGGCTGTCGCTCCACCGCCAAACGTGACGTGTTCGTCCATATTGTAGAGTTTCTTGGTGCCGTCTGCCATTTCCCTGACTGGCGACGCAAGGATACTCTCAAGCCGGACTGCCACGTGGGTAAAGTTCTCTTCTCCCGGCCGCACGGCAAACAAGGGAATCCGGTCGTCGTCTTGAGCACGTTTGAGGTTCTGCAGGACCTTCGCTGGCCGATCCGGTGTCGTTGTTTCAGCTTCGAGAGCAAACTCGCTATCGTACTCAGAATGTATGGCCGTCCCATCAGGCTGTTCACTCCCATCCTGTTCATAGATATCAACAGTGAAGCCGAGCTTCGTCAGCGCTGCCTCGAGATCGAAGAGAAGGGCATCGTGTTTGGAGCCACCTGCAGAGCGTACATCTCCAGTCTCAGGTGTAGCAACGTCTTCGCCCTCGTCAGTCAGCCGAACGACGACCGTCTCATTGTTGACACTGAGATCGACATCAATCAACGGCGACTCCTGACGCACATCAAGGAGCTCCTCGGTTACAGTATCTGGAGTGAGGGTCTCAGTGGTCTCACTCTCGAGACGATCAATCACCTCTGCGTCGACGTCGGTCACGGGAACCCAGCCGTTCTGGTCGCGAACATCCTCACGTAACTGGACGGCACGAACTGCCTCGGCCATCAGCCGGTCAACAGTGAGTGCATCAGGACTTGCCGCTTCATTGTACTCGCGATAGATGAGATTGCGGAGGATCTCGCTATCTGTCAGCGGATCAGTCCCATACCGGTCGAGGCTCTGTTCGATGATGTCATCGACATCGTCTGTCCCACGGAGGGGTGGATACGGCGGAAACGTCCGAATCAAGACGGGTTCGGAGTATCGCCCTCCAGAGAGGGGAAGCCGCGTCCACACTTTGAACTGGTCGGTCGTGATGAGATCTTCTGCTGTATAGTCGCGGAACCGTTTCATCAATAACTTGGCGTCATTACTGTCGTTGACCGAGAACGTGAGGAGGTTGTCGCAGTTGTTCTGCATCGCTTTCAACGTATCTTCGTCAAACTGCGAGGGATACTGCGAAGCAAGGGTCACGGAGAGTCGCATCGACCGGGCTCGAGCCAACATTGACTCGATGTCGAGATTATCGCTGGCGATATCATCGAACTCGTCACAGAGGACGAAGTAGGGATCCGGCGTCGTATCTATCTCGTACGACCGCCGCTGGATAGCGCTCCAGAGATTGCGCATCACGCCAAGCGTGACCATCTTCTTGATGTCCGTGTTCTCGACGGGCGTTCGGACGATGACAATCCGGTCGTTGTCGATGATGTCTCGGAAATCGATCGTACTCTCACGATGGGCGATGATCCGACGAATCACCGAATTCTCGACCCACGACTTGATCCGTTTCAGGAGCGGGCGGATCGTCTCCTCTTCCATATTCGCAATCTCGAGGCAGAACTCCCTGATATAGGGGTCCTCCACGTCGAGAGCGAAGTCTTCGCGCCGCTCGGCGTTGAGCAACGTGAAATACATATCGATGATCGAGAACGACTTCTCCGATTTCATCATCGCTCGCGCCATCGATTCGGTGATCGCCTCCATGTTGATGCCCCAGTAGTCGGAGGTATCGAAGACCGCTTTCAGATTTTCGACCCGGTTTTCGATCTCGTTTTCGAGTTCCTCCGTCGTCTCACACTCGGGCACCTCGAGGAAGTTCATCCCGATCGTCTTCTCGTGGGTGGTGGAGCCAGGTTCAATCCAAACCACATCCTTGAGACGATGTTTGGGGAGCATCCGGAGTAGCTCTCGAGAGTCACGACCCTTCGGGTCGAAATACGTGAAGCCGTAGCCGGAGTAGGCCCACTGGACCATCATATTCAGGAGTTCGGTCGTCTTTCCGTAGCCGGTCGTTCCAGCGATCCAGGTGTGGCGAAAGAGCGACTCGAAACGGAGTGGTGCCTCACGGAAGCCAGTCTGAGGATCCTCTGAGTAGCCGATCCAGAGTGGGGCTGGTGCATTGTACATTCCAGCTTCGAACATTTCTCGAACGAACGGGCCTGCAACTGTTCCCTCGTCAACGGTTTCCGTGATGACCGGCTTTCCGCCAATCCGTGTCGTGTTCTGTTCTATGATATCGTATTGTTCACCCTCATCGAGATTGGGTTGCTGATGAGTGGACGATTCTGTGATCGTGTTCTCTTCCGTCTGTTCATCGCCTCCAGCAACTTGCTCATCATGTCGGTCATCGCTGGAAGCCTCGTCACCGGATCGGAAGAAGCGATCAAGCACCATCGAATCCCTCCTGCTCTTGAGTGGACTCTTCAAAGCTGACTGCTGGCTCATTCGGAACGCCGGGGGTCTGCCCATCTACCGGTGATTCATCAGCTGCGTATCGGCTCCCATCTGCTGGTAACCGATCACCACGCTGTGTATACCGCCAGTCAATCTTTGGTGTCTCAATCTCCGCATTAGGGATGTGTGCGACGCCGGCGAGTTCGTCGACGGTCATAATCATGTGCCGATTGATCCACTTGCGGTTACGCATTCGCTTGACAAACTGCCGAAGCCGCGTTGCGCGCTTGCTCTCTCGGCGATGCCAGACTGGGTTGTCGTCGAGGCCCTGTTCAGTGATCGCGTTGTAGTACTTCCTGAACATCCCCGCAACGCCACGGGCACGGGCCTCGGCTTCGTCCTGTTCGCTTGAGGCAGCGAGGACGCGAATGTTCACGTGGAACGCCTGTTGGCCACGTTGCTGTTCGATGGTTTTCGCGGCCTGTTTGTCCTTCTCGCTTGGCGGTCGCGTACGTGGATTGAGCCAGCCGACGGACGTCCCCTGGCGAAGCGCGTGAGCGAGTTCGTCGACGCTATTGTGCTTGAACCGATCGCCGTCGGTCCACGACTGTTTTGTAGGTCGGAAGACGACCTGCGTAACGACGGTACTCTCATCGAGTGACAGCATCTCACTCGTAATCTCGCCGTAGGGATCCGTCTCGAACCCCTCGCTATTGTGATGGCGAATCGGGTAGTAGGGGATCTTCTCCATCTCGAGCCACGCACCAGCGACGTACTCGTCAGCATCGATAATGGGGAACGCATAGCCCTCTTCAACCGGGAAAACCTCGCTGTTGGCGTAGTTGTTCCCGACACGACGACGGAACTTATCGGCAGCTGCCTCAGTGGCAGCGTGCATGTAGAACTTGATCTTCCCTTCGTCGAACCAGACCTCAAACGAGTGGTGGTCGCTCGTATTTTTTCCGCGGAAGTTCGTCGTCACATCGTGGACTGACTGGAGAACCCCAGCCCCGTCCGCTATACCGTTGTTCTCTTTGTAGGGGCGGATCCGCAGCAGGGTACCTGGCGTATCCGCTTGCTGTTGGACGAACGAATCGTGTTCGCCGAAGTCGAGTTGTGTTGCCTCGTACTGTGGCGACGAATCCAAGATCCTCTTGATTCGCTTGAGCCTAGTCATGGTCTTGGGTGTCACACGTAGTTTCAGTCGTCTCCTCTGCAGGAGCTGACTCTCCTGATTCTCCACCATCAGGCCGGACAGCCGACTTCTCATTGTCTGTCCCGAGGGAATGCTCGACGACCGCATCGAGCACCTCCTCTTTCGTCAGATCCACCTCGAGAAGCCGGCTGACCGTATCTGCGCTGAGATCGAGACGCGTTGCAAGCGCGTTACGCTGGGCTTCATTCTCGACGAACTCTTCGAAGGCGAGCAACTCCGCTGGCTCGTCACGAATTGCCTGCTCGATGAAGGCCTGGTCCTCTGGGTCGTAGTTGATGACGCGCTTCTCGAAGTCGCCGGCGACAATATGCAGCGGATACGTTCCGTGTTCTTCGACGCGAACAAGCGATTGACTGTATCCGAGATCCTCCTTGCCTGCATCAGCCCGTCGAACGTACCGACGTTGTTCCTCCGTGAGGCCGATTTTGTCGGCTGTCTCGTCGTCTAGGTCGGGCAGTTTGTGAAAGACCTTGATTGGACACATCCCGATGATCTTCTCGGCCTGCTCGGTCTCATAGAATTCCTGGGCAGTCTGAGAGAGGAGGACCATTCGAAGGCCAGCGTGGCGCTGGTGACGGAACGCCGTCTCGAGAAAGTCGAGGTTGGCCTGATCTTCGAAGAGGTAGTGCGCTTCGTCGATCGCGAGTTCGACGTTCCGTTGGGTGTTCTTCGCCTGCTGGTAGATCGTCGAGAGCAGGAGCTGCATCAGGAACGTCTGGCGGTCGATTCCTGATGCGCTGCCCTCGATCTGACCGAGATCGATGTAGACGACCTTGTTATCGCCCTCGAGGATATTGATCTCCGAGCGGTGTGAGAGATTATCGTAGGCACCGCCCTCTCGGAAGGGCTGAAACGCGATCGCGAGTTCGTCTGCGTATTGTGCGGCACGCTCGCGAGCGGATTCGGATGCCGCAATATTGTGCTCATCTGGATTTTCGGCTATATCACAGAGAATCCGATGGACGTCTTGCATCGTCGGTGAGTTCTTCGGGGTATGCGTCGAGACATCATCCTCGACGATCCCTGCTTGTCGGTAGGCCTCGTCAATGACGTACGAGAGGACACCCGTCTCGGCTCCGAGTTCGATATCACGAGCGTCGAGGAAGTTCTCGAGAATGGCGTAGACCTCGTCTTTCTTCGCCGAAAGGGGAGAGATACCATCGTTGGACTCGAGGGCGTGCTGTGGCGTCTCTCGGATCTCGAGCGGGTTCAGCTTCGTGTCGCCGCCAACGGTGATCGTCTTCGCGTTCAAAGCGTCCGCGATGCCACGGAAGCCGCCGACTGGATCGACGAGAACGAGCATCGTGTCGTTGCGCCGCTTCATCATCCGCAGGTGGCGCATGATATCTCCGAACGTTTTCCCAGCACCCGGCATCCCGACGACGAGTTCGCTATGTCCCGTCTCGAGTTCCCACGGGTTGATTCGGATGGGGGAGCCGTTGTGACCGTGATAGCCGTATTCGATGCCGTCGTCCATCATCTGGTAGTTCGACGAGAACGGGAACATCGCGCCGATCGCCTGATTCGTCAGTGTGGACATCCGATCGCGACCGAGTTCGTTCGTCCCGAGCGGTGACACTGTTGCGAGGCCACGTTCCTGCCACCGGCTCGCAACCTTGAGCGTACAGTTCGCCGGGGCATCCTTGACGATCGACCGCAAGCGAGTCGTCTGATTGTCGAGCGCTTGCTCGCTGTCAGCAGCGAGGCGAATGAACACGCCACCGCGGTAGAACGACGCTTTGTTCGCACGAACGAGCGACCGCATGTATTTCGCCTGATCGATATCGTCCTGAAGATCCTCGGATTGGAGGCTATTCGAGTCGTGCTGATTAATCTTCAAATCCGAGATCCAGTCCGCCATCATGTCTTGGGCCGACTGGCTGTCAAACGGGTCGAGGTTGATGCTGATATCCGTCTGAAGGTCGGTCTCGAGCAACAGGCGCTCGAGGAGGCCATCCGAGGGTTCTTCAGGGAACTGTTCGATCCAGAACGTACGGACGTACGTCTCGTCGTTGATCACGGCGTAGGTCGTCTCCCAATCGACCGTCGTCGGGGCGATAGCCGACTGGTGCATCGTCGACGTATCTGGCAATCGATCGTCGGCGGAAATCGAGAGATCCTCGTCAATATTGTCTTCAATACGATCATCCGAGACCGATTCCGGCGTAGTGGTCTGTTCGTCCATTGCATTGAGGACGTCATCGGGATCGGGCGTTGCTGGAACACCATCACTCATCCCGTGAGAGACGACTGGGAACGTACCGAGTGCATCCGTGATATCAGCGTATTCCTCGGGCTGACACGACCAGTACTCCTTCGTGATCCGAGCGAGATCGTATGCGTCGACCGGACTAACTGAACACCGGTAGAGCGACGAGCCGCCACGTCGGAGCTGTGTGAGTCGTGACTCGAGTTGCTCTTCTTTGAGTCGCTCACGCTCGGGATCGGTCAGCTCATCGGTCTGGAACCGGTCGAAGAATCGACCTAACATAGGCATCTCTGCGAGATAGGCGAGAACGCTGTCACCCGTCTTGTCGAACTGTTCGACATCGTCATCGTTCACTGCAGTGATGAGGTAGTACTCGCGAATCGTTGTCGTCTCTGAGTCGATATCTCCGCTTTCGGTCGTGTTCGCGGTGACGTATTCCTCGAGAAGCCGCTTCAAGACCGGCCGTGACCGAACATCAGCGTCACGGAGTCGATCCTGGTGTGCACGGACGACATCATCATCGTCGACCTCTCGACTAGTGATATAGATCTTCACCGGGAAGTCCACAGTCGAGTTAACGAACTCAGAAAGTGACTGGACAGCCTTCGCCCATGCATCGTCATCCTCGAGGGCCATGTTCGCTGGCTCGACCTTCATCGCTCCGACGAGTGCACCATCCGTTCGTTCGACAGCGTGAGGGTACACCCGTTGTAAGCGAGTCAGATACCGAACCTCGCTGTTGTCCCCACCACCGTGGGTATACTCCTTGTTCTTGAGCGCCCAGCTGAAACGGGCAGCGAGCCACTCGGTGAGCCAGAGGTATCTGGGCTTCACCTTGTGGAGCAAGAACAGGAGGATCGTGAGCATGATTCCGAATCCCAATACCGGAATCGTCAGTGCAGCAGGGACGAACGTCGCTGCAACGACAGTGATGAACGCCACCGCGAGAAATAGCATGAGTTCGCCGATCGTGTACCCTCGGAAGAACGCCGTAGTACCCCCCAATGACTGATGGATCTTTCTCGTACTATACTCGCTATCAGCTGTATTCGTACTCATACGAGATCACCACCGTGAGACCTTCTGTTTCGTGTTCTTGAGCCCGCGCTTTGCTCGAGTCGATGTCTTCTGTGTGGCCTTACGAGCGTCATCGGCGGCTTTGTCTCGCATACGGCCCGTCTTCGACTTCCGCAGATTGTTGTACCGACCAGCGTGAGACTTCGTCGAGCGGGCCGATGCGCCGAGCTGATAGGCTTTCGAGTTGCCCCCTCCAAGCGTCGTCTGGCCACTCTTCGTTACTGCGCCAACCTGATTGTTCGCGTATCCCCGATGGACGTTTCGAGCACCCCGGACAGCCTTTCCAGAGGTGCGTTTTGCCTTCGCAGCTCCAGATGCAGCTGCTGCAGGATTCGTTGCCGAGACGCCCTTCTGTGCAACGGTTCGTATTGCTGGGCTGCTCCAGTACACTGTCATGATCATCGTGATAATCGCTGCAGGAATTAGCGTCAACCCGATGAACAACGAAAAGAGGCCCTTAACAGATGTTTCGAGACCTCCAACCTCCCAGCCAATTCGGAAGAGAATAGCTGGCGGAATCCCAGCGAGCACTAAGCCTGGATAGATCCCTGAAGCTCGGCGTGCCATGTTTGCCGCGGGACTAAACGGCCAGACTTCCATCGACCAGAGGACGCCTAGTAGCGGCATGATCGGCGTCAAGACGCAGAGTGCAATCCATCGGAGAGCGACGACAAACCCTGCGATAACTAAGAAGAAATTGGATATGACGACCATTGCAAGAATGGTGAATACGCCCCCAAGCGAGGATTGGATGAGGCCACCGAGTCCTGCCGACATCTCGTCGATTGGGGCAATCGTCATACCTACTGCGTCGATGAACTGCAACGGAATCGATACAAGTGGAAACCAAACAAAAGTCCCCATAAATACGAGACCAAGTCGTCGCAGGAGCTGTTTTCGTCGGTACTCACTCATCGAACCTGCCCGGAGTCCAACAAACGCAAAGGCGATAACCGACAGCATGATCGCCAGCGGCATGATGTATGAGAGGTATACGTCTTGGTATAGACTCTCCCATGGCGCATTGTCTGGGGTTCCGACAACCATATACCCCGAATCCGATTTGGGGGTTGGAACGCCGACGATCGGAGCTAAGATTGCTTCATAAATGTCATTGACAAGGCCGAGAAGCGCATCGGTGAAATCCTCGATGACGTTCTCAATTGCAGTCTCAACTTCGTTTTGAAGCCATCCCATTCAACTCTCACCCTCGCTAGATGAACCTCCAGTAGAGTTGCTATCGAGGATGGTGAGACTACACGATTGATCGTCTCCATATTCAATATCCTGAGTATATGATGGATCTTGTCCGACTTGAACGACGGCCGTGACAGTCAACGGTTCCGTCTCGAGATCGCTACAGTTCAGCGAGTGAACTGCACCATCTGTAGCATAGACCGACCCCTTAGAATAAACAATAGTCTCCCCCGGCGGTAAGCGTGTCTCGTGGTAGTATGATTGCGATTCCTTCGATTGCAGTCGAGCAACCGGGGCTCCTGCCCACTCGAGTTCAGTGAGCAACGATGGAATCGTCCCCGTGTTCTCAATAACGATTGCCGCGTATGTCTCCCAATTAGGCGAGTTTTTGTCCCATTCCATGTCGGGATTCTCTGCTGCCCACAGGACATCTGTGATCGTACAGTTAGCCTCGAGCGTGAGCGTTGTTGCATCGACCTGATCGTCCCCATCGAGGGCAACTAGCTCGTATTTTCCAGTAGAGAAGTCATCTTCATATCGGCCAAGAATTTCGAACGATGTCTCGGTCTCGCCGTTCTCGAGACGCTGTTGATCGTACAGCTCTCCACTCGGATCAACGAGGTTGATGAACTCAACCGACGTCTCATCGGTAACTTCGATCTCGAGGCTCTCCTTCGCTATCTCGACGGACGTGAAGACATCACTGTCTCCAGCACTGATTCCATTCCCATCTGTACTATTGTTTGAGGGGTCTGACCCTGACGCACATCCAGCAAGAGTGGCTGTACTAACGCCGAGGGTAGCAAGGACTGACCTGCGAGCGATACGACTGCCATCCGTATTGGAATTTTCTGTCATTGTTGATCTGTAAGTCCGAGGAACGTGCCTCCGGACAGGTAGTCGAAACCGTAGACGGCCAGAGCGACCGGCAGAAACCAGAGCAGTGTTACGAGAATCAACTGAACGATCTTCTGGAAACCGGGATATTTCGGTGGTATACTTGCCCGGTCTTCCGCTGTGGAATATAGTTGATTCGCGCGCCACCACTCCGTTGGAATGTACTGCCCATCAACGACTACAGACGGCCGACTCTCGAGTTCGAGAACGGCCATTCCACTAGCGTTGACGGTAGCAGACTGATTCCCAACTTCAACCCGGCCGGTTGTGATCGGATCGCCGGTCGCCTTCTCCGTGACAGTTGCCTGAACGAGAGCTCCTGACAAGCTCGCCTCGAGGACTGTCAACTCAAGGTTCGTTTCGCGAACGGTTCCGTCGTCGTCGATCGAGATGGACTGCGACTGGCCACGGACAATGCCGTGAACGGTCACCTCGTCAAAAGTCGCTGCTGGAAGCGTCTCCGATTGGACGGCGACTGACGTTGCGTTCACATAGCGATCGACAGTCGCAATATCGATCTCGCTCGGGAGGGAGGGACCGTCTTGTTCACTCCCCCAGGCTTCTTCGATAACTAACGGCGGCTCAGCGGTATCCGTCGCCTCGCTTGGCATATCTGGCCGTTTCTGCGACGGTACGGCGTGAATTTGTGCTGGGCGGACGGATGATTTCGTCCGGGTAGTCTCGCTTTCCGTTCGGGATACCATCGTGTGCCAGCCGTCTACTCCGACAGAGTAGAACCGCCAATTTCCACGAAGACGAGCGGTACTGTCAACATCGATTGCTGCCCACGTAGTTCCCGGATGCACGACGACACCGGTGCGATTCTCGTTGCTTTCGAACGTCACGCGCTTCCCGTCACTATTGTCGATCCGAGTAACGGCCGTCTGACGGGATTCGGTTGCTGTTACCCGTTCGCTCACATTCTCCGTTTCAGTCTCCCACGGCTCATCACAGGAATCTGTCTCACTGTCGTAATCATCGCACGTCCGTATTTCATGGCGAAGGCGAACGGAGATGGCAACGTTCACGGAGAGGTTCTGTGTCCCCGATAGCCCACTGTACTCGAGAGAGGAGCGATGATCGTCACCGGAGTCGAGTACTCGACCGTCTATCCGTAGTTCGACACTCTCAATATCTGTCTCAGCAATCGACCACTGATCGCGGACCGAGCCAGTGGTATCGTCATCTGGAACACGGACTCGGTAATCGGATATCGCGAGGACCTCACCGTCTGGAGCGATATACTGTGTCGAGTTGTTTCCTGAATGCAACACCGTCGACGGCTGGACCGCGAAGATGCTCGCGTACGCATCTCTGATGTAGCGTCCGTCCTCGAGTTGTGCTCCCTCAGGATGAACTGACGTCTTCTCATTCCCAGGGGTGAAATCCTGGACGTCACCGCTGTTCCAGGTTTCGACGGCTTCAACTGGTTCTTCGAACGGGACATCCGTCGACCCTGCGAGCCGAGCGGAAAATTCCGCGTCAGAAGAAACGGTATCCGTGAACTCCTCACTTGAGCGGTCCCCCTTATCGATGTCTTCTGACCACAACAGTGGGAACCGCGTTTCGTTTACACCGTAATCAGGTCCGTCCGCAGGAATCGCCGTGCTCGAGTTTGGGTCAGCCGCAGCGACACCTGCAGTCAGACTCGCAACGCCTCCGCTTACGGCGAGGAACGCGACGGCGATGACGATCATACGTGACGTGGTCATTGGATTTCGGTGAACCGGTTTGTCTGCCGTATTAGAACGGTTTCACGCAGTCAGAGAAGCCGAATCCCATCTGACCGCCGACTTTGTCGATAAGTTCCGGTGAAATGAGAGCGAGGACGATAATGCCGAATCCGATACCCGACATTACGAGCTTCTCTTTGGCTTGGTTCTTCTTTTCAGGGTTCCCGCCAGCACGCATATACGAGAGGCCAGCTCGACCGACATAGAAACCAGTTGCAGGGAGCCCGAGACCAGCAACAGCGCCAAAAACAATACCGATACCAGTCTCGACACCGGTGCCGCAGTAAACGTCTCCAACATCGCTTTGAGCCGTAGCTGGACCTACTGCAACAATTAACAAGAGGAGTCCAGTCGCGAGTGAGACAATCTGTGGTGGAACAGAAGTGAAAAGCAACTGCACTCGCAGTCTCGTTTTACGAGACGTAGAGGACTCCTCGTTGGTAGTGGGGTGTTCACTAGACGATTCAGTCGCTGTGGGGGATAAATGATTACTCATGGGAAATTGAGTTGGCGTTTGGTGTGTCGAGGATGTTTTCGAGGTCCGCGAGGCACGACGTCTGGTCGATCAGGTCATCGAGGTCACGATCGTCGTCGCGGAGCGCTTCCTCAATAAGTGCGACGAGCCTATCTCTCTCGATGTCACGGTACGCCATCTGCTCGGCAAGTGCCTCGCGGAATAGCCCCGATGCGTTGATACCGGTCGCCCAGCTGAGGAACAGGGCGTCAGCGGGCATAACCGAAATAGTCGTCGTGGTAGTTCGTTTCACCATTCTTTTACTCACAGATCACTCGCTGACTGCGCAAACTCGAGAGAAGGTACTTCTCGAGCGAGTCGGTTCTGAATTAACTCCATTGGATGTTTCACCACTGGTTCTCACCAGGCGAAATATCGAGGAGAACAACTATATTCTCACTGGCGTTTACACCGTAAATATGTATGTAATCCGTACTGTTATTCAATTCTCAAATGACTCTCTGTCGCCCACGGATAATCAATAGGCAGGCGTTTGATGAATTCTAAGTCTCCTTTGGTTCCAGTTCAGAGGCAGGTCGAGCTTGCGCGCGATAGGACTCGTATAAGTTGATCCCCCATTCGACAAGTCGTTCGTTAGAGGTGACAATCATCACAATATGCTTTCCACTACCGGATTCATTGTATGCTCCAATAGCGACCTTACGAGTATCGTAGATACCGATACCGAGCGTATGCGCACGATCGAGGACCAGGGGCTGGTAGTTGTTATACGTCGAGCTGTGGACCACATACTGGGTTTGAGGGTTTTCAGCGGCTTCGACATAGGTTGGCAAATCAAGGATAGCCTCGCCTTCAATACCGAGTTCAAGCAATCCTCGATAGGCGTGGAACAGAACTGGATTAAAAACCGAGCAAAACCCCCGAAAGCGGCTTGTTTGTCGGTCATAGAGCTTGAGAGCTGTCCAAAGTACTGAAGAGGGGCGAGTAGGGGTGGAAATGATTAATTCAGCGTCGGCCAATTCCGGAATTGGAAAGGTCGCATCTTCTATCGGGAGGCGCTGTAGCCATGGCGCTTTCTCTATGAGTTGCTCAACTGCCGTCGCCAAATCAACATAGGCATTTAGAGCTCGTGTTCCGGCAGGTGTGATCTGCTGTTGTCCCCCGTCATCTTGGCTCCAGCCATACTTTGCGAAGGCCTTGAGGATACGCCCAATTGTAGGCCGTGACGGGGAACTGCTCACTGTTGATTCTAGCTCACTCGGACGGTATGATTGTCCCTCAAGTGTTCTTAATACCCCTATCGGATGGTCGGAGCGAGTCAGGAATGATAGTCCCTCAACTGAGACCGTCTGAAGACAGCTCTCAATAACATCCAGGAGTAAGAGGCCACCAGCAGTTAGCTCAATCCCTGTGTTATGATTGTTGACGAATCCACGGTCTCGGAGAACCGCGAGATGATTAGAGGCAGCCTGCCGGGAGATATCGGCCTGTCGGGCAACATCAGTCTGTGCCACGGGGCTCGAGAGGTCTCCCATAGCTCGTAAAACGTTGAGACGCGCCGAGTCGACTGTCTCATTGATAACGTTCCGGACAACGAGTTTTTCGCCTGTAAGGGGGTTCTTTGCTTGGCGTATATTTCCAGTCACAGTTGTGTCCCCCATATTGGGTTTCCTATCTGTCTCTTTGATCTAATAGTTATTCAATCTTATTGGCTATCGATATCACCAACCACAATACAAAAGTTACATTATACGAATATATTTAACAGTTGTGCGTAGATCTACAGTGGATTTATTTGTGTTCTATATGGATGAATTACTATGGATCCGAACGCTCCTCTCCCTCCCGCGCCCTCAGGGGACCCAGTGATCGGGCATACACTCGACTTTGCTCGAAGTCCGTTTGAGTTTGTTGACCGCGCGACGAACGAGTGTGGAGACCTCTATCGGATGGAACTTCCTAGCGTCGACGTCTACGTCCTCGCACATCCGGAGTATTTCAAACAAGCGCTGGTGACTGACATCGATGCATTCGGAAAGACCGCGGACTTTCAGCGGGTGTTTGGCAATGGATTGCTGTCGACAGAGGGAGAGCAATGGAGTCGCCAACGAGGAATCCTCCAACCTGAACTCGGCTAGGTCGATTCATTATGCATAGTCCTATGTGGAATTTAGATCATCAATTGATTCCGATATCCATCATGCATGAGAAAACCACCTGCCTGCCTTCAGCTCTTCTGGAGTGCGCTCGTATTTTCGCTTTCGATGGGGGTGATCGCAGCGTACCCTGTCAACGTCCTCCTCATCAAGTGAGGTGTGAAAGAAGGGATGGCAAATCCGGCAAGCATGGCGTCATAAGAAGCCGATTTTCGCGCTGTTATAACCTTTAGGGCATATGTCCCGGCTGGGTGACGATCATCGCCCCTGCGACATCGCTTTGGTTCGGGTGGGCAACGATGACACAGCCCGCCCAGTCATCGCTGAGGCTTGACGAGCCACAGACGGGACAGGCTTGCACGCTCGCCTCGTGGAGACTGTGACACTCCCGGCAGGCCAGTCGATCCGTCATTAGACTGCTGCCTCCGTCTCGGTGTATTCTCGCTGTTCAGCCTGCTGACGCTTCCCTTCGACTTCGAGCAGCTCTTGATATCGATTCCGGATCGTGACGGTGCTGACGCCGACCACCTCGCTGACTTCGTCCTGCGTCAGTCCATCGTTCGTCAGGATACCAGCAGCGTACAGCGCAGCGCCGGCGAGGCCGACGGGACTCTTGCCGGAGTGTGCTCCTTCTTCCATCACCGTTTGAATGAGTTCACGAGCACGGCCTTCGGTCTCGTCGTTCACATCGAGGTCGGACGCGAACCGCGGCAGGTACTGGTCGGGAGCCGGCGGCCCGACTTCGAGGCTGAGTTCCTGATTGATGTAGCGGTAGGCGCGCTTGAACTCCATCTCGTCCACGCGCGACACCGCTCCGACCTCCTCGACGCTTCGGGGAAGTCCCATCTGGCGAATCGCGGCGTACAGCGCGGCGGTCGTGACGCCCTCGATGGAGCGCCCTGGCAGGAGATCCTCCGAGAGCGCCCGTCGGTAGATGACGCTCGCGGTCTCGCGGACATCCTCCGGGACGCCGAGCGCGCTCCCCATGCGCTCGATTTCGGCGAGCGCCTGTTTGAGATTGCGTTCCTTCGAGTTGCGAGTGCGAAAGCGCTCGTCCCACGTGCGGAGGCGACTCATCTGCTGGCGCTTGCGCGAACTCAGGGCGTTGCCGTAGGCGTCCTTGTTCTGCCAGCCGATCTGGCTCGACAGCCCCTTGTCGTGCATCAGCTTCGTGGTGGGTGCGCCGGTGCGTTTCTTTCGATCGCGTTCGGCCGAGTCGAACGCGCGCCACTCGGGGCCGTGATCGATCTCGTCCTCCTTGACAACGAGACCACACTCGGCGCAGGTGGTTTCGCCGTGCTCGGCGTCGTTCACGAGTCGGCCACCGCACTCGGGGCAGACGCGTTCGGTTTCGTCAGTGGTTTCTTCGCGTGTGTCTTCAGTGGTTTGTTCGTTCGATTCGTGCGTACGGATGCGGGTTGTGTTGCCTTCCAAGATGACGTACGAGTGAGCGCATGCTCACTGGGTTGATTGCGACGGCGATACAACGAATTGCTACATCAGTAGATAGGAACCGAAGCTATTTAAATCCTCGTCTGAAGTCGACGAAAATTGGCCTATAGATGCGTCATGCTCGTCGATTACGGGCGTTGTGGTGGAGCAGCTCGCGCTCCAGACCCCAATCGAAAGGAACCCATATCTCTAATACTCTGCATTGAGTAGCGGGATCATATGACAAACGAACAGGTGATAGAGCTGCTCCGAAGCGCCTACAACGACGAGATCGAGACCGTAATGAACTACCTGACGAACGCGACCGTCCTCGATGGGGTCAGCGCAGAAGAGGTCAAAGAGAGCCTCCGAGCCGACGCGAAGCAGGAAGAACTCATTCACGCTGAGCGAATCGGGAAGCGACTAAAGGAACTCGATGCCCAGCCCCCGGCTTCATTCGAATTTGAGCCGGAACAAGAGGCACTCCAACCACCGGAAGACACGGCCGACGTACTCTCGGTCATCGACGGGGTGATCGAATACGAAGAAGACGCAATCGATACGTACCGGTCGCTCATGGAAGCTGCCAGAGAGGCGGACGACCCGGTCACCGAAGACCTCGCTATTGATATCCTCAGCGACGAGGAATCCCATCGGAGCGAGTTTCGCAGCTTCCGGAAAGGCTACGATTAAACGACGTCTCTGTCACGCCTTCTGGGTCGTAACTGTGTACTTCTGTGGTCGAGCGGAGACGGTATCTCGGTCTGGTTCACGGGATCGGTCGAGAGCGTTCTATACTGTCGGACAGAGGTGATTGAATATCAGACGCCGGTGAATCACCGGACAGCAGATAGATATTCCATTCTAATCCGTACGCGACTCTGTCCGACAGTATAATCCGGAGAATAGGGCGTTTCAATGTTCTCACAGCAGTATTGCTTCGATGGCCGTCGTCACGCCGTGTTCGGTGAACAGGATTGGTTCGTTTGCAAAACCGAGTCACCTCGCCACCTTCGGCTTTATCCATACTACTGGTCCGTTGGCGACCGCATGTAGTGTCCGCCAAAGATTTCGTCGGCTCTATTTGCCCGCCGATCAACCAGGTGAGATGAAACTTGCTGAGGATGACGCCACCCGGATCTGTAAGCGAGTTGTTGATCACGGCGTGGACACTGCGGTGGTTGCTGAGCAGTTCGAGGTCAGTCGGCGGCGTGTGCAGCAACTCGCCAAAGCTACCGTGAAAGCGGTGAGATTCCACAGCTGGAGACGCCAGGACGCAGACCCTACGCAGAGTATCCCGACGATCTCGAAGACCGCGTACTCGACGTACGTCAGCGCCTCGGCGCTGGCGCAGTCGTCATCGTGCACGTACTCCGCGTCAGAGACGGTCTCTCGGTCGCCAACAAGCGCGTTCACGAGATCCTTCAGGAGCACGACCACGTGACCGAGAATCCTACCAAGCAGGGCCGCAAGCGGCCGTGGGTGCGCTTCGAACGCGAGCATGCGGCGGTGACGGTCCATCTGGACTGGTACCGCAATAACCGTGGCCAGCAGGTGCTGGCGGTCGAAGACGACGCCTCGCGGGGTGTCTTTAATACGATCGCGACCGACAGCAGTTCGGCGAGCCAAACTGTCCCGATCCAGGAGGTCATCACCGACCACGGATCGGAGTTCGTCAATCCTCGTCGAGATGATCGACCGTGTCTCGATCACGAGTTTGAACGCTTTCTCCACGATAATGACATCGACCACACGCTCTGCAAAGTCGGCCGACCGCAGTCGAATGGGAAGATCGAGCGGTTCTTCCAGACCTACGAGAAACACCGCGGACGGTTCGGAACTCTCTCCGAGTTCCTCACCTTCTATAACGAGGAGCGCCCGCACATGAGCCTCGACTGGGACAACTTAGAGACGCCAGCTGAGGCGTTCGAGCGGTTGGTGCCATCGCCAGCGACGGGCGGTGGCGACCTGCTCACGACCGAGGTGACTGTCGATGGATGACCGACGAAATCTTTACCGAACAGCACAACCGTCGATGGGTATGATACAGCCGCAAAACGAGGCATGGTTGAATAGCGAGGTCGGAACGTGCTCAACGGGGAGGAACGTCGACGCTCGAACCGACAGCCATGCCGAGACCGATCGCTCGCCTCGTGCGACAATCCGGACCTGCCTGGAATGTGACTCGACCGACGTTCGTCACGTCCCGACTCGCGGGGAGATCGTCTGTGCGTCCTGTGGGCTCGTCGTCGAAACTGACGAGGATCTCCCGCGCACGCTCGACGAACTCGCCGACGTCTCGCGGGTCGAGAAGAGCGAGATCGGGCATACCCACCAGTACCTCTCGGGAAAACTCGACCTCAATCTGGAACCCGTCGATCCTGCGAAGTACGTTCCGCGCTTTTGTTCGGCGCTTGGTCTCTCGGGGGAGATCCAACACCAGGCGAACAGGATCATCCGGGCGGGCGTCGAGGAGAGAGCGCTCTTGGGGAAGTCCCCCTCGGTGTTCGCTGCCGGTGCGATCTACTTCGTCTCGCGGCTCTGTATCGAAGGCGTGACCCAGCACGACATCGCCAGTGCTGTACAAGTCTCTACGGTCGCGGTTCCCAATCATTACCAGGCCCAGGTCGACGTGTTAGGACGCTTAGACGGGGACGTCTTCCAGGAGCGATGCGTCCCGCTTCGCCGTGAAGACGAGGAGGAGGCCACCTCGTGAGCACGATCGCGGGGATTACGGGACCGCTCGGACACGTCGGGGCAAGAGCGACGCCGTTTCTCCAGCTCGTACACGACGGAAGCGGACTCGGTGCTCTCCAGGAGGTGCTCCGAAGCGCTCTCACGAACCCGGCGTTTCTCGCCGTGTGGGGGGTGCTCGTTTGCGGATCGCTCGCCGTACTCGCCTGGGATCTCCGGACGAATAATTCGATGTTGGGGAGCTTGATGAAGTACGTCTGGGGCTTTACTGTGCTTTACTCCGGGCCGCTCGGGCTACTGGTATACTGGTACTCGGGCCGAGCACAGATCGCCCACGACTCGCTGTGGCGGCGGGGCTTTCGCTCGGTGAGCCACTGTTATTCCGGATGCGGTGCCGGCGAGATAACTGGCGTCGTCATCGCCGTGGGTCTGTTGTCCCTCGGCAAGCTCCCTGTTGCGCTGATAACGTTCACCTTCGCGTTCGTCTTCGGCTACACGATGACCGTCGGCCCGCTGCTCGAAGACGGTGTCGGATTTGGTGAGGCGCTGGCCGACGCCTTCTACTCGGAGACCGCCAGCATCGCGATGATGGAGGTCGTCGCGATCAGCACCGACCTCTGGTTGGCGGGCGAGGCGACGATGGGCGATGTTCTCTTCTGGAGTGTGCTCGTATTCTCGCTCACGATGGGATTGCTCGCGGCGTACCCGGTCAACGTCCTCCTCCTCAAACGGGGTGTCAAAGAGGGGATGATGAACCCCAGGGAGATGGCGTCGTGAGAACCCGAGAGGAGGATCGTGCTACCCGGCCACCGACCGAACGATGTCGTCGAAACGTTCGCCAGTCGGTCGACCAACGAAAAGAACAAGCCGTCGGTCGGAGTACGCCCGTTGATGCGTAACTTCACCGTGAGAACGGCTCTCCATCGACGACGGGAATCGACGCCCCGTCGCGTGCGACGATCGTCGTTGACCATCGGGATCGACGACTCCGTTGGAGGACCGGGATGAGTGACGAAGGGACCGATCAAGAAGGTCAGATCCATGAGCCGGACCGCGCCGCCTCAGGCGTGCCGGTCACCGGCTGGGCGATCGGCGACCGCTTCTCGACGAACGAGATCTTCCAGCGACTCCTTGCAAGCGCCGACGAGGAGGTCGCCACCGGTACGACGGAACTGCTCTTCAGTGGGATCGCTGCGGGCTTCGCGATCGTGTTGACGTTCGTCGGCCACGCGGTGGGCAGTGCAGTCTTCCCGAACAACGGGTTCTTGGCCGCGATTCTTTATCCGCTCGGGTTCGTCTACATCATCGTCGGTCGCTATCAGCTCTATACCGAGAACACCCTTCCTCCAGTAGCGCTTGTGTTGACCAGATTGGCCAGCCTCCCGTTGCTGTTGCGCGTCTGGGGGATCGTGCTGTTCGCGAACGTCGTCGGGGCGGGCCTCGGAGCGTTCATTCTCGCCAATAGCCACGTCCTCTCGACGGCAGCGATGCACGCCGGCGCGGAGTTCACCAGGAGTGGGCTCGAACACGCGTGGTGGGACGTGTTCTTGAAAGCTCTGTTCGCGGGCTGGCTCGTCGCCGGGGTAGTGTGGCTCGGTACTGCTGCGCAGGACACGATCGCCCGCCTGTTGCTCATCTACAGTGTCTTCTACATGATCGCTGCAGCGGAACTCTATCACGTCGTCACGGCGGCGGCGGACGCGCTCTTTTTCGTGTTTCTCGACGTCCCCAGCCCTGGGTTGCTCGTTGTTTTCTACGATTTCTGGCTACCGGTGTTGCTTGGGAACACCGTCGGCGGCGTGTTCTTAGTCGCGCTCGTGAACTACGGTCAGACCGAACAACGGCGCTTCCCGGAGGTCCGCGAGCTCTCCGCGCGCGAGGTGCTCTTCAGCTGGAAGGGCGGCCGATCGCACACCACGCCCCGCCCGTACGTCGAGGAGAACGAGCCCGGAACCGACTGATCGACGACCCGTCGCTCCGCCCTCAACGAACTCGTCGTCTTGGAAACCCCGCAGAGCGAGATTTCCGGTGGGGCCTTGTGGTATTCCTGTAACTGTTTCGGTTTTTGGAGAAATAAGTTACTGAGACCTGTCTCTTCCTGTTTTAGCCGGTAGATTTTGGCTTCGACTTCGAATCAGAATCAACGGCCGATAGCGTGGTGTGTCTCTTCGAAAGCCCATAGACGACACTGGCGCGGACGGCCAACAGGAGCACGAGCGCAACGAGGACAAGTTGGCCGACACCGAGGATTTGCTCGGAGGACACCTGGAGCCCGATGGCGATGAACAACACCGTGTTGAGCAGGAAGACGATCCATAGCTTCCTTCGTCAGTGGCTGGCGAAGTTCAGGGGCGTCTCGAAGCACCACCACCAGAAATACCTCGGATTCCTCGGACTGAAACTCAACTCACCGGACGACTGGTTCGAGAAACTGCTATGTTGCAATGTATCGGGATGAGCGTCTAGCATAAATGTTTATGTGAGTTGCACACACACGTACGGACTGGGTATGACCGACGCAAACGTCGCCCTCCTCGTTCGACTCCAAGCACAGTCCGGCAAAGAATCCGATGTCGAGGAATTCCTCCGTTCGGCACTGCCGATAGCCGAGGAAGAACCGGACACCACCACGTGGTTCGCGCTCCGCATGGACGATTCGACGTTCGGCATCTTCGACACCTTTCCGGATGAATCCGGTCGGGAAGCGCATCTCTCGGGCGAAATCGCTGCTGCCTTGGAGGAAAACGCGGACGAGCTGTTCGCAGAACCGCCGGAGATAGAAGAAATCGACGTACTGGAGGCCAAACTCCCCTAACATCTGAAATTGGACAGACAGAAGCAGCAAAGACGAATCTCACATCTCGTTCACGAACGCCGGACGTTGCGATGGACCCTTTCGTGCTACCGCGCCGTTAGTGGCGACCCTCCTCGAACTCCTCGATGATTTTATCACAGAAGGCATCCAAGTCGTCGGGCTTGCGGCTGGTCACCAGTCCCTCGTCGACGACGACTTCCTCGTTAACCCACTCGCCGCCCGCGTTGCGGATGTCGGTCTGTAAACTGGGGAAGGAAGTCAGCGTCCGACCCTCGACCACGTCGGCCTCGACCAGCATCCACGGGCCGTGGCAGATGACTCCTGCGGGCTTTCCTGCCTCGATGAACTCCCTGACGAGATCCACTGCGTCGCCGTCTGCGCGGAGTTGGTCCGCTCCGACGGAGCCACCCGGAACGACGAGCGCATCGTAATCTTCGGGGGAGACCTCGGAGAAGGTTTTCTCCACCTCGAACGTGTCACCCGGGTCGAGGTCGTTGTTGACGGTTTGGACCTCGCCGGTTTCGTCGAGGACCTCCGCGAGAAGGGCATCGACATCGACCTCGTGAACCAACCTATCGGGACCGTCGGGGAGGACGACTGGATGGCCGAGATGATGCTCAACATGATGATGGTGTTCGCCGATGCCGAGCGCAAGATGATTCGCTCGCGTGTCCAGGAGGGCATCGACGCCGCCATCGCCGACGGCAAGCGCGTTGGTCGCCCACCCTTCGGCTACACCGTCGAGGACGGCTTCCTCCAGCAGATTCCCGCCGAATACGTTCGTGCCCAGACGTTTATCCGCGAGGTGCGCAAGGGCCGCGAGAAACACGCCACCGCCGCCTTTTTCGAAATTCCCGAGTCAGCCGTCCAGAGCGTCCTCGCACGGGCCGAGGCGAACTACGACGTCCCGTTCGACAACGACCAGTGGCGACTCGAACGCGCAAAGGTCAGCGCTGGCGAGAAGGACCTCCCGCCGCTCGATGGCCAGAGCGAACACCCACCCGCACCGACGAGAAGACCAGAACAGTAACTGTTCGTGGGAGAGCAAGCGTTCGGAGTCATCAGTGCGCTTGAGCCAACCGACTCGATCATGAGCAGGTGACAAGGCGGTCGTCGTACTCGGCAGAAACCGATGGGACAACATTCACTGTACTACGGTAGCCGCGTGTACGCAGCGAGCCCTCCGTCCAGTGTTCGTCTGCCGGACGACTTGTGGGTACGGTTAGATATACGATATGGGTACGAAGTCAACGCCAGAGTCGGACTCAGCCGACACAGATGCACGTATCGACGCAAAATCATCCACCACAACCCCGCTGAACGACACGGCGGAGATGGTGGCAGCGGCTCTCGTCGCCGACGCCACCGGCTACAACGACCAGCCCCGGTTTTTCGAGGGCGAACCCGACGGGAGTGGTGATGGTCTCGACGGTTTCGTCGCGGATGTCACGACCATCGCACAGGCACAGTGCGAGCGGTGGAAGAGCTACGCCGATATCGAGACGCTGATCTGCCACCTCCCGATCGATCATCTCACGTTCGCCACACACGATTCGTTAGCGCCGTATTCGGGGCGATATCCGATGGCAGTCCACGTTCGAGCGGCTCTGCTCAAGGAACTCAACGGCTGGGACGAAACCGCACTCCACGACCACCTCCGAGCCCATCCCTCGCTCCGTCAAAAGCTCGGCTTTGAGTCGCTCCCGAATCAATCGACGTTCTGGCGTGCGTGGAACGAACGTTTCAGCGAACAACTTCGTGACGCCGTACAGGAGTGTGCCGATACGATTGTGAGGGCCGCACGCGCCTGTGAGGTGTCGCTTCCCGATCGGATCGAGACTCACGGACCGGCTGACTCCGACCCCGACAGCCGTCCCAAGCACCAGCTTGTCGCCGCAAAGACCGACGAGGTCTGGCAGCAGGCCAAACCGTTCGTGACCGACGCCTTCGCGCTCTCTCGCGGCCAGAACTGGCAGATTCACGAGAACGCCTTCTGGGAGCAACACGCCTACATGGGGATGCGCGAGGACATGTACGCGCGCAGCGGCCCCGCCTCGTTCTCGCTCGATACGACACGAGAGCGGATTCCCACGGGATCGACCCACCGCTATCAGATCGGGAAGCTCTCAGTCGGGGGGATTCGGGAGATGCTGCGCAACACCACGCGGATGTTGATCGCTCGCGCCCGCCAGAACGGCGAGCTCGGCGGGCCGGTCTTTGCGGCTATCGACGTGACCAAGGGATTCCCGTTCACTGGCGACGAAGAGGGCCACGAGGACGACATCCTCGGCTACAAGGACGGCAACGACTACTACCAGTGGGCCGTGCTCAAGATCGTTGGGATGGACGTCCCGCTCGTGCTCGACATTGTCCCGCGCGAACGAGGCCAATCGAAAGACGAGATCGTGGAGAAACTGCTGGAACACACGACCCAGATGGTGGATATCGACCTCGTGATGATGGACCGTGAGTTCGACAGCGACCCAGTGAAAGAGACCTGTGAAGAACACGGCCTCCACTACCTGAATCCGACGCGCATCTTCACGAACAGCGACGAGGCCGAGACCATCGAGTGGATGTACCGCAACGGCAAACGGTTCCACGTCACGGAGGAGAAAGCCGACGAGGGGACGCTCACGCGTAAGCAGGTCTACCTCCCGAAACGGTCGAACTCGGACAACGAGGATGAAGACGACGATCTCTCGGCAGTCTGGACGGAGATATGCGGCGAGTGGGGGTTCGAGGACGTGGAGGGCGAACCGAGCGAAGGGATGTCGTTCTCGCGGCTGCTCGCGGACATCCAACGCGAGGAAGACATCGAAGAGCGCAAGCAGAGAGCACAGAACGGAGACGTCGACACCAGCGAAACCGTCGTCTTCGAGACGAACCACCCCTACGTGACCACCCGCGACGCCGACGGTCAGCAGATGAACGGAAAGGAGTTCATTCACATGATCGAGCGGCTGATCCGGTGGTATCGGCACCGTTGGGGTATTGAGAACGGCTTCAAGAAGCAGAAACACTTCATGGTGCGAACCACCTCGACCGAACGCGACTATCGGTTCTTCAATTTCGCGTTCGCGTGCGTCCTCTATAACGTCTGGCGGCTGGTGGACCTGCTCGTGAAGATCGCCATCGACGGCGAGAACCGCACATACAAGCCCCGAGTGGATGCGAACCAGTTTCTGACCGTGGCGAAGCAGTACCACGGGCTCGATCCGCCTGACTGACGCCCGGCCATCCCTGCGACCGCCCGGTCGTGAGCGTCGGCTCTATCGGACGTTCGTTTGTTTCACGCTTTGAGGAACTGATTCTGAGATTGCGGCCCGATTCCGTCAGTGGGTTCTTTGCTACGGCAAGAAAACACCTGCAACGAATGTCCGTTCCGTGCATTCAGCGGCTACCTAGCCGACATCAGCTCCAACCATTATTTCATCGGGATCGAATCGGGGGATATAGCGAGTATATGGTCAACGCTACGCAACGACGACTCGCTACGTGGAAGCCAGGCGAGACTCGAAATATAGAATCGGAGATGCAGGATCTCACAATAGAGATCCTTTTTGCGACACTCTTTGGGCGCGAATTACCTCCGGGGGAAGGCGACGATCTCCGCGCAGCATCAGAAGGACTCAACAAATGGTTCGCGCCGACGTCCTGGCTCTTACCGAACTGGATTCCGACACCATCACGACGAGAGTTCGGCGACTCAGTAGAGCGTCTCCGAACGGAAGTTCGACAACTGCTTGCGGAGTACAGTGCAGATTCGGAACGAGTGGACAGCCCACAGCCGAACGACCTCCAGCAAGAGACGCTCTTATCGAAGCTCCACGAGGCACGCGGAGCAAGTGGTCAAGACCGTCTGAGCACGGAGGAAGTCGAAGACCAGATGCTCACGATGATCTTTGCTGGGTACGAGACCACTGCCGCGGCACTCGGATTCGCCTGGTACTCGCTGGCGATGAATCCTGAGATTCGGCAAGCGTTCCACGACGAACTCGATACTGTTCTGGGGGATGAACCACCGACACCGAAAGACATTGCAAGCCTCGATCTCACAAACCGAATCGTCACCGAGACCCTCCGACTGTATCCGCCCATCCATACGATCCCCCGGGAGACGACTCGAGATGTCCAGGTCGATGGCTACCAGATCCCGGCCGACGAGGAAGTACATCTGTCAATTATTTCGGCTCATCGTGATGAGCGGTTCTACGACGATCCCCTCTCATTTCGGCCCGACCGGTGGACAGATGATTTCGAAGCGGAACTCGCTGACCACGCGTTCATCCCGTTCGGAGGTGGTCGTCGGACGTGTATCGGTCGTGAGTTTGCTCGCCTCGAGGCGACGCTGGTGCTGGCGACAATCGGTCAACAGTGGACCCTCGAATGGGCTGGTGGGGATCCGACGATCACCATCGAACCAGAGATCACTATGCAGACAAAGAACGGTCTACCGATGCGGCTTCGACAGCGATAGGCAGCTGTGTTCAGATTAGTTGATTCAATGAGGGTGTCATAGAACTCTTGTCACACCGTGATGATCGTGCTTCCCGGATTGTCTCCGCGTTCATAGTTGGTGATTGCAACGACGAGGCGAAGGCACAGCGCGAGGAACACCTGTGCCCGTGCGTGGACGCGCCCTCGGGCGTGCGTTCGCCTGAGGCCGCAGTCCTTGACTGATTCGTTGGTTCGTTCGACGCCTGTCCGGCGGTTGTACGTCTCGTCTAGCATCGATTGCTTCAGTTGAACTTCCTCGCTGTGTTCCTCGATGCGGTCTTCGACCCTGTACTCGATGTCTTTTGGATCGTCGGTGTTTCGCGGGTTGTACGGGACGACTGGCACGACCCCTGCGGCCAGCAGGTGGTCGTGCCAGTCGAGTGTGTCGTACGCGCTGTCACCGAGCATCCACATCGGTTTCCCGACGGCGAGTGCGTCACATGTGACGCGCATCGCCGTCTCCTCTGGTGCTTGTTTGCTTTCAGTAAACTCCGCCGCGATCGGGATCTTTGACCCCGTCGAAATAATCGTGCAGCCGTAGCCGTAGTAGTACTCTTCAGCCGTTGGATCGTAACATTTCGACGCATCTTGGTCGGCGGGCATCGTCCTCACGTCTGTCGAATCAATCGAGTAGGTCAAGTCGAGCAGGCCCCGCAAGGCGGCCTGCTCGACGAATTGGTCGAAGACCCGGTCAACGACGAGTTCGAGGTCAGTGAGGAAGCGATCGACCGCGTCTCTCGACGGCGGTCGATCGAAACCACAGCTGAGCCAGACAACTGTGTTGTTCAGTTCTCGTGCAACCGGACGGATGCCGTAGATGTCCTTGTAATAGCAGTGCAGAAAGCCACACATCATCTCTGGTGGCTCGAAGTCTCGTGTTCGCCCCGTCTTCGCCGGGGCGAACACGTCGAACTCTCCGAGAAACTCGAAGGAGAGATGCTCGGATAACGCCAACGTCTCCGTTTCCACGGCATTCAAGAATGATTCTACCGAAGGATCATCTTGCAGGGTCGCTGAATTCATCCACCTCAGCGTTCACCCTGCTCTTTGGTATGCGAACTGTTCTATGACACCCTCTGATTCAATATGTATGTGTAGGTCTGGAGCTAAGTTTCGGCGATATTCGGTTCAGCGTTTCTGAAGCAATTTCTAAACTAGTAGGTTCATCGATTTACTTCTTGAATATGATGTTCGACAGCGTTTTGACTTTCGTATATCCCGTGTGAGATTGTATAAATTAAGTATAACTTTTAGATAGGGGCCCGAACGACGAGAAACATCGTATCGTCGATGTCACGTTTTTCAGTGGTTTCAGAGGAATAGATCGAAAAAGATCCTCGTTTCGCGTCGAAAACAGACTAAAATGGAGATGTTTGTTCGCTTTGGGGTGACAGAAGTGTACAGCCAGTAGCGCTGGTTGTCGAGGTGGATCATGGTCTCGTCAAGTGCAATGTCATCCAACTGGGCACCGTCTATCGGCTGTAAGTCAGCTTTTTGGATCCTGTTGTAAATGGTCGATCGCGCTTGTTTGACACCAATTGCTCTAAGTTACATACAGTATCTGAGAATGATGATAAATATAACTGGAGCCGGATGCTGAGTTCCATAAGCTTGTGCGCGGTGTTTGCTCGTGCTCCACAAAATCTAACTCAATCCCGATACTAGACCGTCGAGGCGGTCAAATTCTGGCATAGAACAACGAATTCCACCGCCTCACTCATTCAAACTCTAATGAACAACGCCCTGAATAGACTGAAGTTTTATGTGAACGATCGTGATAGAGTACGTGTATGCAAGAGATTGGAGGCGGTAATGTACTGCTAGGTATCGAAGACCACCGTGCAGATGTCGTTCTAAACCGACCGGAGCAACGCAACGCGATGAATCAGGCACTACTGCGCGACCTGCGCACGGCACTTGAGGAAGTCGAGGCACGCGACAACGTTCGGGCCATGGTGCTTCTCGGCGAGGGAGATGTCTTCTGTGCCGGGATGGACCTCGAGATGATGAAACAGCGTGGCGAGGACGACGCACCGAACCTCGAGATAGGTCTTGACGACATCACACACTTCATCGACAACATGAGCGTTCCTACCGTCGCGAGCATCAAGGGAGCCGCTATCGCTGGCGCGTTCGAACTCGTATTGCCGGTCGACTTCAGAATTATCAGCGAAGACGCCAAGTATGGCGTTATCGAGGTCAAGCTTGGGCTATTCCCCTCCGGCGGCGCGACGCAGCGTCTCCCACGACTAGTGGGCCTCTCGAAAGCGAAGGAACTTGTCCTCACTGGCGAGTACATCGATCCGCAGGAGGCCGAACAGTGCGGACTCGTCCACGAGGTCGTCGACGACCGATCGGCGACCGACGGGCGGGCTCGCGAGTGGGCAGATTCACTAACCGAAAACGCGCCGCTCGGCATGAAGTACGCTCGGCAAATGTTGAACGCCGCACTGGAGACCCCGCTTGAGCAAGGCCTCCAACGCGAGGGGGAACTCGGCGAGATGTTGACCGAGACCGACGACTACACTGAAGGGTTCACGGCCCGAATCGAGAGCCGCGATCCCGAATTCACGGGACAGTAGCGGTCAACTTCTCGTTCCGGATCTGCTGATCGGTCGCAGGAATCTTAGATTGAACATCACCGAGGAGTACGGCGGTGACATGGGCGGATTCGAGGCCATATTTTGTATCGAAGCCGTCAACTATATCGGTCCTGATACGGCCGAGTATCTCTACAGCCAGCAGATGGTTTCCCCTCGCGCTATCGAGATGTTCGACAGCGAGGAGATCAAAGACCGCTATCTCTTGGACATCCCGCTGGCGATGAGAGCATCACTATCGCCAACCCGTTCTCTGGGCCATGCCGTCCGTCAAACGTCCGTTTAGAAATTAAAACCGAACTAGCGGTCTAGCGGGAGGAATGGCGGATACCAATTAAAAGTGTACTAGCAACTCGGACAGAGTCTCAACAGCAGGTAGGTCAGAGAGAAGCTCAAGGCTCATTTCGGTCTCGTGGGAGTCCAATACACGGTTGCCGCACATGCAATACTTGTCCCGGAGTTCGTCAATGGTGAGCGGGTCGGCATGCGTCCCCGGGGGACGTTCTTGAATGCGTTCGTATTCCGCACCCGACGACATGGAGACCGAGATCCGCGCGGCGTTCGAATCGTAGTCGACGGTTGGATCCGTCTCGAACGAGACGCGCTTTCGAACGCGTTGTACACCGGGATCGTCGATGCGTTCTTCGTCGAACGCCGCTAAGGAGATATGGCCGTGAACGAGCGCACAGGCGACGACGTATTCCATGGAGAACTTGGCCTCGAGCCCCGTCGACGGGTCAGCGTGGTGGAGCGCGTCAGCCGCACCTCGCGACGCCGTCACGTGTACTGTCTCAATTGCCATCGGATCGACGTTCCGCTCTGCCGCAAGTTCTGCCGCGCCGTAGATCGCGGCGTGCGTGTAGTAACAGCACGGATATTTCTTAACATCGATGCCGTCGTCCAGCAGCGCCCAGTCGGAGCCGAGGTCGGGAAGTCGATCGAAGTCTGGATCAGTACTGCTGTAGAGGTCGTGAAAACCCCGATCACCGCTGAGAGCATTATCGTCGGCAGTGGTCCCCTCCGCGGCGAGTAGCGCTGCGGTCGTTCCCGATCGTGAAGCTTGGCCGACGTGAATCGGTTTCGTCATTGAGCCGAAGTTGCGTTTGAGACCCGCCGGCATCGAGGCGGCGATGTTCAATGCGTGAGCGATTTCCTCCTCGGTGAGGTTGAGCAGTCGTGCGACGGCTGCGGCGGTCCCGAAGGTCCCGACGGTCGATGTTGCGTGCCACCCGTCTTCATAATGCGTTGGGCTAATTGGCCGCGAAACGTATCGCTGTGTCTCGAACCCGGCGGCGTACGCGGTAATGAGTTCTCGTCCGCTTACCAAGTGTCGCTCTCCGACGGCCAGCAGTGGGGCGACCATCGGGACGCTCGGGTGGCCGTCCATCGCTGCCAACGCGACATCATCGAAGTCTAGACAGTGGCCGGCCGTCGCGTTCACGAAGATTGCATCGTGGAGCGGTAGTGACCTGTCCCTTCCTAATACAGTCGTCTCACCGCTACCGAAACCGACCGCTGCGGTGACTCGTTCTGCGGTGTCAGTAGCGGAGCCTGCGAGCGTAACACCGACCGTATCGAGAAACGCACGTTCGACGAGACGGACGGCGTCGTCGGGGATATCCTCAAAGGAAAGAGAGGAAACGAACACTGGTAGGTCCGAACACTTCTCACTAGCGGATTCTGTTGCCATGATATTATAGGCTCGGTACGGCCACATATAACTTCACCTCTCGAAGTGAGAGACATCCGCATAACCGATCGGAAAGCGGACGCAGTCCACCGAAAATAAAAATTTCGGCGGTATTGCGCCCGAAGAGACCGTCGTATGGGAAAGCACTATATAACTGTGAACGTACAGCACAGGTATGTCAGACACATACGACCAGACATGCCGAGAGTATAGCTGGGAGCGGGCGTGGCGAGAATTTGATGGGAGTGAGGACGGGAAATTTAACGCGGGGCACGAGGTTGTCGGGAAGCACGCGCAAAAGGAAACGCTCGCGGTCCGCATTGTTGATTTCGATTCCGGCGAGGTAACGGAACTCTCGTACGCCGAATTGCATGACGATGCGAGTAGATTTGCTAACTATCTGGAGTATATCGGCCTCTCGAACGGTGATATCGTCGCCGGTCTCCTGTCACCTACACGCGAAATGTATGCAACGATCACCGGGACTTGGCTCGGCGGGTTCGTATACATGCCTCTGTTCGAACTGTTTGGTCCCGAAGCGGTGAACTATCGACTGAAAGATGCGGGGGCGAGCGTTGTTGTAACGACGCCTACCCATCAAGAAAAGATTGATGAATCGATCGAGAGTCTTGAGGCTGTCCTCGTCGTCGGCGGGGGTGAGGATACAATAACGTTCGACGATGTCAGCAAATACGAGACGGGATACGAAGCCGCCGAAACGACCGTCGACGACGACGCAATAATTCAGTATTCAAGCGGTACCACCGGCGATCCAAAAGGTGTTCGAAAGACCCACAAGTTCCTGCCTGCCCAACATCCATATTCGGCGTATTCGGTCGATTTCCGTGATGACGACAACTACTTCGGGGGTGCGCCGCCCGCCTGGTCATACGGCTTAAACATGTGCACGTCGCGTCCACTGCACCTCGGAATCGGCACGACGACGTACCGGGGCGAATTTGATCCACAAGCGTTCGTCGATGTCCTTGAGGAGTACGAGATCACGAACCTATTCGCGCCGCCGACGGCGCTCCGGATGACGGCCGACGCCGATCTAGACCTCGAATCGCGCGAGTTCGTCGTTCGCGTAATCGCGACGGCAGGCGAATCGCTTGATTCGAACACGGTCGAATGGGGACGTGACGCCTTCGGCGTGGACATTCTCGACCACTACGGATTCACCGAGGGAGGAATGGTTGTCGTCAACTATCCGTTCGACGATTGGGAGGTGAAACCGGGGAGTATGGGGAAACCAACGCCTGGCTTCGACGTAGAAGTGCTCGAACCGGACGAGGAAACGTTGGTCGACACGGGCGAAGTCGGAGAACTCGCGATCAGAAACACCGACAAGCCGTCAGCGACGGTCGGCTATTTGAACTTGCCAGAACAATCCAATGAGATGTTCGAGGGGGATTGGATGCGGTCCGGTGACCTTGCACGGGTTGACGACGATGGCTACTTTTGGTACGAAGGGCGTGCCGACGATGTGATCATCAGTTCTGGCTACCGGATCGGTCCGACGGAGGTCGAAGACAGCCTCATGAAACATGACGCTGTCGCCGAGGCAGCCGTCGTCGGAATACCGGACGAGAAGCGCGGTGAAATCATCGCGGGATACGTCCAACTGGCCGACGAACAGGAACCCTCACAGGAGTTAGCAGACGATATCAAACAGCACGTCCGAACCCGTCTCTCCAAGCACGAGTATCCGCGACGGATCGAATTTGTGACCGAATTTCCCCGTACAGCATCCGGTAAAATCAAGCGGAACAGCATTTAGGACGACAGTGGGGAGCGCCCCGGTAAGCGTTCCTGTTGTGCTCGGACTCGTCCGTTTGGAACTACTGTGCCTCGAGTTCCAGACCGCCGTTTAGAAAGACGGATACTGACGGCGGGGGTGCCGGACGAATAGTACGACGCGGACAATAAACGGAGACTGCACCCTTACCTCCGAGGAATGGATGCGCGTTCCGACTCTCCTAAAGTGGGACGAAAACGGGAACCGCAGCGTCCACGTCTTTGATCGCTCTAAACCGGACTTCGACTCGAATACCGATCTCGACTTCCTCTGGTTCGCACTCAAGGTTCGTCATCATCCGCGGTCCGTCATCAAGTTCGACGTATGCGAGGATAAGCGGAAGATCTGTATCGGGCCAACCGTCCATCGACTGCGTCGCGGAGTACGAATAGACGGTCCCTTCCCCGGTCGCTTCTCGCCATTCGACATCATCGCTGAAACAGTCCGGACAGAGCGTTCGGGGATAATGATACACGAGACCGCACTCCGCACATTCACGTACGAGTAACTTGCCATCAGCGGCAGCCGACCAGTATCGCTCCGTCTCCGGGGTGATGTTTGGTGTCGGTCGCGGATTCCAAGTCATCAGCTTTCACCTCCCAGAACGATAGTTGCGGCCCCATGGCGGGTCCCGATACTACCGCCGGTACCGTGCGCGAGCGCGATATCCGCGTTAACCTGCACCTCATCGTTCGCGTCACCGCGGAGTTGGCGAACCGCTTCGATTACCTTGGTCATCCCACCCCGGTTCGCGGGGTGGTTCGAGCACAGCCCGCCCCCGTCAGTATTGAACGGGAGGTCCCCGTTCGGCGCTTTGAGCGCTCCATTCTCGACGAACTTTCCACCCTCACCCTTCTCGCAGAAGCCGAGGTCCTCAATGGCTTCGAGGACGGTGATCGTGAACGAATCGTAGATCGACGCGTAATCGACATCTACTGGCTCGAGGCCCGCTTCGTCGAACGCCCGAGTACCGGATTGCTCCGCAGCGGTTCGCGTGAGATCAATCCGACCCGCTCGGTGGTGACCAACTGATTCTCCGTGACCAAGCACTTCGACGCACTCGCGCTCGAGCCGTGATCGAACGTCTTCTGACACGACAAGCAGCGCCCCACCCCCGTCGGAGATGATGCAACAGTCGAGCAAGTGCAGCGGGTCGGCAACGACGCGCGACGAAACAACATCTTCAACGGTCACCGGATCCTGGAACATCGCGTGTTCGTTGAACTGGGCGTGATGCGATGCGGCGGCGCGAATTTCAGCTAACTGCGCCGATGTCGTCCCGTACTCATGCATGTGGCGCTTGGCGGCCATGCCGTACATGTTGATGTTTGTCGCTCCGTAAATTCGCTCGAAGCTGTCCTGTACTGACCGAATGTCGCGGGTGCCGGAACCGGTCGCCTGTCCGCGCGACCGTGGCCGACCAGCGAGGGTGATCAGCGCCACGTCGCACTTGCCGTCGCGAATCGCGCTCACGGCATGACCGACGTGACTAATATATGAGGATCCGCCGAAGTCCGTCGTATCCGCGTGCGACAGGTCAAGGCCGAGGTAGTCGGCCATAATCAGCGGACTCAAACCGCTTTCGTACTCTGGGACGCCGGCCGTGAAGTACGCGTCGACGTCGTCCTTCTCAAGCCCGGCATCGTCGATGGCGCCGCGTGCGACCTCTGCGTGTAATTGCATCGTCGATTTGTCCGGCGCTTCTCGGGTTGGGTGTTCGTAGGCCCCTGCAATATAGGCTGACGGCTGTCCTGACATCGGTTATTTATTTTCTCACTCCTACCTAAGTGTTGTCGTCTAGCCCATTCTATCGGAGGGGCTCTATTGTTCGAGTTTGCGGAACAAACTGAAGTTGCGTAGCAACACGCCCGTTTCAGGGGGATTCCATCCCGTTGCGGAACGTCGATTCGTGATCGCTTTTTACACTTTCTATTTGCCTGTCTACCTCGCAAACGGCTTCTTACCCACTCTCACGATCTCTCCCGGAACTGGTATTCCTAGAGAACGAAATCTTGTGGAGGGAATAGTGCTGGATTCTAGTTCGGATTATTCGAATTTCCGGTCACTACTAGGCCGTACATGGACCAGGAGGTTTACATTCATATGAATGTAAATAGTGTGATTACCGCTAGACCATAGGCGGTCCGGGTGTTTTCCAAAGGTATGGGTGTAAACCTTCTCGGACACGGCTCCTAGGACGGAAGCTACGGTGGCTTCACCGCTCAGCCTGTACAAATTCAGCGCGGGACCGCTACGAGTACTGAATATTGAGTTCGAGTTCGTTAGCGGTGCCGAGGAGAAGATTCGGTAGGGTCTCGTTGAACAGCGTTCCCTGGAACCGATGCGTCGGTCCGGAGACGCTCAACGCGCCAAGCGGCTCACCGTTTTCGTATCGAACGGGCACACCGATCGCTCGCAGCCCGCTTGTGTTCTCTTGGTCATTGATGCTGTAGCCCTGATTGCGGATCTCCTCTAACTCTGTCCAGAGTGCCTCCTCGTCAGTAGTCGTGTGCTCAGTCAACGCCGGTAATCCCCGTTGTTCAATGATCTCATCGATGCGCTCGTCCGAAAGGCTGGCGAGGATGGATTTTCCCGCTGCAGTCGCATGGATCGGGATCCGTTTCCCGATCTCCGAGTCCGTGTGGACGGCGCGCTCGCCTGTTTCTCTGAAAATGTAGACTCCCTTGCCGTATTCCTCGACAATGAACTGTGATCGTTCCTCAGTCTCGGCTGCGAGGTCCGTTACTTTCTCCTCGGCCAACTGGTACGCGTCGGATCGCGTTCGCGTTTGTTCACCAATCTCAAGGAACCGTAGCCCGGTCCGATATATGCCGTCGTCCTTTGTTACGTACTCGAGCATCGTCAGGGTCGACAGGTGTCGGTGGACGGTGCTCTTGGCGAGGTCGAGTTCTCGAGCGAGCTCGGACAGTCGCATCCCGTCTTGGTCCATAAGCAGTTCGATGATCCGAAACGCGGTTTCGGTCGTTTTCACCCAGCCTCGGTCGTGGTTCTCGGTCATGAAACATACTATTCTACTCTTCACATTAAATGTTCCGGATGTTCGAACAATCTAGGGTCGCATTCCGCCGCCTTCTTTTAAAAGTATTAGCAAGATGGGCGGCCCCGTGTGCTGGAAGTCGTCTTTCTTGCATCGACCAGTGAGTTCGGGTTATTCGAACAGATGTAATCCGCTTTTCTCAGCCGGCCGGACGCTCAGTACAAACGCTACGTCCTGAACTCCATTCTATCGTCGTTCTACCTTTGACGCTTCCGCATGATTTATGCCCCCGCTCGGCCGTGGTCCGGTATGGTTCACTCATGGAGGGATAGCGTACCGCTATCCGACGAACAGATACTCGTCCGAGATAGCATCCGAGAAATTTGCCAAGAATTCGATGCGGCGTATTGGCGAAACCGAGACGAAACCGAGGAGTATCCGCAAGAATTCGTCAATACGCTCAGTGACCACGGCTGGCTGGGGATCCTAATTCCAGAGGAATACGGTGGTGCCGGCATGAGCACATCGGAAGTCGCGGTCATGATGGAGGAAATAGCCGCCAATGGTGGCGGATTCAGCGCCGCTCAGGCAGTTCACGGCGGTATCTACAACAGTACCCCCCTCGTCAAGTACGCTGACGAAGAGCTCAAATCGGAACTGCTGCCGAAAGTCGCTGGCGGGGAGGTCGCCATCCAGTCGTTCGGGCTCACAGAGCCGAACGCAGGTTCCGATTCGACATCGATCGAAACCAGCGCTGAACGGGACGGCGATGGTTACATCATCAACGGACAGAAAATCTGGATCTCCCGGGTTGATGCGACTGATTACCTCGTCCTGATGGCTCGAACGACGCCACGTGAGGATGTCGACAAACGAACGGAGGGAATCTCGATGTTTCTCGTCGACATTGAGGAGGCGTACAATCAAGATTCGCTCGAGATTCAAAAGATTCCGAAAACCGCCAGCGGCTTCGTGCACTCCTACGAGATGTGGTTTTCGGACCTTCGACTGCCGGCAGACCGGCTCATTGGCGAAGAGGGTCGTGGATTCTATCAGGTATTGGACGGACTCAACGAGGAGCGGCTGGCCATCGCAGCGGAGTGCATCGGCCTTGCGGAGGTCGCGCTCGAGCGCGGTATCGAGTACGCAAACGAGCGAGAAGTCTTTGGCAAAGCGATCGGCTCGAACCAGAGCATCCAGCACCCACTTGCGGAGGCCTACACTGAAACTCTGGCGGCGAAGCAACTTCTGTACGGTGCCGCCGAGACGATCGAGTCCGCCAGCCAGAAGGAGACCGGCGCGATGGCGAACGCCGCGAAGTACCGGGCGTCGGAAGCGGCCTTCGCCGCGGCTGACGCCGCCGTCCAGACTCACGGTGGGTTCGGCGTCGCTCGCGAATACGACGTCGAGCGCTACTTCCGTGAGGCCCGACTCACACGAATCGTCCCGATCACCCAGCAGCTCGTCCTCAACTACATCAGTGAAAATGTACTGGGGATGCCCCGCTCGTACTGATTGGCGACCACTCAGCGACCCACATCAATGACAAACAATACTGACGACTCCACCGAACCTGAGGAAACAACGGACAAACGACTCGTCGAAGGGTGGCATGGCCGCTACTACGAGGATTTTGAGGTTGGTGATATCTACAAGCATCCCTTCGGTCGCACCGTTACCGAGACGGACAACGTCTGGATGACGAACGTGACAATGAACCTCAATCCGATGCACTTCAACGAGGCCTACGCCGAGGAGACGGAGTTCGGCGAGCGCCTCGTCAACGGCCTAGTCGTCATCTCGACGGCCGTCGGGATGAGCGTCATCGACGTCTCGGTCAACGCGACCGCAAATCTCGGCTACGACGACATCCGCCACCACAACCCGGTCTTCCACGGCGATACTATCTTCGCTGAGAGCGAGGTCCTGAACAAGCGGGAACTCGAGTCCCGCGACCATGTCGGCATCGTCGAGACCGAACTTCGGGCATACAACCAGCACGATGATCTTGTCCTTTCGCTCAAACGCACACCGATGGTGCTAAAATACGAGCACGCGGAGCCCTCTGCAGCGAAACCGCCGGGCTGGGTCGAGGGAATTGGCACGCAACCGGACGGGACGACCGATAACGCCGCTGGTTCGGACGACTAGTGGCTGCTGCGTCTCCGTGTGGACGGGACGCGTTATTTTGACAACGGACAAATAACGGCACTATTGGACGATAGAAAGAACTAACTGCCCTAACGATTAGCTGGAACCATGGCGTCGCTTAACAATGAGCAGCAGATGCTGCTCGAGACGGCTTCGGATCTCGCGGAAAACGAGTTCGCCGATATGGCATATGAGTGGCAGGGCGAAACTCCCTGGGAGAACCTCGAAACCCTGGCGGAACACGGGTTCCTCGGTATCAACTTCGACGAGGAGTACGGCGGTGCAGGGATGTCCGAATTCGAGGCGATGCTGCTCAATGAAGCGATCGGGCGCGTCTGTCCGGACACGGCGTCGTTCCTGAATTCCCTGCACATGGTTGCTCCACGGGCGATTGACATGTTCGGGACCTCCGAAGCGAAAGAGAAGTACCTGCCGCCGCTGACGGAGGGAAAGGACTTCATCGCCATCTGCATCTCCGAGCCGGAGGCCGGCTCGGATGTCCACTCGATGAACACCACGGTCGAGGAACGTGACGGCGAGCTCGTTCTCAACGGCGAGAAAACCTGGGTCTCACGGTTTGAAGAAGCATCTGCAGGCGTCACGTGGGTTAGGTTCCCGGAAGGACTTGGCACCGTCATCGTCGACTTCGATGATCCCGGCGTCGAGGTGAGTAATCACTACACGAATATGGCCGGCCACGAGCAAACCCACTATTACATGGAGGACATCGTGATTCCGAGCGAAAACGTCCTCACGCGCGGAGAAGACGCATTCAAAGAGCAACTGAAAGCCCTCAACTGGGAGCGGCTCGCCGTTGCGTCAATCTCGAATACTTGGGCGCTCGCCGCCCTTGAGTACGCGCTCGAATACGCTCAAGATCGCGAGCAGTTCGGTCAGCCGATCGCCGATTTCCAGGGCCTCGAGTGGAAGCTATCCGAGATGGTGACACATCTCGAGGCGTCGCGGGCACTCACGTACCGCGCAGCCGATGACGCCGTCGATCAGGGACGGGTTCCGGATCCGTTACAGACTGGCGCCGCAAACCTCTTTTCGGGGCAGACCGCCGAAACCGTCATCAGCGAGGCACTCCAGATCTGTGGAGCAAATGGCTATCAGCAGGGCCACCCACTCGAGTATCTGTACCGGCTCCAGCGTGGCTGGCGCTTCGCCGGCGGAACCGACGAAATCCAGAAGAACACGATTGCCCAGTGGCTCAAACGCGACGGTGCGCCGTCGCTGCTAAACTGACGGGCGACTCGAACATGAACGACCACCGATTCAGCCGGCTGCGCTCCCGTACTAGTCAGTGTCGATAGAATTTCACGCTGACATTTTGATTCGGACTGAGTCAAAAGACTTAATGTAGTACCTGAGAGAGAGCGAATACGATGCCAAAGGATAACAAGAATCAAGGCCACCGGAACGGCCGTCCGACCACCCGACGACGGGTGCTCCAGACGGGCGCAGTCGTTTCAGGGCTCGCCGTCGCGGGCTGTATGGGGAGTAGCGGAGATACACTTCGATTCATCGACCTCGGTGGGACGACCCAAGAGGCCGAACGAGAGAAGTTCCGGGAATGGGGTGATGAGAACGATGTCACCATTGAGGATCAGTCAGCAAGCAGCAATACCGAAATGCTTCAGATCATCTCGAATAATCCAGGCTCGTTCGACTTCACGAATCTGGCGCATTTTGGGTTGGCGATGGAAGACATTCAGTACGATAACGAGTTGACCGCGTCGCTCGATATGGAAAAGCTCCCGAATTACCAGGAAAATGTTCAAGAACAGTGGCGAAACGGGCCCCCACTTGAAAGTCGAGACGACGGGTTGTTCTACTACATGTCGTCTCAAGGAGTCGCCTACAATCGGGACTACGTCGACGAGATTACATCGTGGGACGATCTCAAAGCCGACGAATTAGAGGGGAACGTCTCGTACTACAGTTCTGCGCCGACTCGCTTCGGAAGCTGTTGTGCTGCGCTCGGATACGACGTGGCTGAGACGATTAACGACGACGAGATGTTCGATGAAGTCTTCGCCGAAATGGAGGAGCAACATCAAAACGTCTACAATTACTGGGATGCCGGCGACCAGTTCATGCAGGGGTTGCGAGAGGAACAGATGTACGCCGGTGGGGCATGGGGAGGTCGTACACAGATATTAAACGAGGAGGAGGGATTACCTGTCGAGTACGTCATCCCCGAGGAAGGCGCGGTCGGTCACACGAACTACTTGACGATTATGGAAGACAGTGACAACAAAGACCTCGTCTACGACCTCTTCAATTGGCTCTACGAACGAGAAAACGCCATTGAATTGAGTACTATGCATAAATATCCGTTCGGATTGACGGACCCGCCGGAGGAACTCACCTCGTTGTACGAATACGTCGAGGGGCCAGATTCCCTCACTTGGATGGACTGGGGCGCGACCATCTCGGAATTGGATACGATTCAACAACGGGTTACTGAAATCATGTCCAGTTGACGACTGTCCTGAGCCCTAGCGCGGGAGACGTATTCGCGTAACGATCATCCGTTTCAGATGGTGTAGATAACAATACACAATAGTTAATAAGGGTGCGTGGATATACCGAAATATGGGTACTGCTAAACAGCATCACTATTCCCCACACCGGCCTTTTTCTGAGCCGGAGTTAGGCGAAATAGGAGACACCATGAAACTGAACGTATCGAGTCAGTGGGCTACACGAAAACACCCATCGAAGGACTTGGCTGGCAGGAAAATCAGAACGCAGTATGGCAGTCATGAGACGGAACAGTGTCTGGACTCACACCGTGCTTCAACAACTGATGTGGAGCGACCGCCACAGCGTCGCCGATCTAATAACAAACAAGAGTAAAAATGTTAGAAGTCAAGAACCTAACGAAGTATTATGACGATTTGCTCGCAGTCGATGACGTATCGTTTCGGGTTGAAGAGGGAGAATTAGCAACGTTACTCGGACCGAGTGGCTGTGGAAAGAGCACGACGTTACACGCGATTGCGGGTCTCGTTGACGTGACCTCGGGATCAGTCCACCTCCGCGGTAAGGATGTTACAACTACGCCGCCATACGAACGGAATATCGGTCTGGTCTTCCAGCACTCGGCGTTGTTTCCACACATGACCGTCGAAGAAAACCTCAGATATGGGTTGAAGATGCATGACTTCGACGGTGACCACGATGCCCAGATCGAGAAGTACCTCGAGATGGTTCAGATGGTGGACCACGCCGATCACAAACCCGACGAACTCAGTGGAGGCCAACAGCGTCGCATCTCGTTCGCACGTGCATTGGTTTACGAACCAGATATCCTCTTGCTGGACGAGCCGTTGACGGGACTCGATCGAGTGTTGCGAGAGGATATGCGGAACGAGATCAGATCGATTCAACAGGAGGTCGACGTGACAACGTTACACGTCACTCACGATCAGTCTGAAGCCCTTTCGATATCAGACAGAGTCATCGTCATGAACGAGGGGGCAAAAGAGCAAGAAGGTCACCCGACCGAACTCTACGAGAGACCGGCGACTAATTTTGTCGCCGAATTCCTGGGCCAGTCCACGAGATTTGACGGACAGTTGGTCGGCACGGACGACCCGATCGTTGAATCCGACTCAACGGAAATCCACGTTGGTCCGGATGTCCCGTCTAGCGACGTCAATCCCGATAACGTGTCCGTTTACGTCCGACCCGAAACTGTAGACGTGAGTCAGACGGCGCGAGCGGATGGGGATACCAACGTGTTCAGCGGCACCGTTTCGTACGTTGAGTATCTCGGTCATCGGATCGAACTCGAGGTCGATCTCGATAACGGCACGACGGTTACCGCATTTAGCGGGACGTCGAAAGCGTTGTCCGTCGGCGACGACGTGTCGGTCCATTTCGACCCGAACGAGGTGCTCGTCTTATGAGATCCGGGAATGTCAAGCTTCCAGACGTCGAGACACCGTCAGTGTTGCGTAACCGGTCGACATCTAAGTTACTGATAGCGATAGGGCTTGGATGGCTGACAGTTTTCTACATCCTTCCGGTCATCGTGTTACTGTTTGAGAGCCTCAACTTCGGTGATGGAGCGTTGTTCGCTAACTATCGACAGGCACTGAGCGGGATATACGTGGAGACACTCGGCCGAACGTTGATATACGCCTTTGTAACGACGGCCGCCTGTCTGATTCTCGGCTACTGTACCGCCTACTACCTCGCCTTCAAGACCGAGCGACAGACGTTGCTACTCGGATTCGTTCTCTTGCCGCTGTGGATCGCGATTATTATCCGCTATTTCGGCGTTTCGTTGGTATTTCTCCCGACCGGTCCCATCCAACAGGTGTTCGGGACTGACTTCGATATTCTCTTTTCGACGAGTGGTGTCATAATCGGTCTCATGACGGCATTGCTCCCGTTTTCGATTCTGCCAATTTACAATTCGTTGCAGTCGGTTGATGAAGAACTTATTCATGCTTCTCAGGTACTCGGAGCGACTCCACTGCGCACATTCCGGACGGTGATTTTCCCGATGAGCCTGTCTGGTGTTGTCGCTAGCGCGCTGTTCGTGTATATTCTCGCTTCCGGATCGTTCCTTGCACCGGCGCTCCTCGGGGGTCCGCAGGATCTCATGATGGCAAACGTTATCGAAGAATCATTCATGTATAGCGTTCCACTCACAGCAGCACTGTCGGTCATCTTCAGCGTTGCTCTGCTGATCCTGATTGGGATCTTTAACCACTATGTGAATATCTCAGAGGTGCTCAGTAGCCTATGACTCGGTTCACCACACGACTGTTCTTCTACCCCGTTGTGGTACTCGTCTACTCGATACTGCTGATTCCGCTCGCAGTCATCGTGGCGACATCGCTGACCGTCCAGCCAGCACCCACACTTCCGACTGACGGCCTTACATTCGATTGGTACGTCTCGTTGTCCGAAAACCGACGGCTGATTAACGCGTTGACCGTCAGCACGATCGCCGCGTCTGCGACTGCTATTGTGGCAGGGGTTATCGGGACGATTACGGCGTTCGGTTTCGTTCGGAGCGAGATTCGGATGAAAGAGACGCTAGCGACGATCGTTTTATTGCCGTTGATGATCTCACCGGTGATTTACGGCGTTGGATTCCTCCGGTTCAGTGATTATCTCCTGATCCCGCGCGGATATCCACAGATCATCCTGGCACATTCGGTCCTCGCGCTTCCGTTCGTGTTCCTCCTCGTCCGATCCCGGTTACTCACGTTCGATGAGCGACTCGAGGAGGCATCGATGATCATGGGTGCGAACCCATTGGAGACGACCTTTAACGTGACAATCCCCGTTATCGCACCAGCGATGATTGCCGGGATGCTGATCGCGTTTGTCATCTCCTTTGGCGAGTTCACGGCGACGCAGTTTCTCGTCACACCCAGTACGACGACTGTCCCAATTATCATCTACAATCAAGTTCAAACGGGACTTAGCCCGGAGGTCAGCGCGCTTGCAACAACACTCATGGCAATCCTGATCATCGTTAGTGTCCTTGGAAATTGGATCAGCAGCTAAACTAACATATTTTGGTGCGATTTTTCCGGTCTGCAATCTGCGATCGGCGGTAGTTTCAAGTGGCTCGTGATACGCCTCTATTGTATCATGGATCGGGCTTATTTGCAGGACGCCAGCAATGACAACGCCGCCTCGCTGTACGACATCACAGCCGCCGAACGCGGCGAGAAACCGGCGATCAAGATGGACGATCGGACGATAACCCACGCCGAATTCCGGGATCGGTCCGTACGGTTCGCCGGCGGGTTGGCCGAGCGTGGAATCGAACCGGGCGATAGAGTATTACTGTATCTCCCCAATTGTCCCGAGTTCCTGATTGCCTTCTTCGGCGGCCTAAACGCCGGGACGTCAATTTCCCCCGCTAACCCGCAGTATCAGGCACGGGAACTCACTCATCAACTCACTGATACTAATGCACAAGTTGTCGTAACACATGAGCGGCTTCGCGATGTCATGGCAAACACGATCGATGGTGCCAGTGTCGATCCGCTCGTTATCACGGTTGGAGACGCTCAGTCCGACGACATCTCCTTCGAAGACGTGGATGGTGAGCCCCGATGTGTCGATCGAACTGACGACGACATTGCGACACAACTCTACACGAGCGGGACGACCGGAAAACCGAAGGGAGTCCTCTCTACCCACAAAAACTTGCGAACGCAAGCGTTCGCGGGATTCGATAGGGGTGTAACCGATCCCGACGTGGAACGTGTACTGGTGTGTTTGCCGTTGTATCATACGACCGGTGTCTACCACTGTATGTGGCAACCGCTGATCAAGGGCGGTTGCGTGTATCTCCGTGATCCTGCCGAGTGGGACCCAGCCGACGCGATGGCAGCGATCGAGGAACACGAGATCAGTTCATTCAGCGGTGTTACTACGATGTTTGTCGACATGGTTAACGACGAGTCATTTGGTGAGCATGATCTCTCGAGTCTCGAGTCGGTCGGAGAAGGTGGCGCGAAGATGTCCGTCACCGTTCAGGAGACGTTCGAGTCAGTAGCAGGGGTCGAGATGTACGAAGGGTACGGTCTAACGGAGACGAGCGGCGCCACGCATGCCGGTAATGGCTCTACCTTTGGTCCCCGCCTCGGAACCGTCGGCCAACCGTACCGGATGATCGACTGTAAAATCGTCGACGAGGACGGCAACGAGGTTCCGACGGGTGAAGAAGGGGAACTACTGATTCGGGGCCCGATCGTGATGAAGGGGTACCACAATCTGCCGGCGGAAACGGACGCGGCGTTCGACGACAGCGGTTATTTCCGGACAGGTGATATCGCTCGGTGTGACGAAGACAACTACTACGAAATTATCGGCCGCGAAAAGGATGTCATTATCACCGCAGGTTACAACGTGTATCCCAGCGAAGTCGAGGATCTGTTGCGAGAACACGACGCCGTGGCTGATGTCGCTGTCGTAGGCGTTCCGGACGAACGCCGAAACGAAATTCCGAAGGCATTCGTCGTCCCGGCCCCCGTTTCGAGTATCGACGACGATATCGACGCTGACGACATTAAGCAATTCGCACTCGATAATCTTGCGGCGTATAAACACCCGCGAAAGGTCGAGTTCCGCGAGGAGTTGCCCCGAACGGCGAGCGGGAAAGTACGAAAGGTCGAACTCGAATAGGCTCGTCAACGTGCCCTCGAACTGCAATGACCGACCCTCGGCGAAAACTCGAACGCTGTCTTCACGATTATTCGTTCCCAAGCGGAGTTCTTAGGCGATTGCTTCATCGTCCATCGGTCGAGTGATCTGTTCGTCGCTAAGCAGTCACCGGCTGTGTTGTGGCGAACAAGAAACCCAGAGATGGCATCGCAACGCGTCTACGTCCAGAGAAGAACAACGCGTATCCTCGAAGGTCGTATCGAGTCGGCTGGGAGAGAATCAAAGTTGACGTATTTACCGTAATCTGATGTCACGGCCTAAGGAGGTAACGCAGCTCATCGTCAACTATAGTAATAACTGATACGAGTAACATACCGCTCGCACAGGAGTCGTGCGATTGGATGTGCAGTAACTTTCAGTGGCTACTTCAGTGATTCACGAATGTAGTTGCTCGAACGAGAGATCGTCTCCTCGAGCTGACTCCCGAAGAACTCAGAACACTAGGCGCTGGAAAATGGGACTATACTATACGAGTACTGCTCGAGGAAAGTGCATTTATACCGTTAGGAGGAAGCGCTGGTATAGTTTTATTAGACTCGTCTACAATTACACGGTCGTATGACAGAGCGAGATGTATTTTTGCCGGTTGGAGCACAACCGTCACTTGATGCACTGGTCGACCAGGCTGTTACCGCCGAAGAGTTGGGCTATGATCGAGCCTGGTTTCCGGAATCTTGGGGCCGAGACGCTGTTACAACAATTACTACGGCCGCGGAACGAACTGACGAAATCGGCCTTGGGACAAGTATCGTTAACGTGTACTCACGCTCTCCCGCATTGTTAGGCCAAACCGCAGCGACGTTACAGGAGGCGTCTGACGGTCGATTCCGACTCGGTGTCGGCCCGAGCGGGCCGATCGTCATCGAAAATTGGCACGGGATGGACTTCGAGAATCCGCTTCGTAGAACGCGAGAAACAATTGATATCGTTAAACAAGTTTTGACCGGTGACCCCGTCGAGTACGACGGTAAGTACTTCGAACTCGACGGGTTCCGATTGCGTTGTGATGCACCCGATCAAGCACCACCAGTTGACGCCGCAGCGCTCGGTCCGAAAGCAGTCGAACTAGCCGGGCGCTTCGCTGATGGCTGGCACGCAGTCAACTACACCCGAGACGGAATGTCGGACCGACTCGAGGATCTCGAGCGGGGGGCCAAGCTCGGCGACCGTGACCCAGACGATCTCCGTGTCACTATGTCGGTTTGTTGCTGTGCTCTCGAGGACAAAGAGCGTGCGAACGACCTCGTTGCGCAACATATTGCCTTCTATATCGGTGGTATGGGGACGTTCTACCGGGACAACCTCGTGCGACAGGGATATGATGAACTTGCTAATGAGATTTACGACGCCTGGAATCGAGACGAGCGCGAGCACGCGATAGATCTCGTTCAATCGGAACTTCGAGGCCAGATGGGCGCTGCCGGTACCCCTGAAGAAGCCCGTGAGCAACTCGAACAGTTCGAAGAACTGGACAGTGTCGACGCCGTGTACGTCTCCTTCCCGCGTGGTGCTACCACGGATGAGATTGAAGAAACAATGACTGTCCTAGCCCCGTAGTTGCTGATCGATTCTCAGAACAGTCATCTCTAGATCAGTCATTAACAGTATTATAGCAGTAGTTTTCAATCACTTGCGACCGAGATGCGTCTCCGTACCGATCCCCTGGAATTGCTGTTACCTCAGAAGGGTGAGATGAGTTTCGGCAGATAATCTGGAAGTTTCTCCTCTCCAATCGTCATTGAACAGTCGGATACTGATGTGGTCGAATATCGCCTTTCGGTTCCTGGTCGGTGGTTAACTGGGTAATTACTCTGGAATTGGGCCACGGATAGCTATTTTTCGATCAGTTCTGAGGAGTAGAGTGTGGGGCTTTCGGCCTGTTTTACTCAACTCCGACCTCAAACCCTGGGTGATGAGAACGTTTAACACTCTAACGATACATGTGAGATGCACGAATGATCGATGACAGCGATATTGAACCGCAGTTGGATGCGTATCGATTTTACCGCGAAGAGTGGGACAATTACGACGAACTGTACGAATCTTTCGAGTGGGAGATTCCCCAAGCGTTCAATATGGCGACGTATCTCTGCGAACGATGGGCCACTGGGGCAGACCGGACTGCACTCATCGAAGCCTCGACCAACGACGAGGAGGCGATCAGCTATAGCTTCGATCAACTAAACAAGTACGCAAATCGGCTTGCGAATGGGTTAGCCGAACGCGGAGTCGAACGCGGTGATCGTATCGCGGTCAGCGGCGCACAGCGAGTTGAAATCCTCACCACGCATCTCGCAGCATGGAAACTTGGAGCAGTCTCTGTTCCCTTGAGTGTCCTTCTCGGTCCAGACGCACTACGATTTCGACTCGAGGACTGTCAGGCGACGGCGTTTGTCGTCGACAATGACAGTCTCAATTCACTCCAAACAGTCATGCCTGGACTCGATGCACTTGAGACGACCCTCGTCGTCGGCGACGAATCGGCTGACGAAACAGAGACCGGGTTCTGGGACGCACTGGAGGACCAGCCAACAACGTTTAAGACCGTCTCGACGATGTCCGATGATCCAGCGATGATGATATACACGAGTGGAACGACGGGCGAGCCAAAGGGTGTCCTCCATCCTCACCGCAGTTTATTGGGCGCACTTCCAGCGGTCCTACTCGGACACTATAATCTCGACGTGCGGGCGGATGACGTTAACCGTACGGTCGTTGAGTGGTCGTGGATGGGATCGCTTTATCTCAGCCTGTTCCCGTCACTGTACTACGGGACGCCCACGGTTATCGACGCAGATGGCCAGTTCGATCCAGAGCGAGAATTCGAACTGATCGAACAGCACGATATAACGCTCACTGGCGGTCCTGCAACGGCGCTGCGAATGATGATCCAATCCGATATTGTAGATAAGTTCGACCTTTCTAGTGTCCGGGTTATCGTCCAAGGCGGTGAATCTCTCGATCGAGATACGGCCACGCGACTCACGGACATATTCGATCACGCCGTGGTCCACGAGGTCTACGGTCAAACTGAGGCGTTACAGTTCGTTTCGGACTGTATGGCACTTGGAATCGACCATCAATTCGGGAAGATGGGAAGGGTCGTCCCGGGACACCGAGTTCGGATCCAAGATCCCGAGACCGGAGCGCCACTTGAGCAGGGAAAGGTCGGCGAAATCGCGCTCGAGTACACGGGGAATCCAATGTGTTTTCAAGAGTACTGGAACCGTCCCGAGGCAACCGCCGAGAAAGTACAGGATGGGTGGTTACGAACCGAGGATCTCGGTATGGTATCCGAGGGTGGCTACCTCTCATTTCGGAGTCGAAGAGACGACGTTATCATCAGTTCCGGTTACAAGATGGGGCCGGCCGAAATCGAGGAGTGTCTCGCTGACCACAACGCGGTTGCGGCGTCAGGTGTGATCGGTATCCCCCACAACACACGCGGAAAAGTCCCAAAGGCTTTCGTCGCGTTGACCGATGATTTCACTGCCTCAGACTCGATCAAAGCGGACTTACAAGAGCACGTTAAATCGAATCTAGCGAAGTACCAGTATCCGCGTGAAATCGAGTTTGTCGCCTCGTTGCCGAAGACGACGACCGGGAAGGTCCGCCGCCGTGACCTCCGAGAGCGAGAGGACATCAACCTCTCCTGAGCGACAGTGAGTACCTCTTTCACGCACCTAAACGCGACCGCGTGGCAGGTCCGATTGAGTGTGAAGGAAGCGCGACCGAGATGGGCCAGTCCAGAACGGGGCGGCGACGAATCGCGCTAGAAGCGTGAACGCGGCGACTCCGTAATCGTCGATCAACCGACTGAATGCCGATCTCGTTTCCTCACAGATGCATTGTTCCTGAGTTCCCGGAATTGCTACGACAGCCGTCACTCTTTGACCGGCGCTCCGTTGGAATCGGTCTCTTTCCCATACGCAGCGGCGGGCACCGTCGCGGTTTCGTTCCCTTGCGTCACCCACAACGGGTGTTCTCTACACCGGTAAGTCAAGCCGATGGGTGTTAAGCGATAATCGGAAAGGGAAATACCGTCAGTCGGACTGCTTGAAAATAATCCCCTCGGTCGCCGACTCGAGCACGACTTCGCCGTCTTCGTTCTCGAACACGATCTCAGTCGTGAACTCGTATCGGTCGTCCTGTTCGGTGACGGTGTCATAGGTTGACGTACAGGTGATAGGTTCACCGGTATAGACCGGCCGAATGAAATCGAACTCCATTCGTCGCCCCAGGACATCGTTGTCGCCCCCAAACTTCGTGGGCATCGTCGCAGTCAGTAGACCGGGTACCATCACTTCGCCATCGTCGTTTTGCTCCATGTGCCGGGGCTGGGTGTCCCCCGCTAGTTCGGCGAATTCCTGTACCTCATCGATTGTAAACGCTCGTTCGAACGTTCTTGTGTCTCCTTCGGCTGGTGGGTTCATAGACTTCCCAGTTCATACACTGACTTCAATATACTAAATTCATAGGGATCAATCACCCGCGACAGATCCCAAAAACGACGCTCAGTGCTACCCATATAGCCCCATCCGGGCATCACGCACCGAGTTGACTGAGAATGTCACTTACGACCCGAAGTCATAGGCTCCGAAACGGTTCATTCAAGATTCGACAGCCTCGAGCGCTATCGTCGCATTCGACACTCTCGAACGCCACATAGGACACGAGAATGAAACACGTTGGGCACCGGTGGTTCCGGAGGACGGCCGCGTCGGCGATCAGTAGAACGTTTCGCCAGTCTTTGCCTTCTCGACGAGCAGGTCACACGGCAGCGTTTCGGCGAGCTTGTTCGTGTTCTCGTGGCGGCTGGCCACCTCGGTCAGCTTCTTGACGATGACGTCGGCACCGACTTCGTCTGCCTTTTCGAGCGGTCCGACAGGCCAGTTACCACCGAGCCGGGCACCAGTGTCGATATCCTCAACGCTGGCGACATCGTTCTGGACCATCTTGGCGGCCTCGTTGACGATCGGTGCCCACACCAGTAGCGTGTCGAAGCCCTGCCCGATGTCGACGGCGATTCGGGGTTCGTCGCGCTCGTCGTAGTCGTAGTAGCCAGCGTCGGACTTTCGGCCGTACCGTCCCTTCTCGTAGAGCTGGCGGAGGATCGGACAGACCTCCGTATCGTAGGACATCGGCCGATCGTCCTCAAGATGGTCCTGCTCGCCCTCGACGCGAAGCTGGATGCCACCCGTGAAGTCGGCGAGCTCGAATGGTCCCATTGGGAACCCTTCCGTGTACTTCATCGCGGAGTCGATCTCCTCCATGGTGTGTTCGCCTCGGTAGATCATCCATGCCGGCCCCTCGCCGTAGGGACGCATGAGTCGGTTGACGATAAATGAGGGGATGTCAATCTTGCACCGGATCGGTGTCTTATCGAACGATTCGATGAGGGCCTCGGCGGTGTCCCCGACGGCGGCGGGCGTGTGTTCGGTCATGATAACCTCAACCAGCTCCATCAGCATCGGTGGGTTAAACCAGTGAGTACCGACGATCTGTGACGGCCGATCGGTGACCTCCGCAAGTCGAGTGATGTTGAGGCCGGACGTGTTCGTCGCGAGGATGGCATCCTCGGGGGCCACTTCGTCGAGATCCTCGAAAATGTCTTCCTTGACTGACTGCTGTTCGACTGCCGCCTCGGTGACAAACTCTGCACCACTGACCGCTTCTTCGAGATCGGTGGTGAACGTCAATCGATCGATCGCCTCGTCTGCCTCCGCTTCGGTTGTGGTTCCATTTTTGACGGACTTCTCATAGGACCATTCGATCTTCTCTTCCGCCTCCGCGAGTTGTGACTCGTCAATATCGTTAACGTACGTCTCGTAGCCCGCCAATGCGGCGACGGCGGCGATGCCACGTCCCATCTGTCCGCTACCAATGACTGCAACGGTCTCAATGTCGGTGAGTTCGACGACCATACACGTGTCATCTCGAACGGTATTAAAAAGTGTACCGTTCGAATGGAATTGCGTGACCTGCCTCGGAGTCAGGTGGTTTGAGAGAGCGAAGCTCTCTGGCCATCGTGGACATTTTTGCTTTTCGAATGCCCCTGTGACAGTCGGCCTGTTCGGCCTATCGAAATGGTCCCTTCGGCCGACTGAGTCGCTCCGCCAGAGGAGTAATTATATGATGAACACTGACAGTGATGTGTACGCATGCCAACCGAGTTCGAAGCCACCAGCGTAGAGTTCGATAGCGAAACTGGAATCGGATACATGACGTTGACCCGTCCCGACGCACTGAACGCCCTCAACGGTCAGCTTCGGTCGGACATCATTGCCGGTCTCGAGGAACTGGAGTCGGAAAACAACGACACCGACGGAATCGCACTCCGCACCGTCGTGATCGAGGGCGTTGGAGGGAACTTCTGTGCCGGTGCGGACATCAATGAGTTCAGCGATGCTGCCCCGGGAGACCGGTCGGAGCGAACTCACTACGAGTTCATCCGCGACTTTCCGGTTCCGGTTATCGCCAAGATCCGGGGTTACTGTCTCGGCGGCGGTCTCGAGACGGCCATGTCGTGCGATTTCCGGCTGGCCCACGAAGATGCACGGTTCGGACTCCCAGAAGTTGATCTTGGACTGATCCCCGGAGCGGGCGGTGTTCAGATGCTCAGCAAACGGGTCTCCCCTGCGGCTGCGAAAGAGATTGCGATGACGGGCGAGCACGTCAGTGCCGAGCGCGCACACGAACTGGACATCGTTCGCGATGTCTACGGCTCGGAGTTTAATGACGCCGTCGTCGAGTTCGCCGAAACGCTCGCGTCGAAGCCACCGCTTGCAATACAGGCGATTAAACGGTCGGCCGCCATCGCCACACAGACAGGGCTTGAGGAGGGCATCGACTACGACCGGCGACAGTTCGAACCATTGCTTTCGACCGAGGATCACGAAGAAGGCGCTCGGGCGTTCGCAGAAGATGACTACGAGCCGAAGTTTAACGGACGATAGCAGAACGGACATGACGATCGTCTGTGATCATTTGTCGATCAGTTTGAGCGTAATTGATTTGTCTTTCACGCACAACTGATCATACGGATCATGGACGACTTTACCAACTTTGACGTGCGTCGCGACGACGGAACTGTTTGGCTTACCCTCGAGAGCGAGAGTTCGATGAACTCGCTTAATGACACGCTGGTAACAGAACTTCTGCACCTTGCAACCGATTGTAACGAGGACGACGACGTGCGATGTATCGTCCTGCAGGGATCCGACGGCGTGTTCTCCGCCGGCGGTAACATCACGTCATTTGACGAGGATCAGAACGCCGCTGCGGCAACTCTTCGCCGCGGTGCGTCTGCCCTCCACGACGTCGTCGTCCAACTGAAACAGGGAGAAACGCCGCTCGTGACAGGCATCAACGGGCCCGCCGTCGGAGCCGGGTTTAGCCTCGCGCTGTTGGGGGATATCTCCGTCATACACGAAGACGCGTACCTCCAGTACGGATACCCCGGTGTCGGGCTGACCGGCGACGGCTCCTCGACGTTTTACCTCCCACGAATCGTCGGACTGCAGGAAGCAAAGCGGATCGCCCTGCTCAACGAACAGATTCAGCCGACCGAGGCGGTGGATCTCGGCCTCATCACCGAGGTCGCGAGCGCAGACGACTTCGACGAGCGCCTCACCGAAATCGCCGATCAGCTAGCCGACGGGCCGACGAAGGCGCTCGGTCGCATCGCGCGACTATTCGACGAAACGTACGCCCGACAGTTGCCCGACCAGTTGGCCGCCGAGACCGAACAGATGGCGGCTACAGCGAAGACCGACGATTACCTTGAGGGCGTCTCCGCCTTCAAGGGCAAGCGAGAACCGGAGTTCACGGGACGGTAGTCTACTGACTCAGGCACTTCGGAGATCTTCGAGGACGTCCGTCCAGTAGTCTCCGCCGTCGAAGTCGAACAGAATCCGGTCCGCGGTTCCACCGTACTTCTCGAGGATTTCCCCGGCGAGTTCATTCGGCGGGGCATCGATTGCGAACGCGTTGACCATCTCGTCAGTCACGAGGTCGGTCATTTCGTCCCACTTATCCTCTTTCGACAGTTCGTGGAGCTCCATTCCGACGTCTTTCCACCCGTGAGTCTCGAGCACGTCGTGGTAGGTTCGGGTCGACCCATAGAACGCGATCCGACGCTCCACTTCCTGACGTCGCTGTTCGCGCTCGGCTTCGGAGTCGCCAGTGATGAGGAACGGACTCGCAGAGAGCGTCACCTCGCTGGGATCACGACCCCCTATCTCGGCTCCTTTCTCGACCAGTGGAGCGATGACCTCGTCCGTGTACGTCGGTGTATTGAACGCGTGCATACAGAGCCCGTCAGCGACATCGCCAGCCATTTTGATGTTGTAATCGTTGACACCTGCGACCCAGATATCCGGTGGGCCGACCTCGAGCGGACCAGGGTTGAACTCGTCGGTCATCAGGGAAAATTGATAGAAATCTCCGTCGAAATCGAGGTCAGACTCGGTACCCTGAAACACGTCGAAAATGTGGCGTAACGCCATCACTTCTTCGCGGAGTCTCGAGCCCGGATGCTCCCACTCGAAGTCGACCGAAAACCGGCGTTCGTTGTGTCCTTTGACCTGCGTTCCGAGTCCGAGTGTCATTCTGCCGCCAGAGAACCGCTGGAGGCTCCATGCCATGTATGCGAGTATCATCGGTGATCGGGTAAACGCCGTTGCGATGCGCGTCCCGATCGTCACGGTGTTCGTCCGGTCCGCGATCGGCGAAAGCGGAAGAAACGGATCCTCGTCGAGTTCCGGCGTGAAGATACCGTCGAACCCGATTTCCTCCGCTTTTACGGCTAACTCGTTCGTCTCGGACGAAAGGCCAGCGATGCTTGCATCGATTTGTATCTCTGCCATCGGCTTATCTATTGCAGTAACGTATGTTAACAGTTTCCACCTTTCTCGAGTCGATTGGCGGAGATGTGAATGCCGGTACGTTTCATCGATAATAATATGTGTACCGGGACAAACGTATTACTATGTTCGGCCGTAACCGACAGGCCCAGTGGGCCGTGTTATCGGCTCCACCTGCCCCTCGAATGGAACGAGCGACGACAGCGCGAGCAGTGCAATCTCGCACGAGCAACAGTGGCGGTTCCGTTGGAAAGCTCCGCTGGAGCCGAGCGGTGCCCGGCGAGAACTCGGTCGACTGCTCATCCAACGAGAAATCGCTACTGAGACGTGGTTACTAATGCTCGCTTTAGATGATATCACCGTTCTCAGCCTCGAGAGCGGCGTGAGCGCTCCATTATGTACTCGAATGCTCGGCGATTTCGGTGCCGAAGTGATCAAAGTCGAACGGCCCGGCGTCGGCGACGTCAACCGCCATTGGGACTCGGCAGTCAATGGGGATTCGTCAGCTCACGTCTGGGTCGACCGGAACAAGTTGAGCATCGAAATCGATCTCAAATCCGACGAGGGGACAGAGATATTCTCAGAACTCGCTGCCGAAGCCGACATCGTCGTCCAGAACTACGCCCCCGGTGTCGTCGAACGGCTCGGCGTCGACTATGACACCGTCTCGACGATCAACGAGGACGTGATCTATCTAAACATCTCCGGATACGGGCGCACCGGTCCGTATAGTGATCGGAAGGCGTACGACCTCGTCATGCAAGGCGAGACCGGTTCGATCCTTATGAACGGCTCGCCCGACGCGCCGGCGAAAATCCCGATCAGTATCTGCGACATCAATGCCGCGACTTACGGGACGATCGCCACGCTGCTATCGCTCTTCCATCGCGAGCGGACCGGAAACGGCGACGAAATTGACGTGACGATGTTCGGTGGGATGCTCTCTTGGATGGGTTACTTCCCACATAAGTACTGGCACAACGACGAACTCCCTGAACGAATCGGGATGCGTCATCACCTGATCACGCCGTACGGACCATACGAGACGGCTGACGACCAGTACGTCAACTTCGCCATCCTAAGCGAGGCCCACTGGAAGGAGTTCTGCGTCGAGATCATCGACCGCCCCGTCCTCCTCACGGACGACCGTTTCGGGACGAACGAGGATAGGATATCAAACCGAGACGTGCTCGAGTCTACGATCGAATCGATCGTAGAAAGCGAACCACGAGACTATTGGGCCGATCAGCTCTCCGAAAGCAGTATTCCCTGGGGTGACGTCAATCAGCTCGACGACGTACTCGACCACCCGCAGACGGAACACCTCGATCTTGTGAAAGAACTCGAGACCGAAGACGGCCCCGTCCGATACGTCGACAACCCGATCTCGTTCGACGATCTCGAGACGACTGCCGAACAAATGCCGGATCTCGGTGAGCACACTAACGATATCCTTGAGACGATCGGCTACACCAGTGATGAGATCGACGAATTGCACGCGAACAACATCGTATAATTCGGTCAAACCGCCGAAGAGCGGATCGTGATCGAATAGGTCCGGAAAATTCGATCGGAGACCGTCTCACCGACGACAATCCGATAGTCAATCACGCGTTCTGACGATCAATTCAGTTCCGCTGCGTGTCGAAACATGGACAACCTCTATTACAGAGTGAATGCGAGTAGAAGGCGTGCTAATGAAAGACGCTGTCATCGTCGATGCAGTGCGAACGCCGTTCGGAAAGCGGGACGGATCCTTCCGAGATACACATCCGAACGATCTCGCCGCGAAACCGCTTGAAGCGCTCCGTAAGAGAAATGGGTTTGAGCCAGAAACGATTGAGGACGTTATATATGGGTGTGTAAGCCCGGTTGACGAACAAGGATCGAATATCGGACGGCTCGCACCGATGGTCGCTGGCTGGGGCGATATCGTTCCGGGGGTACAGCTTAATCGGATGTGCGGTTCGGGCCAGCAGGCAGTCAACTTCGCTGCGACAAATATCATGGCCGACCAACATGATGTCCTTGTCGCCGGCGGCGTCGAACACATGACCCGCGTCCCAATGGGATCCGATGCAGCGGAAACAGGGTTGACCGACACCTACTTCGAACACTTCGACGAACGAACGCATCAGGGAGAAGGTGCCGAACGCATCGCCGAAGAGTGGGACCTCAGCCGTCGCGAACTCGACGAGATCGCCGTCGACTCCCAGCGCCGATGGGGGAATGCGTGGGATGAGGGCCGCTACGACGATCAGATTATCCCCGTTGAGACTGAACTTGACGGCAAGTCGGTCACCGTCGAACAGGACGAGCACCCCCGCCCCGATACAGACCTCGAGACACTCGACAACCTGCCGCTCTCGTTCCGCGATGAGGGCGATGGCTTCCACCATCCCGGTAATGCCTCGGGGATCGTCGACGGTGCAAGTGCCCTATTGGTCGCGAGCGAGGAGGCCGCGGCGGAACACGACTGGGAGCCGATGGCTCGTATCGTCCAGACCGAGGTCGTCGGCGTCGACCCGGTCACGATGTTGAAGGGGCCGATTCCGGCGACTGAACAGGTCCTCGAGAAAGCAGATATGACGATCGATGATATCGATCTCTTCGAGGTCAACGAGGCGTTCGCCTCGGTCGTCGCCGCTTGGCTCGAAGAGACTGGCGCGTCGTGGGAGGACACCAACGTCAACGGTGGTGCGATCGCCCACGGCCACCCGCTCGGAGCAACGGGTGGTGCGTTGCTGACGAAACTGGCTCACGAACTCGAGCGCACGGGCCAGGACACGGCGCTATCGACGATGTGTATCGGCTTTGGCCAGGGTATCGCGACGATCATCGAACGGGTCTAAGCTGCCTGTCTGCTCGTCAGTCGACCTCCCATTCGTCCGTGAGTTCCAGATGACGTGAAAAGCGAATGTACCCACGGCTCGGTCGACGATTGTGATCGAGACCGGAATTGAAGTATCAATGTGAAACCGACTCACCGCCTCCGTGAAAGGGGGCGGTCGACTCACCGTCTTTTCACGGTATTAAACACCGAAACCGTTATATGATGATCAGTGCTTGCTCATACCATGCAGGGAGTAACCGTTAGCTGGCTTGCCGAGCGTAACGCGTACAAGTTTCCCGAAAAGGAAGCAGTCGTCATGCGGCCGCTATCAGGCGGGCGGGATTCGATTACGAACGCGACATTCAACGAGCGCGTTAACCGCGTCGCGAACGGACTCCAAGAACGGGGTATCGAGCGCAACGATAAAATCGCTGTCTATACAGCAAACTCGATTCCGACGCTCGAGATGTACCTCGGAGCCATGCGGATCGGCGCGCTCCCGGTTCCAGTAAACCACCGATTCCAGACCGACGAGGTTCGGTACGTCCTCGAGGACTCCAACGCACGACTGCTTCTCTTTGACGGACAGGCTGTCGATATCGTCGATGAGATCCACGACGATAAGGAGGTCCCCAATGAGTTACTGTTTTACGGCGATGACTGCCCGGAGTACGCAAACGATTACGTCGACTTTCGAGAGGGGGCGGCCGCTACTCCGGTCGACATCGTCCCATCACGGCTCGACGAGGCGATGCTCATGTACACGTCCGGTACGACTGGCAAACCGAAGGGGTGTCTACTCACCCATGACAATATCGTCCAGGCGACTGTTAATGCCATCACCGAGCGGGCCTTCCAAGGAAGGCAAGTCGATACGGACGGACGCGCCATCATCGTTACACCCCTGTTCCACGTCGCAGCCTTCGCCAAGTTCGTCAACAATCAATACGCCTCTGCAACGACAGTTTTGGTTGACGGGTTTGATGCCGAGCACGTGCTCGGGGTGCTTGAGGACGAGGGGATCACGAGCGGCTTTTTCGTTCCCACGATGGCACGCGCGTTGCTCGGAATCGATGATTTCGACTCGTACGACCTCTCGTCGTTCGCCGAATTCGGGCTCGGAGGTGCGCCGTCCGGTCGAGAACTCAAGGAAACGATTGCGGAAGCCTTCGGTGCCGACATACGAGAAGCGTTCGGGCAGACAGAGATGTCCCCGACGACGACGATGTTGATGCCGAATGAGGCATTTGACCACGCTGACAGCGTCGGTCGGCCGCTCACCAACGTGCTCTGTAAGGTGGTCGATCCGGAGACGGGCGAGGAGGTCGAACCTGGGGAAATCGGTCGGGTCTGTTATCGAGGGCCGACGATGTTCCAAGGCTACCACAACCTACCCGAACGGACCGCGGACGCGTTCGACGACGGCTTTTTCGTTTCAGGTGATCTGGTGACAAAAGATGAAGACGGTTTTGTCGAATTCGTCGGCCGGGACGATGACATGATCATCACGGGCGGTGAAAACGTCTATCCCGCCGAAATCGAGGAAGTCCTGTACGAGCACCCAGCTGTCGACGAGGTAGCCGTCATTGGTGCCCCCGATGAACAGTGGGGTGAACGGATAAAAGCAATCATCGCCCCGGTGAATGCCGAGAATCCCTCGAGCGAGCAGCTTCGGCAGTATGTCGGTGACCGGCTTGCGGATTACAAGAAACCGAGGGAGTTTGTTTACGTCGAATCACTCCCGCGAAACCCGTCAGGAAAAGTCCTCAGAGATCCACTTGAGTCGAAAGAAGGTTCCGTTGTTGATAGCGATTCATAGCCCGCTCAAGTGGCCTGTTCCGTCCTCCCTGCGACGCATCTTCGATTGGTACGAGTCAGGGCCGGCGATATCGACAGTAGCCCAACCGCTGAATTGACTCGATAGGATAGGGAGGAGAAGTTCTGCGAAACGTGGCACTGTCGCCGACGAGAAACCGCACTTTGAGTTCGATGGTCGCGTAGCGCCGCGTCTGATCGACTGGCCATCGACGCCATCGCTTGACACCGTCCGCTGACACGTATTTTGAAGTGAGTTCAGGTCAGTGTCAACGTATGCGACTCAACGGAATCCGCGTACTCGATCTGACTCGCCTGTTACCCGGCCCGTACACGACACAGCTTCTCGCCGATTCGGGGGCGGAAGTCGTGAAAGTAGAGGACACGGGAGCCGGTGATTATGCTCGCGAGAGCGAACCGAAGTCGTCACGCGGTGTTGGTTCTGTTTTCGAGATGGTTAATCGGGGAAAACGAAGCGTCTCGATCGACCTGAAGTCAGCAGATGGGCGGCTTGCCTTCTACGATCTCGTCGAGACGGCAGATGTCGTATTCGAAGGGTTTCGACCAGACGTCGCCGAACGGCTGAGAGTCGATTATGACACCCTCGTGGAACACAACGAGGATCTCGTCTACTGTTCGCTCACCGGGTATGGACAAGACGGCCCGTGGTCGGACCGCGCCGGTCACGACCTAAACTACATCGCTCTGGCTGGGCTGCTCGATATGACCCGCGAGGCCGACGACGCGAAACCGCAGATGCCAGGATATCCGATCGGCGATATGGCGAGCGGATTGTTCGCCGCGTTCGCCATCACTGATGCGCTCCTCTCACGGGAACTGGGGAACACAAACGGTGAGTACATCGACATCTCGATGACTGATGTCGTCGCATCGTTCTCACAGTCGGTCGCCTACGGGGCGTTCAACGGCGATCCGGAGACTCCCAGACCCGGCGAGACCACGTTTACGGGAAAACTCCCCTGTTACGACAGCTATCAAACCGCAGATGGGAAGTGGGTGACGCTTGCCGCCCTCGAGCCGCAGTTCTGGCGTGCGTTCTGCGAGATTGTCGAAAAAGAACACCTCATCGAGCGCCATCGATCGACCGATCGGGACGTTCGGGAAGCCATCCGAGACGAACTTGTAGATATGTTTCGCGAACGCTCACGCGAGGAGTGGGAGGCGCTCCTCAAGCCGGCTGACACTGCGTTCGCGGGCGTCTACAGCCCGGCCGAAGCAGTCTCCCACCCTCAAATCGAGGGACGCGATATTATCGAGCGGGCCGATTCGGCCCCGCCCCGGATTGGCTTTCCTGCCCGCTCGAACGAGGACCGTCCACAATCAGACGAGACCCTTCCCGAGCAGGGAGAACACACCGAGCGCTATCTCGCTGAGGTCGGCTACAGCGAAGCAGAGATAGCCAGTCTTCGCGAATCGAACGCGATTGACTAACAGCGAGAGACGACAGGTCAGCGGGGCTGCCGTAGCGCGTTTTCCTCGTGGTGCCCCGGATATAAACGAGAGAGGTTTTATGCACTAGCGAGAACAAACTGGTGATAGATGTCACAGAAGTCTAGCAGTAGTGGTGGCGTCGCGTTCGATATCGACGAAGAAACGCAACTTATCCTCCAGAGTCTCGACGAGTTCGTCGAACAGGAAGTTGAACCGATAGTCAACGACATCGACGAGGAACTCTCAAATCCGCGTCTAGGACACGACATCGATGGCCGCATCGTTGACGACGTACTCGACACGATCGACCAAATTCGGAAAAAGAGCGCAGAGGCAGGGTTCTATGCGATGAATATGCCCGAAGAGGCCGGCGGCGATGATATCTCGGCCGTCACGTGGTATCTCGCAAACAAACAACTCTCGGCGACCGGTGTTCCTCTCGCCGACCACGTCTTGGCCGGCCCGTCTGGGCCAAAGCCCCTGCTCGCGCAGGCCGAAGGCGACCAACGGGTGAAGTACCTCGAGCCGGCGATGCACGCGGAGAAGACGACTGCCTTCGGGCAGACCGAACCGGGGGTCGGCTCGGATTCACCAAACATGGCCGCCCGCGCCGAGAAAGACGGAGACGAGTGGTTGCTCAATGGCACCAAACAGTGGATCACGAACGCTCCGTACGCGGACTTCATTCAGGTATTCGCACGGACGACACCACAAGAAGAGGCCGGCCGTTACGGCGGAATAACCTGTTTCATCGTCGAGGAAGACGAGTACGAGATCGGCTCGTTCAACAACGCTGTCGGTCGCGAGGGAATGCAAGCGGAGGTCCACCTCAACGACGTTCGACTCTCGGAGGACCGTATCCTCGGTGAGCTCGATAACGCATTCTACGATGCGATGTCGTTCCTCGGACTCGGCCGAGTCGAAATCGGCGCACGAGCGGTCGGCAACGCCGAGTGGCTCCTCGATCGCGCGACTGACTACGCGAACGATCGGGAAGCGTTTGGAAACTCCATCGGAAACTTCCAGTCGATTTCGCACAAGATCGCTCGCGGCCGGGCGAACGCTTTCGCCGCGGATACTGTCGGACTCCGATGTGCGTGGCAACTTGATCAAGGCGACGACGCCATCACCGAATCATCGATCCTAAAATGGTTCGCGACAAACACGTTTTGGGAGATTGCCGACGACGTCGTCCAAATACACGGTGCGAACGGTCTCGCCGAAGAGAACCGCTTTATGGACCGCTTGCACTATGCTCGGACCCAGCGTATCGTCGAGGGAACCGACGAGATTCAGCTCAATACGATCGCGAAACAATACGGCGTCGAGATGTGATGTCGATCCGGTTTGATTTATCGCTCGAGGCGTTCTCTCCGTAAGTGACCAACTGGCGTTTCATCGATCCCGTTTTTCTTGGGGATAGTGTTCGAAGTAAGCGGACTCGTTGTTCAACTCAGTTGGAACAACGTCCGTCCATTGTCGTGGTCGACAACGGTAGAAGCAGAGATGGTTGAGCCGGTACTACACTCGCTCGATGATCGTGGCGACAGCCTGGCCAAAGCCGATACACATCGTCGATAGCGCTGTGTCCTGGCCCGTACGCTCGAGTTCGTGAGCCAGTTTTGTCAGTAGCGCGCTCCCAGTTGCTCCGAGCGGGTGGCCGTGGGTGATCGCGCCACCGTTGACGTTGGTGTCTTCCCAAGAGATTCCCGTCTCTTCGAGCCAGGCGGCGACGACCGAGGCGAACGCCTCGTTGACCTCGAAGAGGTCGATATCACTCGCCTCCATGTCTGCCTTCTCGAGGACCTGTTCGGTCGCCGGGATGGGGCCAGTGAGCATCATGACTGGGTCGACACCGACGACCTCCGTCTGGACGATTCGGGCCATCGGCTCCCAGCCGTGTTCCTCGGCGGCCTCCTCGCTCGCGATCAACAGCGCGGAGGAACCGTCGACGACACCCGAAGAATTTCCTGCGTGGATGACTCCCTCACCTTCGTCTCGGAACGCGAGCGGCAGGTCGGCGAGCGTCTCGAGGTCCGTTCCGGGTCGGGGGTGTTCGTCTTGTTCGACGGTGATAGGTTCGCCGTCGAGTTCGGTCTCGACGGGCACAAGCTGACTGTCAAAGCGGCCTTCGTCATTTGCCTGCTTCCAGCGTTGGTGGGAATCCACGGCAATTTCGTCGAGTTCGCGCCGAGAGAAGCCCCACTCGGCGGCGACGCGCTCGGCGCTTTCACCCTGATGAACGAGTTCGTCGTAGTGTTCAAAGTATGTGTCTGTCGTATCGGGTTCGGCCGTCTTTCCGCTCCGATTACTAGACATCGGGACGCGGGTCATATGTTCGACGCCGCCGGCGACGACAACGTCGTGGAAGTCGGCTCGGACGTTGGCCGCGGCCAAATTCACTGTCTGTTGACCGGAGCCGCACATCCGATCGAGTTGCAGTCCTGGGACGGAGTCGCCCCAGCCGGCGACCATGGGAGCGATTCGGCCGATGTTTGATCCCTGTTCGAACACGGGTTTTACACAGCCGTACATGACGTCCTCGATGATTGTTGGATCGAAACCGTTGCGCTCCTCAAGCGCCCTGAGTGGAGCGGCCGCGAGGTCCTGTGGGTGTGTGTCGCGAAGCGAGCCGTTATGTTTACCGAACGGCGTTCTAACGGCATCGACAATTACAGCGTCATTCATCGTCAACAATGATAACACATGTCGTATTAGGAGTTACGGTACGGAGATTACAGACCATACAAATACAATCCGATGAGACCTCAGTCACGTACGATCTCGTAGTATTCCACATACTTCACGTAATCGCAGTCACGGAACCCGTTCTCACTCACTCTATTTATGGAACCCCCGGTCTCTATGAGATCGGGGAACCGTTCTTTCGTCGCCTCGGCGAGTTCGTCGTAGTGGCAGACTCTCGAATCATCTTGGATATCGGTAGCACTACAGTGACTGATTTCCTCTACCATGGTAGTAACCAACATTCGGAGGGTATTCAATGTTATCATCAGTCTGAGCCAGTTCGCAGTCGCGATCAACACGGGCCCCACGGGCCGACATGGATATCGCCGACTACACGATCGTCGACGACCTCTTCGACATCGGCCCCGAACTCGTTAATGAGTTCGAAGACTGACCTACCGGATAAAAATCGAGCTGTTCGGGCCGTTCGGTCCAATCCGCTACTTGTTCATAGTCAATCAACCATTCGACAAAAGGACTGAAAGAGGAAAGACGATCTAGTCATTCATTGTCACTGTTCTACATCGTAACCAGAACCGCATTTGTTCCGACGATTCGGGAGAACGGGATTCGAATGCGAGTACGAACTACCTTCGAACGTACCAGAACAAGGGTTCGAAATCGCGTTTCGAATCGGTTCCGGATACTATCACGAGGCTTCGGTTCTCACGGGCAAATTATCCCCGGATGTAACCGCCGTTGACGCTGACCACTTCCGCGGTGATCCAGCTGGCAGCATCGCTCGCGAGGAAAGCGACTGTGTCGGCGATATCCTGTGGCTTGCCAAGGCGGTTAAGCGCGTATGACTCGAGGACCTTCTCTCCGTATTCCGCGAGCCAGTCCTCAGTCGCAGGCGTCTCGGTTGTCCCCGGTGAGACGATATTCATCCGGATCCCGTGTTCGCCGACTTCTTTTGCGACGTTCATCGTGAACGCGACGTTTCCGGCTTTCGCGCCCCCGTATACGGCGAGGGATGGATCGTTTCCTTTGTATGAATCGCTGGCATAGTTGATTATACAACCGCTTTCTTGCTCGACCATGTGCGAAAGTGCGGCGTGTGTACAGTTCATCGTCCCGAAGTAGGTTACCCCGACCGCCTGGTCCCAATCCTCGGGTGTAGATTCGAGGAACGACGATGTACGCGTACTCAGTCCCGCATTGTTAACGAGAACATCAATCGAACCAAACTCGTCGACAGTGGTATCGATCATCTCAGTAGCGTCGTCATATGACGAAACATCCGTCTGGATCGCTAACGCTTGCGTATCGTGCTCCTCCTCAATGGTCGCAGCGGTCTCATCAGCGGCTTCGATATCTACATCAGCGATAGTGACGTTAGCGCCATGTGCTGCGAACGTTTCGCAGACAGCCTGACCGATCCCGCTTGCGCCGCCGGTCACAACGACACTATCGTCCGTAAAGTCGAACTTCTCGGCAAGTGTTTTTTCGGACACGGACTCCAATTTTAGTGCATCTCATATAACACTACCGGGTAGCGTCGGTTACGATTGGAACCTCGTGGTTCCACGAACGCCATCCTACAGACAGTAATTAGCTGCCAATCTACCCACAGTATACTGAGTCACCACTCGATGTTGGGATGATTGAACGGGGCTTGCTTCGAGAGTCCGTAGTCTCTGTGTTGCGTTTCAATATCTGTCCAAGGGTGGGAAATTTACCAGTGTGAGCACTATTGATTTTCTCTGTATCTCTCGTGTCCCTCTGTCATTGCGTTCGGAGAGATGAAGGAACGCCCTGCAAGAGCCAACACTGATTCGCGAGCTATTTGACGCAACCAATTCGAACGAATAACTATTCGTTCCGAAAGGCGGAACGCGATTGGTTTCCCGAGGGGCCGTTCTGACATAGCTGCATCGGTCCGTATACCTATGGTGTATCCCGAAATGAGTAGAAACGGTAGTACAATCGAAAACGGTATGCTCGCTGTTGAGACGAGAACTGGAAGAGGGATGTTCCGTTATTCGGAATTTAGCATAGGGCACGGGACGTGACCAGATTCAAGGGTGGGAAATGATCGTCCCACCATCAACTGAACTCCTCACGCAAAACGGTGAACCGATTGACCGTTTCGATGCAACTGCTGATACGAAGTTTGAAGGGAGATTATTGACTTTCAAAATAGGTTGTTTGGACGGAAGCACGTGCTGTGGATGTCCACAGGCGATTATGCCGTGATATCTCTATTTCATAAGAAGGCCTGAACCGTAACATCTGGTCCGAGCGACTACCGATTACCTTCGATTGTGAGTCCAACACGGCGGTTGGGAAAGCCGTCGATCATTGAGGCTTCGTTCGACTCTTTCGAATCAGAATGCGACCGCTCTACCTTCGACTCTGTTCCGCTGCAGAGAACGAATTGAGAGAATAGTGTGGGATTATCGAACTAAGAGACGTATATGCCCGAATTTCGATATTGTTACATTGGTTGATCGGCCTCGATAGCAGGATCTAACTGGATTTGAATATACGGAACACTTCACCGATGTGGCTACCGTCTAGGTTAACATAATATTGGATAGTGCAATCGGTGTAAACAACACCAGAGGCTACGAATCAATCGGGTACGGTGTCACAGACCAAGACTGGGTCCCGATCTTTAAATCAGGCAAACGGCCAAGAACGCGTACTCGCCGTCCGAAAATGATGAGCAAGGAAGCACTCGGGCCGCCGGCCAAATCGCTCACAGCTATAATGATGACGGATAGGATCTTGTATCGATGCCTAGCTCGGATCGACGGGACTAGTATTTCCTCTTTGGAGTCGAATGCAGGCAGTGAACGCGATCTATAACGAGCAGCTAGAGATCCACACAGTATGTGCTGCGCAGCGCTCTAGAGCACATCGTCCGTTAACCAACAACATAGCGGATGCAGCGTCGCTTGGATGAACACAACTCAGATCTGAGATCGGCAGATGAGAAGACTACCGCTCGAGATAGATTGGATTACAATCATAGGGTTGTAATTGACCTGCTCAACCAACTATGGTGTAGATATAGGCACAGTCTAGTATCTTGGCTGAACATATTTAACGAATACGTCTTCGATCTGGTGCATTATCACTCAGAGATACAGTTCGGGCTGTCAGGTTCCCAAGACAAGAATTTTTGAACGCTTTCGCGGAAGAATCGTTTAATCTCATTTTGGACCAAGTTATCCAGTCGAGAGTACTGCCTCTAGGGGCTGTGTTCAGATTAGTTGATTCCATACGTACGCGTAGCTCTGGAGCCAAGTTTCAGCGGTATTCGGTTCGGCGTTTCTGAAGCAATTTCCGAACTGGTAGGTTCGTCGTTCTACCTCTTGGAAGAAACGTTCGACGGTGGTCCGATTTCTGTGTGTCTCGTGTCGAAACCGGAGATAATATCAGTTGAGTATAGCTTTCAGCCAGGGTCCGGAATCGATGAGAAACATGGCGTCGTCGACGTCGTGTTTCTCGGTGGGTTCAGAGAGAAAGATTGAGGTATACCCTCGTTCCGCGTCGAAAACAGCCTGATATGAAGAAAATCGTTCGTTTCGGGACCGACAACAGCGTACAGTCAGTAGCGCTGATCGTCGAGATGGATCACGGTCTCATCGAGCTCAATGTGATCCGGCTGGGCACCGTCTGTCGGCTGTAAGTCAGCTTTTTTCACCCATTTGTGAACAGTCGAGCGCGGTCATTTGACACCGATTACTCCAAGACAGATATAGTAATCGAGAGTGATAATTAGCACAACTGGAGATGGATACTGAGTTCCATGAACTCGCGCGGTGTCTGCTCGCGCTCCATAAAATCTAACTCGATCCCGATGCTAGATCCGTCGAAGCAATCGAATTCTGGCATAGCACAACGAATTCCACTGCCTCGCTCCTTCAAACTCTAATCTGAACAGCGCCGGTCAGTATGTCCCCAACCGTTTTCCGGATCAGTGATAGCGAACTGGGACCAGTCGGTTACTCGTTACCTGTTCAACTAACCATCAATCTCTGAGAGTGCTTCTGTGGCAACGTCTCCGAGTTCACCGGCCTCAATATGTGAGTACCGCTCTCGCACCATCTCCTCTGAATTGTCGAGATAGCGGGCCGCAACCGTGTATCCGAATGCGCGGACAAGAACCTCGCCCATCCCGCGTCGACCGCCGTGTGGTGCGAGATAATCGTGTTTCGGATGGTCGATGTCGACATCACAGTCTTCCGAGAGTTGCTGGAGAATCGACCGTGCGCCATCCGTCGTAATCGACGGCGGCCGAACGTCCTCGTCGAGAGCCAACAACAGGTCGCGAGCGTACTCCTCACGTCGCTCGTCAATCGCATCTGGGCGCTCCCCTCGGTTGGCCAGCTCATCCTTCATGAGCGTCGCGAGCGTCCGCTGGTCGAACGTCGGGAACACTGGCCACCGCTCAGTTGGTGGCTCCATCAACTTTTGATAGCTCCGAAGCGGCGAGATCACCGGATCGGGGAGGCTCGCAGCGTCCCACTGCTGTTTCTTCCGATAGACGTCCATGCTCCCGTCCTCGAGCGAGATTTCCTCCCACCGGACCCCGCGCCGGCGCGGGTCGTTCGGGTCCCGAAGCAGTTCCCCGACACGGACAGCTGTATAGGCGAGGACGAACACGAGGGCGCGTTCACGGGCAGCTTTCAGCGCCGTGTATCGCGCTCGCTGTCTGTCTAAGGGATCGGCATCCTTCGGGAGTGTCGTGTACATCTCGATGGCATCGCGGGCTCGCTCGTCGACGTGCCGAGTGAGGGCGTGGCGTTGTTCGGACGTCCAGGCCTGCTGGTCACCGGGCTTGCGGCCGTCGTCGTCGGGGAGTGGTGCCATCGCACTCGCCCGCTGCGCATAGTGCGCCTCGAGGTAGCCCTCGTTGACGCACCAGCCACACCATGCAGAGATATAGCGGTAATAGGTTTGTACAGTGTTCTGTTTGAGCCCTCGATCACCGGCGAGGTGTCGGGCGTACTCCCGAAAGACGCGTTCGTCGAGGTCCTCGAAGGTGGGCTCTCGGTCGACATCGTCGGGGACGATCCCGGCCCAGTCGTCGCTGCGGTCGCCGTCGGCCCACTCGGCGAACCGCTCGAGCTCGCGTGCTGCGTTTCGTCGGTAGTTCCCGCCGTCCCCACCACGGCCTTTCCCCTTGTCTTGGAGGTAGCGCTCGAACGAGTCGATAAATGGGGTCAATTGCGTTCTTCCTGTGGATGTATTCCGGTCCATAGTGTTCTCTCTAAGTGCCTAATGGAGTCAGTCACACAGACAGACGCCGCCCTCCCGGATCTGACTCACCGCGAACTGATGGACAGCGATTGCGAGTTCGGTCATTGCGTCCGCTTGTTCTTCGGTTGGACGACCGCCACCGTAATAACTCTCAGTCCGGTTTTCGCTGTAGAGGTTCCTCATCTCCTCTGCAGTCTGCCTCTCGAATAGCCCGATCTGATGGGCACGTTCGTAACTGAATTGATGATCCTGGAAATCTTGGAGTGTATCGGTCGTCATCGAGAGGGCATACGCCTCGATTGACCGTTCAATGGCCCCAAAACAGACCTCGATGACGGCAGTGTAGTACCCGTCTTGTGCTTGGAGTGTGTCGACAACTTCGAGAAGGCGACACGCTTTCGTCAGCTGTGTCTTCCAGTCTGCATCGGCGCTAATTCCGTCCTCGAATTCTGTCCGACCTCGTCCAACCATCTCAAAGGCGTCCTGCGCACGCTCAAGTGCTGCGAGCACAGATGACGGGTCTGAGCCGCTACTCATCGGCAGCTCCTTCCTCCAGAAGGAGGTTTTCGACAGTTTCGAAGTCATTCGTCTTGTAGACTGGAATTCCCGAGACGATGATTTCCCGAATGTCATCGGTGTAGGCCGGAATCGCTTGGACGGCCTCGACGTCGATATCGTACGCATACCGGTCACCATCGAATTCCATCTCTTCGAGGTCGCGTGCGATGGCGTTCGCTTCTCGTTGGCTTTCGGCCCGCCCAGAGCGAACTAGCACCCAGAGATCGATATCGCTTCGTCGGTCAGCATCTCCCCGGGCAACACTCCCATACAGGATGATGCCGACGACGTCACTAATGTTCTCACGGAGCTTCGTTACAGCAGTTTTGACCGGCTGGTGATATTCCGATTGGGGAATCCGAAGAATCGGATCGTCTGGGATGGAAAGACGCTGTCTGTTGATCTGAATAAGGCGCTGGTTGCTTTTGGGAGAGTCTGTGACCAGATCATTCGAACTGAGAACATTCACAGCCCGTCGAACGGACTGGTGTGAATGGCCGATCTGCGTCGCAAGTTCTCGCAGGGAAAAGTCACTGAATCGATGGTTTGTCAAAAATAAAAGGACATCACTCGTCGCCTTATGTTTGAATAATTCCGGATCAGAAGGGGGTACCGAAAGCGAAATGGATGCTCCGGGCGAATCCGTACTTTCCGTCTCGCGGTTCATATGACGTGGTACGGACTACTACTATAAAAACATTATATGTGGATCTGATTCTACCTAAATACTCACTACGGGATCAACGTGCTTGCGGAGAAAGACATCCGGATACCGAGTTCGTCGACGATCTCGGAAAAAGTGACGGGACCGTGCTGCAAAATGGAACATAAATCTGAGCGAGTATTGGCGTCTCGAGGGGGTCAGCGACCGTCTGAAGCTGCTGAATGGGTGGCTTGCCCGACCAGGGAGGTGAGTTCGCCATCTCGATTGCGAAATATCGATAATTCGTGAACAGGCATCTGACCGGGGAGGTGAATTTGGAGCCCACTCGGTAACTGCAGAAAGACACCCCCTCTCAGCGTCTCTACCCCGGAGAAAGCGGCGTCATGAGGCGGTTGCAACATTCGTGCTTCCCCGACGGCGTCGGGGTGCTTCAAAGTGGTCGTGATTACCGGAGCAATCACGACCAATAATCAAACCGAAGGGACCCATCGGTTTCGGGAGTTTCCAGACGCCTACCCACCAAATAGACGATGGCGACACAGTTGTAAACTGTATGCCACTATATTGAAATTTCGGGGTGGAAGTTGAGACTACAGCGGGTATAGTGGGCCTCTGATGCGTGAATTTGACCGATTCGGTCAGCGGAAACTGCCACAGATGGCTCTCAAAGCGGCTATTATTATCATATATCCAACTATATGGACAAATTTCGAGACTTCCAGCAGCGTAGCCACTCAGACGGCACGCTAACCCGAACAGAGTACCTCACTACCCGATTCCAGTTTCCTTCTTCAGCAGCGTCAGCGTGTTGTCCGCTGTAATCACCGGTGAGTGCTCGTACTCACCAGTCAACTCAACCTGCACGAGCAGATCGACAGCTCGCCAGATCGAGTACAGCAGACACGCGAACGCGAAGTAGAAGAATCGAAGCCCGAAATTCTTCGACGTTGTCGCCGCCATGAACCGCTTTATCGATCGGTAGCCACTCTCGATTTCCCACCGGTAGCCGTACTCCGTGAGGTGTCCGCTCCCCCGATTCGTCATGAACACCGAGTACTGGCGATGGTCGTCGTGCTCTGAATCCTCTTTCCGCCGATAGATTAGCGTCGTCTTGTGCCACTCGTTCTTGCCGAGGTGGAGCTTCCGATCGGTCTCGTATCTGTCCTGACCCCGCTGAAGTAACCGCTCGGCCTGGGCTTTCTCGCTGGTCTGCATCCGTTTTGGGACGACGTAGGAGAGCCCGCGCTGGCTGATCATCTCCAAGACGTGCTGGCTGTCGAACTCCCGGTCCATCAGCACGTTATCGGCGTGAACGAGATCCTCGGCAGAGTCGAGCAGATCCTCGACGATTTCTAATCGTGTCTCACCCTTTCGGACCGGACGTGCGTCCAGCACCATCGGGACGGCATTCCCGACCAACTGAACTGTCGCCCACTGGTAGGCGTACTCGTCGTTCTTTTCCTTCGTCCCGATAATCTCGTCTTCGTGGTCGGTGCGGTCACCTGTGAAGGGATCATTTTCAGTGATATCGATCGCTACGATTCCGGCACGATAGAACACCTCCGTCGCTGCGATCTCTTCTAAGAGACGGCCCACCGCCTGCCGATACATCTCTCGGATCTGTTCGATCGAGAGATCACGAAGATGGTCACGATGCGCGTGTCCCATTGGAGTCCGGTCACGAGTCGACTCGTGGATGAAACTGCGAGCTCCCTCATTCGCAGCGAGATTCTCTCGCAATCCCAGATACGTGTGCAAATCCCAATACGCATTCTCGGGGATCTCACAGCCCTCACTACGATTAAGCGAGAACGTGGGGAAGATGATGCGGCTGACGTGGTCGGTGATCTCGCTCGCCTGTTCGAGAACGACCTCATAGTCTGGGTTAGACTGACCGGATTCAGTATCGTGGTGCCGAAGGGTCCGGTCCGGTTCACGCGGAACCGTGATACCCGCGTTCTGAGCACCGATGAGAATCGTTCGAGCAACGGTTTCGATGGTCTCGCAGAGCTCGTTCGTGAAGCGTGTGTGCCAGCTTCGCCATAGCGTCGACTGATCTGGGATCGACTCGATACCCAGTTGCTTACGGATATCAGATCGACGGTTGAGGTACTCAACGAGTGCTGTCTCGTGGTCCCACCCGTGGAGTTCTTTCAGCACGAACAGGCGAAAGAGCGTGGCCATCTCGTAGAGTGTCGAGTTCGCGTAGCGATCGTGAGGATCGAATCGAAAGTAGGCCAGCGGAACCGTACAGACGAACTGTTCAACGGAGGTATGGCCGTCGTGATCGAACCACGCTTCCGACACAGTACGAAGGTCCGACTCCAGTCCAGTTAGCGAACTCCGGTCATACAACGGTGTCGAGTCGTACGCCGGCCACTCGACGTGCGGTTTCCGGGCGATCCGACGAAAGACACTCCGGCGAGACTCACTGGTTGGTGCCACTGTGAGACGCTGGACACGTCACGGCCAAGAACTCGTTCTCTTCGACAGACAGTCAAGAGAGCAGCCTACAGGTGGCCGTATCCTATGCGTTCGAGTTCTGCTTCCAGTTCGACGTGCATCGCTTCGACAGTTTCCTCGTCGAAATGCTGGCCCGTCATCGCACCCGAAATCTCCGCGATTTCAGCGTGCCACTCGCGTACTGCGTCCGCAAGAGCCGCGAGGAGTTCTTCCTCCGTCTTGTCTGCCCCGTCGACTTCTTCGACGACCTGCCAGCCCGGTTGAAAGTTTTCGAGGACGTATCCCCTCTCTTCGAACTGAATCGCGAACCGCTCGCAGACTGCCCCGAATCCGGTTTTGAGACTGAGTAGTGGAATGACGTGGACGACATTATTGCACTTCTCTAGCTCACGAAGATCCGCAACGGGGACCGCGGTTTCAGGGAGCACCGAATAGAGTGGGTCTGGGAGTGGCGAATCACTTTCAGCGGTTCCTGGCACGTCGTACTGGTCGTCGATGGGATCGCCTTTCTCTTTCATGACCTCCGGTGGTTTGTCGCTCGGCTCATCGCTGAGAATCTCTTTCAAGATTGCGTAAAACCGCCATTCATCGCCGTAGTCGTAGAGGTAGCAGATGCGATCGTACTGTTCGATACCGAGCTGGCGGGTCATCTCGCCGATCGTCACCTGGCCAGCGTTCTCAATCCGTTCCGTACGCAATACCGGATCACCACCAAGCGACTCCTCGTACTCCTGCGGGCACTGGTATTTGACGGCGCTGTCCCAGTAGTCTTCATCGTCGCCGACGAACCAGAGGTGACCCTGATCGAGTCCGACTGCGGGGTTGATCGCCGACTGGAACTCGGCGATCGTTCTGTCCGCGCCGACGATGATATCCCGCCACAGTGACGTCGGATCGGGGTCGAATTTGACGCGAAAGCGGTAGGCAGTCATCCTTGCATCTCCGCTCCCGTGCGGAAACTGGTGAGGTCGTCGATACGCTGTTCGAGCTCCTCGATCTCCGCTCGGAGCTGATTCGCCTCATCGTCCTCGCTAGCAGCAAGGCGATCTTTCAATCCCTGTAGCCGGGATTCTTTCACGTCTTCATCGACCTCTGCCTTGCGGACGTACTCGCTTTCTTGGACCTCGTACACATCGGAGTCGGAGAGCGTGGTGACCTCAAGTGCTTCATCGACTTTCGAGCGGTCGACACTCAGTACACGCTCGCGATCGATACCAGCGTCCTCAAGACGTTCCAACACCTCGTCGTCGTCTTTGAGCGAGCGATTTCGGCGACTCGTCCGTTGGACGGAGCCATACTGCCCGGAAACCGGACGGTCGTGATGGAGCCGAGCGAGGAGGACATCCGCGACCTCCTTGCGGAATTCGTTAGCATCTCGCTGGACATCCGAAAGCAGAGTGTAGAGATTCACCAACGCGTTCGTCTCCAGTTCAGAGAGAGTAGTCACATCGTGACGTTCGAGTGCATCGATGAGGAGGAGCGCGTCCGAGTAGACATCCAATCCGTCGGGTTCAGTTCGTTCCTCGTCTGTTGATTCCTGCTCGACACCCATCACCTGCGTCGCCGTCGAAACCGCTGATTGTGTGATGATGCCAGCGTCCTCATCAACCTCGAATCGTGGATGGACACTCCACACCGCCGGATACGGATCGGCATCCGCCGGGAGACGGTCAAGGTCAAATCCGTCGGGGGCGTCCTCGATTCGTCGATAGAGCGTTTCGAACTGGCCACGCTGGAGCGGCCGCGTCTCGTCTCTGTCTTCGAACTGAATGATGACGCAAGCGTCCTGCACGTCAGTAATCCGAAATCGCTGATGGGAGAGCGGTGTGATAAGCGTCGCACTCTCGGGGAGGTCGTCAAGCTCCTCGAGAAGCGTGTGCCAACTTGCGGTGAAAGACATATGTCGTGGTTGTGCGCCATTCAGACTAAATCTTGTTCACGACGCGGCCACTGGCAGGTAGTCTCCGTAACAGACAGCCTGATACGTGGCTCGTCGGAACTACCGATATGGCTGAGACGTACGCACTCCGTGTCCAGATCGAGTCACACGAGTACAACGGCGAATTCTATCTCGTCGGCGAAGGATACGGAACCCCAGCAGACGTGCTGGATAACGTCGCTGCCGACCATCTCTTGCGAATCGCGAATGCGCGACGTATCGAAGAGTACCTGCTCGATGTGCTGCAGCACGGAGGAAATACAGGTAAACCCCAGTATGAGGCGACAGACAGCGATGTCGAATGCTGGGTTCACGTCGACGTCTCCTACCGGAGATACGCCTTCGGTGTCGGAGACAGAGTGTTCGAGTTCTCAAGCGAACCGACCAAAAGCGAAATCGCGTCGACTGTCACGCAACTCCAGTCGTAGGCTGTGGACTCTCGTTCAGGGATCGAAGTGGTAGATGTAGGGGTAGTCAGCCTTCCCAGCGGGCATAATCTCTTTGAGTAGCCCGCGAACCTCGGATTCGGAGGGAGCACTGGTGATGATCCGATCATCGTAGATCGCTACATAGGCTTCGTTGAGTCCCAACTCGCGCAGTTCGCGACCCAAGCTGCGGGCTCGAGCCTTCCCCATCTCCTGATGGTAAATCCGCTCCAGTTCGTCGGTTTTCTCCCGCAACTGCTCGATCTCCGGCGCGTATCGCTCTCGGTTGCGCTTGTTCTTCATGTAGAAGCGCAACTCCTCGGCGTCCGTCTTTTCGTCTTCCTCGGGTGCTGGAAGCGAGTCGATAATGCCGAAGCGATGTTTGGCCTCTTCGTACTCGTCATCGATGTCAGTACTGAGCGAGCCCCCGAAAATGATGTTCTTGACCCCGATCCATCCATCGTAGACGATCTGGTCCTCGAACGGCAATAGGACAACACTCGAAACTGGGACTGGAAGTGCGGACTCGTCCCATACTTCGGCGAACGGAAGCCGATCCGGGCGGACTGCGTATGCTTTCGGCGGTTCTGTCCAATCGAGGAAGATTGCGTCGTCCTCGCGATAACGGACGACGACGAACTCTCCAGCGACGAAGTCAGTCCATGCTGTGACCTGTTCGAGATCAGCCTCTGACAAGGTTGACAGGATTCTCTTCAACGAAGTCCTCAATCAAGTCTGTCGTCGACTCATTGTACAGCGTGTTTCGGAGCGGGAGAAGCTCGTCAGTGTAGTGATGTGCCAGATCAGTGACAGTTTCGATTTCTTCTATGACCTCGAATCGGTCGTTGACATACACCAACAGATGGGCGTACAGGTCCAGAAACCGTTGTTCGCTCTCTTCGGATAGCCGTCTGTCGGCTTCACTCATCGGTAATAGACATGTTCACGGCCACCTAATCAGATGTTTCGAACTCCAACCCGTCATCGGTACTCCGAGATCGTCCGATACGGGACGTAGTAGCCGATCTCATCGATCCACGTCGACAGCCATTTGTCGGCAGTCGCTTCATCGATTTTCCCAGCATCGATTGTAGCCAACAGAACGCCAATCGACCCGACAACGGTCACACCCTGGTCTTTCGCAAATGACCGAGCATCTCCGTCGTCTGTCAGCAGTCGACCGTCGTGTGCGTCGGCGAGGGCGAACGCCTGTGCTTCACCGGGATCGAGATGGTCACTGACAACCGCCTCTCTGTTTGCGACGGTGTCCGAGATTGGCGCGACCGGGATCTCGTCGTCGAGTGTATTGAGTGCTGACTGAAGATATGGGTGGTCATCAACGCCGTTTTCGAGTTCTTTGCGAACGACTGGTACCGTACAGATTCCAGAGAGGTCAGCAACTACCCACAGCTGATCGATGTACGCAAAATTCGAGAGGACAGTCGTATTCAAGACGCTCGGGTTCGCTGGGAGATCATTACCTGTCATTTACCACGTGGCTCCTCATCAGACATGTCCTCATCATCGAAGTCGAGTTCGCGTGCTGCCTCTACCTCGTAGGCTGCATCGTCTTCGTCAACGAGCCCGAGGCGAAGTTCAACGCCGTGCTCACGGAGGATGTCACGCATCGTCCAGCGGTCGACATCAGCGAGTCTCGCAGCATCACCGAGTGTGATCCGCTCGCGTTCGTAGAGGGCGACCGCAGCTGCAATACGTTCGTTCTCGTGGTCCTCGAAGTATTCACGCACGAACTCGCGCAACGCATCGCTCTTGCCCCCGAACACACCAGCCTCGACAGCCCCCTCAATGAGGAGATCGAGGTCATCTGGGTAGGAGCCGGTAATTCGTGCCATCGTTCTATCCGTGACTACGTCTTCATACTATTTATGAACTGCGCCAGAATGCCATATGCATTGAGATGATCAGTCTCAACTACTGCCGGAACTCATTCTGCGCGAGGTCACCCGTCACCGAGTTCCGAAAGGCGGGCTTGAATTTCCTCAGTATCCGCATCAGAGAGCGCCTCAGCACCGAACTGAACGAGTAGCGGGTAGAAGTGGCGGTTCTTCTTGAATTCGTCCTGGCCCGCCTTTCGGAGCTTTAGCTGCGACTCGAGGTAGGTATCCTCCATTTTGTCGAGGACATCGTCGGGGATGTAGATCGTCCGCCCGTTCCACTCGTCCTTGATGTTCGTCTTCGTTTTGATCGTTTCGTTCGTTTCATTCGTTGAAGTCGATTCGGTCGTTTCGGTCGATGAACTGGTTTCCACCGTTTCACTCACCTCACTCGTTTCGCTGGAATCGACCTCATCGTCCTCCTCTTCGTAATTGCCCTCGATGCCGGAAGCATCACCCCAGCCGTCGCTCATGCTTCCACCTCCTCAAGCGCGGTCTTCTCGAACGTCTCATCGAACAGGTCGGCGATCTCGTTGAACAGGTCGCGTGCATCCTCGACGCGCTGGTTCTCCTTGCCGAAGCCGAAGACGGACACTCCTTTACCAATCGACTGAGAGAGGTCGGTCCGCTTCGGGATCTCGAACACTGGGAGGGAGTACGCCGACTTGATCTCCTCGATGGTGTCGCGGTGTTCGGCGTTTTGCTCGACACGGTTACAGACGATGGCGAGCCGATTGATATCTCCGTATGCCTGTTCGAGGGAGCTCAGCTGCTTTGCGAATATCTGGAGGCTGTTGGCGTTGAGCTTCTCGGGAATGACGGGGATGACAACGTTGCCGGTCGCGACCAGGGCATTATCGGTGAGGACGTTAAGCGACGGCGGTGTGTCGACAATGATGTAGTCGTAGTCCTTCTCGAGTTCGTCGAGAGTCATCTCCAACCGCTCGCGACTCTTCGGTGCCTCAAGCAGCGTCTGGATGTTCTTGTTGTTCGCGAGCTTCTCGCTCGCGGGGAGGATGTCGAATTCCTCGTGCTCGACGATAATGTCGTTCACCGACTCCATCTGATCGAAGTCGAGGACGTCGAACAGCGTTGTACGGTCGGTATCGTAGTACAGATCGTTGTAGCCAAGCGAGCAGGTGAGCCCCCCATGATAGTCAATATCGACTAGGAGGACATCGTAGCCCCGGGCAGCTAGCGCCCCACCTGTGTGAATGACGTCAGTCGTCTTCCCGGCGCCTCCCTTCTGATTCGCCACGGTGATTCGTGCGGTATTGGTGTCGGTCATTTCTTTCGTTTCCCTCGTTGCGTTCGTTCCGTTCGTTTTGGTCGCTCTGTTCGTTTGGTTCGGTGAGGGTGTTTCACTCGGTGAGAGGAATACTACGATGTTAAAACCAATTGTTCGTTTCGCTCATTGAGGCAAACACACTCGTTTTCATCAATGCATTCGTTCTATTCGTTACGTTCGTTTCGCCCGTTCTGTTCATCGAGTAGAAGCCGGCCAGCCCATCCTCAACCTGTTCGTTCCTCAGAATGCGTTCAACCCATTCATTTTTCTCGTTCTGTTCGTTTTGCTCGTTGAATTCGTTATAGTCGTTCCGTGTGTTTTCAGTGGGGATCTGGACTACCTTCGAGACAAGTGGGGAGATCGTGCTTTATGGCCAGTCGAGTAAGAGTTTTAACTGTTACCGGATTATTGGTAACCACCAGATGTATGAGGTGCTCGACGACACGGCGGCACAGACTATCCTCGCCATCGAGAGTGGTGACTCCATCCGCCATGTCGCCCAACACCTCCACACGCCCTACGAGACAGTGAGACAGGCCGTCAATCGGCTGGAAGACGCAGGCTACGTTTCCTATGACGACGGCCTCACTGTAGTCGACGAGCGCGTACGCGACGCAGCGCTCGATCTCGTCGCTGCCAGCGCCGGCGTCAGTCCACCCTCCATCGAGGAAACGTACGTCATCCCACAGTTCAGTGACTGGCCGTTCGCGTTCACGCGGATCGACGCCGTCTACGTGTGGACTCAGGGCGGCTACCAGGTCGGTCGCGAGCCCGACGACTATCCACTGTTCCTCGCTGTTCGTGAGCAGGACGTCGACGCCTGGGAGACATTTTTCGAGTGGTTCGACCTCCCGACCGCATTCGAACGACAGCCCCGAGACGAGTTGGACGGACCGCTGCAGATCGTCCTCGAGCCACGCACGTCACTCGATATCGAGCACGTCGAAGGGTACCCGGTGATCCCGAGAGCAGAGACAATCGAGTATATGCGCGAGAACTACGCCCAGTTCCAGTCGGGGCTGGCGATGCTCGACCGGATGTACGAGGACCTCGACCTCGGCGTCACGTATCGAGAGACCGAACGGGCCCAGCCATGAGCTTCAACAACCGAAGTGACGCGCTCATCGAACTGCTCGAGGAGCTCACCCAAGAGGGTCACGAGTACGTTCTCGTCGGCGGGTACGCTGTCTCAGCGTTTAATGCTCGATTCTCCACGGACCTCGATATCGTCGTCGCGCCGGACTCCAAGGCTGACTTCGTCGAGTTCCTCGAACAGCAGGGATTCGAGGAAACGGACAGTCACGCCAAGAAATGGTTCTACGACACCGAAGTAATCGAGTACGAGAAGCGGCTCACGCCGCAGCAGCCGATCGGCTTCGATCTCCTGGTAAACGGACTCGGGTGTCGCCAGACGGAGGCACAGTGGTCGTTCGACTACCTGTACGACCACAGCCACCAACAGGAGGTGAGCGGAGGTACAGTGACGACCACAGCCAGAGTCATCGATGGGGCAGTCCTCGTCGCGGCAAAGCTCCATAGCAGCCGTGAAACAGACCTCCGGGACGTCCTGGCAGTAGCAGAAGAAATCGATCTCGACGCTGTCACGCCTCACCTTCGGCGAGGGGACGACGATGCGCTACGGGAGCAACTTGAGCGTGGACTGGAGATCATTGGAAGGTTGTGCCATCGCGAGCGCGTGAAAAAAACGTGACGTGACTTTCAGAACCACCTCCATTAGACAAACGCGAACGGAGCCTTCTCACACCGATGGTTTACCGAGAAGAAGACTGATCCACAGAAGGGACAATGGGTTAGAGTGCTCGCGGAGCAGCTGCTCATCCTGCTCGGAGAGCGGTCGCACCGCGAACGTATTGGTTCGCCTCACGACAACAGACATTTGTTCCTGAATGTCTAAATGTCTTTTGGACACAAACGATGCGACCGAACATCGACATCTCGCACACACTGAATGGGCGGGTGAAAGACTACGCCGAACAAGAGGACAAGGACCTCGAAGAAGCCTATCAAGAGATTATCGAAGCCGGTCTAGAGGCGGTGGAACATCCAGACAAGCCGTAGCACCTGGATTGTGGGGCCGTGTTGTCGCTCAGACCCAGCCTGAAAGGATGGGCCCACTCGCTACGAATCATCCGAACCAAGGTCATTCTGGAAGCCTTCTCGGAAATCTTCGGACGATTGCCAAAATCCGTTGCCTGAGTCCGATTTACCGCATTACTCGTCATTTCTTGGAAATGCGGAAGCGACACGCCGCGGCTTATCTGGTACGTGGCCATCTACTAGAGTATGCCCGACCGCTCCACATCGACGTCGAACCGATTGGCGGTAGACCAGCCAACACGGAGCGCTGACCGCAACCAGAATCTGGCTAATCAAGCCGATCCCGCGACGGACGGAATGTTGCTACCCTCCCTTGAGGACGGTATCACACTCCTCGATGTCGACGGTGATCAGGGTGTTCCGATCCTTCAGTCATTGGTACTCGATCATCTCCTCTTGCACGACGGGCCCGCTTTCTGGATTGACGCAAACGGCCAGCGACGACGGCCACGCTGACGCAGATCGCCCCCAGTCAACGGTTGCTCAACCGAATCCACGTCGCACGCGGATTTACCGCGTACCAGCACTACGGCGCCGTCTGTGATCTCCCGACGGCAGTGAACAAGTCGATCCAAATGTCCACCACCGATGCCGGGGCGGCCGGTCGACGGGCACCAAGTCGCGACGAGGACACGTCGCCCCATACCCCCGCCCTCATCGTCGCGCCGGCCGTCGACGCCCAGTACCGCGCCGACGATACCCTTGGCGAGACTCACGCGAAAACCCTCCAGGCCCGAACCCTTGCCCGGTTAGCGACCTACGCCGAGGGGTACGACATCCCGATACTCGTTACGCGAAACGAACGAAACGAATTCACCGAGCCGATCGCGACGGTCGCCGACCACCATCTGGAGTGCGAGCAAACTCGGATGGGGCCACGGGTCGTCGGCGAGGACTTCGAGACGCTCGTCTATCCCGTCGACGACGGGGCGTACTACCAGACGACGTTCGCGTACTGGCGGCAGCTGCTCGCGGCACGCGCCACGCAGGTCGGCGTGGAACCGACGACGCCAGCGCCGTCGACTCCGGAGGGTGTCGAGACAGGGGTCACCGCTGACGGTGAGACGGTGGCGGCGACCGGGACAGGAGGGCGATAGCGATGGGGCGCACGAACCCGACGTACCGAGATGCACTGCGGGCCATCGAAGAGCGCTGGGCAGAGTTCCGGCGGGCACTGCGGCGTCGCGACCAGCCGCGCTTCGACCGGCTGTTCGAGTACGCCCGCAAGCACGCCGACGCGAGTGGGCTGTTGAACCACCAGGACCCGCTGCTGCCGGCGCTGCTCAGCATCGATCTCGAACAGGAGGCCCGCCTCGACGACCACGAGGAACGCCTCGAAGAGCTCGAAGCCGCGGTCGCAGCACGCGATGATCAAGAGAGTGCCCCACCGGACTCGAACCCGTGACGATGCCGTTCAGTATCGACTTTCTGGACGACGGCCGCGTCCTGGAGTGGGAGGCAACCGCTGACGGCGCCGTCGCGAGCGAGCGCGATGACTACACCCCACGCTTCTACGTCGCGGCCCGCGACCCTGATGCCGACCTCGACCTCACGCCACTCCAGTCAGTGTACGACCAGCACCCGGACGTCGTCGCGACCGAGACGGTTGCGCGACTCCCCGGCTTTCGACGGGACGAGGAGGCCGTTCTCGCGGTCGATGTCGCCCACATCGATCGCGTCACTCCACTCGCCCGGCAGGCGCGTCAACTGTCGAACTATCCAGTCGGGGATCTCGCCTGTTTCAACGTCGACTTCTCGCGAGAGTTCCGGTACTGTCTGGAGACCGGCGCCGATCCGACGCCGGCGAGCGAACTGTCGACGCTCCGGCTTAGCGTTCCGGTGACCGAAACGAGCAACGACGTCTACGGAGAGTTGACCGTCGCCGGCGACACCGTCACCGGCTCGCCGACGGATATCCTGACCGCCGTCCAAGAGGCACTCGAAGCGCACGATCCGGATGTCCTGGTCTTCTCAACGAGCGAGATCGTCCCGACCCTGTACGAGATGGCGACGGACGCCGGCGTCGACGACTTCTCGCTGAGTCGGTGGCCGGACGTCGATTATCAGCAGCTCGCGAGCCGGTCGACGTACTCGAGCTACGGCCGCGTCGGCCACTCGCCGGCGAGGTACAACGTACCCGGGCGGGCAATCATCGACGAGTCGAACACGTTCTTCCACGGGGAGACGAACCTCGACGGCGTCCTCGACCTCGTGTCGCGCTCGAACAAGCCCGTCCAGGAGCTCGCGTGGGCGTCGATCGGGAACGTGCTCACGGCGATCCAGATCTGCGAGGCCCACGACCGCGGTGTCCTCGTTCCGTGGAACTCCTGGCGCCACGAGTTCTACAAGCCGATGGGGACGCTCCACGACGCCGACCGCGGCGGCTTCATCTTCGCGCCCGAGGTCGGCCTCCACAAGAACGTCCACGAACTCGACTTCTCCTCGTTGTACCCGAACATCATCTGTACCCGGAACGTCTCGCCGGACGTCATCCGGTGTGACTGCCACAGCGACCGCGAGGACGTCCCCGGCCTCGGGTACTCGATCTGCGACGAGCGGGGTTACCTCGTCGACGTGCTACAGCCGATCATCGACGCGCGCGACGAGATCAAGGCGGCCATCCGTCGCGAGAAGGAACGGGACAACCCCGACGAGGACCGGCTGGCAGAACTCGAGGGACGGTCGGGAGCGCTGAAGTGGATCCTCGTCGCCTGCTTCGGCTATCAAGGGTTCAGCAACGCGAAATTCGGCCGCATCGAGTGCCACGAAGCAATCAACGCGTTCGCTCGCGAGATTCTGCTGACGGCGAAACAGCGGCTGGAAGCTGGCGGCTGGCGGGTCGTCCACGGCATCGTCGACTCCATCTGGGTGACGCCGGACCCTGACGTCGACGACGAGGACCGCGAAGACCTCCAGACGCTCGCGACGGAGATCACGGAACGCGTCGAGATTCGGCTCGAACACGAGGCCCACTACGACTGGGTGGCGTTCGTCCCGCAGCGCGAGAGCGACGCCGGGGCGTTGACGAAGTACTTCGGGAAGGTCGCCGGCGACGACGACTTCAAGATCAGAGGCATCGAAGCCCGGCAGCGCTCGACCCCGCCGTTCATCGAGGACGTCCAGCGGGACTGTCTCGACCAGCTCGATGCCACGCGGTCACCGCACGCGGTGCTCGGACGGCTCGAACAAGCAATCAGCGAACTACAGGCGGGCAACGTAGAAGTAGAGCGGCTCGTCGAGCGGAACCGTGTCTCCAAGCCCCTGGAAGGCTACTCACAGAATACACAGAACGTGGCCGCCTTGAAGCGAGCCCGCGAGCAGGAACTGGCAGTCCACCCGGGCCAGGATATCGAGTACGTGGTCGTCGACGACGACAAATCCTCGCGAGACCGGGTCGCCCTCGCCCACGAGGAGATCGAGACCTACGACGCCTCGTACTACGAGACGCAGCTGGTCAGAGCAGTCGAGAGCGTGCTTTCACCGCTCGGATGGGACCGATCCGACATTCGCCGAGAGCTCTCCGGTGAGAGGGACGCCGTTTTGAGCTCGTTCGGAGCCACCAACGAACTGTCGTAGTGGACCCCACCCCTGGTTTCCGTCGTTTCGATCCAACCCCACGTTTCCGACGTAATTTTCGACCCCCCTCGTTTCCGTCGTTTCCTCACGCCCCACCCCGGATTTCCGTCGTCCGCACCCACTCAGTAGTAGGGGGCCACTACTCGCGAGTCCAGTCCTGCATCCGGCTGTCCTCGAGGATCGTCTCGCGGACGACCTGGGGGTCTTCGATGAGTCGGTTCTGGAGGTGGATGCCGCCCGCACTCCCCTTGTTGATCTTCTCGATTTCGACAACCCCGAGGAAGGCCTGCTCTTTCAGGATGTCGCGAAACCGGCGGACGGAGAGGATATCCATATCGAGATGGTTGCAGATGCGTTCGTACTGGTCGTACACCCGGCTCGTGAGGAACGCATCGTCGTTACTGTTGACACTCAGTTCCGTGAGCGCCAGCAACGCTGCCTTCGCCTGCGTGGGTGCGCCGTTCACGAGTTCTCTGAACCGGTCCTTTTCGGCGTGCTGCTGTGCCTGGCGGACGTGTTCCTCCGTCACTTGCTCTGCCCCGGCCTCGTAGGCGACCTCCCCGGCGTGACGAAGAATGTCGATCGCCTTCCGAGCATCGCCGTGTTCCTGCGCGGCAAAGGCCGCCGAGAGCGGAATCACGTCCTCGGAAAGGACGCCGTCCTGGAAGGCGTCCTCACGGTTGAACATGATCTCCCGGAGCTGGTTGGCGTCGTATGGCTTGAAGAACAGCTCCTTGTGCTGGAAGCTGCTTTTCACGCGCTCGTTCACGTTGTCGACGTACTGGATCTTGTTGCTGATCGCGATGACACCGACGCTACAGTCGATTTTCCCCGCCTCCTCAGCGCGCGAGAGCTTCATCAACACGCTGTCGTCGTTCATCAGATCGATCTCGTCGAGGATGATGATCACAGAATCGAATTGAGCATCGAGCGTCTTCCAGAGGAGTTTGTAGTATTTCGACGTACTGAGGCCGGTATGAGGGACGGAAATTCCAGTCGAAGATTCATCGTTCAGCTTCGCGGCAAGTGAGGAGATTGCTTGGGTTTCGGTATTGTCTTCAGCACAGTCGATATACGCTGTTCCAATCTCGACGCCATCCTGAGCGGCATTTTGAGCTCTTTGACAGACGTGTTTTGAAACGAGGGATTTGCCGGTCCCCGTTTTCCCGTAGATCATCACGTTTTCCGGGGAGTACCCGTGGACAGCACCGTTGAGACGTTTCGCGAGCTTCGAGATTTCCTCGTCGCGACCGACGATCCGGTCAGCCTCCGGCACGTGGCCGATTTTCAGGAGATCCTTGTTCGCGAAGATGCGATGCCCGGATTCAAAGAGTGGATCGTCGACAGAACTGGGTGAAGAGTCGGGCGTCATTGAATATCACACGGTGTGAGCGGGGGAAGTATAAATCTAGTGGAGAACGCCACCCCACGTTTCCGACGTTCCTTGTCCGATATCAGCCGGAAAATGCCGTCATTCGGTGGAATTATATTGCTGACAATATAGCCGCGTTTCCGACGTGAGAGAGGAAACCCGTAGACGGAAGCGTCGCCTCGATGTCGAATCCCGAACCCACACACCCCACGTTTCCGTCGTAATCACCGAACAGATGGGGAGGGGACTCGAAGAAGACGTCCACGACGAGATACCAAAGACGAGAGCGGCCTAGCCGTCCAGAGCTGGCCGTCTATAGGAGCAGATAGAAAGGATTGTTTCAGCTGAGGGGGCGAAGTACTTCGTCCCCTCCTTGGTCGAAGTACACTTAATGAGCGTTTCTCATCTATGCCACTTTAATCTATGTGTTCCAGAAGTTAGTTCATCTCTAGGTTGGTTCTAGGTCAACATAATTAGTGGCTGCATAGCACTATCGTAGCCTCTCCCTACGCCGTCGTGGAGAAACGACGGAAACGCGGGGGGTGTGGACCCTTCGAAATCAGCGTCACCCCTCCACCCACATCCAGTTACGACGGAAACGTGGGGTGGGTGTCCTCCCTCACCGAGTTTTACTCGTCCGGGTTGACCGGGCCCCTGTACTTCGACTTCACTGAATCGCCCTCCCGCCACTGCCAGTAGTAGTAGCGATTGTCGTTGATCTCCTTGATCGTGACCGTCGCTTTGGCCGGGACGTCGTCCGGGAGATCGTCTGGCTGCTCCTCGACCTCTTCTTGATCTGCCGACTCCTCGAGACGGGCCTCTCGTTCCTTGTGCTCGGCGAGCGCTTCAGCGTACGTCGCAACATCTCGGAGCTGCTCCGGATCCGACTCGTTGAGCGTGTTGACGATCTCCGTCGGGAGGTTCGCCGGTGGGGTCGGGGGTTCGTAGGACATCAGCTACTCTCGTGTTAACCAACATGACCCACGAGTCCATAGTTTTGTTGGTTAAGACGGTGGGGACGGTTCTCGCGATTGCTGGTTGTAACACTACTCGAAACTTCTTTATATACGAGTTTCGTACTATGTTACACCGTGCTCCGGCGCATCGAACTTGAGGTCCTCGCCACGGTCGACCGCGGCGACACGATCTCCGAACTCGCGACGAAGCTCGACCACAGCGAGAGCTACCTCTCTCGTGCCGTCGCCGACCTCGTCGAGAAGGGGCTCGTCTACACGGAACGCGACGGCCGGCGAAAACGAGTCATCCCGTCGGATGCTCGCGCCGTCGAGCTCTATCAGGACCTCGTTCGTCAGCACTCCCACATTGACTTCCCCGAGCTACTGACCGGCAAGGCACTCGAGGTGCTGTACTACCTCGACCAGCCGCGAACCGTCTCCGAGATCGCCGACCGGAGCGACAACTACCGCAACACGGTCAACCGGGTCCTCAAGCGGTTTCGCGACCGTGGGCTTGTCGGGACCATCGACGGCCACTACGAGTTCAACGCCGACTTCAACCGCCTCCACGAGTTCGCCCGTGAACTCGCACACCATCTGCATCGCCAGCGCCTCGAAGCCGTTGCCCCGAAGGGTACGATTCTCTGGGAGGACTACGACGAATTCCTTGCTCAGGCCGAGACGGAGATCGATGCGGAGGCGTTCCACGAAACCGGCCTCGCTCGATTCGCCGCCTTCGACCTCCAGTTCCTGCTCACCGGCCACCGCTACTACTTCTATTCTGAAGAACTCGATGCCGTCTCGCCGGCGGAGCTGTGTTGTCACACTCTCTTGATCGACGACGGCAGCCGTCACCGCTCGTACTGTCTCCTCCTGCTCAGCCACGTCGACGTCTCCGATGACCCCGACCTCTGGTTCGTACTCGAAGAAACGGTCGATGAACCGCTCCAGATCGGGATTCCGGAAATCGTTGTCGAGCATCCCAACGGGGAGGCTGAGATTCTGATACTGCGTCTCCTGGTACCCACAGTCCTCGCGAAAGCCGGAAAGGAAGCCGAGGTCGACAGCGTCGACGACAAATGGGGCTCGATGCAGAAACGCCACGTAGTCTGCCTGTCTGGCGGCGGCGATTTCGCGGGCGGTGCTGGCGCTGGAGCTCAGCTCGAGAGACATGATTAGGCACGCGAGGCCGCTGCTGGCTGCCCCCGCACCCATTCAGGGGCCCGAAAACCGAGGCACAGGGGATTAACCAACAATAGAGGGAACTCACGCGGAGTATGTTGGTTAAGAGCAGAGCTTACTCTTCGTCCTCACGCAGCTCTTCGGCCTTCCACTTGAGCCGGCGCAGAATTGGCGTTCGATTCTGGTGGGCGTTCTCGTAGGCAACGCACTCCTGGAGGGTTTCCATATCCGGAATCGTCTCGATCCCTGCCTTGATCAGGCTCGTGTTCGGTGCTTCAAGCCGCTTTTCAGGCGGAAATTCGTCTGACGCCTCTGAGTCGTCTGTAGATGTACCCATAACGGATGCCTCCACCTATCGAGGGCACGAGCAACAGCAGAGAATTGAAGCAGTAGATCTTGGGAAGGTGCACCCACTGCGAATGAGACCATCAAAATAGAGGCCTTCACGACAGGATTCGCGCTGTCTCGAAGCCCAATCAGGCTTCCGAGGATTCGAGCAAAACGAGGTTCTGAACAGGGTATGGGTTATTCTCGCCGTCGAACTCGTCCTCAGGGACGTAATGCCAGAGGTGGCCGTCTACCTGGTAGAGAAACGACTCGCCGCCTTCTGCTTCAACTCGTACTCGCTTCCCGACATTATCGTCTTCTTCCCAGCCGATCACGGTCAACGGCTCGACGGGCCATTCAAAGAATTTGACCGAGTCACCACGCTCCAACTCTTCAAAAGTCTCTATATCCCCCTGCTGTGGCTCTCGCGCGTCGAGAGTCGGATTATGCTCAATAGACATGGTCTCTGGGTACGCCCCTACTCACTTAATACTGTCAGCAGTGGATTCCAGCCGCTAGAACGGAAGCACGCCTGGCGAATCTTCTCTCCGACTGCTCTTAGCCCATCGCCTCTTGGAACCGCTCGCGCAGCGCGTCCTCGCGTTCTTCGAACTGCTCGACTTTCTCCTGCAGGTCGTCGCTGACGCGCTCGATGCTCGCCAGCGCTCGTTCGCCGGCCAGCGAGGCCTGTGACCCGTCGTCACCGTCCGCCTCTAGCTGCTGCTCGTACGCCTGCTCGACGCGCTCGATCGTACCTTCCGGGTTGAACAGAATGTCGTTGGCGATCCGAACGTATTGATCGAGGGATGCCCCCTCTTTCCCCTGGAAGAAGTGGGTGAGAGCGTACGTCGCGCCGGAATGCAGCGTCCACATATCGATCTCGAAGGGGGACGCCGCATTGGCTTCTGCATCGCCGGCGGCACGCTCGGCCAAGTAGTCCGGGAAGCCCAGCAGGGTGTAGAACTCCGTGACGGTGAACGGGAGCTCCGAGAAGTCGAGGTCGATATCCTGAGCGTCCCGGATGAACTCGAATAGGTCGTCGGCGACGAGTTCGACCTGTGCGAGGAGTTCCTCCCACCAGGTGCGGAAGTTCCGCACGTCGCCGACGTGTTTGATGACCTCCTTGTCGGTGAGGGAGCGCATCGTGTTCGAGCAGTAGCCATCCTGAGCGAACCCCTCCACGTAGACGGCGTGCTCGCCGAAGAAGTCGTAGCCCGACGTGACGCCCATCGTGATCGGGTCCGACCGGCCGGGCAGGCGCACCTCGAGGCCGTCGAACATGATGTCCATGTGGACCTCGCCGCCGCCCCGGTAGCGCCGAATCTCGCCGAACATCACCTCGCCCAGCGGCGTCCCGTCGATGGTCTCCTCGCGGAGGACCTCCTCCAGCGGCCCGTAGACGTCGACCGGGTTGATGATCGAGTACGAGTCAGTCGGGATATGGAACAACGGGTCCGTCTCCGTGTCCTCATCTCGGGCCTGCTCCCGAGCCCGACTCGGCTCGACGAGCGCGTTGAACCGCTCTGTCTCGACCCACTCGTCGGTGAATGGATTCTGGTACGCCACGGTCGTCTCGACGGCCTGCGGAAGATCACGAACCGCCTCGGCGAAGGTCACAGGGTCTGCATCTCTATGGCGCTCTCGATACCACTCGGGTAGTTCGGTGTCGGTACGTCCATCGACGCCAGCGAAGATGGTTCTAGACTCTGGATCTTTCACCTTAGTCACCTCACTTCAGGAATCCTCGTCGACGTGCGACTGCATCGTCTCGCGCCCTGCGCCCCTCTCCCGGGCGCAAAAACAACACCACGTTAACCAACACCCGTCTCTGAACGGCGAGGAGTGTTGGTTAATCCAGGTCCAGTCCGCGGCTCGGATCAGATATCGGAACTACTCAGATTCGTCTCTCCGTACCCGGACCTGCTCAGGATTTGGAACCCAGGGGTGTGCTTCCCAGCAATGCCGAGCGTGGCTTTGCGGTGAGTCGAACTCTCTACTACAGGATCCACACTCGTAGGTGGCATCGGGCCAGGGCTCGCTGACGAACATCGCTGTCACCGTCGTCGCCACCGGCTCGGGAGCCTCGTTCCGTGAAACGTACTTGTAGCCGAGAACCGTCCGTTGGCCCATCGCTGTTCGGGCGATCTCGGTGGGCTTGTCCTCGGGGAGATACACCCAGCGAACGAAGTTGTCGACCGATTTCTTAGCTGAGGGCTGGAGGATGAACCATCGCTCGTGGTCATCTCGGAACAGGTAGCGTTCGGTCCCCGTGTTTTGGAGGTATATTGGGTCACCCCTGCCGGGGACGAGTTGCAGTCCGAGCGACGGCGATACCGGTTTCAACAGCTGGTCGACGACCGATGAATCGTCATCTGTCTGGCTGTCCGAATCTGCCTCCGCTACGAATTCATCGAGACTGGCATTCGTGGTCACGGGGACCACCTCCCGAGTGAGGCCTGTTCCCGGTCGGACTCAGCTGGGACCTCGCAGAGAAACCGCCACTTCGGCTGCTCTCGGATCTGCTTATCGGGGCGATTTCCCGCTTGGCCGGGGTCCGTTTTACCGGCACAGTGCCAGCCCTTGTCTCTGAGCGCTTTGATCGTCGAGCCGTCGAAGTCGGCTCGCACGAACGTCAGCAGGAGCCGAACGCCTCGTCGCTGGCCGTGCCGACGCACGAACCGTTCCATCGACCGGGCGAGGGCGGCAGAGGCGAGATTGGGGAAATCGACGCCGATGCAAATCCGTGCTGCCTCGACGATTTCGTCGCCCTCGAATCGCGTCCCGTCGTACTCCAGCGAGCGAATCAGCGGATAGCGCCACGTAATCGCACCTAGTAGCTGGTCCTGGTAACAGAGTCCGTGATGGACGAGATTCGTCCGGGGGACATCGTCCATATAGGAGTGATGTGCTTCGTAGATCGCGCCGGCGACATGGCGCGGGATCGATTCGATATGGACGCGCTCTGCGAACCGCAAACCGAGCGGCGCCGTGACCGGCTGCCCCTCCCGATGGATGGGACACGAGCACCCCTCGGGGGTAGGCGTATACTGGAAGCCGGTACTCCGTATTTGGTCTAGAGAGTGAGTTTCGGTCACGAGTCGGTGTCGTCGGTGCGCTCCTGTCGGTCGTTGTATCGCTCCAGTTCGCGCCCGATTTTCTCGAGTGCCTCGACACCACGTTCGAGGAGCTGGTGGGTGGCTCGCGCCAGTCGAAGCGTCTCCATCAGTGCTCCCCCTCCGGGGGTTCGATGAGGTCGTTGCTCTCTTCGGCGAGTTCCTGGATTACCCGTTCTACGTCAGCATCCTCGGCAACCGTCCGATGTGCGAGCGGGGCAGGATATGCACGGTCGCCCTGGCTGCAGAGCACGACCAGCCACTCGTCGCTTCCATCCCCGAGTACGATGTAGTGGTCGCGATCAGCGCGCTGGAAGACCCGCCGGTCCGGGCGAGAGACGGTTCGCCAGTTCTCGGGGAGCGACGGTGACGGCCGTCCGCCGTCCGCGAGCGCGACGACATCGTCGGTAAGGGTCGCCATCGCGGCGTCGATCTCCTCGCCGGTGAGGTGCCAGCACGCCGCTTCACCGTCGCACTCCAGCTGTGAGACTACCTGATTCCGGAACGCGATGTAGTGCTCACGGGCGAACTGCTCATCGTCGTAGTAGTCGAGAAGGAGCGCGCACGCGAGCTGGGCGGGCCCGCTACCACTGTACCCCCACTCGAAACCGCTCGGACTGTGGTTGACGAGGTCCAAACTGCGCTCGAGGGAGAGTCGCCGATGCTCCGAGAGGTTCAGGACGACGGCTTGGCCATCGACGCGGAAGCCGACGTATTCGACTGTGTCTTGGTGAGACTGAGCGGCCGATGCGACTGGAACCGATTCCGAACTGGCCACTGGTACATTCCCGTTCATCGCTGCTCGCGGGCGGTTCGATGACCCCCGCACCCTTCTCAGGGGTTCAACAAACAGGACGGCGCTGCGTTCGGCAACGTATTTGGCAGTTGCAACGTACTGTCCGCATAATTCGGAATGGCTGTACTGGACGATTTCTCGGGGTTCGAGTTCGAGGACGTGATGGAGGACGTGTTCCGCAACCTCGGCTACGAGAACTATCCGTTTCGAGGGCCCGATGTAATACACGCCACCGAAGAAGATCCAGATTTGGAAATCGGTGAAACAGATGATTTATCGGAGATCAGAGAACAGTTGGAGACATTAGATCCATGGTCTGAGTTCCGGGACTGAATATCAATGATGAGAGAACATCTGAGACTTGTTGGCGGGGTTTTACTAGGCGTAGCAATTGCAGTATTCATCGGATATGGTCCCCTTCCTTTTGTTCCCGTTGATAGACTCATCAGGGACGTCCTCAAAACGCTGATTACAGCTCAAGTCTCACTATTGGCCATCATTTTCTCAGTCGTATTCATTGTAACTCAGATTGTTAGTACACGCTACTCTACAGGATATATTGAGCTGTTTTCGAAGTCACCAGCTATCAAGCATACGTTCTATATTTCAATGGTGTCCATCACTCTCAATATACTGTTCCTCACAACCCTTGACATCTACAAACAGAGTACAAAATTAGCAGCTTTCATACTGCTCCTGGAAACATCATTAGTCTTCTTTTGGGGAATTTATAAGTATATTACTATTGTATTTACACAGTCTACTCCAACAAGGCTTCTGAAACAATACGGTGATAGCCTCTCGCCGATGGATTATGTTGAAAACTCGATCTCTGCTGCGCGAACGGAGACAACTTCGGATCACCCACTGCAAGTGGTCTATGATACTTCAAGAAATGCAATAGACGAAGAAGAGATTGGGGTTGCTGAGGTAGGCGAGTCAGTCTTATCTGACGTGTCTAACGAGATCGTTGACGAAATAGTGTGTACTGGGGGAACTGACGATATCGCAATTCCCCCGGATTATGACGATGACTTTGCAAATACAGAAGAAGGGGAACGTATCGGCTTGCTGTTTTCACCTGTTTTAGACCGATATTTCCCGGAGATTGCAACACGGGCCGCTGACGTTAACGAACCCACATTGGTTCGCAACACGATGGAGGATATGAGTGAGCTTGGGAGTAAGGGAATTGAATGTGGTGCACCCAATTTAGCAAATCTCTCAGCTCTTTTGATCCACCAACGAGTTATTAGACCAGCTCCGGACCCTACCAATAAGAATGACGCTTACAGTGAATTGCTTTACACAGGGGTTTCAGGCGTACTAGATATCTTTGAGGAGAGTTTAGAAGAAGACGAGCTAGACACGTTCCTTGACCAATCGCATATGGTTTACGAGGGGATGCGTCTCGTTGATGGAAAGATCGATCCTGAGAACATACACCAGAATAGTTCTATTATGGAGTTTGCAGAGCGTCAGGAAGAGTGGTATCGGACTTTTGTAGAGAAGTATCACGATTATTTCGAAAGCAGAGACTTTTCTGAGGACGACTTACTAGGGAAAAAGTCAGATGACATCACACCGAGCTGGGATCCAGAGTTATATAATGACTCTCGAGTTTCTGTCCTAATTAACATCCGTCTAAATCTAATGGCCATAACGGCCGAGCACACCAAATCACTGGAGCAATCAGAATCACCTGGGCTGATTTCTGTATCTCTTGATGAGGCTTGGAGAAAAATCGTTGGCGTAGCACTTTCCAATCCACCTCGTTCGAGTGCTGTTTTGCTCGTTCAGCGGTATCTAGAAATTGCAATATACCGCGCAGAGGAGTATGAAGGTCATGCGGTTACTCTGATATTGCATTTGGCTAACGCCCAGGGTGAACAAATCGAGATTATTGAAGAAGCATTTGATAACATACTACAAAATCCAGATCCGATGCAGTTCGTCGAATACTACGGGTTTAGAGGTCTACCACGGAGTCTTATTTGGACTCCCTACGAATTTGCAGATCATTCTGATGACTATCTGAAAGCCTCGCTCGAGCTACGCACAATGTTTAAGAAACACGTCATAAAGAAGCAACTTCACCGAGCAAATAGCGCCGCAACACAGCTAAAACAGCAATTATCAATGTAGCAGAGCTCTGGTTATCATATGACCGATGTTGATATCGATGAAGTAAAGCCACACATTCGTGAGGCCGTACAGGAATTTATTGAAAGCGTAGCCGAGGATGTCGTATCAGAGGGGTATCGTATCCCTGAGATGGAAATATTGTTGAGCAATGAATCGACGCCTGATGTACACCAGATCTCTGTTCCCAGAGAACTGATTACATTGTATTCGAACCGCCAAGACGAATTCTTCAGGGACGTCGCGGAATGGCTAATTGATTCTGGAAATGCATTTCCGAAGGATGATTCTATTGACGATGAGGAGATCCCCACCACGGTCCTCGGAGATCCTGCTGATCTACCCTCGGAACGGGAGTCACGAGTTCTTCACCATGAGAATGTTGTTTTCAACTTTGCCGGAGATGTGTTGAACTACGTTGGTGATGTCGAATTTGATGAAAAGGCATTCAATGTAGCATTCGAGAACGAATTTCGTCCCAACTACGAAACTGGTCTACGCAGTTACGAGATCATCATTCCGCTAATTAACTTTACTGGGCCGAGGGGATTTGATTCAGATGAAAATATCCCACTGAACTCTGATATCGAGATTCACCACCGAGGAACATATCACCGGGTAGATTCAGTATCTCTCTCTACGCTAAACGAGGACACTGCAAATGCACTGAGAACATTTGAATATAACTACCGTCATCGGAATCCCTCCGATTTGATTCATTCTGGTCAATGGGTTATCCACGCAGAAGTAAGTTCATCAACCGATAATACTGCCATCCCACATGAGATGATGGACGCACCAGGGGAACAACTGGGAAAACGGATTGTTACGGTTCTCCGACTTTTCGGGCCAAAAAAAGGGTCTGTCGGATTCGATCGAGCGTTTGAGGTTTCGTCCGGGTGGCAAACGTATCGCCTTGGTATTCCCGAGGTTCTTGGTCTTGATGAGGGTGGACGAGAACCATCACTTTCGCGGGAAAGTTACTCTCTAACAGAAGACGATCAAGAGGACTTTCAAAATTTCTGGTCCCAGCTATGTAGTGACATCCGGCTGGACCCCGAGTACGAACTCTCAACCTCCCTTCGGCGTTTCAATGAAATGTACGTGAAGCCATACCCAGGTGATAGATTGCTTGACTGTATGATTGCCTGTGAGGGGCTACTTCTTCGAGGGCCGCACCCGGGAACCAAGAGATCTCGAATGAGCCTGAGAGCAAGTCTCTTACTCGATGAGTTTGCAGGAATTGATAGACAAGAGACGAGAGAGCGCATTAAAACGGCGTATGAACATCGTGGCAAGCTGGTTCATGAGGACGAATACCTTACTGATATCTTGAACCCAGGTGTTGACCGAGACTCTCAGTCGTTTGTACATCCCGAAGAATATCTCACCCAACTCCGGGAACTTCTCGCTAATGTTATCTTAGCTTATCTAAGAGCCACATCCAATGACTACTCTGTATCCGAGTTGAATCAAGAGTTGGATAACGCACTACGAGATGCTTCATTCACCCTAGGCGAATTATAAGGAACCGGTCGATTCTCAGCCGATTAAATTTCCAGTCTAGTTCAGTGGAGGATGCTTTCCATATTTTCTACCTATAGTATAACTCAAGGAATTATATTTGCGACAACTGCTAACGGTGCTCTACGCCAGGTGCGACACCTCTGATGGTTCCTCGACGTCGTCGAACTCGCCGCGCTCCACCGGTTCCCAGTCCTCACCCGGCTCTGGACTCCACCAGTCGACCTTGTAGGCGCCTGGTGCGCCGAGGATCTTCACGCGGGCCGACCCATCAGGCAGATCGCGACGCAGTTTCTCGTCGACGTGGAGGTTCCAGGTCGTGGTTGTATCGAAGCAGGCGAGCACGGCCTCCTCGTAGCCGCGTGTCTCTCGGGATTCCTGGAGTTCGATCTGGGTGTTGCAGTTCTTGCAGAACACCCCCTCGAAGGGGATGTGAGTAAAGACCTCCTGCCCGCAGACGGGACACCAGAGGAACTCGAACAGTGCCTCACTGTGTCGGTCAAGTACTTCGAGACTCATTGGTTGACTAACCCGGTCGTCCCGGGCCACCACCTCGTGCCCGGCCGAAAAACAGCGCCCACCGCTCATTCACTCACCGCTCGGCGCCGTAGACGATGCGTGAGGGGGCTTCGTATCCACAGTCGGGGCAGTCGTACCACCGCTGGACTTTCGCCCGGTCTGCTGCCTTCTCGCCGACGCGAACGTCGTTGTTCGGACACTCCGGACAGCTGAGGTCCGGTGCGGGCCGCTCCCGGAGCTTGTCACGGAATGACGTCGCGTCCTTCGTCTCGTATCCCCGCGACCAGACCGGGTAGCCGTCGACGAGAATTGCCCCACGCCACTTGTACCGGTAGGAGTCCGGCGCTCGATGCAGGACGGCTCGCGCACCGGTCTCGGTGTTCCGATACGCAAGCGTCGGCGAGCGGCTCTCGCGTCGCCAGTTGGTGATGCGAGGCATTGGTTAGAAGTGGACATCAGCGGGCACGATCCAGAGCTCTTCACTCTCCTCGAGGAGTCGATCCAGCTGTCCACGGTGGCGAATGCCGGTCGCGTGCTCGGTGTACAGGAAGACCGTCGGGCCGTCGTACGCACCGACCTTGTGGAAGGCGTGCCGGGCGAGGTCCTCGTCGCGCATGATCTCCTCGTCGGAGAGCTCGTCGATGGCCTCCTTCACCCGGTCAAGATTCCGCTCGAATTCCTCCTTCGTCGCCTCCCAGCCACGCTCGAGGAGATCCTGGCCGTCATCAGAGTCGACGGGGGCTGCAGTCGGCAACTCTCCCCATCGCGCCTTCCCCGCAACGGACGTGTCCTCCTTGTCGAAGGTCACAAAATAGTCGAATACTGCGCAGGAATGTGGCTCAGCGCCAACCAATCGATTGAACACCGTTTTCCCTGTAGCCAATGCTTCGTTTTCTGTCGATGCCTCTACGAGCGCGTAAATGACCATATGCATCTGAACCACTCCAACGCCCGTCGGTACAGTCACGGACGCGCGCCATTCTCTCGCTGGCGCGAATAGACAGCTTCAGAGAGGATGATGATTCAGGGCACCTCAGGCAAGAGGTGTCACATTCTGTATCGCTGGGGTGGATTCGTTCAGTAGAGGTGAACTGGGTATCGAAGGCGAGCGGGAGCGGTAGTGGAACGGAATTCCGTCCGCGTTCCATCTCACTCAGTCGGTGGGTTGTTGGCTCTCTGAGTTGCGGAACGCCCGAAGAACCGTTATGGAACCACCAGCAACCGCTCCGATAAGTAAGAGTCCCCCAAGTACTGCAAATAGCGAGACTGTCCAGACGTTGCACCCGTCAAACCAGACGATGGTTACGTCGGTGTATCTGATTCCACGAAAAGCAGGAGCCGAAATGGTGTTGCACGCCATCACCGTGCGACCACCCAACCCCGGCGTCGTAATGAACCCCAAGAGGACGAAAAGAAGCCCAGCACTTGCGGAGAGTACGGTAGCACGCCTAAGTTCCATACAAAAACACAATAGTAAAAATGCAAATGACTTTTTGCCATCACGTAGCGGCTACGAGACAGAGATAACTGCGCAAGTACACTGAGTAGCTAGTTCAGTATCTGACACTCGAAAATAAATCTCCACAACCCCCCAGACCAATAGAGCCGATCTTCCTGAATTGGGTCACTTCTCCCCTCCTCGTCAAACGTAACGTATTGACGTCCACCTCGAAACGAGGATCCCCCACGCTGGAAGCAGAGTTCCACGGGAGTGACTTACGGGTTTGTGCGCTGTTCGTTGGGATTTATCCCGAACTCAGGGGCGTCTGTGGTCGAACGCCACTCGTGATTGTCCCACTGGAACCGCACGGGCCGCGCCATCGGCCTGACTTGCTGCTCGGTGTTCTGCCGGAGGAAGTTCCCTGCGGCGGTGAGATCTGCGTGTCCCTGGAACCCGCAAGGACAGGTCAGCGTCTCCCGGTGCCGAACCGTCTCAGTTTGTTGCCCACACTCTGGACACGTCTGGCTCGTCCATGCCTCACTCTTCTCCACTACCTCAATCCTATACTCCTCACAGACGGACCGCAGCTGATCGACGAACTGCTTGAACGCCCAAAAGTTCTCCAGCTTCTCGTTGATTTCAGGGGATGGTTGGATTTCGATGACACCGGTGAGATCGCCGATGTACACCGTTGCGATCCCCTCGTCGTGCAATCGTTCAACGAGGTCACGGATGTGGGCTTTCTGGGTATGGGTCCGCCGGCGGGAGCGTTTGCGGTAGAGCCGGCGGATTCGCTGGCTCGTGTCCTGCTCTGGCGGCAGCTTGGACGACAGGCGCGCGATCTCTTCGGTCGTCGATCGGAACTGCTCGAACAGCTCCTCACCGTCGTAGAGGTACTGTTCCCCTGTCGTGGTCGTACAGGCAACGAGATTGTTGGCACCTAAATCGAGGGCGGCTTCTTCCGAAGCCAGTGGTGAATCCAGTTCCGAGTCGTCGACTGAGACTGGTTGATATACTCGATAGGTGTCTTCAATCTCGTCGTATTGAATTTCCAGTCGCCCCTGTTCGCCGGACCACTTCGGATCGCCACGCACCTCCAGCCGGAGCCGTTCGTAGTACCCCAGTCCATACTTCTCTTTGAGATCCTGGCCGACTGGAATTTCGACCCGGGAGTAGTCGCCCCACTCGATCTCGTACGAATCGTTCCGAACGAACAGCCGGAGATCTCGCCCGTCCTCTTGATTCCCCCAGTAGCCCGGTGGGGACGCTTCTTCACCACTTTCCAACAGCGCGAAAAACGACTTCCAGGCGGCGTTGTTCTTTCGTGTCACTGTCTGGACGCCGGCAGCGCCGAGTTGGCCTTTGTACTGTCCGCGAAACTCATTGGCCTCCCAGATGTTCTCGTCATCGAAAAACCGCTGGCGGCGGGCATAGGTCAGCTCGTTCCAGAAGCTCGCCGTCGCGTCCATGACGTCTTGTAGGAGGACCTCATCCGACTTGGAGAGGGGACGCACCTCGAAAGTATTGGTCCGTTTCATCGCTTGCTGACTTCCTGCTGGTCGGGTTGCTCCCACCGGCGCGGGATGTAGCCGATCTGTTCGATCTCGGCGGCCTGTTCTCGGAGAAGCCCGACGAGGACTTGCTCTGGAACGCCTGCCTGTGCTTGTTCGACCAACAGACTCTGAAGTCCATCACGGGCGTCCTCGACGGCTTTGAGATCGTTATCGCCCATCGATGCGCTCCCGGGTATCCCCGGTTTCGTATTTGAATGTTGGCGACGCCGTCCGGCTCTGAGAGTTACGGTGAATTCGATCGAAGACGGCGCCGGCGTGTGGGTCCGCGCCGACCAGGCGGTCGAACACCGACTTTCCGGTGGCCAGCGCGTCGTCGTGCGTCGATGCCTCTACCAGTGCGTAAATCACCATATGCATCTCAAACACCTCGAAACGCCGACGCACCGGGTGTCGTTGCTCGCTCCAGCTGCGCCGGCACCCTTCGCCGGCGCTCGAAAAACCTCCTCGTGACGGCGGATTCTCATGATTCGTCCGCTCGTTCGACAGTGATGGTCAGGTCGCCCGACGCGTAGTCAGCCTCGAAGTCGACGGCGAACGCGTCCGCCTCGTAAGCGGCGTGGTAAGCACGGTGGCGTTCGAGCGAGCCAGTCGCCTTGAAGTGGAAGAATGCGGCCGCCGTGTAGGGCTTGCTCTGTGTTTCGACCTGTGACTCGACGGATGCGGGGAGCGCGATCTGGGGCGTCTCCGTGTCGATACTCGCAGCGAACCCCTTCGCTTCCTCGACGGTTGCTTGCGAATATGCCGGTGTCTCGCCGGTGAGCACGTTCACCGGGGTTTCCGTCTCGTCGGTGAACAGGACGTCTTCGAAGGTGTGTGTTCCGAGGATCGCCTCGGGGTCCAACTCGCAGTCGTGAAACGGATCGTCGTCTGAGGTCATCGAATCACGAGCCTACGGCGGGGCTCACCCATTCCGACCCCTGAAAAACAGCAGCTGCCACGAAGCAGATCGAACTAGGAGTGGTTGAGGCTCGCCTTCTCGAAGGGTGATTCCCTGGTCGGAATGAGCAGCTCCTGTCGGTCTCCGACTCGCTCGGCCAGCTTCCGTTTCAGGTACTGTCTCGCCGTCGACGGCGTGAAGACGCCCTTGCCGATCATGTCGCCGACGACGTCTTTGAGGGCCGTGAACTGTCCCTGCAGGTGGCCATCGCCGACCGGCTCGCCGTCGTACCAGCGCACCGTCGCGAGCGCGCCGTTCCCGACGGTCTCTCCCTGTTCGACCGTCTCCGAGTCGTACTGGAGCCCGAACCACAGCGTCCGATAGGCAGTCACCTCGAACGTCGTCGACACCACGAAGAACGCCTCGTGGTGGAGGTAGTCGAGGTGGTCAGCGACGATCTCGTCGAGGGTGAGCCCGGTGGCGCGGGGCTTCGGCTCGACGACCGACGACGGTCGGTCCTCGTCAGCGAGGTAGCCGTCGACGGCTTCTGCCTCGAGGCCATCGGCAAGCTCTGCGAGGAGCTGTTTCGCCCACTTTGAGTCGGTGTCGTCGCCACCGAACGGCGACTCAGCCGAGATTCGGTGCTTGAGCTTCAGGTTCGCTGCGCCCCAATGGCTGTAGTGGAGCGTGTACTGTCCGTCTGTGCGTTCGTACGCAACGAGTGCGCGGTGTCCCATCGAGCAATCACCTCACGGGGCGACCGCGACTGGATCGCCCCGCACCCCTCCCGGGGGACGAACAACGCTACTCGTCGATCGGGTCGGGGGAACTGAGGTCCGCGTGGAGGACTTCGCCGTCGTGAACAACGTACCGCTTGGCCAGGACTGGGAAGCGGCACTTAGTGAACCCCGCTGTCTGGATATCGAGTTCCTCGTCGGCTTCGAGGTGGTCGGCGAGTTCTCTCAGGAATTCGTGGGTCACGATGACGACCTGAAATAGAATGGTTATAGGAACTCGTTGGCTAGGACCGAGAGAACGCGCAGGACCCCATCATTGTTTTTCGATGACATTTTCTGAACATTTATGCACGAAACCATTTGCAAACGGGGCAATGACATCATACACGGCAACGGCATCGATGGTGAGCAAGAACTTGCCATCCACCTCTTTATCGCCTTCTACACACTATGCTACACATCACTGGCAGAGGACACCTGGCTAACCGATTCCGCGGGAAGTAGGACATAACCGTAAAAAGCAGAATTCAGGTTTGAGGTTAGAAACGGCTAGCCTCCCCTTCCTATTTGTATCAGCTGTGCTAATCGGGAAGTATCTGGTGAGGTAAAGTATATGAGATCGTTCATTATGAGAGCGGGGAGGAAATTCAAGAACCTCATCGGGCGTGATCAGGAGGAGGAAGAAGAGACCTATCCGTCTCCGATGGCAGAAAGTTATGTTCCTCGAGAAGACGTTCAGGTACAGATAGCTCAGCGGTTAGACGGAGATGATACGCTATTCCATGTTGCGGGGGAGCCAGGTGTTGGGAAGACTTTTCTTCTTGATTGGGTTGAGGACGAGTTCGGTGACGAGTACTCCATCGAACGAGTCGAATTGGGCTCTCACCACAGTGTCCCAACAGTGACACAGAAAATCTACCGAACAATCCTAAGTGATATCCCGGAATCAGTGAAGAAAGGCGACCGAGAAGTCACTGGTGCCTCTGGAAGTGCAGGCCCTGTCGGAGGCGGTCTCTCATGGACACGAAACCCTCCCGATTGGGCTGAAGATAGGTTCGAGTATATCGAAGCACTTGATCAGATGGCTGACCATGTTCCAGACGGTCACACGCGTCTCATCTGTCTTGACGACGTACACAACGTCGACGATGATGAGGAGAAAATCAAGGATTCCCTCGTCGAGATAGCCGAAGTTCTCGGACCGGAGGTCACCTTGCTTTCAGCAGGGCGACTGCAGTTTGCAGGCCAAGTCCCGGTGACCCGTCTTTCCACGTTCAGTGAGACACAGTCTGTTAAACTTCTGACGAACGAAGTACCGGAGATGGAGCCAGCCACAGCACGGGAATTGCATGACCGGCTGGGTGGCCATCCGTACTATTTGGGACTCTTAGCAGATATCGAGGATCCTGCTTCCGCCATCGAAGTTCCTGAAGGGGAGATCCGTGATTATATCGAGGTGGAGTATCTGGATGCGTTAACCCGGGACGAAGAGCGGTTCCTCCAAGCGACATCCCCGCTCACCGAACTGAATGAATATGTCTGTAGCTCTGTGTTGGCGGACGAGAACCGGTTTGATCAGGTCGGTGTCCGCCGGTTGTTACGTGGCCTCAACAGGCGGGTGATTGTCCAAGATAGGGGGGATGGTCCCGACGGGACGACACGGTACGCTATCCACGATAAATTCCGGGAATTCTTGCTTCGTCAAGAATCGGATTCTGGCGAAATCCATGCGGCAGCATTCAATTTTCACGCAGATCAGATTCAAAGCCAGCTAGCTTCTGATGGAATTGATTTCGAACAGGGAACCCATTCCACCACGCTCTGTACCCATCATCTGTCAGCCCTAATCGAGCTGCAGGATCAACAGCAGACAGTAGCTGCTTTTCTGAAAACAGCGTTAGGTGAGGATGGGTTGCCGTTCTATACGGCGACTGTTCTGCTTGATGAGCTCAAAGTATGGCCGACAGATGATGTGCCGGACACTGTCGTGGCGACGGTGCTGTCTGTCTTGGAGGGGCGGGAGCCGCTTGCAGGGTACTTTTTCGATGAGGAGGTTGATCGATCGTGGGCTGAACAACTCTACGATCAAGGGGTATTCGCTGACCCGGATGTTCCTCATATGCAGTACCTGAACAGTATAGTTGACGTTCACCCGGACTTTGTGGTCAAGGTCATTACTAATCTCGACACCGATGATTCGAATACACGACGTTGGTTGATCAGTATCGCAGGCGATCTGCCAGCGGATGCAGCAGCCGAGACAGCTGATGTTATTAAGTCATGGGTCTCGGAATCAGAGTCATTCCAACAACTGGATTTCTATGCTATACAGCTCATCCAGCACTTGATTGAACACGACGAGACAGACGCCGCACTTACTATATTGAGAGGTGTGCTTCAGGCACCACAGCGTAGTGCTGACGTTAACTGGCAACAGGATCGGCAGTCCGAACAGTACCAACTCCATGAATTGTTCCAAGAAACACGTGAGACCTTTGTCGAGGCGTGTGGTCGTGACTTCATTGATGCATTAGAAGAGGCGTTACGACAGACGTTAGACACTGAAACTGATCCTGAAGGCGATTCAATTTATGAATCGGTGGCTAGCCGAACCCCAATCTCGGAACTTGATTATGGTGAGGAAAATACCGGTGAGCGGAAGCATATTCTGTTCACGTATTTGAGCCGCGCAGCCAAGCAGTGGGTTAGTGCTGATCCAACTGGGAATGACCGGGAAGCTCTCATCATCTCCTATCTGGGTGACACCATTCCTGCGTTCCGTCGGATCGGCTTGTTCCTCCTTAGCCAGCATCCAGATGTCTACCGAGAAATCATCGCAGACGAACTGGGCGCGGAATCGAACTACGACGATGACAGCATCCAGTATGATTTCTACAGGTTAGTGGAGATTGGGTATCCATACCTGGATACAGACGAGCAGGACCATGTCTATGAGGTTCTCCGCAACGGTCCCGGAGAGAGGCGATGGATTGAGGACCGGGCTGCCCAGGTAGCGCCTGACCGTGAGCAATCGAAAGAAGAGATTGTACAGGAACGTGTTGAGCGTTGGCGGCTCAAACGCCTGTACCTTCTCGATGGAGAGGCCTCAGACGATCAGCAGGAGTACATCGACGAATTGGTTGACAAGTATGGCGTTCCCGAACAGACTGCGTCCGAACCATACACGCCGTCAGTTCAAGGAGGTGTTGTGAACGAGCGAGGGCCGGAGGAACTTGACACGCTTCGTGATCAAGATGCTGAAACGGTCCTACAGAAGTGTGTGGGTTGGTACCAACCTGAGGATGGGAGCCGGTTCTTCGAAGATGGTGAACGGGAAGATATCAGCCATTGGGGGTTCGCAAAGCAGCTCCAACAACTGGTCGAAGAACAACCGGCAGCGTATGCAGAGTCGATCCAGATCCTCGAGGAGGGGAAACCCCAGTACGCGGATGTCGTCCTCGATTCGTTTGTCGATGTACTCCAGGATGATGGACAGTTCCCTTGGCCACCGATCTTGGCATTCTGTGAGACTGTCGTTGATGAACCTGGTCGGTGGAGTTCTCGGTGCCGCACCTCGATCGCTCGGCTGATCGGTCAGGGAATCCAAGCAGACCATACTGACTTCCCCCTCCAGTATATCGAACGCGTTGAAGATCTGTTGATTGCATTAATATCTCCCGTTGAATTGGATCCTGATCAGGAGCAACCGCATAGCTGGATCGGTGGCGTCGGTACGACTGAACCGGAGGTCCGACAGCTCGGGATCAGGGCAATCGTCAGCTATCTCATCTGGCAGGATCAAAACGGCCGTTTAGAGAAGGACCAGTTAGACGCTCCGCTGCGCCAGGTGATTGAAGCTAAAATCAGTGAAGATACTGCTACCCCGGTACGGACCGAATTGGGCCGCCATTTCAGAACGTTCTGGGTAACAGACGAGGAACTAATACGGACACATTTGGACAACCTCTTTCCAACACCCGGAACGGACGAGACGAAGGAGCTGTTCGCGGCGACATGGAACGGATATAGTCGGGGCAACCAGTTTCTTCTTTCAGCGTATCCCCATCTCAGACCGTACTACCAGTATGCGTTGGACCTGCTAGCGGAAGACGAGTCCGATGAAGGATGGATCACTGTCGAGTCAACAGCATCCCATGTCGCTATGGCATACATCTTTGAGGATGAGCCCCTTGAGGATGAGGACAGTCTGATAACCCGGTTCTACGAGATGATGAGTCCTGAAACCGCTGCGAACATTTCGCAAGCGTTGGCAAACGGTCTTGATAACGAGGACAGTGACTTCCACCAGCACTGGGATGCGATCCGGGAGCTCTGGGAGTGGCGGCTTGACCAAGTTGAAACCCAGATTGATGGTATTGAGGACGGTGCTGAGTACCACCGTGAGTTCAGATATTTCCTTCGGTGTCTCAAACAGACCAATGCGAGCAACCTGGAAGACGAACAGAGGCTTGTCGAACGCACTGCGCCCTTCCTCATCCATCAGGCCCCGCATGTACGGCTCCTTGAGGAATGGTTAGCTGAACAGTCAGATACCTACCCGGCTGCAGCGATATCTGTTTACTACGCTATCGTTGAGGCGGTCCCTGACGACGAATGGTATAATGTCGCCCGTTCAAGTAAGGACGAGATGCGTGAGACGCTGTATACCAACGCGGTCCGGGCAGGGGAAGAACCAGGATCTCACGCATACAGGGTCGCAAACCGGTTCGCAGCAGCTGGATACGAGATAGATAAGGAGTTTCTTGACAGCTACCTTGGTGACGACGACCCTTGATACCGCTATCTCGCACTCTTCTTCCTCAACCTTGGCCAGCACGAATCCAATACGGCCAAGGATGGCCACGTCTGGACTTCGCCGGGTCGCCCCCGCACCCCTGTCGGGGGCGATAAACCGACGCAAGAGGAGCCTCCCGAGGTGTGGCCGGCGACGCCAGTTAGGAGTCTGCATGGGCGTCCGCCCCGGCACCGTCGCCCGGCCGCGTGAGAAGGCTCACCTCTTCCAAGAGGTCTCTCGCGGTCTCGACTCGCTCTCGATCCGCGTCGTCCAATCGGTCGACGTCGAGTCGGTTGAGATTGCTGAGTATACGATGCATCCGGTAGCCCTGTTTGAACTCTTGCTCCATCGGAAGCGCCTCACCGCTCGCCGGCGCGGAAAGACCCACCATCGAGACTGGTGTCGGGCTTGCAGGAGATCCCAGCCTTAACCAACGAACCCCGACGGTACTCGCAGGCTGTTGGTTAATCGATGCCCAGCACTGGCCTTACTCGAGATTGGGGCCGTAGCGAGCCGAGCCACACACCCGGCACTCCCAGATCGGTTGCCCCGTCCACGCCTCATCCGGGGCCGACTCGTGGGTCTTGAACCGACGGTCGGTCGCCCGTCCACAGTTTTGACAGTCGAGTTCCTGAGTCGTCGGTACCGACGACGCCTGGCGATTAGCCGCAGCTTCGCCAGTAGATTCGGTCAGCGCCATCGCTGGAATCAGCCACACCACATCGTCGGCGTCGTTGAGGACCGCGTCGAGACGCGACGCGTCGCGGATGCCGTCCCCACGCTGGTCGTAGAGCCGCGTCGGGGCCTGCTCCTGACGCTCCGACGCTTCTTGGCCGTGCCACCCAGTCCGGTCACGGGCGGCACTGAGAAGCCGCTCTCCCTCCGCTGACGACACCTGTGCCGCGTCGGGGAGTGAGGGCCATTGCTCGGCCAGCTGGCGCGCTGGCGCCTCGTCGAGATCGTAGATGAGCGTGTAGTCGTCGACGGCCGGCTCCGCCTCGTTGGCAGAGAGGAGGTTCGCCGCGGCGCCGCCCTTCGCGACGGCGCCGTAGAACGTGGTCGACTCGACGACCAGGTGGACGATGCCGAGGAATGTCGTCGACGCTGACTCGTCCGTGCTGGTGGCGTCACTACCGAGATGGTTGGTGAGACAGAACCGGCATTTCGTCTGCCCGTCTGGAACTGACGCCCCACAGGACCGGCACTCGCCGTCGGCGGCCGTCGGTGCATCGGGGTAGCCCCCCGTGCTCGTCGCGACGCGTTGCCGCCGGGGGTCACCATCACGCCCGTCGTTAAGCTTCTCGTCCGGAATGTGGGATGCCTCGCCGGTCGGCCGCAGTTCCTCGAAATCAGAATATCGGTTGTGCATCGGTTGGCTCGTAGATTCTGTCGGTATCGCATTTCAACATCCGGATGCCTATACTCGCAACAGACTCTCGATTATACGAGAGAGTACGAACATATATGGGAGCGGGGCACGAACACTGTTGCAAGAGGTGCCAAGCATGTCTGAATCCCCGCGAGATGGGGTCCAGTCGTGGACTGAGTCGATGAGTGCCCGCGACCGTATTCGGGCGGTCGCCGAGACGCTTCGCGAACCGCGGTCGGTCAACTGGATCAGCGAGCAGGCCGACGCCGCCTGGAGTACAACCAACGAAGAACTCCAGGCGCTCGTGGAGCAGGGTCAGCTGCGCCGCGTCGAGGCCGGCGAGACCACGCGCTACCAGCCGGACTACACGCGCCAGCTCTTCGAGGAGATCCGCACGCTCATCGAGGAGAACACGCGCGAGGAACTGCGGAGCGAATTGGCCGCGATCACCGAGGAGATCGAGGAGTGGCAGGCGGCCTACGACATCGAGACATGGGAGGAGCTCGAACAGTCGCTCGCCGACGACGACCTCTCAAGTTCCGAGCTCCGCGACCGCCGCGACGTCATCGCGTTCTGGCGCGAGAACGAGGAGGATCGCCGCCTCATCAAGCACGCCTTGGAACTCTACTCCGATGTCGAAGCCGCTCGCGAACAGATGACCGACATGGCTGACCGCGCCACGAGCTAATCCTCCTCTCTCACAGAATGATCTTTCTTGCCGGTCGCGACCGCTATACACAGCGGACCCTCCTCCGCGACGTTCACGACCGACTGACGAGGCAGGCTGGGTGTGAGGACGTGCG
>NZ_JBWBDM010000011.1:0-143817 GCF_056135975.1 Natrinema sp. LJW11 | reverse complement strand
TCACAACAGCGATTGATACTGCTCTTGATCAACTCTCTATCCCTAAAGTGAGCAATTATTTCTAACGCCTACTATAGAACTGCAAACGGATCCACCCCGACAGGTGACCAGAATCGCGCGCCGGGAGTTCGGCGCTCGCTCGAGCGGGAATCACCGCGCTCGCAGTCCGTTTTCCGCCCGCGTCTCCGTCACCGAACGTTCCGTGGCGTGTGAAGGCTAGCCAAACCGCAAGACTGCGGCGGGGTCGGCTGAATACGCTTTCGAAATGGTTTTAACCGCAACGAGCCAAAGAGACCGATATAAGCGCCTCTGCGCGTGAGCTACAACAATGAGCGACCAACACCAGAACCTGGCCATCATCGGTCACGTTGACCACGGGAAGAGTACGCTCGTGGGACGACTCCTCTACGAGACGGGGAGCGTACCCGAGCACGTCATCGAACAGCACCGCGAAGAAGCAGAAGAGAAGGGCAAGGGCGGCTTCGAGTTCGCCTACGTCATGGACAACCTCGCCGAGGAGCGAGAGCGCGGTGTCACCATCGACATCGCCCACCAGGAGTTCTCGACCGACGAGTACGACTTCACCATCGTCGACTGTCCTGGCCACCGCGACTTCGTGAAGAACATGATCACGGGCGCATCCCAGGCGGACAACGCCGTCCTCGTCGTCGCCGCTGACGACGGTGTCGCGCCCCAGACCCAGGAGCACGTGTTCCTGGCTCGAACCCTCGGTATCGACGAGCTCATCGTCGGCATCAACAAGATGGACATCGTCGACTACAAGGAGTCGACGTACGACGACGTCGTCGAAGAAGTCGAGCAACTGCTCAAGCAGGTCCAGTTCAACACCGACGACGCCTCCTTCATCCCGATCTCGGCGTTCGAGGGCGACAACATCGCCGAGGAGTCCGACAACACGCCGTGGTACGACGGCGAAATCCTGCTCGAGGCCCTGAACAGCCTGCCGGAGCCGGAGCCACCGACGGACGCGCCGCTCCGACTCCCGATCCAGGACGTGTACACCATCTCCGGTATCGGTACCGTCCCCGTCGGACGTATCGAGACCGGCCTCCTGAACACCGGCGACAACGTCTCCTTCCAGCCCAGCGACGTGGGCGGCGAAGTGAAGACGATCGAGATGCACCACGAAGAGGTGCCCAAGGCAGAACCCGGTGACAACGTCGGATTCAACGTCCGCGGCATCGGCAAGGACGACATCCGCCGCGGTGACGTCTGTGGCCCCGCCGACGACCCGCCGAGCGTCGCCGAGACGTTCCAGGCCCAGATCGTCGTCATGCAGCACCCCAGCGTGATCACGGCCGGCTACACCCCGGTCTTCCACGCCCACACGGCGCAGGTCGCCTGTACGATCGAGTCCATCGACAAGAAAATGGACCCCGCAAGCGGCGAGGTCGCCGAGGAGAACCCCGACTTCATCCAGTCGGGTGACGCTGCCGTGGTCACCATCCGACCGCAAAAACCCCTCAGCATCGAGCCGTCCAGCGAGATCCCCGAACTCGGGAGCTTCGCCATCCGCGACATGGGTCAGACCATCGCCGCCGGAAAGGTCCTCGAAGTTCACGAGAAAGAATAAATGCAGCAAGCACGCGTTCGACTCGCGGGCACGAGTCCAGACGACCTCGACGATATCTGCGACGACGTCCGCGAGATCGCGAACAACACCGGCGTCAACCTGAGCGGTCCGATCCCGCTGCCGACGAAGACCCTCGAGGTTCCGACCCGGAAGTCGCCCGACGGCGAGGGCACTGCGACGTGGGAGCACTGGGAAATGCGCGTCCACAAGCGCCTGATCGATCTGGACGCCGACGAACGCGCACTCCGCCAGCTCATGCGCATCCAGGTGCCAAACGACGTCTCGATCGAGATCGTCCTCGAAGACTGAGGTCGGTTTCGGTTCCGACTTACAGCCGAGTTAGATACCGTTTTTGTCGCCCTCGAGTACCGTGCTCCAGCGATAGCCACGGACCGAGGGGAGTCGTCTCGGGATCCACTCGGTACTCGTGCCCCCCGTCGTCTCGGAAAGCGGCGGGACTTTTGTCGGTCGCCGTGGCAGTCACTCGTATGGCGCGGCGCTCGCGGTCACGATCACAGTCGAACACCTACCTGCGGCCCGATTCCGACGGGAACGACGGGACGCAGACGGGATCGGGGAGTCCGATCCTCGAGGTGCTCGTCGTTTTCGCCGTCGTCTTCGTCGTTCAGGGACTCACCGCGTTCGCGGGCGTGATGGGCGCGTTTTTCGTCCTCGCGCCGCCGCTGACGACGAATCCGTGGACGATCGTCACGAGCGTCTACGCACACAGCGGGATCGGCCATCTACTCTCGAACAGCCTCGCACTGGTCGTCTTCGGCTGGCCGGTCGCCCGAGCGACGACGCGGATCCGCTTTCACGTCTTCTTCGCGATAACGGGCGCGATCGCGGGCGTGGCCCAGATCGTTCTCACGGGGCTACTCGCGGCGGTTCCGTTCGTTCCCGTCGCACCGACGGCGGGCGTCCTCGGTGCCAGCGGGGCCGTCTTCGCCCTGCTGGGCTATCTCGTCGCGTCGAATCGGCTCTCGAGCGGACTGGCCTCGTTCGTCGACGTCCCGCAGTGGCTGTCGATCCTCGTCCTCGTCGGCCTCGCGGTCGCGGTCACCCTCGCCACCGCCTCGCCCGGCGTGGCGCTGATCGCTCACTTCGCGGGGTTCCTGCTCGGGGTCGTCGCCGGACGCGCTCGCGTGCTCGCCGTGTGATCGCGCGGCTGGCCGGAGCCCTCGCGGGACTGCGCGCTCGAGTACGAGCCGTTTGGCAGTAGCGAACTCGCGAGGGCCCTCCTAGTGTCCGTCGGTTTTCGATGGTTCTCGAGTCCGGTGAGACGACGGCTGGGACCGAGTGGGGACGCCGTTACAACGAGCCCGGGACTCACGACACCGACAGCCGACTCCCACCGTGGTGCCGTGTCCCGTTCCGTCCCCGAAACACAAGCCTCAAATAGAAACCGAGGGTATGAACGTGCGAGGGCTCGTAGATCAGTGGTAGATCGCTTCCTTCGCAAGGAAGAGGCCTCGGGTTCAAATCCCGACGAGTCCATCGGATTGTTGTAACGTCTCGAATTGTTTCGATAGTCGCTGGCTTAGCGACTGACGCGGAATTCTTCGATAGGGGTGCGTGCGAAAATAGCCCCGCTCAAAATCGAGTGATTACGGGCGCGGGATTCACGTCTCCGCCGCCCGTCGATTACAGCGAAGGAAACCGGGGGTGGTCGGCGTGACGGTCGCGCCCTGGCCGTCGGTCGACAACTCGACCTGTCGCAACTGCGGAGCCCACATCACCGATCAGTTCCGCCGCGTCTTCGGTGACGATGACGATCGCGCCCATCGCTGTGGCAACTGCGATACCTACGCGCGACTGAGCCGCGACTCCGCTGCTGGCGTCGACGTGTCGATTCTGGACCCGGAGACGTCACCCGGTCGTCACGGCGGTGAGACCGATGTGTCGCTGGTTCGTTCCGGCGAGTCGGCTGTACGATGTCGAGAGTCGGACACCCATAGCCCATCCGGCCCATCAAGCGACTGACGAGGACGTTCGGCGGGCGCTCGAGAACCGAGAGGTTCGAGCCGACGGCGGGCACTCCTCGAGCGGTACCGTTCACTCTTCGACCGACTTACTGGAAGTAGATTCGTCGTCAACATCTTCAATTAGACGAAACTCGAGTGATCCACAGTCGCAGGTCTCGCTTCCGATCGGCTGGATGTCGCCAGTAGGCCATTGGCGAGCCGCGTATACAGAACCGCACTCGGTACACTCAGCTAATTCTCGCTCTACATCATCCCTTCTTGCCATACTTCTCCGTCCAAGACGGGCTACGTCTGGAAATAATTTTTCTAGCCAAAAAAGCACCAACCGATGTTCACAACAGTCGGGTACTGATCACGAGGACGGTGGTTCGCAATGAGCCGCCTCGTCGAGTCCGACGAGTGCAAACGGTGTGGTGATCGCGTCGACGCGCTACGTCGGCTCTGTCCGGACTGTATACGCGCGGTTCGAAACGCGCGGGAGGGACCGCTATGAGTTCTCGAGCGTCGGAACTCGAGAGTCCGAAGGCCAGCGGTGACGCCGATCGAGACGGCCGCGACCTCGAGGCCGAACTGGCGAGCTCGGCAGCCGGCCGGTTCGGCATCCCCGTCGACGCGATCTGCGTGGGCTGTGGGCGGACGCGCGTCAAGCGCGCTACTCTCGAGGAGATGGACCAATCTCCCGAAGCCGACCCCGCGACGCTCGAGGCGACCGACTGCACGTCGTTCAAGCACGTCTGCTACGGCTGCCAGAGCGCGACGTGGTGGAATCCCGTTGCAGTACTCACCGGCTTGCTCGAGAGTGAGCGAGAGCGTGAGCGAGGTGAGTAACGGTGTCGCAAGTCGAAACGACGCCGCACGAGATCGAGGGCCGGTGGAAGTGGCCCGACTGGGGTCGCGGGCCCTACGACGCGCTGTCGTCGGTGATGCTCGGCGAACCCTTCGAGGGCTACCTCGAGATCACGACCGAGATCGACGGCGAGCCTTGGCACCTGGAGGTACGCTACAGCAAATCGGGATTCGCGCCGCGGCTGTCGGACGGGATCAACGCCGAACGACTCTACGAGTGGGATATCGTGGGCCGTGGGCGCGGCGAGCGGAAGGCATCGTACAACATCGGCCCGCGGTTCCCGAATATGCGCCATTCGGCACGAACTCAGGGATGCTGGAATCCGCCCAGTCATCAAACATCGAGAGTTCTACCCACTCGACAAAGCACACCACGCTCGCCACGACGAGAACGTCTATCACCGCCGGTCGATCGTCGAGGCGATATTCTTCGCACTGAAACATCGGTTCGGCGAGACGTTGCGGGCTAGAACGTGGTTTGGCCAGTTCAGAGAGCTCGTCCTAAAGGCCGCCGTCAGAAACATCGAGCAAGCTGTGAGGCTCTAACACCACTGATCTCACCCGTCTAAACAAGGCCCAGAGCGCGTATCGTTCGCTGATCACGCCTTTTTCAGCCTGTGCAAATCCGTCAGTAGATGACGCTATGTGACTGATCCACCTACATAACACGGGTGAACTGACGCATGCCGACAACAACACCGGACGAAGGGAAGGACGTGAAAACCGTTGCGTCCGCGGATGGGACTGAAATCGCGTACATACGGACGGGAAGCGGCCCGCCGCTCGTACTCGTATACGGTAACAGCGATGTACATGAATTTTGGGAAGAGGGTGAAGTCCGCCCCTCGATTGCGGAGCACTATACGGTCTATGCAATCGAACGTCGTGGTCGCGGCGAGAGTGATGACACCACTGCGTACGAATTGGAACGAGAGGCCGAGGACGTAGCGGCAGTCGTCGAAGCGATCGATGACCCAGTGACGCTGCTCGGCCATTCCGGTGGAGCCCTCTATTCGCTGGAAGCGACTCTGCTAACTGACAACCTCCGCAATCTGATCCTGTACGAACCACCGATTCAGGTCAGTACTCACAAACTCAACGTCGAAGAGGAAGTAGCTGAAATGGGGACGCTGGTGAGTCACGGTGAGAACGAGCAGGCGCTTGTGACGTTTCTGCGTGGCATCGCCGGTCTCCCCTCAGAGGAAATCGATACGCTTCGTTTAGCACCAATTTGGCAGGATATGGTAGATGCAGCCTATACGTTGCCCCGGGAGGTGCAAGCGATCGCCGAGTACGAGTTCGATGCTAGCCGGTTCGCAGAGATGACCACGCCGACCTTGTTACTAACTGGTGGCGAAAGCCCTCTCCTCTACAAGGACGCGACGAAAGCGGTGAACGAAGCGCTCCCTAACAGCCAGATCGTTGCCTTCGAGGGTGAACAACATATGGCGATGCACACCGCGCCAGACCGTTTCATTGATGAGGTGCTTGCGTTCATCCGTGGCTCGAACTAACCGCCACCTATTCGTTGCGTCGTCCGTTCGATATGCAGTCTCCCTGTGCGAATCATTAGAGAACTTTCGATGATAATTTCACCCTCTATATCCAGCAGGCAGTTTTTGGCATAGTTCGGATAGATCGATAGCCGCTTCGGTAATTGCTTGCTCTGTACTCGCCTCGAGTTTCACGGAAAGTTCTGAAGAAAGGAACCGTGCTGCTATCTACTGTTAAAACACAGAGTCGATCGCGATCTTCGCCTGTTCGGTCCCACGGTGATCGCCGCCACCGTGCCACCGAAGTAATGGGAGATCGCTCGAGCGGACCATCTTATCACAAAGGATCGTGCAGCCCGATCGACCATGCGGCCGGTAGACGACGAAACTGTACCAGCCGTCGTGACGCCGGAGCTTTCGTGGTACTCACGGTAAACCTTCCAGTTCCCGGGCTGTCCGTCGGAATGCTCGTACATCGACGATGCGATCTCGACGAGCGTCCCGATCCCGAATCTGGCGTCGTGCCAGCTCGCCGGTTCGAGTTCGAACCCTCACGTCACGACTATGGGTTTCTCGAGCGCGACACCGATCGAAGAAAACACTACAACAGACTCGCCACATGGCTATTCTTATACGTTGTCAGTACTGTCAGGTTATATGAACGGTCCAGAACTGCAGCGGCGGGACGTCCTCCTCGCGGCATCGGGCGCGTGCGTTACGTTCGCGGGATGTACGAACAGCGAAGCCACCACAGCCGGCTACGGAACGGCGTACGGACGGGGATACGGAGGCGAGTAAGCATGACCGATGACACGCCGCGCCTCGGCCTGGGAACGTTCGACGAGGGCGACGATTGGGACCACACCGACACGGTCGAGGCGGTCGACGAGCACGCGATCGTCCACGGGCCGATCGCCGAGCGTCCCGCGGCGGGCGAGTACGACGACGAACTGTTTCACGCGACCGATCAGGGGATCACCTGGCGCTGGGACGCCTCGAGCGAGGACTGGCACTATTTTGGCGGGCGAGGGAGCGCCGAGCAACCGGTTCCGGGGACGAGCCACTTCGAAGCGACGCGCACGGTCCACGCGCGGACCGCGGAGACTCCCGTGTGGAACGTCGAGGCTCACGGAATCGAGGGCGACGGGGAAACCGAGGTCGGGGGAGCCGTCCACGACCTCCTGAAGACGGTCGACAAGTCCGGCGGCGGAATCGTCTACTTCCCGCCGGGGCGCTATCTCTTCGAGCGGACGCCGCTGGTGGGCGACGATACGGTCGTCACGGGTGCGGGTCGCTCGACCGTTTTCGAGGGGGTGCGGCCCGACGGTGAGGAAGGCAAGGCGCTCATCTCCAACCGGGGCTACGACGCGACGGGATACGACGGCGCGTCGAACTGGGGCGTTTGCAACGTCCGAATCGATACGCCGGAGACGACCGGGATCATGCCCGCGCACGCGTCGAACGTCCGACTGGAGAACATTTACGGCGACCACACCTACAATCACCATATCGACGTCGTCTCGTCGAAAAACGTCGTCGTGGACGGCTACTGGGCGACTCGAGGCGGCGAGAGCGGGTCGAATGCGCCGGTTCAGTTCGACGCGCAGTATTCCGGTGCATCGTGGAACGGCGTGTGGGACGGGAGCGAGTATACGCTCGTCGAGGACGACGACACCCCGAACCGGAACTGCACCCTCACGAACTTCGAGATCGATCCGGTGAACGACCCGGAGCACGGCGTTCACCTCCACCACGGGAGCAACGAGTCGATCACGATCACGGACGGCTATATCACCGGCTGCGAGTATACGGCGATCAGGGCCGACCCCGACGAGGCGGTCGCGGATCTGACGATCGACGACGTCTCGTGTATCGACAACGCGAGGGGGATCACGCTAGGACACGTCGAGAGCGGCCGACGAGCGCTGACGATCAGTAATACCACGATCAGAACCGACGCCGGCGTTCTGGCCGCCGGATCGGGGCTGTACGCCGCCGGATTCGACGGCGCTGCGATCTCGAACGTCGTCGTCGACGGCCCGTTCACGAACGCGATCATCTTCGACGAGATGGACGATCTGAAGATGAGTAACGTAACTGCGAAAAGATCGGACGATCAGGCGTTCCGATTCCGAGAGAACGTCGACGTGACGCTCACGACGGCTCGAGCGGCGGATTGTGGGACCGTCGGTATCTACTCGGGGCCCGGGAGCAGCGTCGCTTACGGCGGCGTCACGTTCGACGATGTCGGGACGCGGGTCGACGTCGATGACGACGGTGAGACTCGAGCGTGGGTCGCGTCCGAATCGTCGTAATCGATCACCGTCGGCCGAGAGCGGGCGGGTATCTATCGCCTACCGACCGACGACGCGGCCGTGTAATCGGTTGGGAGTCGTTACTATCCGCAAGCGTTGAGTAATGGGCGGACTACCAAAGAGGAAACCCGCATTGGGTACGGGCAATGGCACAACAGACCGGCGGCAACGGTCGCTCGAGACTCCATCGAATCGGATCGCTGTTCGCGAATCGGGACGAGCGATCCGCGCGAACAGCGGAGACGAGTCTCGAGGTGGACGTCGTCGACTCGGTGCGTGACGTGGCGAAATCGCAGTGGAACGATATCGTCGAGCGCTCGAGTCGCGGGAGCGTCTTCCATCGCTACGAGTGGCTCGAGGCGATCGAGACGGGGTTAGGGTACACGCCGCGACATCTGGTGGTCACCAAGGACGGGAACACGATCGGCGCCATGCCGAACTTCGTCGTCGAGATCGAGAAGACGCCGTTCGATCGGTTGTCGTCGCTCTATCCGGGCTTCGGCGGGCCGTTGCTGCCGACGGATACGGAGGCGTCCCTCGAGCGCGTGATCGAAGCGATCCCGCGGCTCTGTCGCGGACGGACGATCGTCCATCAGATTCGGGGGCTCGATATGAGCTATCTGCGGTACAACGACGCCTTGCAGTCCCACGGCTACCGGCCCTACCGGCGAGAGTGTCGATTTCTGCTCGATCTCACCGAGGGCTACGACGACCTCCTCGAGGGGATGAGTCGGAGCCGGCGGCGGGGGATCGAACACGGACAGGACATCGATTACGAGGTCGTCGAGGAGGAGATCACGCGGGAGAATCTGCGGCGGTTTCACCGGACCTACGAAGGCGTCATGGACCGCGTCGACGGAGCGGTGTATCCGTTCTCGTTTTTCGACGAACTGCAGGCGTTAGACGATCGCCTCCTCTTGTTGACGATCCGGATCGACGGCGAGTACGCCGGCGGGATGCTCGAATTGCTCGACGACGAACACGAGACGGTCCACGGGTTTTTCGCCGCCGTTCCTCGAGAGTACTTCGACGATCACGCATCGGAACTGCTCTACGATCACGTCTTCCAGTGGGGAATCGAGCACGGCTACGAGACGTACGACTTCGGGAGTACGAACACGAACTTCGAAGACGGCGTCTATCGGTTCAAGGAGGGGTTCGGCGGCAGCCCCGTCCCGGTTCTCGTCTGGGAGCGTGGCTGTAGTCCCATCTGGCCGCTGGTAAAGGCGGGCCGGTCGCTATACTGGCCGTACTACACGTAAGCGTCCTGGCGACGACCCGGGGGTCGTCCGTCGTCGCACATCGAATTCGGATTCGTCGCCGCTCGTCGAGACCGGACCGCTCGGTCGAGCGCCGCGGCGATCGTCTTCTCGTTCGTTCGTTCCCCGAGTACGACCTCGGAAGCGGCCACGGCCCCGACTCGTTACCACCGTTTCCGTCGGAGACTATTTTACGATACATAATTCTGTTATTTAATTAACCAATAAACGGTCGTAACTGTTTTCTATGAGAATCTTGTAATCGGAAGTCATGCGATACGTGACATACGTTATCACACCACCGCGGGGGTACTTCGATCGAGGCGCGGAGCGTCTCCGCGAGCGGGGGGTCACGTTCGAATCCATCCGAAACATCGATCAGCTCGATGATGAAACGATCATCACGCAAAAAATGGTTCGGGGGGACAGGGCGGCCGTCGAACGCACGCTCGCGGAGACCGGGCCGGCGGTCGTCGACTATCAGCTCACCGACGCCGGCGAGACGACGATCCTGCAGTTGCACTATCGACCCAGCGACCTCACGCTGGAGTTGCTCGCGATCCATAGCCGACACGCCGTGTTGCTGGACTACCCGCTCGAGTACACGGGGCCGGAGAATCGGTGTCTTCGCGTCTCGGAGATCGGTCGCGAGGAAGCGCTGCGTCGTGTCATCGAGGAAACTCGGTCGCTCGCCGACGTCGAAATCGAGCGCCTCGGAACGTACGATCCGTCCGACGAGCGGCCGTTCACCGAGCTCACGGACCGCCAGCGGGAAGTGTTGCGCGTCGCGGTCGAGGAGGGGTACTACGAAGAGCCCCGACAGGTGACCTACGAGGACATCGCGGTCCGACTCGACTGTTCTGCGGGAACCGTCGGACAGCACCTCCGCCGGATCGAAGCCCGACTCATGTCGACGCTCATCGGGGACACCACCGGGATGGAGACGGAGCCGGAACCCGATCCGACGCCGACCGGTCCGACTCGATGACCGCTCGTGCCGTCGCTTTCTGCGACGTGTACGCGCGATCGATCACTGCCGCTGCATCGGTGACGGATCCGTCGTCGCATCCCTCGCGATCGGGAACGAGAGTCGAACCGTCGCTCCGCCCCGTGGGGGATCAGCGAAGGAGAGTTCGCCACCTGTCGTGGTGACGAGCCACAGCCCGAGTCCGGAGCCGTGTTCCAGCGGCGTTTCTCGGTCGTCGAGGATCGTCCGCCGTTCGGTCGCCGGAATTCCCGGCCCGTCGTCGGTTACCGTGAACTCGAGTCGCGACGAGTCGTCGGACTCGACGGTCCGGACGGCGATTTCGACGGTCGGTCCGGCGTCACTCGTCTCGAATGACGCGTACCCGACAGTATATCCGATTCACTCCGGTACCTCCAGTATGGTACTGGTCCTCGCTGCGCTCCGAGATCGACTGCTCGTCTGCACGAGCGACGGAACCGAGTCCGAAACGTGGGGCACGACGACGCGACTCGAGGGGAGCCGCCTCGAGTGTGTCGCGGCAGCCCCCGACGCACCGGCTCGCTCCGTCGTCGGGACGTTCGACGACGGCCTGTTCCGAAGCGCTGACGGCGGCGAGACGTTCGCTCGCCTCGAGACCGAATTCGCGGCCGAGGGGCCAGCGGGAGCTCACGGAGACGAGGGCAGCGGGACTGCCGACCGACCGAGCGATCCAGTGATGGCAGTGACGGTCAGTCCGCACGATCCGCAGGTCGTCTACGCCGGCACCGAACCGAGCCGCGTCTACAGGTCGCGCGACGGCGGCGACTCTTGGACCCGTCTTTCGGGCCTGGTCGACCTCCCCTCGGCCGACAAGTGGTATTTCCCGCCGCGGCCGGACACCCATCACGTGCGCTGGCTCGAGGTCGATCCGTTCGATCCCGACCGCCTCTACGTGGGGATCGAGGCCGGCGCGTTCGTCTACACCCCCGACGGCGGCGACACGTGGCGCGAACGGCCCGCCGGTTCTCGGCGGGACAATCACAGCCTCGCGACCCACCCCGACCGCGAGGGGCGACTCTACGCCGCGGCCGGCGACGGCTACGCCGAGAGCGACGACGGCGGCGAATCGTGGCGGCGACCGCAGGCGGGCCTCGAGCACCGGTATTGCTGGTCGGTCGTCCCCGATCCCGGCGATCCCGACCGCGTCGTGCTCTCGAGCGCCGGCGGCGCGTCGACGGCCCACACCGCGAGCCGAGCGGCTTCGCACGTCTATCGAAGGGACGGCGCCGATTCGCCCTGGGAACGGCTCGAGGGGCGCGGCCTACCGACCGGCGAGGGCGTCGTCCGAACGGTGTTCGCGACCGCCGGCGAACCGGGCGTCGTCTTCGCGGTGAACAATCGCGGACTCTTTCTGACCGGAGACTTCGGCGACTCGTGGGATCGAGTGGGGGTCGACTGGCCCGACGGGCTGGCGGATCGGACGCCGCGCGGACTGGTCGCGCTGCCGTGAGCCGTCAGTCGCTGCGGCCGCGTTCTTCGACGGCTCCCTCCCAGAGGGCGGCGACCGTGACGGCGTGCAACGAGCCGACGAGAGCGGTGCTGACGACCGTCCCCGCTCGCGGAACGCGTCCGAGGAGCCACGCCGCGAGACCGAACCCGATAACGAGCGCGAGGATCGTCCAGCCGCGACCCCGGGTCGCAGGTACGCTCTGACGGAGTGCGGTCACCGGCCCCGAACCGGTGACGACGGCCGCGGGCGCGGCGAACAGGCGGACGAAGACGGCGAAGAGGGGGACGAGCAACACAAGTCCGAAGACGAGGCCGACATCGCCGTCGACGAACGAGCCGAGGACTCGGAACGCTCCGTCGAAGAGGACGACGAGCCCGCCGTACGCCAGCAGCTTCCGGCCAGTCGTCCCTCCGCGGTCCTCGGGCAGCGCGCGAGCGATCGTTACCGTCCCCGCGGCCGCGACGACGAGGACTGCGACGGCCTCGAGACCGATCCCCCAGACGAGGTAGGGGAGTTGCAGATCGACCAGCGACTCGAGCGCCCGCGCCGTCTCCGGGGCTCCGGTCGGATAGCCGGTGTACGCGACGGTGATCGACGTGCCGTTTTGCACCGCCGGTCTCGTCGGAAGCGGGTCGAAGCGTCGAACCCGGTCGAGTGCTGCGAGGCAGACGCCGGCGACGAGAAACGGGAGCAGGAGCCCCGGGTCCCGTCGGAGCCGCTCGAGAGCAAGCGAAAACGGAGAGAGTGATCGGCCGTCGTCCGAACGATCGCCACCGCCCGGGCGTGGCGGACTCGATCCCCCGGTCGGACGCGGATCCGTCTCACGCGACTCGGTGCCACCGGACCCGTCACCCTTCGCGGGTTCCGACCCCGGTTCGAACGGCTCGTCGTTCACGCTCCCTCCTCGAGGGCGAGTACCCGGTCGCCGTCGACGACGTAGAGCACGCCGTCCCCGACCGCGGGCGGGGAGAAGTACCGTTCCGCCCCGTGAGCGAAGCGCTCCTCGCCCGTTTCGGCGTCGAACGCGACGAGCTCTATCCCTCTCGAGAGGTAGACGACGCCGTCGGCGACGACCGGCGTTTCCGCGCGAGAGAACGACACGGACCACTCGTCGTCGCCGGTCTCGAGGTCGAGCGCGTACAGCGACTCGGTGCCGTCCGTGACGAACACGCGGCCCTCGGAGACGGCGGCGGCACTCTCGGTCGCGTTACCGTCGAGGTTCCGCGTCCAGCGAACGTCGCCGCCATCGGCTTCATAGGCCGTGACGCCGGTTCGAGTCGGAACGACGACGCCACCTTCGGTCGCGGTCGGCGGACGGACCATCTGTTCGTCGTGTTCGTCGTCCCAGCGTTCCTCCCCCGTCTCGGCGTCGAACGCCCGGACCTGATACGGCCATCCGGTGACGAAAACGGTCCCGTCCCGGACCGCCGGTCGGGTCAGCGTGGTGCTGTACTCCGCTTCGTCCTCGATTCGTTTGCGCCACCGTTCGCTGCCGTTGTCCGCCTCGAGCGCGACGAGATCGCCGGTTCCGGGAACCGCAGCGTACACCGTGTCATCAAGTGCGATCGGCGACGGAGCCGCCGACGCCCCGAAAAACGACGAGTTCGGTGCCTCGCCCGGCCCCAGCCAGCGCTCCTCGCCGAATCGGAGTCCGAACAGGGCGTGGCCGCCGCCGGCGTTCAGTCCGACGATTCCGCCGGGGGAACCGATCGCCAGCGTCTTCGTGCGATAGATCGACGTGGACGCGCACGCGGGACTCGAGCGGGACGCGCCGCTGTAGCTGCCGTACGAGAACCGAACGTCGCCGGTAGCGGCGTCGAGTGCGATCAGTTCGTCGTTGCCGGCGTACACCGTCCCGTCGACGACGACGGGCTGATCGATCTCGTAGCCGCCGGTCGACTCGAGTTCCCCGGACCACGCGACGGTCGGATCGTCTTTGGGCCCCCTGGCTTCGGGATTGTAGCCGGTTCCGGCGGCGTCGTAGCGCGCCATCGGCCAGTCGAGCGTCGCCGACGTCGATCGGTCGGCCGTGACGGTGGACCCGACGACGAGACCGGCCGCGGCGAGCCCCGCTCCTGCGAGCGTCTGTCGTCTGGAGGGCATTCCGTTCGACGTATTCGTCCGCCGCGTGAAATGTGTTCGTATACTGACGCTCTTCGAGTGTGGCCCGTGACGATGCCGTGTTCGTCGGCGGGCGTCCGCGTTTCACTCGAGCGCCGACGGTGTAAATCGATCCAGTCACCGGCATACGGGTGGGCGCTTCGAAATCCTTTTAGGCGCTACACGGGGATAGTAGGGTAACTGAGTGATATCATGGACGTCGACATCATCTCCGAAACGGAGAACCCCATGTTGCATCGAACTGACGTGACTTTCGAACTCTCCCACGAGGACGCGACGCCCGAGCGACTGCAGGTTCGGGACAGCCTCGCGGCGAAACTGAACAAGGACGCCGGCGAAGTCGTCATCCGCAAACTCGACACCAAGTTCGGGATGCGAAAGACCGTCGGACAGGCGAAGGTCTACGAGACGGCCGACTACGCCCGCGATGTCGAGCAAGACCACATGCTCGAGCGCAACAAGATCGGCGCGGACGACGCGGAAGCCGACGCCGACGCCGAAGCCGAACCGGAGGAAGCCTAAATGGCACACTACGACCTCTACGGCGACGACGGGTCCACCGAGGGCGAACTGTGCCCCCGTTGCGGCGACGTCTTCCTCGCCAACCACGGCGATCGGAAGCACTGCGGGAAGTGCAGCTACACCGAGTGGGAGTAACTGCGATGTGCCGAGCGTCAGCGAGGCGCATCGAAACGCGAGCGGGGAGTGCAACGACCCGCGAGCGGGCGACCGACCCGAGAGACCGATGACTCGAACGCGGCACCCAGCCGCTTTTCAGCCGTGACTGATACCGTCCGCATCCTCGGGATCGAAGGCACCGCCTGGGCCGCCAGCGCGGCGGTCTTCGACGCCGAGACCGACGACGTCTTCATCGAGACCGACGCCTATCAGCCCGAGAGCGGCGGCATTCACCCCCGCGAAGCGGCCGAACACATGCACGACGCGATTCCGCGCGTCGTCGAACGGGCGCTCGAGCACGCCCGCGAGACTCACGACGGTCCGACGGCGGATCCACCCATAGACGCGGTCGCCTTCTCCCGCGGCCCCGGTCTCGGTCCCTGTCTGCGCATCGTGGGAACCGCGGCTCGAGCGCTGAGTCAGGCGCTCGAGGTACCCCTGATCGGCGTCAACCACATGGTGGCTCACCTCGAGATCGGTCGCCACACGTCCGGCTTCGACTCGCCGGTGTGTCTCAACGCGAGCGGCGCGAACGCGCACCTGCTGTCCTACCGGAACGGGCGCTATCGCGTCCTCGGCGAGACGATGGACACCGGCGTCGGCAACGCGATCGACAAGTTCACGCGCCACGTCGGCTGGTCCCATCCGGGCGGGCCGAAAGTCGAGGCGGCCGCGACGGAGGGCGAATACGTCGACCTCCCCTACGTCGTCAAGGGAATGGACTTCTCCTTTTCGGGGATCATGAGCGCCGCGAAGCAGGCCGCCGACGCGGGGACGCCGGTCGAGGACGTCTGCTACTCCCTCCAGGAGAACGTCTTCGGCATGCTGACCGAGGTCTCGGAGCGCGCCCTGTCGCTGACCGGCAGCGACGAACTCGTCCTCGGCGGCGGCGTCGGCCAGAACGCCCGCCTGCGCGAGATGCTCGAGGAGATGTGCGCCCAGCGCGGTGCCGAGTTTCACGCGCCCGAGCCCCGATTCCTGCGGGACAACGCGGGGATGATCGCCGTCCTCGGCGCGAAGATGTACGACGCGGGGGACACGCTCGCGCTCGAGGACTCGCGCGTCGACCCGGACTTCCGCCCGGATCAGATTCCCGTGACGTGGCGCGCGAGGACCGAGCGAAGCGAGGGCCTCGGAACTGCGAGCGGTGACGGGAGGAACCGCGAGCAGCGAGGCAGGAGTGAAACGACTGCCTCGGAACGGCGAACGGCGAGCGGAGCGAACCGTGAGCGATCCGACGAGCCCGAACTGGCGGCCGGGCGCGGTTCGGGCGCGGCGGCCGAGACTCAAGTTCGCGGTGCCGAAGCCGTGGTGGACATCGAACCCGAGGCTGGCCACGTAACCAAACGCCGCGAGGCCAAGACCTACCGCCACCCCGAGCTCGACGATCGGCTCCGCCGCGAGCGGACGACGCTCGAGGCCCGGCTGACCAGCCTGGCCCGCCGCGAGGGCGTTCCGACGCCGGTCCTCTCCGACGTCGATCCCCTCGAGGCGCGACTGGAACTCGAGTACGTCGGCGACCGGGACCTCCGGGAGGGGCTGACTCCAGAGCGGGTCCGCGACGTCGGTCGCCACCTCGCGAGACTACACCGGGCGGGGTTCGTCCACGGCGACCCGACGACGCGGAACGTCAGGGTGGGGCGCGCGCGACGCGACGGCCCACCGGACGAGCGAGCGGCCGACGGCCGCGAGCGCGACGCCGAGCGGACCTTCCTCATCGACTTCGGCCTCGGCTATCACACCGATCACGTCGAGGACTACGCGATGGACCTGCACGTCTTCGATCAGAGTCTCGTCGGCACCGCCGCCGACCCGGAGCCGCTCCGCGAGGCGGTCCGGGACGGGTATCGCGAGATCGGCGAGGAACGCGTGCTCGAGCGCCTCCGAGACGTCGAGGGACGCGGCCGGTACCAGTCGGATGCCTAACGGCGCGGGATCACAGTCGCCCGCTCGCACCGATCGTCGCAGCACACAATACTCTTAATAGGGGAGGACGTATCACCCGTCATGGCAGAGAAGCCGACTTCCGGTGAGATTCTCGGGGTACCGTACAACTTCGAACGACCGAGCATCGGCCGCATGCTCTCGTCGTACTGGCAACCCGGCGAAGGGATGCTCGTGGAGAAACCCTTCGGCGTCGGCTACACCTTGAACCTCGCCAACTGGCGCTCGTGGGTCGTCGTGCTCGTCGCCGGCGGCCTCCTGTGGCAACAGGAGAGCGGCTCGTCCGAGGAGAGCGAGGACCGCGCGGACGAACCCGTCGAAGTCATCGTCGACGATACGGACGACTGAACGTCGCTCGCGTCGATTTCTCGCGAGTCCTTTTTGGTCAGCGATCGACTTCGCCCATGATACAGTCGAGGCTACCGATCGCGGCGACGAGGTCCGGGATGTACTCCCCCTGCGCGATTTCGGGGAGCACGGAGAGGTTCGAGAAACAGGGGCTACGGATCTTGAACCGGGCCGGCGTGTCGGAGCCGTCCGCGCGAACGTAGATCCCGAGTTCGCCCTTCGCACCCTCGACGGCGCGGTAGGTCTCGGTACCCGAGTCCGGTTTGAGCGTCCGCGGAACGTTGCTCTGGACCGTGCGCTCGTCTTCGGGCCAGCCCTCGAGCAGGTCGAGGCACTGCGCGATAAGCTTCGCCGACTCCTCGACCTCGCGCATTCGGACGAGGAGGCGGCTGTAGTTGTCGCCGTCGGGTTCCGTGATGACGTCCCACTCGAGGCGGTCGTAGTAGCCGTACGGATCGTCGCGCCGGAGGTCGTAATCGATCCCGGAGGCGCGGGCGACCGGCCCGGTACAGCCGTACTCTTTGGCCGTCTCGGGCTCCAGAACGCCGGTGTCGATACAGCGCCGCTGAAAGATTTCGTTGGTGACCACTAGGTCGTGGTACTCGTCGACCTTGGCCGGAAGGCCGTCCAGGAAGTCCCGCGTTTCCGCGATGAACTCCTCGCGGGGTTCGGGCAGGTCCCAGGCGACCCCGCCCAGTCGGAAGTAGTTGTACATCATCCGCTGGCCCGTCAGGTCCTCGAGGAGTTCGAGCACGAGTTCGCGGTCGCGGATGGCGTACTGGAAGGTGGCGGTGAACTCGCCGAAGACGTCCAGCGCGTAGGTGCCAAGCGAGATGAAGTGGGAGGCCAGCCGCGAGAGTTCGGCCCCCATCGTCCGAATGATCTGCGCGTATTCCGGGACCTCGAGGGCCGCCAGATCCTCGGCGGCGCGGGCGTAGGCCCACTCGTTGCACAGCCCAGACATCCAATCCCAGCGGTCGGGATAGGGCATGATCTGGTGGCGATATGTCCCGTTCTGGCACAGCTGCTCCTCGCAACGGTGGATGTAGCCGATGTCGGGATCGACGTCGGCGACCGTCTCGCCGTCCAACACCGCTTTCACGTGCATGACGCCGTGGGTCGACGGGTGATGCGGGCCGATGTTGAGGAACATCGTGTCCGTGGCGGCGTCGCGTTCGTCGTCCGCGAGCGGATTCGCGTGCTCGGAAAGGGTCACGATCTGCGATTTCTCCTGATCGGAGGACCGCGAGAGCGGGTGGCCCTGCCACGTCTCGGGCAACAGAATGCGCCGGAGGTCGGGATGGCCGTCGTACTCGATGCCGACGAGGTCGAACGCTTCGCGCTCGTGCCAGTCGGCGGTCCGGAAGACGGGCTCAGCCGACTCGCTAACCGGTTCGTCGATCGGCGTCGGGACGACGACGCTCACCTCCCGAGTCGGATCGTCGTAGGATTTCAGGTGGTATATCGTCTCGAACCGATCGGGGTACTCTTGGGCAGTGACGCAGGAACAGTGATCGAACCCGGCCTCGTCGCGAAGCGTCGCGAGCACTCCCCGCACCTCGTCCGGCCGGATCACGACGCTCGGCGCGTTCAGGTGGTCGTCGCGAGCGAGGACGGCCTCGTCGAGCAGCCCCTCGAGGTCGCGCGCCCCTTTCGACTCTCCCACGGACGGTTCGGACTCGAGCGTCGAACGCGGTGACATGGACGGCCGTTCGCACGGTCCGGCCGAATCGGTGCTGCGACAGCCGCTAGGCTATTTATATACGCGGACCGGAACGACGGGTCGTGAAGACCGTTCGGCTTACCCTCCGGTACGACGCAGAGACGATCCATCCGATGCACCGGTTCGTCGCCGACAGCGACGCGTTCGACGCCTACCGAATGGTTCACGGGAACTTCACCGGCCGCGACGGCGACAACGCCTTCATCTTTCACGTCGTCGGCGACCCCGATGTCTACGAGGCCGCCCTCGAGGGAACCGGGCGGGTGAGCGACTACGAACTCACGCGGACCGGCGACCGGTCGTTTACCGTCTACGTGCGCGACGTGCCCGAAGACGTGGACGGCAGGCTGCTCGAGACGTTCACCCGGGGAAGCCTCGTCGCCTTACCGCCTCTCGAGTACCGGTCCGACTGGACGGTCCGCTTTTCGGTCGTCGGCGAACCGGCCGACCTCCGCCGTGCGCTCGAGGAGATTCCCGAAGGCATCGAGACGAGCGTCGACCGCGTCGGCGAGTACGACGGCGGCGACGCCGCGGTTGGAGCGTTGACCGCGCGCCAGCGCGAGGCGTTGCGGGTCGCTCGCGACGTCGGATACTTCGACGTCCCGCGATCGGCGAGCGTCGAGGACGTCGCCGCGGAACTCGACTGTGCCCCCGGGACGGCCGCCGAACACCTCCGGAAAGCCGAATCGGCCGTACTGGAAAGCCTCGAACTATAGGCGACGCGGCGGTTCCGCATCTGGACGCAACCGACGACGCTTTGCCGTCCCCGGAACGTCGCTCGAACATGGCCATTCGATTCGTCACCGGCAACGAGGGGAAGGTCCGCGAGGCACGTGAGTACCTCGAGGGAGTCGAACCCGTCGAACAGATCGAGTACGACTACACCGAGGTCCAGAGCGATTCGCTCGAGGAGATCGCAACGTCCGGAGCCCGCGAGACGTTCGAGGCGCTCGGAAGCGACGAACCGGTGATCGTCGACGACACGGGGCTGTTCGTCGATGCGCTGGGCGGGTTCCCGGGACCGTACTCGGCGTACGTCGAGGACACCGTCGGCGTCGAGCGACTCTGGCGGCTCGCCAGCGAGGAGGAGAACCGCCGCGCGCAGTTCCGGACGGTGCTCGCCTACGCCGACCGAAACGGAACCGAGACGTTCGCGGGGTCGGTCGCCGGCACGCTCGTCGCACCCCGCGGCGAGGGCGGATTCGGCTACGATCCGATCGTCGAGTACAACGGCCAGACGATGGCCGAGATGAGCACCGAGGAGAAGAACGCGATCTCGCATCGCGGTCGCGCGCTGGCGGAATTCGCGGAGTGGTACGCCGGACGCGACGAGTGACCGTCGAACGTTGCCTCGTCGTCAGTATACTGAAGGGAACGGATGCCGAACGGCGAAACGATGTACGATCGTATCCTGATCCCCGTCGACGGCAGCGAGGAGGCCGAACGGGCCGCAAAACGCGGCATCGAGCTCGCCCGAACGTTCGATGCGGCCGTCGACGTCGTCCACGTCGTCGAGCGGCGATCGCGTCGGCTCGCGAGGACGGACGACGAGACGGCGCAGCTACGAGAGCGCGGGGAGCAGATCCTCGCGGAGATCGAAGCCCTCGCGTCGGCCGACGACCGGCCCGTGACGACGACGCTGACGGAGGGAACGCCCGCGATTCGCATCGCCGAACGCGCGGCTGACCGCGACGCGAGCCTGATCGTCATCGGTAAACAGGGACTCACGGGCCTCGGGAAGCGCCTCCTCGGCGGCGTCACGGAAGGAGTTCTCCAGCGGAGCGACGTGCCCGTCCTAGTCGTTCCGGCGGGGGATCGATCGGTCGAGGGCGCGTTCGACTACGATCGGGTTCTCGTACCGACAGACGGAAGCGAGAACGCCGCCGCGGCCGCTCCCCACGGAGCCGCGATCGCACGGCGGTACGGCGCGACCGTCCGGGTGCTGAGCGTCGTCGACCTGCAGGCGGCGGGCGGCGCGTTCAACGCCGGCGGCCTCGAGAAATCGTTCGTCGAACGGCTCGAGGCGCAGGGGACGGCGGCCGTCGAGGAACTCGCGGACGTGATCGAGGGGGGAGACGCCGACCTCACCCTCGAAACCGATGTCGTTCGAACGACATCGTTCGACGGCGTCGCCGCCGGAATTCGCGAGTACGTCGCCGAGCACGACATCGATATCGTCGTCATGGGGTCACACGGCCGGTCGAATCTCCGGCGGCAGCTACTGGGCAGCGTCACCGCGACCGTGCTCCGAACGGTCGACGTCCCGGTGCTGGTCGTGACACGGTCGGACTCCCCGGCTGCGGTCGAGAGAAACGAGTGAACGACCGGGGCCGTCGTCGGGGCCGCGTTCACACGGACTGCTGTCAGTCAGGTCCGGCGCGACCGCGAACCGTCCTGCGGTCGCACCGGTACATCGGTACGGCAGACCGTCTCAATCGTCGTTGACCGCGCTCGTGTCCCCGACCCGCGATTCGTCGCCGTCGTTCGCCCGGCCGTCGAGCACGTTCGCCTCGCTATCGACGCTAACGCCCTCCCAGTCGTGATCCGCGTGGTACCCCTCGCGGGCTTTCGCGCTGGGGGCGACGCGGATGAACTCCGCCTTCTCTCGGGCTGCCGGGATCGTGTGACCGCCGCAGTAGGAGAGGCCCGACTGGATGCCGGCGCGGAACTCCGCGACGACGTCTGCGACCGGACCCTTGTACGGCGTCAGCGCCTCGACGCCCTCGTCCGCGCGGACGTCGCTCTCCTTGTCGTCGCGCTTTTCGGCGGCGGTGGTGGTCGCCATTCCCCGCGAGCGCTTGTACCGCGTGCCGTCGACCTCGACCACCGCGCCGGGCGCTTCCGCGCTGCCGGCGAAGAGGCTTCCCACCATGACGGTGTCGGCCCCGGCCATGAGCGCCGTCACCGCGTCGCCCGACGTGCGGATCCCGCCGTCCGCACAGATCGTCACGTCCAGGTCCTCGGCCGCGGTCGCGCAGTCGTCGACGGCGGTCAGTTGCGGAACGCCGGCACCCGCAACTTTCCGCGTGGTACAGTGGGAGCCGGGACCGATGCCGACTTTCACGCAATCCGCGCCGGCGGCCGCCAGATCCGCGACGCTCTCCGGCGTCGCGACGTTGCCGGCGACGAGGTCCGTCGTCGGGAACTCCTCCCGGAGCGTTTCGACGGCCTCGAGCGTCCGCTCGAGGTGACCGTGGGCCACGTCGACCACGAGCGCGTCGACGCCCGCCTCGACGAGCGCGGCGCTGCGGTCGACGTAGTCTTCGTTGATCCCCACCGCGGCGGCCACCCGTTCGTCGGCGGCTTTCACTGCTTCGACCTGCGTCGACTGCTCGTCGGCCGTGAGAAATCGGTGCAAGACGCCGAGTCCGCCGGCTCGAGAGAGTTCGATCGCCAGTTCGGACTCCGTGACGGTGTCCATCGCGGCGGCGACCAGCGGCGTCTCCAACTCGATGCTCGGCGTAAACTGCGTCGAGAGGTCGACGTCGCTGCGGCTGTCGACCGGCGAGCGGTTCGGGACGAGGAGCACGTCCCCGTAGCTTAACCCCGTGCGTAGATCGTTCATTACCCCCCCAGTATTCCGGGCTCGTATCGGATAAGGCTCACGGCATTCTCTCAGGCCGCGCGAACCCGCTCACAGGGGTTTCTGGCGAGCGCGGATCGGAGCCCTCTCGCGACTACGCTCGAGGATCCCGATCCGGCCCCGGGTACTCGCCGCCCTCGACGGCCTCGTACAGGCTCGCGGGATCGAAGAGGCGAGCGAACGCGTCCGGCGGACGGACGCTGACGGACACCCGCGGCTGGAGGGTGAGCCCGGCTTTCGCCGATCGAAGTCGCTCGTCGGAGGAAAGGAGGTGCGCCGCCTCGCCTTGATAGGCCGAGGCCAGCGCGGGGTGGTCCCCCTCGGGCTGGTCGACCGAGACGCGCTCGGCCTCGAGTCGGTCCCGGTGATCGGCGGCGAGGTCGGGATCGGCGAGGTTCGCCACGAGCCGTTCGGTCCGCGCGAGCAGCGGGTCGCTCGCGACCAGTTCGACCCACGAGTGACGGCGGACGTGATCCAGCGCCTCGCGCGCGTCGCCGCCGAGGAGGAGATCCGCCGCGAGCACGTCGGCGTCCGCGACGACGCGGGCGGGGTTCGGTTCGTCGCGCTCAGGCATCGCTCTCCTCCCGGAGCGACTCGAGTTCGGTTCGAATTTCCTCGAGGTCGCCGTCGTACGCCGCTCCCCGCTCGAACAGGTCGGCCCAGCTCGGTGGCATCACCGGCGATTGGGGGCGCGGGATGAAAGCTCGTCCGGCTCGCGGGTCACGATCGCTCGCGTCGCTTACGATCGTCGTGAGAGCAGCCAGAACGCGACGGTTCCGAGGACGAACGCGACGCCGACGTTGCCCGCGAGGCCGACGACCCCGACCCCCGCGACGAGCGCGAGCGACCGGAGATCGTCGACGGGCGCGAACGCCGCTCGAGCCAGCTCGAGTGCGACGACGACGAGCAACACGCCGAGGATCGCCATCGGGAAGGCGGCGAGGAGGGCGCCGGCGGCGACCAGGGCGAGCGCGAGGTAGCCGACCCCGAGGAGGACGTTCGCGCCGCCGGTTCGCGCGCCGAATGCGTGCTTCCCGGCGAGCCCGCCGCTGCCGTGACACATCGGGACGCCGCCCAGCGGGATCGCCGCGAGGCAGGTGACGCCCATACTGCTCGAGAGCGCGTCCGCCGAGATCTCCCGGTCGTAGAGATCACCGCAGAGCAGCGCGGTGGCGATGGCCGCGTTCCCGACCGTCATGCCGAGTTGGGCGACGGTCCCCTCGAGCGCCGCCGCGCTGAACGACGGCGAGCCGGCGGGAAAGACTGCGAGGGTCGGAACCGTCGGTGTCGGGACGCCCGCCGTCGCGACGGCGACGACCCCGCCGAGGCCGAGGACGACCAGCACGCTCGCTCTTCGGTAGCCGACGAGCGCGAGCAGGCCGACGACGGCGATCCCGCCGGCCGCGACCGGCAGGTTCCCGATCGAGAGGTCGACGGCCGCCTCGAACAGGAGGAGTGCCACGGCGAACTGGACGCCGCGGATGACCGGCTCTCCGACGACCCGCTGGAGCCGCCCGACGAGGCCGAGTCGCCCGACCGCGAGCAGGACGCCGCCGGCGAGCAATCCGGCGGCGGCCAGTTCGGCGGACGACAGCGCGCCGACGATCGCCAGGCCGACCAGCGCCTTCATCGGCTCGACCGAGAGGGGCATCCCGTAGTAGACGCCCCAGACGATCTGAAAGAGGCCGAAGCCGAGAAATACGTGGGGCAGCGAGACGCTCGTCGTCGCTCCCAGCGCCACGAGCAGCGGCAACACCGTAATCGAATCTCCTAGCGCACCCGCGAGTTCGCTCGCGGAGAACTCGAGGTCAGGGTCACGCCGAGATCCCAACGGGTACGCCATCTACACCCGGTAATCGAGACGTGGACTTTACCCTTTCCAGAAACCGATTGTCGTTTCTCTCTCCGGCGTCGATAACTGAACGCAGTTACGTAGCGGGCGATCCCCGTCGTCAGTTACCCGACGGGACGGAGGTGATACGTCCGTTGATTTCATACGTCCTCTAAACCGGAACGGGATCGTGATAGTCACTCTTGCTTCACTAGTAGGTTACAGTACTGTTACCGCACGTGTTCGCTAGGGTTCTGCCACAGAGCGGTGGCCTCGAGCCCCGCGGTCGTGACCCGCGCCCGGTAGCGATTGCGGCGACGAATCACTACGGATAAGATGACCGACCGGAACCGTTCACCCGTGAGCGACCTCGGAAAAATCGATCGCGCGTTCTTCGATCGCCACGTCGCACCGAACCTCGGTGCCGACCGCGACGACGTCGCCGTCGGTCCGACCCACGGCGTCGACTTCGGCGTCCTCGATATCGGCGATCGGGCGCTGGTCACCGCCACCGATCCGCTATCGATCCTGCCCGCACTCGGCCTCGAGCGAGCGGCGCGGTTCGCACTCGACCTCGTGCTCGCGGACGTGGCAGTCAGCGGCGTCGCGCCGTCGCATCTCTCGGTCTGTTTCACGCTTCCAGAGGGAATGACCGACGACGAGTTCGCGACGGTCTGGGAGACGATCCACGCCGAGTGCGTCGATCTCGGCGTTTCAGTCGTGACGGGGCATACGGCGCGATACGCGGACGTCTCCCACCCGTGGGTCGGCGCTGCGACAGCGATGGGCGTCGGCGATCACGACGAAATCGTCCGCCCCGACGGCGCCCGTCCCGGCGATCGGCTCCTCCTGACGAACGGCCCCGCCGTCGAGTCGGTCGGCCTGTTGAGTACGCTCTTCGGCGATCGGCTCGAGCTTCCGGTCGACGTAATCGCGTCCGCGCAGGATCGACTCGAGGAGGTCTTCTCCGTTCGCGACGCCCTCACAGCGGCCGCCGCGGGACCGGTGCGGGCGATGCACGACGTGACCGAAGGCGGGCTCGCCGGCGCGTGCAACGAGATGGCGGACGGGGCCGGCGTTCGGTTCGCGGTCGACCGCGCGGCCGTCCCGATGCGACCCGGCGTCCGCGAGGTGTGCGACCACCTCGAGTTCGATCCCTGGGCCGCGACCAGTTGCGGTTCGCTCCTGCTCGCGGTCGACCCCGACGGCGTCGATGCGGTGCGTGCGGCGCTCGAGGCCCGGGGCACTCCAGTCGCCGAAATCGGCCGCGTCGAAGCCGCGGGGGACGAGGGCAGCGAGGTGCTCGTGGACGGGGACCGACTCGAGCATCCGAACGCCGATCCGTCGTGGGACGCGTACGCCGCGCTCGCCGCGGAGACGACCGAGTAGCGCGATTCGAAGGGCAGGTCGGCGGTTCGCGCTCGACCGCCGCGAGCGGAGACGACCGCCGGATCGTCAGTGAGACGGCGGTCGGGCAAACGCTACCCGTGTCGGGGTACTAGCGATACCGAGACCGATGTCTGATTCCGAACGCCTGCGAGCGGCGATCATCGACGAACTCGAGCGGGAGCGACACACCCACAAATCGCTCAGACAGACGATTTCGGACGAACACGATTACAGCGAGAACGATGTCAGTCAGGCGATTTCTGCGCTTCACGACGCCGGTGTGATCGAACACGAACAGGGTTTCTTCGTTCCCGCCACCGACTGAATCCCGACGCGCCGCGCCAGCGCGAGGACGATTCTCAGCTTCGCTGACCATCATCGCTTAGTATAACCCGGGAATACGGTTCCGTATGCGAACACCAGCACCCGAGAGCCGACCGATCGCGCTGACGATCGCGGGCAGCGACTCTGGCGGCGGCGCGGGGATTCAGGCCGACCTCGCGACGATGGCCGCCCACGGCGTCTTCGGTACCTCGGCGATCACCGCCGTCACCGCCCAGAACACCCGCGGCGTCGCGTCCTCACACGTCCTCCCGCTCGAGGAGGTCGAGGCCCAACTCGAGGCCGTCACAGACGACTTCGCCGTCGGCGCGGCGAAGACGGGGATGCTCGCGACGGCGGACGTCGTTCGAACCGTCGCCGACCGCGCGAGCGAGTTCGATTTCCCGCTCGTGGTCGATCCCGTGATGGTCGCGACATCCGGCGATCGCCTGCTCGAGCCCGAAGCCGAACGCGCCTACGGAGACCTCCTCGGCGAGGCGACGCTGGCGACGCCCAACGCCGACGAGGCCGAGGTGCTGACCGACGTCGCCGTGGTCGACGAGGAAACGGCTCGCGAGGCCGGCGACGCGATCCTCGAGACGGGCGTCGATGCGGTCCTCGTCAAGGGCGGCCACGTCCCCGGCGAGCGGGTGCAGGACGTGCTCGTCACGGCCGACGGCGCTCGAGCGTTCGAACACCCCCGCGTCGGCACCGACGCGACCCACGGCTCCGGCTGCGCGCTCGCCGCCGCGATCGCAGCCCGCCTCGCGAAGGGGGAGGCCCTCGAGCCCGCGGTGGCGGGCGCGACCGACTTCCTCGCCCGTGCGGTGCGCTACTACTACGACGTCGGCGAGGGCCACGGCGCGGTCAACCACACGGTCACGCTGCGAAACGAGGCCGCTCGAGAACCCACCGCCGAGGAGGTCCAAGCGATCGTCGACCGGTTCGTCGACGCCGACGTCTCTGCGCTGGTTCCCGAAGTCGGGATGAACGTCGTCGGTGCGACACCGTACGCCGAGTCCGTCGCCGAAACGGCCGCGGTCGAGGGCCGCATCACGCGAACCCTATCAGGGGTTCAGCCGAACCGCGGGGTCCGGTTCGGCGCCTCGAGCCACGTCGCCCGCTTCCTCCTCTCGGCGCGGGAGTTCGTCCCCGACCTGCGTTTCGCAGTGAACTGTCGGTTCGACGCGGACGTGGCGGCGGCGCTCGAGTCCCTGGAGTGGCCGGTCGCCGAGTACGATCGCGACGCGCAACCGGACGAAATCAGCGAAACCGAAGGACGCACGATGGGATGGGGTGCCCGGCAGGCCTTCACGGACCGCGACGAACCGCCCGCGGCCGTCGTCGACCGCGGCGAGGTCGGGAAGGAGGCGCTCGTCAAACTCGTCGCCGCCGACCCCGAGACGCTCGCCGATCGGACGCTGGCACTCGATCGGGAGGTGGCCGAATGAGCGCCACCGATTTTGACGTCGCTGACCTCGAGGTCGGCTACATCCTCCCGCAGTACGGCACCGGTATCGACGCGGTTCGTGACGCCGCGCTCGAGGCCGAATCGCTCGGCTACGACGCGGTCTGGCTCGAGGATCACTTCCAGTCGTGGATCGGCGATCCGCGCCGGAACACGCTCGAGTGCTGGACGACGCTGAGCGCGGTCGCCGAGGCGACGGACCGAGTCCGACTCGGGACGCTCGTGACCAGCCAATCCTACCGCCATCCGGCACTGCTCGCGAAGATGGCGGCGACGGTCGATCGGGTGAGCGACGGCCGGCTCGAGCTGGGGCTGGGCGGGGGCTGGTACGAAGCCGAGTACGACCGCTTCGGCTACGAGTTTCGGGAGCCGCCGGCCGAACGGCTCCGCCGGCTCGCCGAGACCGTCGAGATCCTGCAGGGACTCTGGACGAACGAGACGTACAGTCACCGGGGCGAGCACCTCGAGATCGACCTCGAGGACGCCTTCTGCGAGCCCCAGCCCGTGCAGGATCCCCACCCGCCGATCTGGATCGGCGGCGGCGGCGAACAGTTCACGCTGCGATACGCCGCCGAACTCGCCGACGGCTGGAACTACGGGACGCTCGAGCCCGAGGGCTTCGCCGAGAAGCTCGACGTACTGCGCGAGCACTGCGAGAGCGAGAATCGGTACGAAGCGATCCGGAAATCCGCCGAACTGTTCGTCTTCGTCGACGAGACGACCGAGGCGGCGACCGAAAAGCGCGAGGCGTTCGCCGACGAGATGCTCCCCGACGAGCCGAGCGAGCCCCGCGAGTTCTTCCTCTCGGCGTACCTCGAGACGGCTCCGACGGGGACGCCGGCGGAAGTGCGCGACCGACTCGCGGCGTACGCCGACGTCGGGATCGAGGAGGTCATGCTCGCGGTTCCGGACGCGGCCGGCGAGGACGACGAGAGCCTGCGATTGTTAGCCGACGAGCTCGTTGATTGACCGCGGAACCGGCCGCCGCCGGGCGTCGGCGGCTGGGGGCCGAAACGTCGATCTGGACCCTCGTTCAACAGCAGAAATATACGGCCAGCTGGACTCTCTCCCGCTATGGGTGACACGTCGCCGACTGGTGGAACCAACGTCGAGGGCGAGTCGCCACGGCTCGAGGCGACGATCGAGACCGACGAGGCGACGATCACGGACGACGCCGAACTCGAGCGGACGCTCGGGCTCTCCGGCGGCCTCGCCATCGGGATCGGGACGATGATCGGTGCCGGCATTTTCGTCTTTCCGGGGCTGGCGGCCGGAGAGGCCGGTCCCGCGGCGGCGGCGTCGTTCGCCATCGGCGCGCTCGTCGCGTTGCTGGTCGCGCTGCCGACCTCCGAACTCGCGACGGCGATGCCGAAAAGCGGGGGCGGCTACTACTATATTTCCCGCGCGCTGGGCACGCTCGCCGGGACCGTCGTCGGCCTCTCGCTGTGGTTCGGGCTGGTGTTCGCGACGGCGTTTTACCTCGTCGGCTTCGGCTACTACGCCGTCGATACGCTCGCCGAACTCGGCGTTGCGGTCGGCGACGGGCTCGTTATCCCGCTGGCGCTGTTGTTCGGCGCGGGCTTTACCGTACTGAACGTCACGGGGACGGAAAACGCGGCGAAGCTGCAAAACGGTATCGTCGCGCTGTTGCTGTCGATTCTGGTGTGCTTCCTCGGGTACGGCGGACTCGACGCGGTGGGACTCGTCGGCGAGCCGTCCGCGCCCGAACAGTTCGCACCGTTCGGAACGGTTCCCGTACTGACGACGGCGGCGCTCGTCTTCACCTCGTATCTCGGCTTCGCGCAGGTGGCGACCGTCGCCGGGGAGATGAAAAATCCCGGTCGGAACCTGCCGCTGGCGATGGTCGGCTCCGTCCTCGTCGTCGGCGTGCTCTACGTGGCGACGATCTTCATCGCGACGAGCGCGTTCGGAAGCGAACAGCTCTCGGAGTTCGGCGAGACGGCGATGGTGGAAGTCGGTCGGCACTATCTGGGCGCTGCTGGCGCGTTCGCGATCGTCTTCGGCGGGCTGCTCGCGACGATGTCGAGCGCCAACGCGTCGGTTCTCAGCACCTCTCGAGCCATCTACGCCGTTTCGAAGGACGCGCTGTTACCGCGCCGAGCGAGCCACATCAACCTTCGCTACGGCACGCCACACGTCGCGTTGGGGATGGCCGGGGGGCCGATCCTCGTGCTGGTCGCGACCGGTCGCGTGGAACTGCTCGCGGAGGTCGCCTCCTTCCTGCACCTGGTCATGTACGGGCTGATCTGCGTGGCCCTGCTCGCCCTGCGCCGAAACGAACCGGAGTGGTACGACCCCGACTTCCGGGTCCCCGGCTACCCCGTCGTCCCGATACTCGGCGCGCTCGCCAGTTTCGCCCTGATCGGCTTCATGCAACGCGAATCACAGCTCATCGGCCTCGCGATCATGATCGCAACCGCGGGGTGGTACGCCTACTACGCCCGCGACGTGACCCTGAAGGGGGTGCTCCAATGACGCGAGTCCTCGTCCCGCTTGCGATACTGGAGGGCGAATCGGTCTCAGCCGGGCTGCCGACGCTGCTCGAGTCGATCGACGTGACCGTCCTCGGTTACCACGTTTTGCCCGAGCAGACGCCGCCGGACCAGGCGCGACTCCAGTACGAAGACCGTGCGACAGCCGCTCTCGACGACCTCGTGACCGAGTTCGAGGCGGCCGGCGGGAGCGCCGATCACCGTCTCGTGTTCACCCACGACCGAGAACAAACGATCGATCGGGTCGCCGCGGAGACGGCGGCGGACGCCTACGCCATCACGGGCGTAACCGGCCCGGTCGACCGCCTCCTCGTGACGCTGACGGGCGACGTCGCGACCGAACGGATCTGCACGTTCGTCGCCGAACTGATCGACGACCGCGAAATCGGCGTCACGCTCTTTCTCGCGACCGACGACGAAGCGAGCGGCCGGGAATCGCTCGAGGCGGCCGCCGGGATCCTCTCCGAGCGCGGCATCGACGTCGCGACCGAACTCGCGGTCGACGAGCCGCCGTTCGAGGCGCTCATCGATGCCGCGGCCGGCCACGATGCCATCGTCATGGGCGAACGGGCACCGTCGCTCCGCTCGCTCATCTTCGGCGAAGAAGCCGAACGCGTCGCGTCCGGATCGGTCGGGCCGGTGCTCGTCGTCCGACGCTTCGAGGAACGTGACGACGCGGTGGAACGTGATGATCGACCGTCGGACGCCACCTGAGAACCGAGGTTCGCAGTTCGGAAACCGGATCCGGGGCGTCGGCGAGCGCTGGTCGCACGCTCGAGACGCGCCTACCGCCCGACTGCGAACGAACGACCCGCGTTCGGCTCCCCCGCGGCAGTGACCTCCCGCTTTTGTAGCTCGGGTACTTAAAACAGCACTGTGACCGCGCGAGAAAACGGTCGGACCGCGAGCGGTGAGGAGGCCACGGCGTCGGTCGGTGAGGGGCCAGCTGTGGATTCCGTCGACAGCGTCGCAGCCTCGGCTACCGATCGCGACGAAGGGACCACGGCCGCCGACACTCGCCCGGACAGCCTCGAGTCGTCGGCGACGGACGACCGCGATATCGCCGTTTCGGTGACCGGTCTGTCCAAGCGGTTCGGTGAGGGAGACGCGGCAGTTACCGCCGTGAACGACGTCAGCGTCGACGTCGAGACCGGATCGATCGTGGGGCTGCTGGGACCGAACGGCGCCGGGAAGACGACGCTCATCAAATCGATTCTCGGCATGATCGTCCCGGACGCCGGAACCGTCCGCATCCGTGGCGTCGACCTCTACGAGCGGCCGCGGGAGGCGTACGGCTCCGTCGACGCGATGCTGGAGGGGGCGCGCAACGATTACTGGCGACTGACGGTCCGCGAGAACCTCCGATACTTCGCCACGATCAGCGGCGTCGACCCGAACTCGGTCCGCGACCGCCACGACCGGCTGCTGGCGAAGCTCGGTCTCTCGGAGAAAGCGGACGTTCCCGTCCGCGAACTGTCCCGCGGGATGAAACAGAAAGTGTCGCTGGCGAGCGTCCTCGCCGGCGGCGCGTCGGTCGTCTTTCTCGACGAACCCACGCTGGGGCTGGACGTCGAGAGTTCGCGGACGCTCCAGCGGGAACTGCGGCGTCTCGCCGAGGAGGAAGCCCTCACCGTCGTCCTCAGCAGCCACGACATGGACGTCGTCGAGACGGTCTGTGACCGCGTCCTCATCATGTCCGAGGGTGAGATCATCGCGGACGACACGGTCGAGGCGCTCCTCTCCGACGCGGATCGACACCGCGTTCGGATCACGAGCGGTGATCTCGACGCCGCAGTCGTGTCGACCCTGCGACGACGGTTCGACGCGATGAGCGTCGAGTCTGACGGTCCCAGCCCTCGGATCGAGGTCGCGACCGACAGCGACGGCCTGTACGAGCTGCTGGCGCTCCTCCGGCGCAACGACGTAACGCTCGAGCGCGTCCGGACGGTCGAACCGGACCTCGAGGACGTCTTCGTCGACCTGACGACGGCCGACCGGGGTGTCCGATGATCGGGGACGGGCCCGACGCCGTCGAGACGCCGCGGCCGGCCGGCTACCGGCACCTCGCGCGGGCCGTGCTCTACCGCGAGTACCTGATCTTCGTCCGCTATCCCGCGAACGCCGTCGGCGGGCTCGTCATCTCGGTGTTCTTCTTCGGGCTGCTGTTCTACGGTGGACGGATGGTCGCCGGGCAGGCGCTCACCGACTCGATCGAGGGGATCATCGTCGGCTACTTCCTGTGGTCGCTGTCCGTCGGCGCGTACTCCTCGATATCGAACGACATCGGGAGCGAAGTGCAGTGGGGGACCCTCGAGCGACACGTGATGTCGCCGTTCGGGTTCGCACCCGTCGCGCTGTTGAAAGGCCTCGCGAAGATCGTCCGGTCGTTCGTCACCGCGACGATACTGCTCGCGGTGATGCTCGTCGTCACCGGGACGGGCCTCGAGTTGAACCTGGGAACGATCGTCGTCGTCGCGACGCTCAGCATCGTCTCGGTGCTCGGTCTCGGGCTCGCGGCCGGCGGGGTCACCGTCCTCTACAAACAGATCGGTAACTGGCTCAACCTGCTCCAGTTCGGCTTTATCGTCCTGATCTCCGCACCCGCGTTCGACCTGGGCTGGCTGCGATGGCTCCCGCTCGCCCAGGGCAGCGCGCTCCTCCAGCGGACGATGATCGACGGCGTCCGGCTCTGGGAGTTCCCGCCGGCCGACCTCGCGATTCTGCTCGGGGTCGCCGTCGGCTACTTCGCGTTCGGCTACGCGGTCTTCCAGTACGCGACCCGCCGGGCGAGACGCCTCGGCGTGCTCGGGGACTACTGACGGCCCCAACTGCACCGGATCGACTGCCGGCCCGCCACACTCACCGTCGCGGCGCGCCTTCACTCTCGTATGCCCCACGACAGGATCCACGCACGACGGCCGACTCACGACCTCGAGCGGTGGTCCGTCGGGACCATCGAGGCTATCGACGAGCGGGACGGCCGCTGCGTCTTCGAGGTGGCGACAGACGATGGGGACGTGATCGAACTCGTCGTGACGGTCGCGATCCGGGATCTGGTCCTGCGCAGACTGGACCCCGCGGCGGACGAGTCTCCGATCGGCGCCCGCGTCTGGTACCGAAAACGCGGCGGGTGACGCCCGTTCGGTGACTTCTCAGCCGTCGGCCTCGCCGTTCGCCGTCTCCTCGTCGCTCTCCGACTCGAGGTACTCCCCCCGAATGACGAGGACCGGATCGACCGTCCGCCGGGCCAACCGTTCGGCACGGTCCCGAAAGACGAACCGACGGATCGACGGTCGACTCTCGCCCGCGACGATGAGGTCGTGATCGGCCGCGGCCTCGAGGATGGCCGCCGTCGGCGAGTCGTCGACGACGACCGTGCTGTCGATCCGGTCCTCGTCGATCCCGGTAGCTAGCAGTTCCGAACGCGCCGTCTCGAGCAGTTCCACGCCCTCGTCTCGCCTCGCTTCGTCCGAGACGACGTGAAAGAGCGTTAGCTCGAGGTCCGTTCCCTCGAGAATCGTCTCGAGCAGTCGGGCGATGTGTTCGACGTTGACGTCGCTTCGAATCGCGACGAGCATCGTCTCGAGGATCGGTGCCGGGTTGAGCACCAGGACGGCGTCACACGACTCGTCGACGGCGACGCGTTCGAACGTTTGCAATCGATCGTGGGTGAACGCCAACCGGGTCGTGACGTCGCAGCCGGCATCCTCGAACACCGTCCTGCGCTCCGCGAGTTCGGCCCGCATGCGGTCACCGTACTGGTCGCGCGCCTGATCCGGTCCGGTCTGGTCGGGGATTTCGCGATAGCCGAGCAGAACGACCGGGATCGACGCGAACGCGTCGACGATCGTCGCCGGAACGGTCTGGCCCTCGAGGACATCAATCGGGACCAGCACGCGATGTGCGCGAGGTGTTATCATGACCAGAGGTGCCATCACGCTACCACGGAGCGCGTCATATACCCCGTGCCGGCGGAGTCGACTCGAGACCGGTACCTAATTTTCGGTGGCACCGCTACCACTGCCCATGGTCGAGAGTCCATTCGACGTCGACATCGAAGTCGGCGAGGTGATCGAGGCCGAACCGTTCCCCGAAGCCGAGAAGCCGAAGATGACCAAACTCCGGATCGACCTCGGCGAGAGGGAGATCCAGTCCGCCGGCCAACTGGACCACCACTACGACGCCGCGGACCTCGTCGGTCGACGAGTGCTCTGTGCGACGAACCTCGGTTCGGTCCGGATCGCGGGCTTCAAATCCGAGGCGCTGACCGTCGGCGTCCCCAGCGAGGAGGGGTATCCCGTACTGGTGTCGCCGGACGACGACGTTCCCCTCGGCGGGACGTTGTACTGACCCGTCTCGTCGTCGGACCGAGCGTGTGGACCGTCCCTTCGAGTGCACCGGTGTCGTCCGCAGATAGATCGTCGCTGCACGCGGCCGAGCGACCCGGGCCGACGCACCCGTTGTACCCGCCGGTATCGCTTTAACTGCCTAATAAGTATACACAGCAGCCCCGAAGAGCCTGTGTGGCGAGGCGGAGCGGATCCAGTCGTTGCCAGCCGAACCGTCCGAACTTCCCGAGACATCACCGCCCCCTCGCTACGGATCGGATATCGTCTCACCGTGACAGCATCCATCCGACGATTCCGATCACCCACCTACCACGTCCACCACACCGGATGGATTCGGCGTCGGCCTCCGGCCGACGTTTCCGAGACACTGATTCGGCGTATTTCGGTGAGCCGCTGGTTCTCGAGGTCACTCGGTCTCTAGGAGACGGTGTAATCGGTCGCGACCCGACCACTTTCACCGCGGATCCCGCAGGGTTTTTGCGATGGAAGGACAGTCTCCGGATATGACCGAGGCGACGGGGATCGTCGGAGAGTTCTTCTCGTTGAAAGAGGAGACCGACGCCGAACTACTGACGATGCAGTGTGGCGATTTCTACGAGTTCTTCGGCGAGGACGCCGAGATCGTCAGCGAAGAACTCGACCTCAAAGTCTCCCAGAAGTCCTCCCACGGCTCGTCGTACCCCATGGCCGGCGTGCCGATCGACGATCTCACCCCCTACCTCAAGGCCCTCGTCGAACGCGGCTACCGCGTCGCCGTCGCCGACCAGTACGAGACCGACTCCGGCCACGCGCGCGAAGTCGTTCGCGTCGTGACGCCCGGCACCCTGCTCGAGACCAGCGACGCCGACGCCCAGTATCTCGCGGCGGTCGTCGACGGCAGCGGGAGCGCCGGCGGCTCGAGCGGCGGTTCGACGACCGATTCGAGCTACGGCCTCGCTTTCGCCGACGTGACGACCGGACGATTCCTCGTCGCCGACGCCGCCGACATCGACGACGCGCTGACGGAGCTGTACCGTTTCGATCCGGTCGAAGTACTGCCGGGACCCGAGGCGCGAGCCGACGACGACCTGCTGAACGCCGTCAGCGACCGGACCGACGCGACGCTGACCCTCCACGAAACCGAAGCGTTCGCGCCGAAGCGGGCGGATCACGCGGTTCGCGAGCAGTTCGGCGCCGAAACCGTCGACCGGCTGTCGGTCGCGGATCCGACCGTCGCGGCCGCCGGTGCGATCCTCTCCTACGTCGAGGAGACCGGCGCGGGCGTGCTCGCCTCGATGACCCGGATCCAGGCCCACCACGGCGACGATCACGTCACGCTCGACGCGACCACGCAGCGCAACCTCGAGCTGACCGAGACCATGTCTCGAAGTCCCGATGGGACTTCGACGAGTCATCGAAGTGGCTCCGCCACTTCGAGACAAGGGAAGCGTGACGGGTCGCTGTTCGCGACGATCGATCACACCGAGACCAGCGCCGGCGGCCGCCTGCTCAAGGAGTGGCTCCAGCGGCCCCGGCGCTCGCTCGAGACCCTCGAGCGACGACAGGAGAGCGTGGCCGCGCTCTCGACGGCGGCGCTGGCCCGCGACGAATTGCAGGACACGCTGAGTGAGGCATACGATCTTGCCCGCCTCGCCTCGAAGGCGACCCACGGCAGTGCGGACGCGCGGGACCTCCTCGCGGTCCGGGAGACGCTCGCGGTCCTGCCCGCGCTGGCCGACGCCGTCGCGTCGAACCCGGATCTGGCCGACTCACCCCTCTCGGAGATCGTCGACCGGCCGGATCGCGACGCCGCCCGCGAGTTGCGCGAAACGCTTGCGGAGGCCATCGCCGACGAGCCGCCGTCGACGGTGACGCAGGGCGAACTCCTCCGGCGTGGGTACGACGACGAACTCGACGAGGTGATCGAACGCCACGAGGCGATCAAGGAGTGGCTCGACACGCTCGCCGACCGCGAGAAGCGTCAGTACGGCCTGAGTCACGTGACCGTCGACCGGAACAGGACCGACGGCTACTACATCCAGGTCGGCAAGTCCGCCGCCGACGGCGTCCCGGATCACTACGAGGAGATCAAGACGCTCAAGAACTCGAAGCGCTTTACGACCGACGAACTCGAGGAAAAGGAGCGCGAGATCCTCCGACTCGAGGAGCGACGCGGCGACCTCGAGTACGAACTCTTCGAGGAACTCCGCGACGAGGTCGCCACGCGGGCCGAACTGCTGCAGGACGTGGGGCGGGCGCTGGCGACGGTCGACGCGCTCGCGAGTCTGGCGACCCACGCGGCGGAGAACCGCTGGGTTCAGCCGGAGTTGCACCAGGGTGACCGACTCGAGATCGAGCAGGGCCGTCATCCCGTCGTCGAGCAGACGACGGAGTTCGTTCCCAATAACGTGCACCTGGACGAGGAGCGGGGGTTTCTCGTGGTGACCGGACCCAACATGTCGGGAAAATCGACGTACATGCGTCAGGTCGCCTGTATCGTCTTGCTGGCCCAGATCGGGAGCTTCGTTCCGGCGAAGGAGGCCGAGATCGGGCTGGTCGACGGCATCTTCACCCGCGTCGGCGCGCTGGACGAACTCGCGCAGGGCCGCTCGACGTTCATGGTCGAGATGAGCGAGCTCTCGAACATCCTCCACACGGCGACCGAGGAGTCGCTGGTCATTTTAGACGAGGTCGGACGGGGCACCGCGACCTACGACGGCATCTCGATCGCGTGGGCGGCGACTGAGTACCTGCACAACGAGGTGCAGGCCAAGACCCTCTTTGCGACCCACTACCACGAACTGACCGGACTCGCCGAGAACCTTCCCCGCGTCGCCAACGTTCACGTCGCGGCGGACGAACGCGACGGCGAGGTGACCTTCCTCCGGACCGTCCGCGACGGCCCGACCGACCGCTCCTACGGGATTCACGTCGCCGACCTCGCCGGCGTCCCCGACCCCGTCGTCGACCGCTCGAGGGACGTCCTCGAGCGACTGCGCGAGGAGAAGGCCATCGAGGCGAAAGGCGGCCCCTCGAGCGACTCCGTCCAAGCGGTCTTCGATCTGGGGAGCGGAACGATGCAAACGCAGGGAGAGCAGGGCCGGGCGCAGGCACAGGCGGCATCGACCGACGGCGGTCCGATGGAGACCGATTCTGACACCGAATCGTTGGCAGGCGACTCCGACACCCGACCGATCGATCCCGACACCGAAGCCGTCCTCGAGGACCTCGAGTCGATCGACGTGAACACGACGCCGCCGATCGAACTCGTCTCGAAAGTCCAGGAGTTACAGGAGCGACTCGAGGAGTGAGCGGTCTCGAGTCAGTGCCCGCCGGAGACGAGGTGAAGACCGACGATCCCGACGACGATGACGCCGATGAACGCGATCCGAGCGAGGGTGGCCGGCTCGTCGAACAGGGCGATTCCGAGCGAGGCCGTTCCGACGGCCCCGATACCGGTCCAGACCGCGTAGGCCGTGCCCACGGGGAGGTCTTCGACGGCCCGCGCCAGTAACACCATACTAATGACGAGGGCGACGACGGTGGCGGCCGTCGGAATCGGCTTCGAGAGTCCGTCGGAGTACTGGAGGCCGATCGCCCAGCAGATTTCGAACAGGCCCGCGACGAGGAGGAGATACCACGACATTTTCGATTCGAACTCTCGGCGCAGGATGGCTATAGATTCCGACATCCATCGGGCCGACCGGGTTCCGGTCTCCGACCGACGACGTTTGGAGTGTGGAAGGGGGTCGCCGCTCTCGTCGTCGGCTACCCGCGGACGGAGCCGGCCGCGTCCCGCCCGTCGCTGGGACTGGCGCTTCCGTCCGGGTGGGACTCGCCGATCACGACGTTCACCGCCGCGCCGACCAGCAGAACGAACGCGGTGCCGTAGAGCCAGACGAGCAGGAGGATGACCGCGCCGAACGTGTCGTAGGTTCCGACGGTGTTGACGAAGTCCGCGTAGATCCCGAAGACGATCTCGAGGACGACCCAGCCCGCGGCGGCGATGACGGTTCCGGGCATGGCCTCACGTGCCGAGACGTCCAGATCCGGGAAGACGTAGTAAATGGGAAAGAACGCGACGACGAGTCCCCCGAACAACACGATCGGAGTCAGTCCGACCACGACGGGGTGGTCGACCGCCGCCAGCGTGGCCGTCGCGAGACTGGTCCCGACCGTGGCGATCACGACGACGACGGCGACGACGAGACCGTCGACGAGTTGCTCGCGGAGCGAACTCTCGGTCTTCCCGTACAGTTCGTCGAACGCGGTATCCAGTCCGCGAAAGATGCGCACCATGCCCCACAGCAGCGAGGCGACCCCGATGAGGGACGCGCCCGCGCGCTCCGAGGCGTGGGTCAGCGCCTCGTAGACGATCCCCCGTCCGGCGGGGCTGAGGTGATCGCGGGCCATCCGCACGACCTGGTCGGTCAGATACTCGTTGCCCACCGCACCCACGACGATCAACAGGAGGAGCAAGAGCGGGAGCAGGGAGAGGAACGCCGCGTGGGCGATACTGCCCGCCATGAACGCCACGTTTTGCTCGCGGACCACGACGACCACGTCTCGAGCGACGGAGCGGATCCGTCGCGTGTCCATATCGGACGGAGGACTGTGGTCACGAAAAGCGCGGCGCCGGCACTCGCCGTCCGCCGGCGACCCGACGGGTGTCGATCGATTGCGGAAACGCCGCTACTCGAGCGCCATCGGAACCGTTTTGAGCCGATAGGACAGTCGTTAGCACGATGCACGAAGCAGACTTCGACGTGGCAGGGAAGACCGCCATCGTCACCGGCGCGAGCCAGGGAATCGGGCAGTCGATCGCGGAGACGCTCGCGGCCGGCGGCGCGAACGTCTCGATCTGCTCGCGGTCGATGGACCGCGTGGGGCCGGTTGCAGATGGAATTAACGAGGCCGACGACGCGGGCGAGGCGCTCGCCGTCGAGTGTAACGTCCGCGAGCGCGACCAGGTCCAGAATCTCGTCGACGAAACGGTCGAGGAGTTCGGCGATATCGATATCCTCGTCAACAACGCCGGCGGCGAGTTCGTCGCGGCGTTCGAGGACATCTCGGCCAACGGCTGGCAGACCATCGTCGACCTCAACCTCAACAGCACGGTCCACTGTACGCAGCTCGCGGGGGAAGTCATGCGAGAGGGCGACGGCGGCGTCATCATCAACCTCTCGAGCGTGAACGGCCAGCACGCGGCCCCCGGAGAGAGCCACTACGGCGCGTCGAAGGCGGCGATCATCCGGCTGACCGAGACGCTCGCCGTCGAGTGGGCCGAGGACGGCATCCGCGTCAACTGTATCGCCCCGGGACTCATCCAGACGCCCGGCGTCGCCGAGACGCTGGGGATCGACAGCGAGGACATGCCGCCCCGCGAAGAGACCGACCGCCGCATCGGCTACGGGGAGGACATCGCCGACGTCGCCCAGTTCCTCTCGAGTCCCGCCGCCTCGTTCATGAACGGCGAAACCGTGACGGTCAAGGGCGTGCCGCGGGCGGGGAATTCGATGTCGCAGGACCTCGGGCTCGAGGACTGACGGCGCCCCGCGGGACGGAAGACCTAACCAGCCGCCGTCACTACCTGTATCCAACACAGCGGACGCGTCGGAACCGATCGCCGCGCCGACGCCACATCAACATGAGTGACGAGAGTACCCACCCCCAGGACGACACGGATATCCACCAGTTAGACGAGGACACCGTCGCCCGCATCGCCGCCGGCGAGGTCGTCGAGCGCCCCGCCAGCGCCGTCAAGGAACTCGTGGAGAACAGCCTCGACGCCGACGCCTCGAGCGTCGACGTCACCGTCGAGGAGGGCGGCACGGAGCTGATTCGCGTCGCCGACGACGGAGCGGGGATGTCCGAGGCGGACGTCCGCGCGGCCGTCCGCGAGCACACGACGAGCAAGATCGACGGGCTCGAGGACCTCGAGTCGGGCGTCGCCACGCTCGGCTTCCGCGGTGAAGCGTTGCACACGATCGGGTCGGTGTCGCGACTGACTATCCGCTCGCGACCCCGCGGGGCGAACGGCGCGGGAACGGAACTCGTCTCCGAGGGCGGCGACGTGGTCTCGGTCGAGCCGACGGGCTGTCCCGAGGGAACGACGGTCGAAATCGCGGACCTGTTTTACAACACGCCGGCCCGCCGGAAGTTCCTCAAGACGACGGCGACGGAGTTCGCCCACGTCAACCGCGTCGTCACGCGCTACGCGCTCGCGAACCCGGGCGTGGCGGTCACGCTGACCCACGACGGCCGCGAGGTGTTCTCGACGACCGGGCAGGGTGACCTGCAGGCCACCGTCCTCTCGGTTTACGGTCGCGAAGTCGCCTCGTCGATGATCCCCGTCGAGGCCGGCGGCGACGAGCTTCCGCCGGGCCCCCTGGAATCGGTCTCCGGCCTCGTTTCCCATCCCGAAACGAACCGCTCGAGTCGGGATTACCTCGCGACGTACGTCAACGGCCGGGCGGTGACCGCCGACGCCGTCCGCGAGGGGATCATGGGTGCCTACGGCACGCAACTGGGCGGCGACCGCTACCCCTTCGTCACCCTCTTTCTGGCGGTGCCCGGCGACGCGGTCGACGTGAACGTCCACCCCAGAAAGCGGGAGGTGCGCTTCGACGACGACGACGCGGTCCGCCGGCAGGTCGACGCCGCCGTGGAGTCGGCGCTGCTCGAGCACGGCCTGCTCCGGTCGGGCGCGCCCCGCGGTCGGTCGGCCCCGGGCGAGGCGCGGGTCGAACCCGGCAGCGATCGCGGAACCGAACCCGACCCGGACGGCCACGAGACCGCGACGCTCGAGCGCACCACGGAGGCCGCGAAGCCGTCCGACGGATCGGGCGACGGCGGGAACGAACCGGGGAATTCGGCTGCCGACGGGGCGGACGCTGCGACGGGCGATGCGCCGTCGACCGACGCGTCCGCGACTTCGAGCGCGGATTCGGGGACTGATTCGCAGTCACCGACCGAGGAGGGCTCGGCGGCGGCCAATCGGCCGACGGCGACGCCGCGGAACGACCCAGCGACGGATGCGACGGACGTGAGGGAATCGAGCGCGGATCCGGTCTCCGACGCGGACGGTGACGGTGCGGCCGGCTCGACGGAGACGGAAAGCGGCTCGAGCACGGAACGAGGCCGCCGCGCCGATTCCGACGCCGGACGCAAATTCGACGCCGCGACCGAACAGCGGACGCTGGCCGGCGAGGCCGCGACGGGGGAACGATCCGAGTTCGATTCGCTGCCGTCGCTGCGACTGCTCGGCCAGCTCCGCGACACCTACCTGGTCTGCGAGACGGCCGACGGACTCGTCTTGATCGACCAGCACGCCGCCGACGAGCGGGTCAACTACGAGCGCCTGCAGGCGGCCTTCGCCGACGACCCGACCGCGCAGGCGCTCGCGGAGCCCGCGGAACTCGAGCTGACGGCCGCCGAGGCCGAGGCGTTCGAACACTACCGAGAGGCCCTCTCTCGCCTGGGCTTTTACGCGGACCGAGTCGACGAACGGACGGTCGCGGTGACGACCGTCCCCGCGGTGCTCGAGGAGACGCTCGAGCCGGATCGGTTGCGGGACGTCCTCGCGTCGTTCGTCGCGGGCGACCGCGAGGCGGGCGCCGAGACCGTCGACGCGCTGGCCGACGAGTTCCTCGGGGATCTGGCGTGTTATCCGTCGATCACGGGGAACACCTCGCTGACGGAGGGCTCGGTCGTCGATCTGCTGTCCGCGCTCGACGACTGCGAGAATCCCTACTCCTGTCCGCACGGTCGACCGGTGATCGTGCAGTTCGACGAGGCGGAAATCGAGGACCGGTTCGAGCGGGACTATCCCGGCCACGGGGGGTGAGATTGGACCGCGACTCCCTCGTCCGAGCGTTTCCTTCGTCTGACAGCCGATCTCGAATCGTCGTTCCGGAGAGGGGACGTCTCCTTCGTCGGCAAAAGTATCGATCTGTTTAATATATACGTAGATTTAAGAGTGCGGTGCACCTCCTCAGCATACGGAACAACGATTCAGCACGTGTGTTCGCGTCCCGACGGTGACGGTGCCGCTCGAACCGGACTTTCGGTCTCTCGCGGAACGTACCGCCATCTCTCACCGTCGCGGTCACGCGGAACGCATCGCAGTGGATCCGTGCTTCCCACCGCTGAGACAGATGATCGAAGATAACACACCCACGACAAACGGAACCGAGCCGTCGCTCCGAGCGAGACACGACCAGCAGGACGAATCAGCAGAGATCTGCGTATAATGGCCCCCGAGCAAAACGTACGGACCGTTCGTATCGTGTGTGACGAGTGCAACTTCTCGACGGAAGTAACGAGGGACGGGGAAAAATCCGCGGAAGTGATTCGGGAACACGGTCGAGAAACGGGCCACAAACTCTCCGTCGACGAACCTGACGACGACGCGTAGGGACGGGGGACGGATCGGTCACCGTCGAACGGCGACTCGCTCTCCGTCGAACGACCCGTGCTACTCCGTCGAAACGCGCCGAGAAACGGAGGAACACCCTTACGCGTCGCCACTAGACGTTCTGTTATGATCCCGCCCATCGCGAACCGATTCGTCGCGGGGGAGTCTCCTGCGGAAGCGCTCGAGCACGTCCGTCAACTCAACGAGCGCGACGTGAAGGCCGTCGTCAATCTGCTGGGCGAACACTACGACGAGCGCGATCCCGTCGCGGCCGACGCCGCCGAGTACCGCCGACTCGTCGCCGACATCGCCGGCTCGAGGCTCGAGGCCTGCATTTCGGTCAAGCCATCGCAACTCGGATTGGATATCGGCGAGGACGTCTTCCGCACCGAGCTAACGGCGATCGTCGACGCGGCGGCCGAACGCGGCGTCTTCGTCTGGATCGACATGGAGGACCACACGACGACCGACGCGACGCTGGACGCCTTCGAGACGGTCGCTCGCGAGCGGGGAGGTGGCGTCGGCGTCTGCGTCCAGGCGAACCTCAAGCGGACTCGAGCGGACGCGCGGCGCCTCGCAGACGTTCCCGGGAAGGTGAGGTTCGTCAAGGGCGCGTACGATCCGCCGGCCGACGTCGCGTACGCGGACGGAGAGCGAATCGATCGGGAGTACCGAGACCTGCTCGAGTACGCGTTCGAACGCTACGACGGCGGGATCGCGGTGGGGAGCCACGATCCGGCGATGCTCGAGTACGCGACGGCGCTCCACGAGCGCTACGGTACCGCGTTCGAGGTACAGATGCTGATGGGCGTCCGCGAGGACGCCCAGTACGAGTTGGCCGACGAGTACGAGGTCTGGCAGTACGTCCCCTACGGCGAGCGCTGGAAGTCCTACTTCTACCGTCGGGTGATGGAACGGCGGGAGAACCTCCGGTTCGCGCTCCGGGCCGTCCTCACCGGGTGATCGTCGCTCGAGATCAAAGGATAGGCTAAAGGCGAACGGATCCATCGTGAGGAACATATGACGACGACGCTCGGAACCGCGAGCGCGGGGCCCGGCGAGATGGATACGGGCCGTCTCGAGGTCGGCGAGACGCGAGACGGGAGCCCGTTCGGGCTCCCGGTCGCCGTAATCAACGGCGCGGCGTCCGGAGACACGCTCTACGTACAGGCGGTCAGTGACGGCGACGAACTCAACGGCGTCGGCGTGATCCAGCGCCTCGTGCCCCGGCTCGATCCCGCCGAGCTCTCGGGCACGATCTTGATCGTCGGGATCGTCAACTACCACGCGTTTCAGGTGGCCGAACACCGCAACCCGATCGACGATACGAAGATGAACCGGGCCTATCCCGGCAACGAGAACGGGACCTCGAGCGAGCGGATCGCCGCCGCGACGTTCGACGTCGCGACCCGAGCCGACGTGATCCTCGATCTCCACCAGGGGTCGACCAGCCGGATGCTCGACGAGGTCCGGGTCCGATGCGGAACGCGCCACCGCCTCTACGACGAGTGTCTCGAACTCGCGAGAGTCTTCGGATGCGGGCACATCCTCGACCAGAAGGGGCCGGACGGCCAGTTGGCCCGCGCCGCGCCGAACGAGGGGGTCCCGACCGTCGACCCCGAACTCGGCGGGGCCGTCGGCTGGGACGAGGAGAGCATTCGGAAGGGGGTCGACGGCGTCTTCAACGTCCTTCGGTACTACGGCTACCTCGATGAGGACGCGGACGTGGAGCGCCAGGTACGGGCCAGCGGCTTCGAGCAATACGGCGCTCCCAGCGGCGGCCTCGTGGACCTCCAAAAGGAGTTGGGAGAGCGGGTCGCGAGCGGCGAGACGCTGTTCGAGGTGACGACGCCGTTCGGCGAGCCGAAGTCGACCGTCACCGCCAACGGCAACGGCATCCTCTGGCGGATCCGTCGACTCCCGCAGGTCGCGACCGGCGAATACGTCTGCTCGGTCGGAACCGACATCGACACCGTCTGACCATGCCGGCCGATCTCACGTGTCCCGACTGTGGCACCCGCTACGACGCCGGTCCCGACGAACCGTGGCGCTGTGCGTGCGGCCGCGGTCTGGAGTTTACGGAGCGACCTCACCCGGAAGGCGATCCGCTCCCGCTGCACAGTCTGGACACGAGCGAGGGGCTGTGGACCTTCTTCGAGTTCCTCCCGATCGAACAACACGTCACGTTCTACGAGGGGTTTACGCCGATGGTCGAGGCTCCCGAGTGGGACGCGCAGTTCAAACTCGAGTACGTGTTTCCGACGGGGTCGTTCAAGGACCGCGGCGCGACGACGACCCTCTCGCGGGCGGTCGAACTCGGCGTCGAGAAGGTCATCGATGACTCCTCCGGGAACGCGGGTGCATCGATCGCGACCTACGCGGCCCGCGCGGGGCTCGAGGCGGACATCTACGTGCCGGCGGACGTCAAACAGTCGAAGCTGATGGCGATCCAGCGGGCCGACGCGCGCCCCGTTCGCATCGAGGGGACTCGAGAAGACGTCACCGCGGCCTGCCTCAGGGCCGTCGAAGGGCGCTCGAACGGTGATTCCGTCTCGGCCGGCGACAGCGATGCGCCCCGCCAGACGGGCGAGGGGTGGTACGCCAGCCACGCGTGGAACCCCGCGTTCTACGCCGGGACCATGACGTTCGCATTCGAGGTGGCCGCCCAGCAGGGGTGGACCGTTCCCGACGCCGTCGTCCTCCCCGTGGGTCACGGGACGCTCTTCCTCGGCGCGTACCGGGGATTCTCCCTGTTGAACGAGGCGGGAATCGTCGACGGAATGCCGCGCCTACTCGGGGCGCAGGCGGCCGGCTACGCGCCCATCGTCGCGGCAATCGGCGGCGAGACGACCGACGAAGACGGCGACGGGACGGCCATCGCCGACGGGATACGGATCACCGAACCGGCCCGCGGTACCGAGATCCTCGAGGCGATCGAGGAAACCGGCGGCGACGCGATCGCGATCGGTGGGGACCCGATCGAGACCGCGCTGGACCGACTCCACCGCAACGGATTCTACGTGGAGCCGACCTGTGCGGTCGCCCCGGCGGCCCTCGAGCGGTACCGCGAGGAGGGTGTCGTCGCCGACGACGACGACGTCGTCGTGCCGCTGACGGGAAGCGGATTCAAAACGCTTTGAACGGTCCGGTCCGAAAACCCGGATAGATGGTCAGTCGACCGCCGACGTTCTGCCCCGACTGTGGCACCCGACTCGAGTCGATCACGTTCGACGGCCGCGAGCGCGTGCGGTGTCCGAACTGCGCGTCGATCGTCTGGCACAACCCGGTACCCTGCGCCGGCGTCGCCGTGATCGACCGATCCGGTCGGGAGCACGCCGTGCTCTGCGTCGAGCGCGGCGTCCCCCCGGGCGTCGGCGAGTGGACGATCCCCGGCGGCCACGTGGAGACTGGCGAGGAGCCCGCGGCGGCGGCCGCCCGCGAACTCGAAGAGGAGACGGGCATCGTCGTCGGTACCGACGACCTCGAGCTCCTCGCCGCGTCGGCGATGCCGCCCCGAGAGGGCAAACACGTCGTGACGGTCCACTACGTCGCCGATCGGGTCGACGCTGAAGGGGTGCCGACGGCCGGCAGCGACGCCACGGACGCCCGGTTCTGGACGCCGAGCGAGTTCGACGCCTCGAGCGAGACCTTTCGCCCGGTCCACGAGGAGCGGTTCCGCGAGGCCGCCGCCCCGTTCGAGTGAGCGGTGGCACTCGAGGAGCGAAACGGATCGTCGAATCGAGTCGACGCGGGATCAGGGGATTCATTAGCGACCCGACCCAGATTCGGACGATGAGCACACCGTCGTTCGCCATGGGAATCGCCGGCGGCACGGGAGCCGGGAAAACGACGGTCGCACGCACGGTCGCGGAGACCGTCGGCGAGGCGGTCACGCGGATTCCGATCGACAACTACTACGAGGAGCTCTCGCACCTCGCGTTCGAGGAACGCCAGGCGGTCAATTACGATCACCCGTCCGCGTTCGAGTGGGAACTGCTCCGGGAACAACTCGAGACCCTGTTGTCAGGCCAGCCGATCGAGATGCCCCAGTACGACTTCGAGGCGCACAACCGTACCGACGAGCGCGTCACCGTCGAGCCCTCTGAGATCATCGTCCTCGAGGGAATTCTTGCCTTACACGACGAGGAAATCCGAGAGCTCCTCGACCTGCGGGTGTACGTCATGACCGACGCGGACGTCCGCATTCTCCGCCGGATCGAACGCGACGTCATCGAGCGCGGGCGCGACCTCGAGGGCGTCATCGATCAGTACCTCGAGACGGTCAAACCGATGCACGAGCGCTTCGTCGCGCCGACGAAGAAGCGGGCCGACGTGATCATTCCCGAGGGGGCAAACCGGATGGCGATCGACCTCCTGATCGAGAAGGTCCAGGCCGAACTCCCGGAGGGGTCGGAACGACTCGACGTCTCCGACCGCGAGTTGGCGTTCACTGATCGGACGACGGACTGACCGCGTTCCCGTTGCAGTTTCGGTTCCGAGTCGGCTCGGCGAGACGACGCGCCGAGACGAAACCCGACATTCCTTTACTCGAGCCCTGAATACGGGCGGGTATGTTCCTCTCCCTACGCGCGGAGGTCGAAGACGCCCTCGAGGGGGCGCTCTCGACGCTGGACTTTCCCACGGACGATCTGGGGATCGAAGAGCCGCCGGACGACGTCGAGAGCGTCCTGGCCTCGAGCGTGGCGTTCCGACTGGCCGGCGAGGCCGGCGCACCGCCGCCACAGGTCGCCGGACGGGTCGCCGACGAGATCGACGCCGACGACCTGACCTACGTGTCGGACGTGCAAACGCAGGGTCCCTACCTCAACTTCCTGCCGAGCGACGCCTACTTCGCCGAGACGCTCGAGGCGGCGACCGGCGATACCTACGGCGCTCTGCCGGATCGCGAGGAGTCGGTCGTCGTCGAGCACACGAGCGCGAACCCCACGGGACCGGTCCACGTCGGCCGAGCCCGGAACCCGATCATCGGCGACGCCGTCTGCAATCTGCTCGAGTACGCCGGCTACGACGTCGACCGCCACTACTACGTCAACGACGCCGGCCGGCAGATGGCCGTCTTCGCCTGGGCCTACGAGACGTTCGACGAGGACGACCTCGAGGACGAGCCCGAACGCGACCGCATCGAGTACGACCTCGTGCGCTACTACCGCAAGGGGAACGCCTACCTCGAGAACGCCGCCGAGGACGAGGTCGAAGCCGCCGAGGCCGAGATCGAGTCGATCATGCAGGGCCTCGAGGCGGGCGACGACGAGGCCTACGAACGGGTCAGCGAAGTCGTCGATCAGGTGCTGGGCGGCATGACGGAGTGTCTCGCGCGCCTGCCCGCCGAGTTCGACGAGTTCGTCAAGGAGACGCGGTTCATGCGCTCGGGTGCGACCGACGACCTCGTCGCACGACTCAAGGAACTCGACGAATCGGTCTACGAGGAAGACGCCTGGCAGCTCGAGCTCGAGGACCACGGCATCGATAAGAACCTCGTCTTCCTGCGGGCGGACGACACCTCGCTGTACGCCACCCGCGATCTGGCCCACCACGAGTGGAAGTTCGACGAGTACGACCGCGCGGTGACGGTGCTGGGCGAGGACCACAAGCTACAGGCGAAACAGGTCCGGACGACCCTCGAGTTGCTCGGCAACGAGACCGACCAGCTCCGACAGGTGCTCTACTCGTACGTCAACCTCCCCGAGGGGAAGATGAGCACGCGACGGGGAACCGGCGTCGATCTGGACGACCTGCTCGACGAGGCGATCGACCGCGCTCGCGACGAGGTTGAGGACCGACTGGACGACCGCATCCGCGACGACGAGCTAGCGGAGGCCGACATCGAGCGCATCGCCCATCAGGTCGGAATCGGCGCGGTCCGCTACGATATCGTCTCCAAACAGCCCACGAAGGCGATCACCTTCGAGTGGGACCGCGCGCTGGACTTCGAGGCACAGTCCGCGCCCTACGTCCAGTACGTCCACGCGCGCTGTTGTGGAATCCTGGAAGCAGCCGGGCTCGACCCCGAGACCGACCTCGCGGCGCAGGAAGTGACCCTCGACGCCCTCGACGCCGACCTGCTCGAGACCGAGGCCGAACGTGACTTGCTCGAGACGATCGCGCGGTTCCCGGCGGTCGTCGACGAGGCCGCCGACGACCTCGAGCCCCACCAGATCGCGACCTACACCCGCGAGTTCGCCGACCGGTTCAACGGCTTCTACCGGGAGTGTCCGGTGCTCGCCGACGACGTCGATCCCGACGTCCGCGACGCGCGACTCGCACTGGTCGCCGCCTCGAAACACGCGGTCGCCAACGCGCTGTCGATTCTCGGCGTGGCCGCACCGCGCTCGATGTAGGATCGCGGTTCGGTGAGACGCACGGCTACGCGATCAGTCGGGTTCCGAAAGAACGGGAGGTCACCGGGCGACCGCAACGGGACCGCTACGACGTCTCGTCGACGGTATCGAGAACGCGATCGACGAACTCGTCCTCGTCCATCTCGTCGTTGATGAACGCGAGCGCCCACTGGACGTCGACGTAGAACGACATCACCTTGGCCCCGTCCTTCTCGAGCACCCAGGTGACGCTCTTGACCGCGGCCACGAACGCCTCGGGGTCGGTGATCGCCGATTCGATGTCGCTCGCGAGCGACTCGAGTTCGGCCATCAGCGTGTCGGGGTCGGTGGTCGTCGTCGTCGCGACGATATCGACTTCGTCACCGTCTTTGTTGACGTCCTTGATCGAGATCTTCTCGCTGTCGATCTTCAGTTTGTCTGGATCGAGACCGGGGACATCGGGTTTGTCGGTGCCGTCAGACCCGTCGGTTCCGTCGCTTCCATCGTTCCCGTCGTTTCCGAGCGACTCATCGTCGTCGTCGTTCGGGTCCGAGTCGTCGCCGGTTTCGTCGCTCGAACAACCCGCGAGCATGGTTGCGAGTGCTGCGCCACTGCCGAGGAGGATTTTTCGTCGCTCCATGGGCGAGGCATCGAGAACGGCAGTGATTAGTAATCAGTTCGTTACTATCTCGGACGCTGAAACGCACTCGTTTCGACTCGAGAACGGACGGAAGGGGGCTCGTAGCGTGTCTCTACACCGATACAGACGACGGTACCGACCGATCAAACGCCGCATAATTCGTTGCGCGCTGTCGGACTACTACTGTGCCACCCCCGCAGAATGAATCCCCGCGCGATCGCCAAAACGACGGGACGAACGGCGGGTGCGTGCAGGAATCGACGGATCAGGTGGTTCCTACCACCGGTAATCGTGGGCACGACGGGGACGATCGCTCGTCAGGGATCCGATTCGGCTTCCGTGATCGCGCTCGAGACGTCGTCGTGTGCCGCCTCGCGCTCGTCGGTATCGGCCGCATCGTCACCGCCGGTCGCATCGTCACTATCGGTCGCATCGACCTCGTCACCGCCGTCCGCGTTCGGTTCGGCCGCCGGTCGTTCGGCGTCGGCGGACGCGGTATCCCCGTCACCGGCGCGGTCGGGCTCCGGAACGTCGATCTCGGTCCCGGTCAGATCGGCCGCGAGGCGGCGGTAAGCGACGGCGGCGGGTCCGTCGGGCTCGAAGACGACCAGCGGCGTCCCGGCGTAGACGCTGTCACGAGCCGCGGGATCCTCGGGAATCGTCCCGAGGAGGGGCACCTCGAGACGGTCGGCGAGTTCGTCGTGGGAGACGTCGCCGTCCGGCCGGGTGCGGGTGAGGACGAGACCAGCGACTTCGCCGCCCGCGCGGTCGGTCAGTTCGATCGTCTTTTTCGTGTCGTGGATGGCCGCGGGTTCGGGCGTCGAGACGAGGACGACGGCGTCGGCCAGTCCCAGGGGGAGAACGGTCTCGTGGCTGATACCGGCGCCGACGTCGAGGAAGACGTAGTCGAAGCGCGATCGCAGTTCTTCGACGACATCGCGCAGCCCCTCGGGAGAGGTTTCGGCGTACTCGTCGAGGTTGGTTCCGCTCGGGACGGCGACGATGTCGTCCGCGAGTCGGTAGGTGGCGTCGTCGATCGATGCATCTCCGGCTAACACGTCGTGAAGGGTGGTCGAGTCGGGGGTGAGGCTGACGAACCCGGCGAGGTTCGCCATGCCGAGATCGACGTCGACGATGGCGACGCGCTCGCCGGCCTCTGCGAGGGCCGTGCCGAGGTTGACCGTCGTCGTCGTCTTCCCGACGCCGCCTTTCCCGCTCGCGATGGCGTAGACCGTCTCGTGAGACATACTCGGATACTGTCCGGACCCTAGAACGGCACCACCTTAAATCGTGACCACACCTCCCTCGTCGTTACAGGGGAGTTCACGTCGGCGACGGCGCCCCGCGCGTTTCGCGTACGACTGGGGACTGTCACGCGTCGGCGGGGACTGTGACGACCACTCGCCGGCAGCCAGCACTATCGACGTCGATCGGCCCGCGCTCCCGCGTCGGCAGGTGTGTCAAAGGATTCTTACCCACAGCCGCGTTTTATACGGCTAATGAGCCAGGAGGGCGAGCAGGAGCACTCGGACCGGAAAAAGTACGAGTTCCGGAAGGTCATCGAGGACCTCAAGGACTACGACGGCTCCGGAACGCAGCTCGTGACGATCTACATTCCCGACGACAGACAGATCAGTGACGTCGTCCAGCACGTCACGCAAGAACACAGCGAAGCGGCCAACATCAAGTCCAAACAGACCAGAACTGCCGTCCAGGACGCGCTGACGAGTATCAAAGACCGACTCCGCTACTTCGATACCTTTCCGCCGGACAACGGCATCGTGCTCTTCTCCGGTGCCGTCGACTCCGGCGGCGGCCGCACCGACATGGTCACCAAAGTCCTCGAGAGCCCGCCCCAGCCGATCGAGTCCTTCCGCTATCACTGCGACTCGGACTTCCTGACCGAACCCTTAGAGGAGATGCTCGCCGACAAGGGCCTCTACGGTCTGATCGTCCTCGACCGGCGCGAGGCCAACGTCGGCTGGCTGAAGGGCAAGCGCATCGAACCGGTCAAATCCGCCTCCTCGCTGGTTCCCGGCAAGCAGCGAAAAGGTGGCCAGTCCGCCCAGCGATTCGCCCGGCTTCGACTCGAGGCCATCGACAACTTCTACCAGGAGGTCGCGGGGATGGCGAACGACCTGTTCGTGCCGCGACGCCACGAACTCGACGGCATCCTCGTCGGCGGTCCCTCGCCGACCAAAGACGAGTTCCTCGACGGCGACTACCTCCACCACGAACTGCAGGACACCGTCCTGGGCAAGTTCGACGTGGCCTACACCGACGAATCCGGCCTAAAGGACCTCGTCGACAACGCCGAAGACGCGCTCGCCGACGCCGAGGTGATGAAGGACAAGAAGGTGATGGAGGAGTTCTTCGAGGAACTCAACGCCGGCGACCTCGCGACCTACGGCTTCGAGCCGACCCGCCGGAACCTGATGATGGGGTCGGTCGACCGCCTCCTGATCAGCGAGGACCTTCGAAAGGACGTGATCACCTACGACTGTCCCGACTGCGGCACCACCGAGCGCGAGGTCGTCGACCGCCGGAAGTCGACCCCGACACACTCCTGTACCGAGTGTGGCACCGACGTCGAGGCGACCGAGGAGGACCGCGAGGACGCCATCGACCACCTCATCGATATCGCCGAACAGCGCGGCACCGAGACCAAGTTCATCTCGACGGACTTCGAGAAGGGCGAACAGCTCCTCAACGCCTTCGGCGGCTTCGCGGGAATTCTGCGGTACTCGACCGGCGTCTAAGGTCTCTAGTCGCACAGTCTCCGATGGCTGTTCACCTTGCTGTACTTCCCACCGAAGCGATCAGTAACGGGTAGCGATGTGTCATCGACCCAGACCAACTGGTATGCGGTGGCGCGCGCTGTCGGTCAGCCGAGTGCTAGCGAGGCTGGCCGACGTCATTGCGCGAGGGATGAGCGAGGGAAGAATGACCGAGCGAATCGGCTGGGGAGGGTGTGGCCATTCCCTGCCGCCACGATAGTAGAACGCTTGTTTCACTCATCCTCGTCCACGGACTCCGTATGATGAATTTCTCGTTCCGACGATCGACGCGTCCGTCCGTCGATGACGCCGAAACCCAACTACTTACCACCCCGTCAGCAAACCACTAACCATGTCCATCTCGAGCCGACACGTACTCGTCACGGGCGGAGCCGGCTTCATCGGCTCCCACCTCACCGAGCGCCTGCTCGCCGACGGCACCGACGTCACCGTCGTCGACGACTGCTCGAACGGCGACCGCGACCGCGTCCCCGACGACGCCGAGTTCCTCGAGGCCGATCTCACCGACCCCGACGCGCTCGCGGGGCACCTCGAGAACGTCGACCTCGTCTTCCACCTCGCGGCGTCGAAACACGTCGACACGGACCGCCCCCACGGCCAGTTCGACGACAACACGCGGATGACGCGCAACATCCTCGAGGCGATGGCCGACGCCGGCGTGACCGAGATCGCCTACACCTCCTCCTCGACGGTCTACGGCGAGGCCCCGCGACCGACGCCGGAGGACTACGCGCCCCTCGAGCCGATCAGCGCCTACGGAGCGAGCAAGCTGGCCGACGAAGGGTTGCTCTCGGCGCGGGCCCACAGTCACGACCTCACCGTCTGGAACTTCCGATTCGCGAACGTCGTCGGGCCGCGCCTCCGCGGGGCGGTGATCCCGGATTTCATCGAGAAGCTGCAGGACGACCCCGAGCACCTGACGATTCTCGGCGACGGCCGACAGGAGAAGTCCTACCTCCACCTCGAGGACTGTCTCGACGCCATCTTGCACGTCGTCGAGCACGCCGACGACGCGATGAACACCTACAACCTCGGCACGCGCACGACGACGTCGGTCGACCGGATCGCGACCATCGTCGCCGAGGAACTGAACGTCGATCCCGAGCGCGAGTACACCGGCGGCGAGCGGGGCTGGACCGGCGACGTGCCGAAGATGCGCCTCTCGATCGAGAAGCTCTCGGCGCTGGGCTGGGAGCCCCGCCTCTCGAGCGACGAGGCGGTCCGACGGTCGACGCGCGAGATCATCGACGAACTGCGTTGAACCGGTCGGCTGCGGTGCTCCTTTCGCGGCGAACGTGCTCGAGCGGCGGGTATTTCAGGCACCAGCGGTAAGAGCGGTCTTCCCGCAGCACGTCTATGAGCGAGGAGCGATGCGGCCACATAACGAGCAGCAGCGGGGTCGAGGACGCCGGAGCGGTCTGTTGCTGGCGATCGACGTGGGAGGGAGCGGACCGCTGTCTCTGGCACGCCGACGTCGTCGTTCCGACGCAGGCATACGAGCGCCACGCACCGGAGGCGGGAAAGCGTCTCGACGGCGCGAATTTCGAGGGTGCGAAGCTGGGCGGCACGTCGTTCCTCGCGGGGCGTTCGCTCGTCGACGCCGACTTCACGAACGCGGTCCTCGACGGCGCCGATCTCTCCGGGGCGGATCTCCGGCGAGCCACGTTTCGGGACATCGACGCCCACGGCGCGTCGTTTCGAGACGCCAACCTCCACGACGCGGTGTTCGTCTTCGCCGACCTCCGCGGTGCTGACTTTCGCGGCGCGCGGCTCTACCGCGCGGGACTGACCGACGTCCGACTCAACCTCGAGACGTCGTTCGGGGAGCGACCGGTGTACGAGACCGAGCTCGGGGGAGGGGTGGCTCCCGACGGGTTGACGGGGCAAATCGAATCCACACAGTGGGTATACCGGGAGCTACAGCGGGTTTACGACGAGAACGCGTTCCCGAATCGGGTCAACGCGTATTACCTGCGTGAGATGCACTTCCGACGACGACAGGCCTGGCGGACCGGAGAGTACCGGCGCGCGATCACGCTCGCCGGCTCGCGCTGGATCATGCACTACGGGACGAGTCCCTGGCGCGTCGTGGGGACCTCGCTGCTCTTGATACTCGTCTGTGCGATACTGTACCCGTTGACCGGCGGCATTCAGGAGATCGGAGCCGAAACCGCGGTCACCTATCAGATCGAAAACCCCACCGAGACGCGCGGATGGGTCCTCGTGCAGGCGTTCCTGAAGAGCCTCTACTTCAGCGTGATCACGTTCGCGACGCTCGGCTACGGTGACATCCAGCCGGTGGAGGGGCTGGCTCGAACCATCGCCGCCATCGAAACGCTGCTCGGCTCGCTGCTGATGGCGCTTTTGGTCTTCGTCCTCACGCGAAGCGTTCGATACTGATCACCGGCGAACGCGGCGATCGACCCCCTCTCGGCTGACAACGGGTCTGCGGGGCGGTGACGGCGTTCCGCTCGTTCGCCCATCGACATCTCACCGTTCCGCGATTGTCCAGCGGAGCGCTCGTATGGCCGCCGGTCAGCCGCCCTCGAGCGGGTCGACTAGCGACGGCTCGTCCGTCGACGGATCGTTCACCGCCGTCGACACCGGGTACGCACGCATCTCGTCGGCCGGATACGGCTCGAGCAGTTCCCGCGGATCCTCGCCGGACAGCCACCGCCGCTCGGCGTCGGGCTCGAGGATCACCGCCATTCGGTGGTGCAGATCCGCGACGAGGTCGTTCGGCTCGGTCGTGATGATGGTAAACGTCTCGAGCGGACCGGGGTCGGGTTGCTCGTCGACGCCGCCGCCGAACGCGCCGAGTCCCGTCTGGGTCGTCTCCGGTTCCCAGCGCTCCCAGAGGCCGGCCATCGCGAACACCCGGTCGTCCGCGAACGTGACTCGATGCGGCCGCTTCCCGTCGTCCGTCTCGACCCACTCGTAGAAGCCGTCCGCAGGAACGAGACACCGACCCGCCGAAGGCATGTCGAGCTCTCGCTCGCTCGACTCGCGAGAACACCGCCGTCGCTCGTACGCCGCCTGGAAACTCGGTTTCTCGTCGACGGACTCCGCCCGCGCGTTGATCAGTCCGCCGCTGTCGTCGTCGGCCCACGAGGGAACCAGCCCCCACTCGAGGCGCTGGACCGTCTCCGGTTCCTCGCCGGTGATCACCGGCAACTCCTGACCGGGGGCCATGTTGTACCGGGGGGTGAACCCCGATCCCGGTTCCGAATCGGGTTCGGACGCATCGTCCCGAAAGCGGGCGTCGAATCGGGTCTCGAGGTCGTCTTGCTCGACGACGAGCGTGTAGCGACCGCACATACTCGATCATCGGGTCGCCAAGCCAAAGAGTTGTCCAGTCACCGCCGCCGTGATAGTTCAGTAGCGACCGGACCCGCCGTTCACTGCCGCCTGACGCTGCGAAATATCAGTTCGGAATACGCCCGTTCACAGTAGTATGAAGCGCTTACCCCGATTCGGGAGAGCGGTACGGGCCCCGTTACGATATCCGATCCCGATGGAGTCGACAGCGGGGTCAGCATGACGGATCAATACGAAATGGTGGTGTGTCAAAGCGGCAATCTGGAACTCAGAGATCCGGATGACCCCGACTGCTGGATCGCGACCGATTCGCCGATCGAACTCGAGCGGTAACGCGCTCTCCCCGTACCCCTCCCCTTCCGACCGTCCGCAGTCGATCAGTAGCGACGTTGATAGCCACCGCTATCAGGTGTGAAAACCGCGAAAGCGCCAGAGCAGGGGATTCGAGCTACGGTCGGCCGTGCTCGCGTTGCTCGTCGATCGATTCCGGTAGAAACGCCAGGACAGGGATTTGAACCCTGAATCCCAAAGGGAACACGCTTTCCAGGCGTGCGCCTTACCATTCGGCCATCCTGGCTCAGATCATCCTAACCGCGTGCGTTGTTTAACTGTTACGAGATGTGCTCACTCCTGCTCGCGATTCGCCGCTCGCGCAGCGAGTCGCGGCTCGAGCAGGAACGCGCCGACCCCCGCTCCGAGACCGACCAGCGAGCCGAGCGCCAGCGCCTGGGCGATCGTCACGATCGGCTCGGCGAGCAGGGTGTAGCCCTGGATGAGCACCAGAAACGAGAGGAACCCAACCACACCCCACAGGAACGCGGATTTTGCCCGCGGATCGATTCCCATCCTCCCGGGCGGATAGCCACTCACGCCGGATTCACTCGGCTTCGTCGACGGACGCGATGGCTTCGATTTCGACGCCGACGCCCTTCGGAAGCGCGGCGACCTCGACGGCGCTGCGGGCCGGCGGCTGGTCGTCGAAGTAGTCGGCGTAGGCCTCGTTCATCGCCTCGAAGTCGTCGATGTCCTCGAGGAAGACGGTCGCTTTGAGGATGTCCTCGGAGGACGCACCCGCTTCGTCGAGGACGGCGTCGAGGTTGTAGAGGGCCTGATCGGTCTGGTTCTCGATGGACTCGTCGTCGAGGAGGTCACCGTCCGCCGTCATGGGAATCTGACCGGCGGTGAACACCAGCGAGCCGTTGCTGGTCGCCTGGCTGTAGGCACCGACCGCGGCCGGCGCGTCGTCGGTTTCGATGATTCGTTTCACGCTCGATCCCTCGCCCCGCGTCGGCTTAAAAGCGGGCGAAGTCGAGTTCGCGCTTCCGAGAGCGGATACTGCAATCCGTCGAACGGAGAGAACGGTCGGGACAGGAGTTCGATGTCACTCGAATCCGAAAGTCGTCACGTTCACTCTCTCCCGGTCCCACAGCCACCGAGGGGGCCGTCCAGAATGGGTCCGGATAGCGATCTTCCGCGTCAGGCGAGCACGTCGACCTCGTAGCCCGCGTCCCGGAGCGCCGTCAGGAACTCGTCGACGTGGTCGGGGCCGCGCATCTCGAGTTCGAGTTCGACCTCGGTATCGCTCATCTCGACGTCGCGGGAGGTGTGATCGTGATGGATGGCGTAGATGTTCGCGCGGTGTTCGGTGAAGATGTCCAGGAGGTCGTCGAGCGCGCCGGGGCGGTCTTTCAGGACGGTCCTGATCTTCAGATAGCGGCCGGTCTCGACCAGTCCGCGGACGATGACGTTAGCGAGCGTGTTGAGATCGATGTTCCCGCCGCAGAGCGCGGGGACGATGACCTCGTCTTCGGCGTAGTCGAACTTCTCGAACAGCACGGCGGCGAGGGGCACCGCGCCCGCGCCCTCGACGAGGGTCTTCGAGCGCTCGAGCAGGTAGACCAGCGCGACGGCGATCTCGGGATCGGAGACGGTGACGACCTCGTCGACGTACTCCCGGATGTAGGGGAACGTCCGCTCGCCGATACTCCGGGTCGCGATCCCGTCCGCGATCGTGTCGACCTCGTCGATCGAGACGCGCTCGCCCTTCGCGAGGGACGCGGCGGCGCTCGAGGCGCCGTCGGCTTGCACCCCGATCACGCGAACGTCGGGACGTTGCTCCTTGATCGCGACCGCGATGCCGCTGATGAGACCGCCGCCGCCGATCGGGGCGACGACCGTTTCGACGTCGGGGCAGTCCTCGAGGATCTCGAGGCCGATCGTCCCCTGGCCGGCCATGATGTACTCGTCGTCGAACGCGTGGACGTAGGTTCGGTCCTCCTCGCGCTCGAGTTCGTGGGCGCGCTCGGCGGCCTCGTTGTAGTCCCGCCCGGAGAGGACGACCTCCGCGCCGTAACTCTTGGTCGCTTTGACCTTCGAGATCGGCGCGTGCTCGGGCATGACGATCTTCGAATCGACGCCCGATCGCGTGGCCGCGAGCGCGACCCCCTGCGCGTGGTTGCCCGCGCTGGCCGTCACGACGCCCGCCTCCTTCTGGGCCGCCGAGAGCGTCGCGATTCGGTTCGTCGCGCCGCGAATCTTGAACGCGCCCGTCCGCTGGAAGTTCTCCAGTTTCAGGCGGATATCGGCCCCGGTCATCGACGAATAGGTGTGCGAGTGCTCGAGGGGCGTGTGTCGAGATGTCTCTCGTACTCGCTCGCGCGCCTCGAGAATATCCGAGTGTTCGAGCATACGCCCGTCTACTCGGGACGAGGTGTAAGGATTACTGTCGGGGACCGGGAGAGCCGTGTCAGGCCCGCCACCGTCCCCCTAACAGCGATGTGCTGCGACAGGGCAGCACGACAGGGAATACAGGGAATGCACGGCGTGTGACGTGCGACTGGAAAAGGGGACCCGGAGTATATAAATCTCATGCACCCGCGGCGAAAGTGAAACCGCCGGACGAGAGCCGGATAGACGGGTCGTCAGACGGAGGACAGACGGGCGTCATTCGTGATTCCGTACCACAACGTCGTTCCGTGAAACGAGCGTTCGGACGCGCTCGCGGAGCGACCCGTCCCCCGGCCACGTCGCGTCGATGCCGAGCCGAGCCGGCTCGCCGACGTACGCCCAGCACTGCTCCTCGTCGGTGCCGGCCACACCGGTCACCGGCACCGCGACGCGGACGTACAGTCCGGTCTCGACGCCCTCGTACCGATCGAGTCGCTCGAGGCCCGCATCGTCGACCGCGAGCAATCGTCCGTCGACGCTGCCGCCGGGCGCGAGCGTCGGATACCGACCGTCGACCCGGTGGAGCCCCTCGAGCGTCGCGCGGCCGGAAAATTCGTAGTGGGCGTCGTCCCCGAGGACGGTCGCGACCCGCTCCCGTTCGGTCAGCGTTCCGTAGACGAAAACGGCCATATCGGGTGTCGTGGCTCGAGGGACTTGCGCGTATCGGCGTTCGATCGATTCCGACACCACCGCCTCGGAGGCGAGTACACCGCAGCAAAGCGAGCCCCGCAGACGGCGCGGGGGGAACAGTACGGACGGTCGAACGCTATCTATTTTGAATTCGGTTTCCCCTCGGCAGAGAAAGCCCACCGATTCGAACGGGCCGCAGTTTCGAAACGGCAATGTAGAGTAGCAAGGCTCCGAAGAAGGTTGCAGGCGTCAACACGAGGTGCCAGATGATCGTCTGTTGTACCTCGTACCCGCTCGCGGTGAGCGCTTCAGCTCCCTTCTCGAGAACGTATAACACGGGCGGATGTGCAACGTAAATACCGACGGCATAATTCCGTCCCCACGATGGTACCGCGGTGGACGCTCCGAGAGCCGGTCGTGAGAGGAGGAAGACGAACAGCGAGAGGGTAACCAGCGCCGTTCCGACCGTATAACTCGACCAGTAGACGCCCTGCGCAACGGTGCTTTCCGTGATGACGTAGCCCAGGACGTATCGTTCACCGAGATGGAGCGCGCCGAAGAGGACGGTCGCTCCGAGATAGAGCGCGCTTCGATCGGCGTCCGGCTGCCAGTCCGACGAGTAGATGGCGTAGCCGAGGCTCGTGTAGAAGAACCCGAAGAACAGTCCGTCTCTGACCGCGAACGGAATATCCACGACCATCGGATAGCTCGAGCCGAGCAGTCCGACGAGGTGAAATCCGAGCGAAATCGGCAACAGATACCCACTCAGACCGTGATTCGTACCGAGATAGATGAACAGGTACGAAAAGAGGAGCGCCGGGAAGAACCACAGAATCTCGGAGACCGACGTCCCGTAGTAAATCAGTTCGATCGGCGACACGAACGCGGCCAGCTCGTGTACGACGCTGGTCACGACATCGCGGTTTTCAACACCGGCCTGTACGGCCGTTCCCGCGAGGTAAACCGGGACTGCGAGCAGTAATCCGAACAGATAGAGCGAAGAGATACTGGAGACGCGTTTGCGGAACTGGGTAGTCGAATCGCTGTGAGCGATTGTGAGGGCGAAAAAGTACCCGGACGTCATGAAAAAGAACGGAACTGCGAACCGCGCAGTGGATTCGAGCAGGAAGTTTGCGAGATTACCGTACAGCCCGAGTCCCTCGAACGGATCCGTGTGTATAACGACGACGCCGACCATCGCAACGATTCGCGTCGCGTCGATACTGGAGATGCGCTCGGACATTATTCGGGCTCGAACCCGTTTCGTCCGCGGTTTCTCGCTTCCGGTGAACGACTCTCTGGCCCACAGAAGTGCCCGGTACGCGCGCTGGTCTGTCGCAGTCTCGCATATGTGCGTCCGAGTATACCGCGACTCCGCCGGACACGATCCGGGAGAGACGGGTTCGCCCTCTCAGTTCGTCCGATCATACGGCTCCTCAGACCGTGTGCAAGCTGAATAAGGACAGTCACCGTTTACACGCTACCTACGGATTTGCCCGAATTACAATCAGTTAGACAGTGTTTAGCGTCTGACTATCACCCTTCCCGATCGAAATGACGACGTCTCGAGATCGGTTCCACCCGGCTATCGATGTTCGAGAGGAGAGCAGCGGATTCGTCTGCAGTGACCGAGACGCATCTGGGCGGTTCGGGTGACTGTGATCGAAGCTGGCCTCGAGTGAAGGTACGAAGATGAGCGCCAAGAGACGGGGCTGTCGGCTCGAGGAGAACGGTACCGAACGGCGCCCGAGAACCGCGAGTCGCGAGTTATCGCTCTTCGAGCGGGACGAACTCCTGATCTTGTGGCCCGGTGTAGCGGGCGCGCGGGCGAATAAGTCGGTTGTCCTCCTGGTACTCGAGGACGTGAGCGATCCAGCCGCCGGCGCGGCTCATGGCGAAGATGGGGGTGTACATATCGATCGGGATGCCGAGCTGGTAGTAGACGGAACCGGAGTAGAAGTCGACGTTCGGGGCGATCCCCTTCTCGCCGAGGCCCTTCTCGTCGGTGAGGTACTGCTCGATGGTGGTGGTGTAGTTGTACCACTTGTCCTCGCCGTTTTCGGCGAGTTCCTTGCTTCGTTCCTGGAGAATCTTCGCGCGGGGGTCCTTGACGTTGTAGACGCGATGGCCGAAGCCGGGAATGCGCCGGCCCTGCTCGGTCGCCTGTTCGACCCACTCGCGGTGGTCGAGGTCGCTCTCGTCGATCTCGATGAGGACTTCCATGACGTCCTGATTCGCGCCGCCGTGGAGCGGCCCGGAGAGGGCGCTGATACCGCCGGTGACGGCGCTGTAGATGTCGGCCATCGTCGAGCCGATGACCATCGAGGTGAACGTCGAGGCGTTCAGCCCGTGGTCCGCGTGGAGGATGAGCGCCTGATCGAAGGTCTCGGCGGCGATGTCGTCGGGCTCCTCGCCGGTCAGCATGTAGAGGAAGTTCGCGGCGAGACCCAGATCGGGGTCGGGATCGATAGGATCCTCGCCGAGGCGGTAGCGCTCGAAGGCCGCGAGCGCGGTCGGGATCTTGGCGGTGATGCGACGCCCCTTCCGAAGCGTCGCTTCGAGATCGTCGGGGTCGGCCTCGTCTTCGGGTTCGTAGGCCGAGAACATCGAAACCGCAGTCCGCAGCGCAGCCATCGGCTGCTCGTCGGCCGCGGCGAGCTTCTCCATCATCACGAGGACGTCGTCGTCGACCTCGCGTTCATCCGTGAGCGCGGCCGTAAACGGCTCGAGTTCGTCCTCGGACGGCAGGTGACCGTTCCAGAGCAGGTAGAGAACTTCCTCGTAGCTCGCGCCGCGAGCGAGGTCCTCGATCGTGTAGCCGCGGTAGATCAGCCGACCGGCGTCGCCGTCGATCGAACTGAGTCCCGATTCGGCGACCAACACACCCTCGAGCCCTTTCTTGAGGTCGTCAGACATACTCAGGGATTTCGGACCCCAATGGAAAAGTATTATCGTTTATCGGGTGACGGCGGTCGACGCATCGATTGTTCGTATTTTGCCGGTTTTACGACTACAGACGAATGCTTGTTTCGTGATCGAACGAACGGACAGTCAGTCGCTTCCCGGGCAGATTACTATAATCGACTTTCGTGATAGGCAGTCACGAGTCCGAATCGGTTACGACGGCGGATATTCATCGGGGATCGGCCGGATTCGGCCGGGAGAATAGTTCTCTTTGACACGGTGGAGAAGCGCTCGAGGGCGACCGTCGTCGTGACGGCGTGACTCGGGGCGATCGCCGGGACTCGAGCCGATCGAAATCGTCGTCCCGCGTCGTCACCCTTTTTGAAGCGCTTTTCGAACAACGACCGGTAATGGATCGGTCGTACTGGCGAACGGTGTCGCTCGTGACGCTGTGGCAGGTTTCGGCGAGCATCTGCTACTACACGATCTTCGCCGCGACGCCGTTGTTCCGGGACGAGTTCGGACTGTCCCGGTTCGCGGTCGGACTGGTGGTGACGACGCTCACGCTCGGCTACGCCGTCTTCCTGTTGCCGCTGGGTGCGCTGACCGATCGCTTCGGCGAACGGCTGACGCTGACGCTCGGCCTCCTCGGTCTCGCGACGGGTAGTCTCCTGGTCGCGGGCGCGCCGACGTACGCCCTGTTGCTCGCGGCGGTATTCGTCCTCGGGTCGCTGTACGGGACCGCGATCCCGGGGACGAATAAGGCGGTCTTCGACCGGATCGAGCCGGGCCGCCAGAACCTCGCGATGGGGATCAAGCAGGTCGGCGTCACCGGGGGGAGCGGTATCAGCGCGCTCCTGGTCACCGGTCTCGCGGGAGCGCTCTTCCCCCGAGCCGGTTTTCTCGTCGCCGCGGGAGTCGGCGCGGTCGTCGCCGTCGTGTTTTACGTCGGCTACTCGAGCGATGGCGGTGGCGGGACGGCCGACTATCCCGACTTCGGCGCGTTGCTCTCGAACCGGCCGTACGTCGTGTTGACGACCGCCGGCCTCTTTCTGGGTGCGGCCCTCTTCACGACCACCGGCTACACGGTCCTTTACGTCGAGGAGTCCATCGGCGCGTCCGTCGCGTTCGGGGGGGTCGTCCTCGCGCTTGTCCAACTGTTCGGGAGCGTCGGCCGCGTGCTGACCGGCTGGCTGAGCGACGTCTTACCGGGAGAGCCCCGCGTCAGGATCGGATCGCTGCTCGTCGCCCAGACGATCGGCAGCGCCGTCATGTTCGTTGTCGTCGCGTCGACGACGACCGAACGCGGCGTCGCGGTCGCGTTCGCCGTCCTCGGCTTCTTCGTGCTCGGCTACACCGGCGTCTACTACTCCGTCATGGCGACGCTGGTCAGCGCCGAAGAGATGGGGGCCGCAACCGCGGGCGGCCAGCTCGCGCTCACCAGCGGCGCGCTCGTCGCACCGCCGGCCTTCGGCTATCTCGCCGATACGGTCGGCTACCGAGCGTCGTGGCTCTTTCTGGCCGCGCTCGTCACCGTCGCGGCCGGCCTCCTCGTGCAGGTCGTCCGCACGGAGCCGTCGATTACGGCTCCCGCCGCGGCAGACGTCTCCGAGAAGTAGTCGCTCGAGCGGAACGCGGCCAGTCCGGCGCGCCAGCCTACTCGAGTTCTTCGACGAGTTCGACGACGTAGCCGTCCGGATCCTCGATAAACGCGACGCGGACGCCGATCTCGTCCATCGTCGTCGGCTCCGTCCGGATCGGCGGCTCCTCTCGTTCGACCAATCGCTCGAACGTCTCGTCGGTGCTGTCGACGCCGACCGCGACGTGGGCCATCGTCCCCGAATCGATCTTCGGCCCGCCCGCGGGATCGTACTTGAACTGGAACTCCCCGTTCTCGCCGCCGATATAAACGTTTTCGACGCCGTCGTCGGCGGTAAACGACCAGTTCTCCTCGAGTCCGAGCCCGTCGACGTAGAACTCGCGCGTTCGCTCGAGATTCGATACCCACAGCGCGGTATGAATGACGTCCATATCCGGGCACACGCGGCCGGTATTCAAAGAGATACTGGGACCGAGGCGACGCGAGCGGAGACCGCCGACGGAGTAGCTCGGACGAGGCTCACTGCCGGTCGCGGTCCGCCTCGAGGATCGCGTCCATCAGTTTCGTCTGGGCCGCCGCGAGGTGTTCGGTGAAGGTCGACCGGGCGACGCCGAGTTCCTCGGCCACGTCGGTCGCGTTCGCGCCCTTGGGATAGTCGAAGTAGCCCATCTCGTGGGCCGTATCCAGAATCTCCCGCTGGCGAGCCGTGAGTTCGTCTCGGTTGACGACGACCGGATCGGCGGAGAGTTCCTCGTGGTCCTGGGAGAGTTCCTCGACGACGACGCCGTCGAAATACGCCCGCAACTCGTCGACGATCTCGGCGACCTCGGTGAGTTCGAGCGTGCGAAACGAGATCAGTAGTGCACCGTCCTGGGCGCGGACCGACGAGACCGGCGTTCCCGTCGTCTCGACGATTTCGCAGGCGCAGTCGGCGGCCTCGTCGCGTTCGAATCGGTAGATCGCCTCTCGATCGTTTGATTGGATCGGCGTTACCTCGACGTCGGACTCCCCGTCGACCGAGGCCTCCGGCGCGACGCCGAACTCTTCGACGATCGTCCCCTCGGCCGTCGGCTGCGACGACCTGGAGACGGAATCGACCGACTCGTCAGTAGACGCGGAAACGGCAGCGACCGGACAGTCCGCCGGTTCGTGGACGACGACCGTCGCTCGAAAGCCAGTCATACGTCGTGGTACGTCCGCACGCGAGATAACCGGAACCGGGAATTCCCACCGTGTGGAAATACCGCGGTCGTCTCCACGGCCCTCTCGGGACCCTCGCGGACGATCGCAGACGAACGGAACCGATCCGCGGGCCGTTTCAACGGTCGTGGTACCACGACTCTCGGAAGTGTTATCCCCGGGCCGGTCCTACGTTGATTCGTAATGGCAGAAGGTAAGGTTGATTTCTTCAACGACACAGGCGGCTACGGTTTCATTGAGACGGACGACGAGGACGACGACGTTTTCTTCCACATGGAGGATGTTGGCGGTCCGGATCTCGAAGAAGGCACGGAGATCGAATTCGATATCGAACAGGCCCCCAAGGGCCCCCGCGCGACGAACGTCACGCGCAAGTAACCGACGTCGCGCCGGGCGACGCTGAACGACCATTTTTTTATAGACGACCCGAACCGGTAGTGCGATCGGTGTCCGCACGGCACAACGAGTATACGGTACAGAAACGTCATTGAGCCGCGGCGACCACGAAGAAAGCGAAGAAACGGCCCCGACTTGAGGTCGGCCGCCGGTGTCGGAACCGGTTTCGAGACACCCCGTCCAGTTCTAGAGGTTCTGGCCCAGTTTTTCGCGGCTGATGTGAATGCCCGTCGGCGTGATGATCATCTGATCCTCTCCCTTCCGGACGATGTCGCCGTCGACCTCCTGGGCGACCTGGCGCAGTTCGTCCACGATGTGTTCGACGGTGCTGTCCTCGGTCCGCAGACGCGTGATATCCGCGATGACGATATCGCCGTCGTAGACGGCGTCTTTGATATCGATCGCGTCGGCCTTCGTGCCGACCTCCGCGATGTGTACCTGCATCGTCGCCTCGGCCGACCCCATGGAGGCGTCCTCGAGGTCCAATTCGGCGTAGTCCTCGACGGTTCGGGACTGGTTCCCGCCGAGAATTTTGCTCATCAATCCCATACCGGAGAGAGTCCGTCGCCGTCTGTATAGTTCTTACGTCAGACGTGACCGTTCGCCCGCCGGAAACGCGCCGCCGGTGTCGTTGGGCTCACAGTAACCCTTTTATTTCCCGGCGTAACGCATGTAACCGATGACGTTCAGCATCTGCGTCTCCGAAGCCTACGAAACCGACGACGGGGAGCGCCACCGCCGATTCGGCGTCGCGGTCACGACGCGGCTCCCGGGCGTGGGAACGCTCTGTCCGTTCGTAAGCGAACGCGCCGCCGTCGCGACCCAGAGCCTGGTCAACGTCGAGCTCGGCGAACGCGGGATCGACTACGTCGACGACGGCCTCGCCGTCGACGATGCGCTCGAGGCCCTGCTCGACGCCGACGACGGCGCGCCACAGCGACAGGTACACGGCGTCGACGGCGAGACGACGTTCGCCTTCTCGGGGGAGGAGTGCGTCGAGTGGTACGGCCACCGCGAGGGCGACCGCTACACCGTCGCTGGGAACATGCTGACCGGAGAAGACGTCCTCGAGGCGGCCGCCGACGCCTACGAGGCGACCGCGGTCCACGACACCGTGGACCCGTCGACCGGTCCGACGGCCGTCACCGAGGATGTCGACGCCGATCCCCTCGCGAAGCGGTTGACCGACGCGCTGGCAGCCGGCGACCGCGAAGGCGGGGATAAACGCGAGGACCTGCCGGTCCAGAGCGCGGCGGTCGTCGTCGAGACGACCGAGGACCACGTCCTCGAGCCGCCGTACAACGACCTGCGGATCGACGCGACCGAGACGCCGATCGCGGACCTCCGCGAGACGTACGAGCTCGCCCAACGGGGCTACCGGGACACCCTCGCGCAGTACGAGGGGGCGTTCGAAGCGGATTCGCTGGAGGCCGCGGAGTGATGGGGGAGAGCGATTCGCTCAGTTCGCTTCGTCCCAGCGCGGAGAACTGAGCGTGCGCGGTCCGTTCAGAACCGAGTGAGCTGCCCGCGTTGAGCGGACTACCCGGTGAACTCGTAGAGTTCGTCGCCGACGTGGTGGAGCGAGTCCACCACTTTTCCGTCGTCGCCGACCATGTCCGCGCCGTCGACGCGGGCGCGGCCGACCGCGAGCACCTTCCCGTGGGACTCCTCGGCGATGACGACCAGATCGTCCGGCGAGATGTCGTCGGTCGCGTCCGTGATCCCGGGTCGCATCACGTCCGCGCCGTCGCTGACGAACGAGACGGCACCCGCGTCGACGGTCACCAGTCGCTTCTCGGGCTCGTAGGCGTTGGCCCCCCTGACCGTCAGGAACGGCTCCGCGTCGAAGTACGCGACCCGCGGTTCGCCGTCGATGAGGACGACCTCCCAGTCGGTTTCCTCGAACTCCACGCGTTCGTATGCGTCACCCTCGGGCGAGACGCCGAGTTGGTCCTCGAGCGTCTCCTCGAGATCGGACACCGCGTCGCTTCGGAGGTGGTGTCGAGACTTGACCTGCATACCGGTGCTACCGCCCGTACGCATTTAATAGATAAGATTCGGAGTCGTATCAGGACCCGCGGCCGCGCGGCGATCGGTCGGGCCACTCCGTCGCGATTGCGGCGCTTCACCGCGAGCGACTCGAGGCGGAGCACTGTCGACTATCAGTACGCGTGAGGGTGATTCGCCGACCGATCTCGACTATTTCACGACCGGTGACAGCTGACAGCCTATTCACCGCCTCGAGTGGATGCGGTGGTATGGTTCAGACGATCGGCGGTGCCGACACGGAGCGGATGGAGGCGCTGAGTGACGGCGTGTTCGCGATCGTCCTCACGCTACTGGTGTTGCAGTTCGAGGTGCCGGACGTCGACGCCGCGTCCCTGCCGAAAGCGGTGGCCGCCCAGGAGACGCTGTTGGTCAGTTATCTCCTGAGCTTCGCCGTCGTCGGGATCTACTGGATCATCCACCACAATCTCTTTCGGTCCATCACGGGCCACGATCGGATCCTGCTGTGGCTGAACCTGCTGTTTCTGCTCTCGATTTCGTTTCTCCCCTACCCCACGGAACTGATGGGAATCTACGGAACGCGGTTCACCTGGACGCTGTATAGCGTAAACTTCGCGCTGGTCGGCGTTCTCATGACCGCCGTCTGGGCCTACGCCGTTCGATCCGGGTTCGTGGACGAAACGATCGACGCGAGATCCGCGCGACTGATCACGATCCGCGGCCTGGTCACTCCCGCCGTCTTCGTTCTCTCGATCGTCGTCGCCGCCGTCGATCTCTCCGCGGCGTTTTTCGTCCCGTTGCTGATCGTCCCGTTACAGGTGATCTGGGTCAGATACTATCTGCGAGTGACCGACGCGGCGCCCGAGGATCGGTCGGCGGAATCGAAGTAGTCGAATCGCGGACGGGAGCGACCGCGACCAACGGCCGATCGCTGGACGGCCGTCGGCCCGCGTCGCGGGGAAACCGCTTTCCCGGTCTCTCTGGTAGTACGCCGGACCGCACCCAATGACCAGCGAGTACGTCTTCATCAGCGACCTCCACATGGGCGGCGACGAACAGCTGACGGCGCTGGATTTCGAGGCGGAACTCCTCGATTTTCTCGCGGACCTCGAGGACAGCGACGACGTCGAACTGATCATCAACGGCGACGCGTTCGGGCTGTGGGAGTACGCCGAAGTGACGGGACCGGCGAAACTCGAGCGGGTCATCGACGACCACCCGCGCGTCTTCGAGCAGCTCCGCGCGACCGGTGCGGAGATCGACATCACGCTCATCCCGGGCAACCACGATTACGATCTCGCCTGCCGCGACTCTTACGTCGATCGCCTCGCGGAGTTCAACGTCACCCTCGAGCAGGAGATCGCGATCACCCGCGAGGTCGGTGACGGGGAGATCTGGATCGAGCACGGGCAGCAACGCGACGCGAACAACCGGATGCCGGACTGGGGGAATCCCGACGCGCTTCCGGTCGGCTACTTCGTCGTCCAGCGGATCGTCGCCGCCGCCGGCCGTTACTCCGGACGGGCGAGAGGCGACTGGCTGCGCGACATCCAGTCGGTCGCCCCGATGGAAGAGATCCCGCGCTGGCTCCTGTCGAACTACTTCTACCGAGAGATGAGCCCGCTCCTGCGGGCGATCGTCGTCCCGCTGTTGGTGTTTTTCAACCTCACGCTCCTCTACCTGTTCGGCACCGTCCTCGAGACGGTCGGTCTCCTTCCGGCGCGGTTTTTCACCGACAATCCCGTCGTTCAGGCGCTCGGCGTCGCCGCGATCGTCCTCGAACTCATTGTCGCCGTCAACCTCGTGATCATCGCCATCCTGTTGCTGGTCGCGATTCCCCTGTGGCTGTTCAGACGGGATCTCAGGCGCACCCTCGAGCGCTTCGACGTCGTCCTCTCGGGCGTTCGCGTCGGGCAGGGCGACGCGCCCTTTCTGAACGGGGCCAGGGAGGTCTTCGAGGCGAACCCCGACGTCACCGTCTTCGTCTACGGACACACCCACCGCGCGTCGGTCACCGAGTGGGGCGATCGGGTCGTCGTCAACACGGGCACCTGGCTGAAGAAACTCCAGCACGTCGAGACCCGGTTCTCGCGGCTTCCGGGGGTGTACTACCCCTCGTTCCGATTGAATTACGTCCGCATCTTCGCCGAGGGGGATCGCGTCGTCGTCGAGTACGAGGAGATCGAGACCGACCAGTCGGTCGATCTCACTCGCTTTCAGCGGCTGGTCGCCCGCCGTCCGCCGCGACCGGATCCGATCCCCGCGCGGACGGTGGTCGATCCCGACGGACGGCTCGAGCCTCCCGAGACGGCGTCGGACTCTGACCCCGTCTTCGGCCGCGACCGCGAACTCGATTTCGGCTCCGAGCGGCGTTCCGCGCCCGTCGACGGAGACGACCGTGCGGCGGAGGGCGGCCGCGCCGACGAGGGGCGCGATCGGTCCCGGTAGATCGGCTGCCCCGACCGTCCGGTCGGGTACAACGTGTGCCAATCGCTAAGTGAACCCGCGCCGTCGGGGCGACCATGTGGCCCTCTCGGACCCGGACGGAGACGGTGACCTGTCTCGCCTGTGGCACCGAGCGCCCGCGCGACGAGGCCCGCGAGTACGACAAACACGGCGACCGCTGGGACCGCGACGACAAGACGTTCGAACACCTCTGTAAACCCTGTCACAGCGACCTCTGTCACCACCCGCGCGACGAACTCGAGGGGCTGTTAGTCGATCTCGAGGCCGGAGCAACCGACGGGGAGCGCTTCCTCTCGCGGTATCTGCGGACCGTCGAGGAGCGATACGGCGCGCTCGAGGAAGAGTCGTAGGCCGGCGATGGTCCTCACCGGCCACCGAGTTCCTCGTCGACCGCGTCTCGGTCCGCCGCGGCCGACCAGGACGCGCCGTCGGTGTCGAACTCGAACCGAGCACCGCCGTCGGCGCTCTCGGTGATCCGAATCTCCCAGCCGTGGCCGTCGGCGATCTGTGCGACGATCGCGAGACCGAAGCCGGATCCCGACGCGGACGTGGTGTGGCCGTACTCGAGGACGGACTCTCGCTCGTCGCTGGGTATTCCCGGCCCGTCGTCTTCGACGAAGAATCCGTCGGAGGTCGTGCCGACCCGGACGTTGACGGCGCTGCCGCCGTGTTCCGCGGCATCCCGCTGAGTGTGCGAAGCGGGGTTCGTGGAACCGTGTTCCACGGCATTTCGGAACAGGTTTTCGAACAGGTGGAGCACCCGGTCGCCGTCGGCGACGATCACGCGATCGTCGGCGACCGAAAGCGTCGCCGCCGCGGTATCGACGTTCACCCACGCGCGGTCGACGAGACGCTCGAGGTGGAGCCGTTCGGTCTCACCGATCGTTTGCCCGGCACGGGCCAGCAGCAACACCTCTTCGATGATCGTCTCCATCCGGTCGTGGGCGATCGCGATCTCGTCGTGGGACGGGCAGTCGACGGACTCCCTGGCGACCTCGAGGTACCCCTGCGCGACGTTCAGCGGATTGCGGAGGTCGTGACTGACGACGCTCGCGAACTGCTCCAGTTGCTCGTTCGCTCGGCGGATCTCGCGTTCGCGTTTCTTGCGTTCGGTGATATCGCGCGTGTTCAGGACGACGCCGTCGACGAAGGGGTCGTCGAGCAGGTTACTGCCGACCGTCTCGACGTCTCGCCACTCGCCGTCGGCGGTCCGAAGGCGGTACTCCGCCCGATCGACGGCTATCGATGCGTCGAGCCCGCTCCGAAACTGCTCGAGGAGTCGCTCTCGATCGTCCGGATGGACGAACTCGAACGCCGACTCTCCCACCATCGCCGACGGTTCGATTCCGAGAACGTTCCGACTCGAAGGACTCTGGTAGCGGATTATCCCGCGGTCGTCGATCAGCGTGATGAGGTCGGACGCGTTTTCGATGAAGGATTGGTACCGCTGTTCGACGGCGTGTTGCTGGGTGACGTCTCGCAGGAGGAGCAACCGAATCCCGTCGGCGTTCGAGAGACGTTGCACCTGCACGTCGAAGAACCGGCGGCCGTCGTCGGCGTCGACGACGATCTCGGTCCGCCCCGTCGACGCCTCGGTACCGACGATGTGTGCGATCTCGGGGAAGACGTCGATCACGTCCCGGCCGACGAGGGAGGTGGCCCCGTCGGTCGAGAGGGAACGCCGAGCGGCCTCGTTTCCGTCTCGAATGCGGTTAGTTTCGTCGATCACGAGGAAGCCGTCGCGCATATCCTCGACGACGGCGGTGCGGGCGACGGGGGCGATATCCAGCAGGTGGTGGCGATAGATCGCGACGGCGAACGCGAGCCCGGAGACGGTGAACGCGATCGGCGTCAGATCGAGGTCGCCGATCGGTCCCAGACCGAGGAACCACACGACATTGGCGACCAGCGGCACGAGAATGGCGAACAACACCGCGAGCGCCTGCTCCCGGTAGACGTGTTGTGATTCGTACACCGTCTTGAGCAGGAATCCGGCGCCGACGGCGAGGAGACCGTACAGGAACAGGACGTGAATGATCGCCACCGGTCCGAACGTTCGATCCAGAACGACGAGGTCTCCGGCGACGGCGGTCTCGAGCGGTTGCTCGTACAGGTGCCGGTACTGTGTCACGTACAGGACGAACGCGACGGCGGGTTCGATCGCGAGAACGAGAAGCATCCGCCGGGAGAGCCACTCCTCGTTGCCCGAGTACGCGACGGCGAAGGAAAAACAGGAGAGCGAGACCAGCACGGCACCGACGAAGGCGACGCCCAACCAGACCCGTTTCGTCGGGACGTCGACGCTCAGCAACTGCAGCGCGTACGCGCCCGACCAGAGCGAACACCCGACGTTCAGGCCGACGAACGCACGGACGCTCGGCTCGTCCAGCGCATCCGTCCGCTCGACGACGGTATAGACGGCCAGTGCGGCCGAAATGATCATCGCCGAAAAGAGAACTCCGATGAACGGAAGGAGTTGGGAGGTGTACTGCCAGGCCATAGCGTCGAACTATCCGTCTATTTCACTCGACCAATATACCGGTTCTGGCTGGAGTACACAGCAGACTCCTGCGGTCAGGTCGCGATCGAGGGGGTTCGGGAATGCACTCCGGCCCGTCGTCGAGGTCTTCCTGCGATCGAACGAGCGTCCACCGTCACCGTTCCCATCCCGACACGACTTTCACCCTCACGTCCGTAGCCCACGTCATGAGTGACGACGCACAAGCCGAGGCCGGAACGGTGGAAGGCCAGGGCCCCGTCGAGGTCTCGGAGGAGCTCGCGCGCCATCTCGAGAACAAGCGCGAGGAGCTCTTCGAGAAGTTCGAACTCCGCGACGAGTTCCCGCCCGAGGTCCTCGAGGAGGCCGAGGCCCGAACGGAGGGCGTGACGGCGGAGATCGAAGACGAGATCGACGAGCGGCGGGATCTGCGCGATCTGACGACCTGGACGACGGACCCGATCGACGCCCAGGACTTCGACGACGCCATCTCGATCGCGGAGCGCGACGACGAGTACGTCCTCTGGGTTCACATCGCCGACGTGACCCACTACGTCAACCCCGAGACGGCCATGTGGGACGAGGCCGTCGAACGCGGCAACACGGTCTATCTCCCCGGCTACACGGTCCACATGCTGCCGCCGGTGCTGGCCGAGACGGTCTGCTCGCTGGTGCCGAACGAGGATCGACTGGCCCACACCGTCGAGATGCACCTCGACAAGGAGAACCTGACCTACGAGAACATCGAGATCTACAAGTCGGTCATCGAGTCCGACGAGCGACTCACCTACGCGGAAGCCGAGAGTCGACTCGAGGAGCCCGACGCGCCGCTGCACGAGGAGAACGCGCTGGTCTACGACCTCGCCGAGCAGATGCACGAACAGCGCAAGGAGGACGGCTCGCTCGTCCTGAATCCGGCCCGGGACCGCGCCCACACCATCATCGAGGAGTGCATGCTGAAGGCCAACAAGGCCGTCACGCACGAGCTCATGTGGAATCGCGGCGTCTCGGCCATGTACCGGGTCCACCCCCAGCCCAGCCCCGACGAGTGGTCCGAAGCCCTCCGGGAGATTCAGGACTTAGACGGCGTTTCGATCCCCGGGAGCACCTGGGACGACCCGCGAAAGGCCGTTAACGCGACGCTCGAGGATGCCCCCGACCGCCAGCTGGACAAGATCCAGTGGGCGGTGATGAAGGTGATGCCGCGCGCGCGGTACATGAACGATCCCTTCGGCGGCCACCACGCGCTGAACTTCGAGATCTACGGCCACTTCACGAGTCCGATCCGCCGGCTCTCCGACCTGATCAACCACTGGATCGTCTACCAGAACGACGTCCCGGAGAACCTCGTCGAACTCTGCGATCGGGCCAGCGACAAGCAAAAAGACGCCGAGCAGTGCGAGCGGGAGTACAAGACCTTCCTCCAGGAGGTCGGCCTCGATCCGATGGCGGTCAACAACCGCGGGATCGAGGTCGTAGACGACGAAGAGGCCGAGAAGACGCTGTAACCCCGTCAATCGACCGTTTTTCTGCTGCTCGACAACCACTGTTGTGGCGCGCGCTGGATCACGGTGACCGTGGAGGGAACCGTGATCCGAAGCCGTGCGAGGGATGAGCGAACGGAGTGAGCGAATCGGTTGGGGAGGGCGTGGCAACTCCTTGTTGCCACGGGAGTAGCACACTCGTCATCGAAAACCGACCCCGAGAAACCGGTAACCGCTGCAAAAGCGAGTCCTGTGGCCGCCGATAGTGGGAGAACGAATAGAACTCCGTCTAGCTACAACCCCTCCCGCTCGAGGAAGTCCAGTACCGCCTCGGTAAACCGCTCGTCCGGAACGGTCGTCAGGTGGTCTTTCCCGGCGATGACGACGGCCTCGCCGTCGGGAAACCCCTCCGCGAGCGGTTCGGGGTCGCCCGTGATATCGTCGTGCTCGCCGGCCACGATCACCACCGGATGCTCGACCTGCGCGATCTCGTCCCAGTCCGCGGGTGCCGTTCGCGTCCGGGCGCAGGCCGCGAGCGCCTCGAGATCGTTGTCCGTCGTCTCCGCGAAGAGCCGAAATCGCTTGCCGATCGGATCCGTCACCTCCTCGGCGTCGTCGGCCAGTAGCCCGTCGGCGATCCGGTCGCCGGCGCCGCTCGGTTCGATGGTCGTCGCGCCGATACCGGCCAGAACGCCGGCGTTAAACCGCTTCGGATGACGGTACAGCGCTTCTGTGCCGATCCGGCCGCCCATCGAGTAGCCGAAGAAGTCGGCCCGCTCGATCTCGAGGTGGTCGAGCAGACGGACCACGTCAGCCGCCATGATGTCCGTCTCGTAGGCCGCCGAGTCGTGCGGTTTCTCGCTCTCCCCGTGGCCCCGACAGTCCAGTGCGATCACGCGACGCCCCGCCTCGAGCAACGTGTCGTCCCACTCTCGATCCCGCCAGTTCTCGTGCCGGCTCGAGGCGAAGCCGTGGACGAGAACGATCGGTGTGGCGTCCCCGTCGTCTCCCTCGGGAAGCAGGTCATCGTACGCGAGACGAACGCCGTCGGAATCGAACGTCGCACCAGTTGGCATGGGATGTCACTACACACATCGGACACGTAACCGTTTGGACCGGTTCCCGGGAACGCCGATCGCGTCAATCGAGCGTCTGCGGCCCGCTCGGCGACGGTGACGCGTTCACTCCTCCCCGATCGATAGCTGCCGTTCGTAGACGTGCTCCTCGAGTCCCGTCGCCAGATCGGACGGGCGGGTCGCGACGCGGTCGAAGCCGCGGGATTCGTAGAACGAGATGCCGACCTCGTTGGCGGTGAGAACGGCCAACCGAATCCGATCGAACGCGGGCGAGAGAACGGCCTCGAGACGCTCGAGCAACGCGGTTCCGATCCCTTCGTTCCAGTCGTCCGGTCGGACGTACAGGCGCGCGAGAAACGCCACGGCGGTGTCTTCCGGCCACGGAACGGCGTGAGCGAAGCCGCGAGGCGCGGATCCGGGATCGGCCCCGGTAACGGACGACCGTCCCGGCGCTCGTTCGGCGACGAGAAACGCGGCGTCCTCGCGGCCGCTGCTGTCCGTGATCGCGGACTCGAGATCGCCGATCGCGTACCAGTCGTCGACGACCTCGTCGACCGTTACTGGGCCGAGAACGTCGTCGTAGGCAGCGTGCCAGCTCTCTCGCGCGATCTCGTGTACCGCCCAGACGTCGTCGATGGTCGCCCGGCGAACGACTCGAGTCACGGTGGTGGCTAGTACGGCGGCCGGTAAAAAGCGGTACCCGACCGCCATCGATACGATACCGTCGCTATACGCGACGAATCCGAGGGGACGACCCGATCGGAGACGGATTCGGTTCGAACGAAACGAACACGACGGCGACGACGAACTAGTGTGCCGGGGAGTACGTTTCCGAGAGCGCGTTGAGACAGATGACGCCGCCGATGATGAGCGCAATCCCGATCAGACCGGCGATATCGACGGTTTCGTCGAAGAGCGCGACGCCGATGAGAACGGCTGCGACGATGCCGAGCGCGGACCACGTCGCGTACACGAGTCCGATGGGGAACGCCCGGAGCGTGAGGCTCAGGAAATAAAAGGAGCCGATGTATCCCGCGACGACGACGAGAGTGGGGACGACGTTGGTAAACCCGTCCGAGAATTTGAGCGCCGTCGTGCCGGTCACTTCAGCCGTGATCGCGATCCCCAAGTAGAGATACTCTCTCATGTGCAGATCTTGTTAACAAATTAATATAAATAGTTCTGTTCTCCCATCGAGTCTCGTTGCCATCACTCGAGTCAGCGACGAAGCGGAACGTCCACGTTCTCGAGCGGTTCGGTTGCGGACGGTGGTGTGACTAGGGGATCGTATCCTGCGACTCGGGCTCCGCCGCGCAGTCCTCGCGCTCCGCCAGTTCCGTACACGCCGCTCGGAAGAGCCCGTCGAGGATTTCGGGCGTCGTCGGGTGGTAGGCCCGCTTGGGTACCTCGCGGACGTCCAGTCCCATCTCGACGATGACTTGCATCGTCTTGGCCATCACGTCGGCGTGACGGTGCAGCCCTTGAAATCCCAGCACGGTGCCGTCGTCGGCGCTGACGATAAGCGTCGCCCGACCCTCGGAGTGGCCTTTCGTCTCGAAGACCCCGTCCGACGACGCCTCGCGGGTGACGACGATCTCGTCCATGTGCGTCGCCGCGGCGGTCGCCGGCGTGTGCCCGATGCGGGCGAACGGGTAGACGCCTAGCCCCGAGAAAATCACGTGATGGGGAACGTTCGCGTACGGTTCGCATTCCGCCTCCCGCCGGTGATTGACGATGTTCTCGCCGGCCGCAAAGCCCTGTTCCTTGGCGACGTGCAAGATCGGCTCGCGGCCGTTAGCGTCACCGACGACGAACACGCGCTCGTCGTCGCGGGCCTGCATCGTCGACGTGACCCAGCCCTCCCCGGGCTCGAGTCGGGTGTTCTCGAGTCCCAGCCCGTCGAGGTTCGGCCGACGGCCGGTGAAGCAGTAGAGTTCGTCGGCTTCGACGGTCAGCTCCTCGCGATCGCCCGCCCGCTCGCCATCGGCGTCACGCTCGCCGCCGTCCGCCCGTTCGCCGTCGCCCGTTCGTTCGGCGATCAGCCGGACGCCGCCGTCGGCGGTCGACTCGAGTCGTCTCTCGTCCGCGTTCGTCAGGACCTCGATCCCGAACTGATCGCGATAGATGTCGAGGAGGGTATCGCCGTAGCCGTCTTCCATTCCCTCGAGCGGTCGCTCGTCGTGCTCGATCACGGTGAGGTCGACGTCGCCGATCTCGCTGAGGTAGGGGCCGAGTTCGAGGCTGATGTAGCCGTTGCCCAGCACGATCCCCGAGTCCGGAAACGCGGTCGCGTCGAGGACGTCCGTACTGGTCCGAGTGGGGACCTCGTCGATCCCCGGCAGATCGGGGATGTTCGGCACGGAACCGGTCGCGACAGCGACGTAGTCGGGCTCGAGTCGACGGTCGCCGACAGCGAGGACCCGATCGTCGACGAAGCGAGCGGTATCGCGGACGAGTTCGACGCCGTCTCGATCGGCCAGGTCGTGGACGTGGCTGCGGCGGTGTTCGGCGAAGTTCGAGACGTGCTCGTCCTTGCGGGCGACGATTCGCTCGGGATCGGCCTCGGGGACGCCCTCGAGTCGGTCGTCGTGACGCGCCAGATACCGGTGTTCGCCGGCCGAGAGGACGTCCTTCGACGGCATGCAGCCGCGCAGAATACAGAGTCCGCCGCCGGGCTCGCCGTCGTCGATCAGCGTCAACTCGAGATCGTCGGTGAATTCGTCGCGTCGCTCGCAGAGTTCGTCGGCGACGGCGACGCCAGCGCTGCCGTATGCACCGACGATCGCAACGTGTACCATAGCGGTCGTTCGGGGCCGACGCAAAAAGACGTTCGTTCGGAGTGTCCGTTCTGGCGGATCGAAAACGCGGCTGAAAGATCCAAAACGCGGGAGGTCGGGGCCGGTTCGTTACCGTCGGATCCGGGCGGCGGTCCCGGTCAGCAGGGCGACCAGCGCGGCTCCGGCACCGAATCCGGGGACGCTGTCGTCGCCATTGGCGGCGTCGTCATCGTCGGAATCGGTATCGTCGGAACCATCACCGTCGGAACCGTCTCCGTCCGAATCGTCACCGTCGGCGCTCTGGATCACCACATCTCGCTCCGAGAAGTGGTTGACCGCCACGAGCACGTCGGCCGTCGCCGAGGCGTCGCCGGACTGGGTCACCATGTAGCGGGACTGGTCGCTCCCGATGCCGCCCGCGAGTTCGCCGTACGAGGAGGCCTGCGCGGCGGCCTCGCCGTCGACGGTCACCGCGAGGTCGTCGGCGCTCTCGGCCCCCGCGACGGCGGCCTCGGAGACGCTCGTGATGACGACCGTTCCGTCGTGCTGCGCGCGTTCAACGGTCATCTCGAGGCGCTCTTGGCTTTCGGCGGCGGTCTCGACGGTGATGTCCTGGCCATAGGTCGCGACGTCCGCAACGCGCTCGCCGTCGCGTTTCTCGGCGTAGACCTCGGCCGTCGCCGTGCCGTCGGCGATCAGCGATTCCTGTTCTTTCGCGGACTCGTCGCGCTCGCCCTCGGCGTACGAGCGGAAGACGAGCGTCGAGTCGCTCTCGAGGTCGGCGAGGACGTTCCCCTCCTCGTTGACGGTCACGTCGCCGTCGCCGACGACGACGAACGCGCCGGTGCGCTCGCCGCTATCGACGACGACGCGATCGTCGCTCTCGGCCTCGGCCGTCGCGTCGGCCGCGAGGTCAGCTTCGACGTACTGGGCCTCGCCGCCGGCATCGACGGTCAGAATGCCGCGATCGCTGTCGTGGGCCGACAGCGACGCGGAGCCGTCGGTCGCGATCTCGGCGCGCGTCTCGGACTGGGCCGCGAGCTCGAGGCCGAGTCCGGAGAGGTTCACCACGGCGTCGAGCTCGGCGTTCGAGCCGAACCCGGTTCGACTCTGGTGGTCGCTCTGAGAGGCGACGCTCACGTTCTCGAACACGCGCTCGCCGTCGATGCTGTAGTCGACGACGGCGTTGCTCGAGGTGTCGAAGGTAACGTGCGTGCCGGCGTAGGCGCTCGCGTCGGTACCGTCGTTCTGTTGGGAGGACGATGCTGTGCCCGCGTTCACGCCGACGACGGCGAGCGGGAGAGCCGCCGTCGTGACGAGGAGTGCGAGTACGACGACCGTGATTCGATTCATGCACTCGACGGATCGGAGCGGTGTATAAAGGCGCTTCTGACAGAACCGTCCAACTGTCGGCGATCGTCGGTCGGTTCTCATCGCGACTGCACGGTCGCTTGGGCACGGTCGTCCAGCGGCCGACGCAAATCGTTTTTGAGATCGATGAATACGTCCGAACCGGGATGTCGCTGCAGGTGCTTCCCGACGACGCCGATCGCCTCACGCGGCCCGCGACGGTAATCGGATTCGTCCTCGCACTGTTCGTCCCGCCGTTGCTCTCGACGTCGGGAACCGTTACCCGCCCGCTCGTCGGCGACGCGATCAAGTGGGGAATCGTCGCGACCTTGCTCGTCATCGTCGTTCGCTTCGAGTCGGACTCGCTGACGTCGATCGGAGTCGTTCGGCCACGGCTGCGCGACATCGGTTGGGCACTGTTCCTCATCGCCGCCGTCGTCGGCGTGTTCGCCCTCACCGATCCGCTCGTCACCGCGCTGGGTCTGCCGACCGAACAGGGGCTCGCACAGCCGTCGCTCGCCGTCGGGATCGTCAGCGCTATCACCGCCGGAATCACCGAGGAGATCATGTACCGCGGCTATCCGATCGAACGGTTGATCGACGCCGGCTACGGGCCATTGGCAGCCGGCGGGCTCACGTGGGCGCTCTTTACCGTCGCCCACGTCGGTTCGGGATATCCGTCCGGAAACCTGCTTCAGATCGCGGTCGCGGCCCTCTTCATTACCGCGGTCTACGTCCGCGTCCGCTCGCTCGTTCCCGTCGTCTCGGGACACGTCGTCATCGATCTCGTCGGCGTACTCGCGTACTTCTTCAGTTGAGAATTCGCGCCCGTCCGTCGATAGTCCGAAACGGCGCGGGGAAACGCCGGGAGCCGAGACCCATCCGCAGCCCTCAACCGCGGCGCCTCGCTATCGCGAGATCGCTTCGCCGCCGTCTTTGACGAGTCGCTCGACCTCGTCGGCCGTGACGAGCGCGACGTCGCCGGGGATCGTCCGCTTGAGCGCCGCCGTCGCCGCGGCGTACTCGAGGGCGTCCGGAACGTCGTCACCCTCGAGCCGGCGGGCGATGAACGCCCCCGTGAATGCGTCCCCGGTGCCGATCGGGTCGACGGTGTCGGTCTCGTAGGCGTCGTGGTCGTGGACGACGCTGTCGTGCCAGCCGACCGCGCCCTCGGCGCCGCGAGTGACGACGACGGTGGTGAAGTCGTACTGCGAGCCGAGCTTGTGCGCGAGCTGGCGCGGGTCGCCCTCGAACCCGAGGACGGTCCGCGCGTCCCGGGCGGCGATCACGAGAACGTCGATTCCCGGGAACAGCTTCGTCAGCGTCTCCCTGGCCTCGTCGGGCGACCAGAGTTTGCGTCGGTAGTTGAAGTCGAACGCGGTCGTCGTCCCGCCTTTGCGGGCCGCTTTGAGTAGATTCAGCGTCGTGTCCCGGAGGGTCGTGGAAAGCGCGGGCGTGATCCCGGTCGTAAAGAAGACCCGGGCGTCCTGAATCCGGTCGATGTCGAATTCGCGGGCCTCCGCCGTCGCGACCGCGGTGTTCTCCCGGTCGTAGATCACGTTCGTCCCGCGCGGTTTGCCCGCCTGCTCGAGGTAGTACGTCCCCTGTCGACCGCGGTGGCTCCAGACGACGTCCGTTTCGATCCCGTGGCCTCGGAGTTCGGTGACGACGCGCCGACCGAGCGCCGTCTCGGGGACCTTGGAGAGCCAGGTCGCGTCGGCTCCCAACCGGTCGGCCGCGATGGCCACGTTGCTCTCGGCGCCGGCGGCTCGAACCTCGAACTCGTCGGCGTTCTCGAGGCGCTCGTGCCCCGGCGGCGACAGCCGGAGCATCGTCTCCCCGAAGGTGACGATGTCGCTCACCGGTCGGCCCCCCGGATCGTTCGGGTGGGAACTGCGGTGTGTCCCTCGGTCATACCCCACTCAAGGGACGGCGTTGCTATAAGTTATGGCGGTCTGCCAACGCAAAAGTACGCTCGAGCGGGCACGTTTCAGTTCCCGTCGGCCAGCCGGTAGCGGTGGCGTGCGCTGGGCGACGGTTCGCCGACGGCGAACCGTCTGCTCGACGACGCGCGAGGTCTTCGTGAATAGTGCGGGACCGACGGTCCCGCATACCATGCGAACGGGTGCTTTGCACCCGTGAGCAGACGCAGTGAACGAAGGCTTGGAAGACGCGAAGCGTCTTCATGTGGATGAGCGAAGGAGCAAAGCGACTGAGCGTTAGCGCGGAACCGACGGTCCCGCGAACCATACGAACGGGCCTTCGGCCCGTGAGTAGCAATCGGCTGGGGAGGGCGTGGCGATTCCCTGTCGCCACGGTCGCAGGAACTCGTCGATCCACTCCAAATAGGGAACGAGAAGCACTCGAGGCCGCCGTTTCCGAGCCGACCGGCTGACCGCCGGGGCTCGAGCCGGGCCCCCGAGTTAGTCGCCGCGCAACTCCGGAAACAGCTCCGGTGGCACCGAACAGCCGCAGGGACCGACGGAGCCGGTGTGCGGACCACGCGCGACCGAGATCAACACCGGCTCGCCACAGCGCGGGCAGTCGGGAAACGACGACTCCTCGTCGTCCCGCTCCCGGTCGCCGCTCCTCGTCTCGTCGCTCGCCTCGCCGTCGCGGCTCATCCCCCGCGACCTCCGATCCGTCTCGAGGATGATACCGAACTCGAGGCTACTCGTATCGGGCGATTCCGCGGTCGTGCGGGACGTTTATATCCCGGTAGAATCAACGCAAACATGGCTTCGAAGCGTCCGCTTGGAAGCCGCGTCTCGGGTGCTGGTATCACCCGGGGCATTTCGATGCAGCCCCCTCCGCTCGCGCGTTTGGAGAGTCGGCTTCCGGTTGGATTGTTGACTCGTCGTTATTTATATCTACTGCAAGGGTCGTATTATTTAACTGTGCTCGAGTCGGCGATTCGCGCGGACGGATGCCGAACCGACCGAACAGCTATATCGTCGCTGTCCCAACACGTTCCCAGATGGTGTCATCGGACGGACTCAAAACGTGGTTCGACTACCAGCTCCTCTTCGCGGGGCTCGCTATCGCGTTCATCGGCCTCACCGTCGCGAGCACCGAAATCGTAGCGTATCTGGGAACGCTTCCGCTCGCGGGCCTGAACGTCGAGCCCGCAGACCCGATGTTCGCGCTCGCAGTCATAGGGGGCGGTCTCCTCGTGATTCTCCTGCTGGTCGTGCTGGCGGGGCTGCTGAACCGAGACCGGCAGTAACCCCAGAAGCGACGACCTACTGACCCTCGTCCAGCGGCGACTCGACCGACACCACCGCCGTTTCAGTCTCCCGCTCGAGCCCCGCGTCGACTCCGAACGCCTCGAGTAACGCACACCCCGCCTCGAGATGATCGGTCACGGCCGGTACCCGGACTCGCCCACCAGCAACCGCTAGCAAGACGAGCAACTGATCGGCCATGTGCCGATCGACCGGCGCGGAGCCCTCGAGGAAGCGATTCGCGGCGTCGGCGGCGTCCTCGCCCACGCGCTCGGCCGGTTTACCGCGCTCGCCGAGAGCCGTAAACCCGGCGACGCCGGTCCCGTGATCGACTCGGAGCACCAGCGCGGAGCCGGGCGAGGGACTCGCCGCGGTCGTCTCACGGCGCTCGAGTACCTCGAGATCGGACTCGCCTTCCAGCCGCTCGAGCGCTCCCTCGGCCTGCCGGTGGGCAACGTCGCGGTCCGCCAGCGATTCCGACTCGGTCGAATAGATGCGGAGCCCCTCGAGTGACCCCCGCTCGAGGAGGTCGATCCGCTCGAGGCTCGAGGGCGCGAGCCGGAGCGTTACCGCGCCGCCGCCGTCGGGGTAGAACCCCCGACGATCGACCTCGCAGGCGGCCTCGAGACCGAATCGGCGGACCAGCGGGAGTTTGACGTGCCGGAAGTAGTCCAGCGGCGGCGACCACGCCACGTCCGTCCCGCCGGTGACCGTCACCGACAGCGGCGACTCGAGGACCGTCGCCAGGGGCAACAGGGCGTTGCACAGCAGCGTGACGCTGCCCGCAGTGCCGATGTCGACGGCGTAGCTGCCGCCCTCGAGTCTAGTCCCGACCGCCGTGTTCGCGTCGCCGCCCGCGAGCCCCGGCTCGAACTCGACCGTCTCCGCGCCCAGCTCCGCACCCGAGACGTCGGCGTCGCACAGTTCGGCCATCGTCTCGAGCACCGCCAGATGCTGGTGGCGGAGTCCGGGCGTCGACCGGTCGCCGCGGACGCTCTCGAGGCGGACCGGCTCGTTTTCGAGCACTGACAGCGCGAGCGCCGTTCGGAGGAACTGGCCGCCGGCGCTCGAGCCGTCCAGCGTCAGAGGCGCGCTCATGCTCGGCGGTACGACCTCGAGTCACCTACCAGTGCCGACACCGGTTCGTCCCGCTCATCTCGGTTTCGACCGAACTATGGCGAACTGACCGTTCAATAGACGCGCATACTGTTGTCAGATTTATATAAACTAGCATCGGTTTCGTGGCAGCGTCCAAGAGAGAGCGCGCGTCTGTTACGGATCGGATAAACCTGAAACCGGCAGTATCTCTATCGATCTATCCAGCCAGTTGGCTGCTCATCCAAAGGTTGAAGCGGATCTCCTTTGACGATACAGTAATGTGTCCAGAAAGAGCCACTGAAACCGGGAGTACGTTCCGCGTGTTACCGGCCCTGGCGATGCTCGTTGGAGCAACAGTTGTCGCGTTAGGAGTTTTGTTCCTACAGGATTCGTTATTTGCCGGTATTCATATTGGAGCGATCGGTGCGTCACTCTTCCTTGCGGGGATGGTATCGACGAGATGGGCTGCTAACCGCTGGAACATGTCTCCGAGGGATCAACGAAACTGGACCGTCGCGTTCACCGTCCTGGCCGGGATACTTATCATGCTGTTCCTCATCCTCGGCTACGCCAGTTTTGAAGGACCAGTGACGGTAGAAGAGGTGAATTGAGGAATACTGTGGACTGAACTGAACCGTCTCTACGCGACTCTACATACTGCGCCAGTGAACTCATCCACTACACGTTTCGCGGCTATAGTAACAGACTTCAACAGTATTGACGGGCGCACGAGTCAGTACTTGTCCCGTCTGAGCAAAAGGACGGATCGAACTGCTGGGGCATCAGTACGTCGGGCGGTACCAGTACCAGTAGAGTACCACCGCGAGCAAAACGACGAGCCCGCCGAGGAAGAAGAGTAATCCCGGCGGAACGGTTTGGAACACCGCCTCCGCCGCCTCCACGCCGCCGTCGGACGCGTTCTGGGCCGTCTCGTTGCCGCTATCGAGCGCCGAGCCGGACGTGCCCGCATCGCCGCTACTCGACCCCTCAGTTCCGTTCACGTCGGAGATTCCGACGTCTCCGCCGCTCGAGCCGTTTTCCGCTCCGCCAGTTGTCCCCCCGCCACCCGTCGGCTGAGATCCGGCGTCACTCGCCGGCTGCGATCCGCCGTCGTCCGCTCCCGTCGGCGCGAGCCAGCGCGTAAGCGCGTGCTGAACCAGCAGACTCCCGCCCGCGAGCACGGCGACGCCACCGATCAGCCGGGAGAGCGCCTCCTTGAGCTTCGTCGCCGTCGACTCGTCGCTCGTCACGATCAGCGGCCCGTCCGTCGTCGCGTAGACGCTCATCTCGTTGCCCCGCGATGAGTACCAGGTGTCGACTACCTCGACGAGACCCGCGCCCTCGAGGTTCTCGAGGTGGTAGCGAACGTTCTGGATCGACGAGTCGACCGCGTCGGCGACGTCGCTCGGCGTCCCGGGGTCCTCGTCGAGACGCGCGTAGATCCGTCGGGCCGTCGTCGAGGAGAGGGCGCTGAAGACCGCGTCGGCGTCCTCGCCCTCGAGGTCGACGACGCGGGGTTGGCCCTCTTGGGCGGCCGTCTCGGAGCGAAAGGGGAACAACCGAGCCATATAGAGTTCAGTAGCTACTTGCTGTCAAACTCATATACCCTTTTTCCTCGGTGAAAAATCGATTGTAGCTAGGTGAAATCGACGGACGTGACCGCTGTTCGGAACCGATGAACAATTCTCTTCGATGTCGGAGATCGAACAGTAAGAACTACCCACGTTGGGACGAACCCTCGCGTATGCGCCGAACCGAACTGGGGAGCTGGATCGCGGTCGCGGTCGTCCTCGCCGGACTGGCGGTGCCGTGGTTCCTGTGGGGGTCGGCGACCGTCGTCGCCGGCCTGCCGGTGTGGCTCTGGTGGCACGTCGGCTGGATGGGAGTCACGTCGATCGTCTTCTGGGTATTCACTCAGCGCGCGTGGGGAATCGGTATCGAAACGGCGGGCGACTCGAGCGAGCCGCCGGAACGGGCCGATCCCGAGCAGCGGACGGGCCTCGGAGGTGACTCGCCGTGAGGGCGGTCACGATCCAACTGACGATCATCGTGGGCTACCTCCTGATCGCGCTCGCGGTCGGATTGGTCGCCTACCGGCTGACCGATCGCACCGCCGAGGACTTCTACCTCGCGAGCAGAACGCTCGGGACGGTCGTCCTGCTGTTTACGACGTTCGCGACGCTGCTGTCGGCGTTTACCTTCTTCGCCGGGCCGAACATCGCCTACGCGCAGGGGCCCGAGTGGATCCTGGTCATGGGGCTGATGGACGGCATCATCTTCGCCGTTCTCTGGTACGTGATCGGCTACAAGCAGTGGCTGCTCGGCCGGCGCTACGGCTACGTCACGCTCGGCGAGATGCTCGGCGATCGCTTCGGATCGCGGTGGCTCCGCGGCCTCGTCGCCGGCGTCAGCCTCCTCTGGCTCTTTCCGTACGTCATGCTCCAGCAGGTCGGAGCGGGCACCGCGCTCGAGGCGCTGACCGAGGGCGCGGTCCCCTACGCCGCGGGAGCCGGGCTGATCACGGCGTTCATGATCCTCTACGTCGTCGCCGCCGGAATGCGCGGGATCGCCTGGACCGACACGCTGCAGGGCGCGTTCATGCTGATCACGACCTGGGTCGCGTTGCTGTGGGTTCTCGCGGCCGTCGGCGGCCCCAGCGCTGCGACCGAGGCCCTCGCGTCGAACCCGGAGACCGGCGAGTTCCTCTCGCTGGGCAGCGGCTACTACACGCCCCAGATGATCCTCTCGACGGCGATCACGATCGGCTTCGGCGTCGCGATGTTCCCGCAGGTCAACCAGCGCTTCTTCGCCGCGGGCTCGAAAACGGTGCTCAAGCGCTCCTTCGCCCTCTGGCCGATCCTCTGCGTCCTCCTCTTCGTCCCCTCGTTCATGCTCGGCGCGTGGGCCGCCGGCCTCGAGGTCGCGGTTCCGGAAGGTGCGAACGTCCTGCCGCTGGTCCTCGCGGAGTACACCCCGACCTGGTTCGCCGCGCTCGTCATCGCCGGCGCGATGGCCGCGATGATGTCGTCCTCGGACTCGATGTTGTTGTCGGGGTCGTCGTACTTCACGCGGGACCTCTACCGGCCGTTCGTCGAGCGGGATCTCTCAGATCGCCGAGAGGATCTGCTGGCTCGCGGCGGGGTCGTCGTCTTCGCGAGCGCGGCGTTCGTCGGCAGTCTGTTCCAGCCGGCTGGGCTGTTCGAACTCGGCGAGGCGGCCTTCAGCGGCTTCGCCCAGCTCGCGCTGCCGGTCTTGCTTGCACTCTACTGGCGGACGGTTACGCGAACCGGCATCACCGCCGGCATCGTCGTTAGTCAGCTCTTCTACATCTCGAGTCTCTTCTTCGCGTTCGTCCCGGGTACCTACGCGGGCTGGACGGCCGGCATCGTCGGGATGGGACTCGGATTGGTCGTTACGGTCCTCGTCTCGCTTCTCACGTCGCCGGCGGCCGACGAGCGGCGCGCGATCTACTTCGACGGGTTGGGCGCGGACTGATCGGGACCGGAACCGCCACGCCGAAAGGCCCGGCCGGCGTACGCGTCGGCAATGGCTATCGACCTGCCGCCCGCCGTCGCCGACGACTGGCGTCGCCTCGGCGACCGAACCGACGAACGCAGTCTCTCGCTGGCAACGGTCACCGCCGAGACGACAGTCTTCGAACACCGGCCGACCGCCGACGCCCTCGAGCGGCTCCGTTCCGGCGGCGAGATCCCGGCTCGATCGCTGTTCACCGTCGATCTGCAGATCAGCCCCTCTTTATCCGCTATCGGGCTCTCCTCGGCCGACGCCCTCGAGATGGCGGCCCCGAAAGCCCGCGACCAGTTCGTCGACACGATCGAAGACGACGGGATCGCGGTCGGCGCGGAACGCGCGAACGAATACATCGATCGACCGGACGGGGCCATCGGCCATCTCACCGTGCTCGAGGTCGCGTATCCGACTGATTCGGGCGCGGCGACCGACGGCGGAGAAGGAAACCCCGAAACGACACCGCTCAACGCCGAGGCCCACGTCGCCGTCTGGCCCGCCGCCGACGCGTACGTGATGGCCGGCGGCCTACTGCCGCTCGAGGCCCCCGACGGTGCGGAATTGCTCGCGGCCGCCCTCGACGTCGATCCCGCCCGCGATCGGGAGGCGATCGTGGACCTGTTCCGGGGACTCGAACTCGAGGCCGCGACCGACGACTGATTGTCCTCGTGTCGAAGGAATTAACTAATTGAGCGTCGATCCGCCGATATGGCACACTACAGCGGCCGTGATTACCCGGAACTGGCGAAGACGGGTTTCTTTCTCGGGCTCGCCCTCTTCGTGATCGGCACGGGCAGCGAACTAGTCGGGCACGCGATGTTCGGCTCCCTTCCCCAGTGGGAGAACACGCTGTTTTTCGCACTGACGATCATCGGCTTCGCCATCGGGTTCGCCTCGCCGTTCGTGTTCGGCATCATCATGCCGCTGACCGAGTAGCCGGACGACGACTCGGTGGTTTTGTAACCGCCCCTGCCTCACTGTCGACCATGCAAACCCACATCGTTCCGGTCGGCTTCGACTACGACCGGCTGATCGCGCCGCTGGTGCGCGATCAGATCGACGTCGACAGCGTCATCCTGCTCGAGGGGGCCGTCGGCAGCGAGGCCAACGTCGAGTACTCGCGGCACCTCTCGGAGAAACTCGAGACGGACTTCGAGAACCTGCTGGGTGCCCGGACGGAGCGGTTCGTCCTCGAGGACGTGTACAACTATGACGACGCCTTCGAGCAGGCCTACGAGCTCATCACGGCGGAGCTCGATGACGGCAACGAGGTCTGGGTCAACGTCGCCGCGATGCCCCGGACCGTGAGCTTCGCGTTCGCCAACGCGGCCCACTCGCTGATGGTCGAACGGCAGGAGGACCGCGAGGGGATCCACACCTACTACACCGCTCCCGAGAAGTACCTCGAGACCGAACTCGCCGAGGAGCTTCGCGAACAGATCGCGCTGCTCGAGGCGCTCCGATCGGACGGCGAGGAGCTCGAAGACGACCGGATCGCGACGCGCCTCGAGAGCGCTCGCGATCTGTTAGCCGAGTTCGACGAGCGCGGAACGACGATCGGCGCGAAGGAGATCGACGGCAAGCACATCGTCGAGTTACCGGTCGCCTCCTTTTCGAACGTCAAGCCCTTCGAGGAACTCATTCTGTACAAGCTCGGCGAGGACGGCGAGTTCGACTCCGTCTCGGAACTCGCCGAGTCGCTGGCCCGCGAGTTGAACGAGGAGTACACCGACAGCTTCCGATCGAAGGTCATCTACAACGTCGACCGGCTGGGCCCCGGCGGCAAGGGGTACATCGAACGCGAAGAACACGGCAAATCCTACCGGACGCGGCTGTCGCGAATCGGCCAGTTGTGGGTGCGGGCACACTCCGACGATACCGACGAGTGACGACACCGTCACTCGATTCGCTCTGCGAATCCGAGGTCAGGCCCGCCGCTCGAGCAGCCGCTCACGGAGCACGAGCAGACAGGGTAAGACGGTGAGGCAGGCGACGAACGCGAAGACGATGCTCAGCCCCGTCACCAGTCCGAACCGCTGAAGCGGCGGCGAAAGCGCCAGTGCGAGGACCCCGAAGCCGGCCGCCGTCGTCGCCGCGCTGCCGAGCAGCGCCCCGCCAGTGCCGGTGATCGTCGCGGCGAGCGCGTCGTCGAGCGACTCTCGCTCGTCTCGCTCCGCGACGAAGCGCTCTCCCACGTGGATGCTGTAATCGACCCCCAGTCCGATCGCGAGACTGGTGATGACGGCGGTCTCGCTGTTGAACGGCAGCTCCAGTACCGCCATCGCTCCGAGCAACCACGCGAGCGCGATGACGACGGGCGCAAGCGTGACCGCACCCAGCGAGAGGGTCCCGTGGCGGACCCAGTACAGCAGCGTCAGGAAGACGAAGATCACGACCAGCGTGACCGCGAACGCCTGGATCAGCGTCTCGAGCAGCGCGTCCTGGATCACGGCCGTCGTGACGGGACCGCCGGTCGCGACCGCCGTGACGGGACCGTTCGATTCGATTTCGGCTGCCAGGCTCCGCGTGTCGTCGGCGACCGTCTGGGCGGCGGCGTCGCCCCGAACGCTCACGAGGAGCCGCGCGGACTCGTACGATCCGTCGTCCGTCCGATACAGGACGTCCCCGGCGCGATTCGGATCGACGTCGAAGAGCACGTCGTAAAAGCCGACGACGTCTTCGTCCGGGAGTCCGTCACCGTCCGTGTCTCGCGCCTCGAGGGCGGCGGCGACGGTCTCGTTTTCGGCGGCCAGTTCGCGAATGACCGACGGCGGCCCCCCGATCGCGGCCTCGCCGTTCGACCGGACGACGATCGTCCCGTCGTCGTCGATCGCAGCGGTCGCACCGTCGACGGCCCTGAGCGTCTCGGGATCGGTCACGGTTCCGCGTATCAGTACCTGTGTCCGACTCCCCTCGCCGCGTTCGGCGAAGTTGTCGCCGAGGTAGGCGGCGTCGTCGCTGATCGTGTACGTGTCGGGTGCGAGCGGGCCGGGCAGGGACTTCGCCCACGCCGGCGCATCCTCGGGGAGGAAATCCGCCTGATTGAACTCCGTGTCGATGCCCGTCGCGCCGTAGGCCCCGCCGGCGGCGAGGAGGAAGGCGACGAGGACGATCGCGATCGGTGCCCGCCGGACCGCCCCCACCACTCTCGACAGGCCGCGATTGACGAGTCCCGCTCCCGTTCCGAACGGCGGCAGCGCCCGGTCTCGACCGAATCGGTTCTCGAGGACGTCGTCGAGTTCGACCTTGAGCGCCGGCACGAAAACCGCGAAGGCGACGAACGTCGCGAGGATCCCCCCGGCGCTCAACACGGCGAAATCCTGAATCGCCGGGAGCGGGCTGACAACGTTCGAGAGGAAGCCGACGGCCGTCGAAACCGTCGCCGCTCCGAGCGCGAGGACGACGCTCGCGAGTCCGAGACGCATCCCGCCCCGCGGTCCTCGCGACCCACCGTCGGCGTATTCGGTCGCGCGTTTCGCCTCGCCCTCGACCGATCCCCCTTCCTCGTCCGGTCCCGCCCTCGCCTCACGGTAGCGCATCACGACGTGCAGCGAGTAGTCGATCCCCAGTCCGATCAGGAGGAAGGGGACGGCGATGAGCAGTTGACTCGTCGGGATCTCGAGCCAGCCGATGATCCCCGCGAGCCAGGCCATCACGACCGCGATCCCGACGAGGCCGAGGAGCACGTCGACGACGTCGCGGTAGGTGACCCCGAGGACGACCAGCACGAGCACGAGCGCGACCGGCGTGATGATCGCGAAGCTGTCGCCGACGGCGTTCGACGACGCCTCGTCCGTGATCCCTTGGCCGAAGACGAACGCGTCGTCGAACCGCTCGTCGACGCGGTCCGCGATCTCGACCTGGGCGTCGTAGGCGGCCTGCGGGTCCTCGCCGGTCCCGCTGTCGTCAGCCTGGAAAAGGAACGTGATACGCGCGTCCGCGGTGGTCGTCCCCGGATCGTAGTCTGCGGGGAGGAATTCGTACGGATCCGCGGCTTGGTTCCGTTCGGGACGGTCGCCACCGTCGGAGTCGGAATCCGGCTCGAGCACGCGGGCGAGTAGCGCCTCGACCTCCTCGTCCGAGCGGGACTCGAGGGCCGTGATCCCCTCCTCGAGCGTGGGCTCGCCCGCGCTCGACCGACCGTCGGTCGCGTCCGCTCGGTCTTCGTATGCGGCAGCCGTCGCGACGACGTTCTCGAGGCCGACGAACCCGCGCTCCTCGAGCGTCGCGTTCAGGGCGCCGTCCTCGCGGACGGCGCGCTGTAGGTAGAGTCCCTCGAGCAGCGACTCGCGCGTGAGCACGTCGCCACCCTCGTCGCGGATGACCACTTGCGAGACGATCGCGTCGTCGGTGCCGTACGTGGCTTCGATCTCCTCGAGCGCGTCGGTCTCGGCGGATTCGGTCTCGAACTGACCGATCTCGCCGTCTTCGGGCTCCCCGATCGCCGCGCCGCCGGCGACGACGGCGGTCAGCACCAGAACGAGGACGACGACCAGCCGGCTGTGTGAGACGATCGCGTCCGCGTACCGGTCTCCCAGGGATCCGCTCATCCGTCACTCACGCTCGATCACTGTCCGGTATCGGACCGGGATCTTCATAGTGTTTCGGATAGAATCCGGTTTTATATAATCGGTTTCCGATTATGAATACGGATACCAACCGCGAACGCGGCGTGCTCAGTCCCGCCGACCGCGGCTACCTGCTCGGCGAGCGCGAGATGAGCCACGAGCAATCGAAGCGGAACGCGGAGGCGCGGATCCGCCGTCGAATACACGCTGCGGCCCTCGACTTCGACCTCCTCTTGCACACGCTCCCCGAGAAGGACCGCCGACAGGTGTTCGAACGAACCGCGACCGACGAGGAATTCCTCGACGGGCTCCGCGCGGCGATCGCCTTCGTCTACCTGGGACTCGATCGCTACGGCGTCGACTTCGAGGAGGTCCTCGAGCCGGCCGTTCGGAGCTCCGAGGAGTACCTCGCGGCGACCGACGAGAACGCGACCGTCTCAGTGGACGTCACGTTCGACGTCGAGACGAGCGTCGGATCGTCGCTCGCAGAGACCGTTTCGCGGCTCGAGGCCGGCGATCCGGTCACCCCGCGGGAGCTGTTCTCCCTCGTCATGCAGGGCGAGTACGACCCGACCGCGCTGGATCGAATCTCGCTCGTCAGGGCGGACGATGCAGCGGACGAGTTCCTCGAGCGGCTGGCGGCGTATCTCGAGGGCGAACTGACCGCCGTGACCGACGCGAAGGCGGTGATCCGGCTCGCGGGGAGCGAAGAACGGGCGGACGAAGAATGACGACAACCGCTCGAGGACCCGCCAGCGACGCGACGGCGAAAGTGCTATCACGCTCGCCGAGCCACGTACCCGATATGCCAGTCACCGTCTCGCTCGAGCGGAACGACGGCCCGCGAGACGCGGTCTTCGTAGGGGCTCCGTAGCCCCGATCCCCACCCCGTTTCGACGGATGTATTGTCGCCGACCGGCATTTACCGAGCAACGACCGCGCTATGGACGATAGTCAACCCCGCGTTCGGCCGACGACGCGCCGACGACGCCCGCGACGGGCGGTGAGAACATGAGCACGGATTCCCCCGAACAGGACGACGAGCCGAGCCTCGAGGGCGGCTACGATCCCGACGTAGTCGAATCCCGCTGGCAACGGCGCTGGATCGACGAGGACGTCTACGCCTACGAGGCCGACGAGGAGCGGGACCCGAACACGGTCTACGCGATCGACACGCCGCCGCCGACGGTCTCGGGCAGCCTGCACATGGGACACCTCTACGGCTCGACGCTGCAGGACTTCGCCGCGCGATTCCAGCGGATGCACGACGGCGACGTGCTCTTTCCCTTCGGCTACGACGACAACGGAATCGCGAGCGAGCGGCTGACCGAATCCGAACTGGACATCCGCCACCAGGACTACGAGCGCCGCGAGTTTCAGGAACTTTGCCGCGAAGTCTGTGCGGAGTACGAGGCCGAGTTCACGGAGAAGATGCAGGATCTCGGGACCTCGATCGACTGGAACAACACCTACAAGACGATCGAACCGCGCGTCCAACGTATCTCGCAACTGTCCTTCCTCGACCTCTACGAGAAGGACCGCGAGTACCGCAAGAAGGCGCCCGCGATCTGGTGTCCGGAGTGCGAGACGGCCATCTCGCAGGTCGAGATGGAAGACGAGGAGCGCGCCTCGCACTTCAACGACATCGCGTTCGAACTAGTTGGAGACGACGCGCCGCGCGAGGAGTTCGTCATCTCGACGACGCGACCGGAGCTCATCCCGGCCTGCGTCTCCGTCTTCGTCCACCCGGACGACGAGGAGAATCGGGATCTCATCGGCGAGACCGCTCGCATTCCCCTCTTCGGTCACGAGGTACCGATCATCGAGGACGAGCGCGTCGACATGGAGAAGGGCAGCGGCGTCGTGATGTGCTGTACCTTCGGCGACCAGAACGACATCGAGTGGTACCAGGCCCACGACCTGCCGCTGCGCGTGGCCATCGACGAGTCCGCGACGATGACCGAACTCGCCGGTCCCTACGAGGGGATGTCCACCGAGGAGGCCCGCGAGGCCATCGTCGAGGACCTCGAGGACGAGGGCACCCTGCGCGACCGCTGGGAGATCTCCCACGCGGTCCAGGTCCACGAGCGCTGTGACACAGCCGTCGAGTACCGCGTCTCAAAGCAGTGGTACGTCGAGATCTTGGACCACAAGGAGGAGTACCTCGAGGCCGGCCGGGAGATGGACTGGTACCCCGAGAAGATGTTTACCCGCTACAAGCACTGGATCGAGGGCCTCGAGTGGGACTGGCTGATCTCGCGCCAGCGCGACTCGGGTATCCCGTTCCCGGTCTGGTACTGCGCGGCGTGCGACCGCGAGATTATGGCCGATCGCGAGGAGTTGCCGGTCGATCCGCTCTCGGACGATCCCCCGGTCGGGAGCTGTCCCGACTGCGGTGGCGACGAGTTCGAGGCCGAAGACGACGTCTTCGACACCTGGGCGACCTCCTCGCTGACGCCGCTGATCAACGCCGGCTGGGACTGGGACGCGGAGTCCGAGGCGTTCACGATGGACAACCCGGAACTCTACCCGTTCGATCTCCGCCCGCAGGGCCACGACATCATCTCCTTCTGGCTGTTCCACACCGTCGTCAAGTGCTACGAGCACACCGGCGAGGTGCCCTTCGACGCGACGATGATCAACGGCCACGTCTTGGACGAGAACCGAGAGAAGATGTCCAAATCGCGGGGGAACGTCGTCGAACCCGATACGGTGCTCTCGGAGTACCCCGTCGACGCCGTCCGGTTCTGGGCGGCCAGCGCCGCCGTCGGCGACGACTTCCCGTATCAGGAGAAGGATCTCACGGCCGGCGAGAAGCTGCTTCGCAAGCTCTGGAACGCCTCGAAGCTCGTGGACACCCTCGCACCGCGCGAGCCCGAGGAACCCGCCGACCTCGAGGCGATCGATCGCTGGCTCCTCGCGGAACTCGACGACGCCGTCGCGGATCTGACCGGCCACCTCGAAGAGTACGAGTTCGCGAAGGCCCGCGACCGCCTGCGGACGTTCTTCTGGAACACCTTCTGCGACGACTACCTCGAGATCGCCAAGACGCGGGAAGACAATCCGTCCACGCAGTACGCGCTCCGGACCGCCCATCGAACGTTCCTCGAGCTCTGGGCTCCGTTCTTGCCCCACGCGACGGAGGAGATCTGGCAGGCCGTCTACGCGGACGGTGGCGAGGATCTCGGCACGAACAGCATCCACGTCCGCGAGTGGCCCGACCCGCAGGGGTACGAGGCCGACCTCGCGGCCGGCGAGACCGCCATGGAGGTCATCTCCGCGCTTCGACGATACAAGAGCGAGCACCAGCTGCCGCTGAACAGCGACCTCGAGTCCGTTTCCGTCTATGGGGCTATCGACGGCTTCGAGGACGCGATCCAGCACGTGATGCACGTCCGGGAGCTCGCGGTTCTCGAGGAGCCGCCGGAGATCACGACCGAGGTCGCGTCGATCGATCTCGACTACTCGTCGGTCGGCCCGAAGTTCGGGTCGAAGGTCGGCGAGATCGACGCCGGGATCGAGAGCGGCGAGTACGAGATCGACGACGATGCGGGCGTTCTCCGGGTCGCCGGCGAGGAACTCGAGGACGACCTCTTCGACGTCGAACTTGAGCGCACCTACTCGGGCGAGGGCGAGATGATCGAGACCGAGTCAGCGGTCCTCATCCTCGAGTAGGAAGTCGCCGCTCGACCGTCACCGTCGAATCGTCTCACACTCGAAACGGTAGTGTTTCTGGATACTCGTGAGACGTTCACGGTATTCGGTCTCTCTTTTCATCCTGTCAGAAGAGTTATCGCGTGATGACCCAATCAGGTGGCGTGCTCTGCTGAAGTCGATCGGAGCCGATGCGTCGTCCGCCGTCGCGTAAGCCGAGTACAGAGCACCGCATGAAGACAGACATCTCAGACGTCAACAGTTCCGGAACCGATGCCTCGCTCCCCTCGGACACGGTATTCGAGCTCTTGCTCGACGACCAGCGACGGTACGCGTTGTATTACCTGTCGCGGAAAGTCGGGGCCGTGAGCGTCGAGGAACTCGTCGATCGGATCGCCCACCGAGAGGGCGATCCGACCGGCGACCGCCTCGAGCAGATCGCCGTCGAGTTCCACCACAACCACCTTCGAAAGCTCGTCGACTCGAAGGTGCTGCGGTACGATGCGAACGCGGGGACGGTCGAGCGCCGGGCCGCAGCCCGCTCGCTCGATCCCTACCTCGAGCTCGCGTTCACGACCGACCTCTAGGGCCCGCGCCGCCTGTTACGGCCGACACCGGGCGGCTTCGCACTTTTTGACTCGGATCGCGAGCGCGAGAAACAGCGCCAGGAGGACGAACGTGACCTCGCCGGCGGCGATCACGCCCAGCGCGTCGGCCTCGAGAAACATCGCTGCGTCGCGCTCGACGGGGATGATCGTGTGGTGGGGCTCGCCGACGACGGGAACGAAGTAGTCGACGAGCAGGTTGCTCCAGTACCAGACGGCTGCGACGGCGACGGCCCACACCGGAAAGTCGCTGATCCGGTAGAGGACGAAGGCCTGCACGACCATCGCGAGGTGACTCCAGAAGAGGAACTGGTACATCACCGGGGAGAGGTACGCGTAGGAGTCGGCGAACGCGAGCAGCGTGTAGGGCGTCCACAGTCCAAGCACGATATTACCGAAGAAGGCCAGCGCGGTGAGCCACGGCTGTTCGCGACCCAGCTTCCAGCAGGCGACCGCCAGCGCGATGAACAGCGTCGCGAGCGGACTGTCCGGCACCCAGGGCCAGAGCGCGGTCGCGGTCCCGGCGAACTGCCCCGAGTAGTACCAGAAGCCGAAGGCCGTTCCCGCGAGGTTGATCGCCACGACGAGCCAGGCGAATCGCAGTCCCAGCTCCTCGAGCGTGCGCGGAACGGGCGCGAGATATCCCGGAAGGGACGTGTCGTCGCGCTCGCGATTCGACAGCCGCCCGCTCGAGGTCGACGCGGTCATTGTCCGGCGCGACGGACGGAATCCGCAAAACAGTAGCGGTTGCCTCGCGGTCGGCCGCGATCCGTACTACTACGACCGGTCCCGTCGTACCGTCGGCCATGACTACCGGCCACGAACGGACGCGACGACGGCTTTCGACCGGCCACGTGGTTGCACTCCCGCTCGACCTCGAGTTCGCGATGGGCGGCGTTACCGTTCCCGCGCGTCGCAGCCGGCTCGAGGCGGTCCTCCCGGAGCGGCTCTCGTCGCTGGCGATCGCACCCGGCGTCGGCTGCGTCGCACTCATCGGGATTCAGTACCACCGGGTGGGTGACAGGGATCGAGACGGGACGGGACTCGAGCCCTACGACGAGTTCGCCGTCATCATTCCGGCCGTCCGCGGGAGTCGAACGAGCCTCCCGTTCGCACAGCTCGCGGACGGCGAGATCGGCGGCTACGTGCACTGGCTCCCGGTCACGACCGATCCCTCGGTCGCGCTCGGCCGCGAGTGCTGGGGCTATCCCAAGGAACGGGCCGACATCACGGTGACCGACGGCCCGGACGGGATTCGAGCCGTCGTCGACGGCGACCGCTACGGCGGGCGCGAGAGCGTCCGACTCGAGGTCTCCCGTCCCCGCCTCACTCCTCGAGCGCGCGACTGGACCATGGCCAGTTTCACGCGGAAAGACGGCGCTCTCCTGCGGACGACGGCGCGGATCGAGGGCGAGGTGGCGGTCGGGATCGGGCCGTCGGTCGGGACGCGTCTCGAGATCGCGGCGGAGCTGGCACAAGAACTCGGTCTGTGGCCGCGACCGCTCACCAGACTGTACGGCTCGGACGTTCGAGCGCGGCTGTTCGAGGGCGAACGGGTCGTCGAGTGACGCGCTCGATCGGGATCCGTTCAAGTCGGTCGGGCCGTCATCCGGCGATCGCTTTCGGGTCCAGCAGCCGAACCGATCCCAACGAACACGCGTAAGTGCGGTGACTTCGAACCGGGTAGTATGGCCGAGGAAACCGATCTCGAGGAACTCAGACGCGGCACCGATCTCGTCAAGCGCGGCTTCGCACGGATGCAGAAAGGCGGCGTCATCATGGACGTCGTCGATCCCGAACAGGCCCGCATCGCCGAGGAGGCCGGCGCGGTCGCGGTGATGGCGCTGGAAGCCGTCCCCGCGGACATCCGCAAGCGCGGCGGCGTCGCGCGGATGGCCGATCCCGGTGACGTCGAGGAGATCGTCGACTCCGTTTCGATCCCCGTCATGGGGAAGGCCCGCATCGGTCACACGAAGGAGGCCCAGATCCTCGAGGCCGTCGGCGTGGACATGATCGACGAGAGCGAGGTACTCACCCCGGCGGACGACGCCTACCACATCGACAAGCGCGACTTCACCGCGCCGTTCGTCTGCGGGGCGCGCGACCTCGGCGAAGCCCTGCGCCGGATCGACGAGGGCGCGGCGATGATCCGAACGAAGGGCGAGGCCGGCACCGGCGACGTGAATCAGGCCGTCCACCACCAGCGGACGATCAAGGGCGCGATCCGCGAGTTGGAGGGCTTAACCCACGAGGAACGGGAAGCCTACGCGCGCGAGATCGAAGCGCCGGCGGAACTGGTCCACGAGACGGCCGAGATGGGGCGACTGCCGGTCGTCAACTTCGCGGCGGGCGGGATCGCGACGCCCGCCGACGCCGCGCTCATGATGCACCACGAGTGCGACGGTATCTTCGTGGGCAGCGGTATCTTCGGTGCGGAGAATCCGCCCGAGATGGCCGACGCGATCGTCCAGGCGACGAACAACTGGGACGAGCCAGAGACGCTCGCCGAGATCTCGAAACACCTCGGCAAGGGGATGAAGGGGGATGCGAACGTCGATCTCCCCGAGGAAGAGAAGATGCAGGGCCGGGGCGTCTAGGCTGACTGACGACTGATCCGTGTTCGCACACTGACGTTCCGGAACCGGAACTGGAACCGATCAGCAAGCACGCTCGTTTTATCCGTCTCCCGCGTCCCGACTGCATGAGCCAGACAACGTCCCCGACCGACGTCGAGCGACTCGCCGAGCGAATCACGGCTGGAGCCGAGCGATTACTCCGGGAAACCGCAACCGACGGTTCGGACGACGCGCTGGCGGCGACGGCGGCCGAACTCCGGGACGTCGTCGCGGAAGTCGACGACCTCCTCGAGACGATCGATTTCGAGAGTCTGCCAGATGCCGTCGACGCGTCGGCGCTGCCGGGTCTCGTCGAGTTGGAGCAACTCCCGAACGCGATCCGCGAGAAGGATCTGGACCGGACGCTCGATCTCAGTACGATTCGGGACGCTATCGAACTGCGCGAACTCTGGAATACCGTCGATCTGGTCGATTTCCAGCGAGAGCTGCGAGAGCTCCAGAGGGAACTCGAGGACGTGGTCGGCTCCGACGCGCTCGAGGCGTCGGGCGACTCCGAGGCGGGGACCGAGATCCGCGATTTCGTCGACGACGTGAAACCCGACGCGACGAACGCGGCCTTGCAACAAGAGGCGAAGAAGGCCGCGAAGGCGGCTCGCACCGGCGTCGTCGACGCCCATTCGAAATTCGAGGAGATCTACGAGTCGACGCAGCGGGGCCCCGGCTACGCCGGCCGAAAACCGGTCTCGAACAACCCGACTGCGGTCTCGTCGGTACCGTACGGTCCGCTCCCGGCGAGCGTTTCCACGAGGGTTTCGACCGTGCCGACGAACGTCCGACAGGCACCCGTCGACGCCTTACCCCGTCTCTACGGTCGCCGCTGGAAGACGGCCGCTCGCCCGAGGTGAGCCGCCACCGTCACGTGTCCGACTCCCACCACGTCTCCAACGGCGGGAGAACCCCCATCCGGAGGAGCGTTAGAAAGACGAGATAGGTTACCGTCGCGCCACAGCACAGCGAGAGCGCTATGTCCGGTGCGATTCGAGCACCGATGGCGGCCCCGCCGATCGCCACCGCGAGCGACGCGAGTTGGACCGATCGGCGTTCCCAGTAGTCGCGGACGAGCGCGGGATCTCGAGCGGCGAGCAGTTCGAAGCAAATAGTCGCGGAACCGCCGACGAGCAGGAAGGGTACTGAGAGCGACGCATCGACGAGGACGACGAGGCCCGCGAACGCGGCGAGGGCGACCAGTGCGAGCGCTCCGTCGGTTCTCGTCCCCATCCGTGCCTACGAGCCGTCCCGGTACAGCGTCGCCCCCTCGCTGATCGCGGTCTGATAGGCCCGACTCTCGACGCCGGCCGCGTCGAAGGCGTCGACCATCGCCGACGCGATCGCGCGCCGGTCCCGGCGGCGACAGACCGCCAGAATCCCGGGGCCGGCACCGCTGACCGTCACGCCGGTGGCGCCCGCCTCGAGGGCGGCCTCGCGAACGTCCCCGTAGCCCGTGATGAGCTTGGTCCGTTCGGGCGTGACGATATCGTCGTTCATCCCCCGACCGACGAGTTCGGGATCGTCTCGCGTCATGCCGACGGTCAGCGTGGCCGCGTTGCCGACCGTGGTGACCACCTCGTCCATGGTCGCCGACTCGGGGACGACGCCGCGCGCGTCACGCGTCGAGACGGATATCTCGGGGAGACAGGCGACGACGGGGACGGACGCGTCGACCTGCGTGACGCCGTCGTCGGTGACGACGGTGAAGCCGCCGAGCAGGGAGGGCGCGACGTTGTCCGCGTGCGCTTCGCCGGAGACGACCGCCTCGCCTTTGGCGGCGACGCTGACGAGGTCCTTGCGGGAGCGGCCGCGGTCGTAGAGTGCATTGAGCGCGACGGCGGCGGCGGCCGCGCTCGCGGCCGACGAGCCCAACCCCGAGGAGGGGCGGACGCCCTTGTCGATTCGAATGCGGGCCGGGGCGTCCAGGGCCTCGGCGACCGCACCGACGGTGTTGTTGGCCGGGTCTTCGGGGATGTACTCGCTTCCCGCCCCGGTAACCGTAATCGTCGTCTTCGGGGCGCGCTCGACCCGAACGATGTCCGCGGGCGTTCCGAGAGCGAGGCCGAAGACGTCGAAGCCACTCCCGAGGTTCGCACTCGTCGCCGGTGCCCGCACGGTGAGCATGCCGATTCCTTCCGAGACGGCAGTCAAAAAGGTAGCGAACGAGACCGACGACGATTACTCGTCGTCTTCGTCACTCGCCGTGCCGAACGTGAACACGTCGTCGCTTTCGGTCGCCTCGTCATCGTCATCCGCGTTCTCGGTCGCGTCGTCGTCGGCCGTCGATTCGTCCGGTTCGGCGTCACCGTCGTCGGCCGTCGATCCCTGCTCGAGGTCGGTAGCCGAGTCGCCTGCCGGTTCGAATCCGGCGCTCGTGTCGACATCGTCATGTCCGGACTCCGTCGTCGTGTCGCGCTCGTCCGCGAGCGACGCACTGGCGTTACTATCCTCCGCGAGTGGATCCGCCGTCTCCGTCTCTTCCGCAAGTGGATCCGCCGTCTCCGTCTCTTCCGCAAGTGGATCCGCCGTCTCCGTCTCCTCCGCGAGCGGATCCGCCTCCGTCTCTTCCGAGAGCGGATCGGTCGAGCCGAGCGATCCATCGGTCGTGTCCGCCGAGCCGATCTCGGTCGCACCGTCGTCACGCTCTCCGATCCCGAGGATCTCTTCCGCACCGATCTCGCCGGCATCGCCGTCGCGTTGCCCGTCCGCGGCTGACTCATCGCCGCCCGCCCGCTCGGGCCCGCTACCCGCTGGCTCGACGGGGTCGTCGACCGAATCGCCCTCGAGTGCGTCCGCGGCCGACTGGTCTACACCGGTCGTCTCGGCGGGCGACTCGGTCGGCTCGGTCTCGAGCGTCTCGTCCGCACCATCGTCGAACGTGAGGGGGTCGTCCGAGTCGGGGTCGCTCGGATCGTCGGCCGCTTCGAACGTGATCCCCCGGTTCTCGTCGTCCGGTCCGTCGGTCGCCTCGGTGTCGACCGCGAACGTCGACTCGGTCGCCGCCAGCTCCGCGTCGGTCTCGATCATCGACTCGAGGTCCACGTCGTCGCGGTCGACCTCGGTGTCGAACCGGTCGAGCGCTTCGGAGAGCTGTGCGGCCTGCTGGGAGAGGTTCGAGGCGGACTGCGTGACCTCGGTCAGTGCCGTCGTCTGCTCTTCGGCTGCGGCGGCGACGTTTTCGGCTTCGGAGGTGGTCTCCTCCGAAATCGTCGCGGCGTCGTCGACCATCGCGACGACCTCCTGGGTCGAAGCGGCCTGCTCTTCGGTCGCCGCGGAGATCTCCTGGACCCCCACGTTGGTCTGCTGTGCGAGGTCGGCGATCTCCTCGAGCGCGTGAACGGCCTCTTCGACCTGCTCGCTTGCGTCCTCGATGTCGTCGCTCGTGCCTTCGACCTCGGCGGCGGAGCGCTCGGTGCGTTCTCGAATCGCCTCGAGTCGGTCTTCGGCCTCGTCGGCCGCCTCGGCGACGTCCTCGGAGAGCGCCTTGACCTCCTTCGCGACGACGGAGAACCCTTCGTCGTCGCTGCCGCCCGCGGATCGGGAGGCCTCGATGTTGGCGTTCAGCGCCAGCATGTTCGTCTGGCGGGCGATCTCCGAAATCGTGTTGATGAGTTCGTCGATCTGCTGGACTTCCTCCTCGAGTCGGCGGATCTCGGCGACCGCGCTGCCGGCTTCGCCCTCGATCTCGTCCATCGCGGTGATCGCCGCCTGTGCGGCTTCCTGTCCGTCTCGGCCGGTGTCGACGGTCCGTTCGGCGATATCGGCCACTTCGTTCGAGGAGGCGGCGATCTCTTCGGTCGTCGTCGAGAGCCCGCTCATCTCCTGGTTGACCGACTGTAACGACTCGTTCTGTCGATCCGCGCCGTCGGAAATCTCCTGAATCGAACCGGTAACCTGTTGGGACGCGGAGCGAACCTCCTCGCTCGAGGCGGTCACCTGCTCGGAGGCGGTCGCGACGTCGGTCGCGAACCGGTTGAGCTCGGCGATGGTCCGCTCGATCTCGTCGAGCATCTCGTTGAAGTCCTCGGCGATCTCGGCCATCGCCTCGTTCTCGCCGTCGGCTTCCATCCGGGCGGTCAGGTCGCCGGCGGCGGCCGCTTCCATCACGTCGCTGTATTCGGCGGCCTTCTCCTCGAGGTGCCCGTTGATCTGCTCGACGCGTTCGCGCTCGCGTTCGGCCTCCTGACGGGCGGCTTCGGCTTCCTCGATCTGTTCGCGCAAGGCGGCGCGCATCGAGTCGAAGCCGTCGTAGAGCCGGCCGATGTTGTCGATCCGCTTGGTCTCGAGGTCGACGTCGAGATTGCCCTGCTCCATCTGACCGGCCTTGTCGGTGAGGCGGTCGATCGAAACGGCGGTGTTCCGACCGAGGACGGCACCGACCATGCCGATCATGAGGACGCCGAGGATCGTCGCGTAGACACCGTACTGGTTAATCGAGGTCACGTATCCGAGCGCTTGGCTGGACGGTTCGTGGGTCACGACGACCCAGTCCGTCCCGAACACGCGGGCCGAACTGGTGACGTACTCGTTCTCGTCGAAGTCGTAGGCGGTGGTCTCGAGCGAGCCGAAGTCGAAGTCGGCGCCCGAAACCTGTCGCGTGGACGCGCCTTCCGTTCGCGCATCGCTCAGAACGGCGCTGTCGCCGCCGTACGCGAGCCCGAGCGTTTCGTGGTTTTCGCCGTACCCCTGATTGTCGAGCATGATCTCGTCGTCGCCGTCGACGACCATCGTCGTGACGCCCTCGTCCTGTTGCAACTGGTTCGCGTACGCCTCGATGTTGGCCGTGTAGACGACCGAGCGGTTCTCGCGTTCGGCGGAGTGTTGCACGTAGGTGATGACGGCGGTCGTCTGGTCGAACTCTCCGCCGGCGGTGTAGGTGTCAGAGACCCACGGGACGCTCTCCGTCGCGCTCTCGTAGGCCTCGGCGGGTACGTGTTCGAACTGACTCACCGACATGTCGCCGCTCCCGTCGGTACTCGCGTTCACCGAATCGCTGGTCGATGCGAGCACCGTGTCGTTGGCGGTGTCGACGTAGGAAATCTCGAACGTGTCGGTGTCGAGGTGTTCCTTCCAGTCGAGGAATCGGTTTTCGATCGCCGCCGGATCGTCGCTGGCGACGACGTCCGATCGGGTGATCGTTTCGACCGTGTGTTCGTTCTGTTCGTTCCACATCTGCAGGCTCTGTGCCTCCTGACTGGCGGATGCCGCGTGATCAGTCTGGACGCGGTCTTCCACCTGGTTCGTGATCCCTGCGGTCGCACCGTATCCGATCAGGCCGACCGACAGCCCGAGAATGAGCAACGCGATCCCGAACTTGACCGCGTACCTGCGTCGGATAGCTTTCGGCACCAGCCGTCGAGCGAAATCCATGGATAGGACAGGCGTGAGTTCGTCAGTACATAAATTGTGATCCACGGTTATCGGAGGTGATAATCGGTGCCAGACGGGCCAACGCTCCCCACACCACTTCCTTTCTGGAAAACCATCCCGAATGCTGCAAGATAGTATCAATATATCCAATATATTCCGCGCGGACCGTTGGTACGGGTATTTTACGCCGAAACAAACTCGCCGTGCGACAGAAATGATTGATTTTATTATAAATAAAAGATGATAGTCTTCGAAATTGTTAAGAAACAGAGGTCGAAACGACTGGTCAGAATGGACGACTTTATCCGCGACGGTGGGTCGGCGGGGCCACCCACTACGCGACGCGGCGGTCTCGACCGCCGACGGGTGCTCAAAACGACGGCTGCCGGCGCAACGACGCTATCGTTTGCAGGATGCCTCGGGACGGTGGGATCGATTACCGGTGGGAGCGGCGGTGAGAACCCAATCACGATCGGAACGCTGGCACCGAATCCGGAAGGCGATTACATCGGTCGAGGAATAGCCCGCGGCGCGCAGGTCGCAGTTGACGAAATCAACGAGGACGGGGGACTGCTCGGTCGCGACGTCGAACTGGCCGTCGGCGACACGAACTCGAGTCCGCTCGAGGCTCGTCGCCAGTACCAGCGGCTCATTCTCGAGGAAGAAGCCGACATCACTGTCGGCGTCTTCGATAGTCCGTCCCTCGAGACGATCATCGAGGATATCGCCGAACAGGAGACGATCCACCTGACGAGCGGGGCGTCGACCCCCGCGGTCAGTCGGAAGGTCAACGAAAACTACGACCGGTACAAGTACCACTTCCGCGTCGGCCCGACCAACTCGTACGACCTCGGCAAAGACCTGGTCAACTTTCTGGACGACAACGCCGCAAACATCGGCTGGGAGTCCATCGCCGTGCTGGTCGAAGATTACCCGTGGTCGCAGGGTCCCTGGGAGATCCTGCAGGACCAACTCGGCGACGTCGGCGTCGAGGTGACGATGAAGCGGCGCTATCCGCCGGCGTCCAACGACTTCACGTCGCTCTACGACGAGGCCGAAGCGGCTGGCGCGGACGCGGCGTTTATCGGGACCGCACACACGGGGACGGACGCCCTCCTCGACTGGGCGTATCCGAACCGTCCGGAGGTGCCGCCCGAGCCGCGACCGTTCGCGTTCGGCGGCATTCACGTGCCGATGCAGTTGCCAACCTACTACGAACAGACTGGCGGCCTGTGTCGCTACGGTGTCGCACAGGTCAGTGCGACCGCAAATAGCGACGCCGGTCCCCTGACACAGCGGTTCGTGAGTCGGTATCGGGATACGTACGACGCGACTCCCGTCTACACCGGGTACACGGCGTACGAGGCGGTCATGCTCTACAAGCACGTCATCGAACAGGCTGACACGTTGGATACCGAGACGCTGATCGGCGCGCTCGAAAACGCCAGCTTCGGCGGCGCGACGGGGACTATCGAATTCTACGACAAGGATCACGAGTACGCCCACGACCTCAAGCCAAGCGACGACGGTGCCATCTATATGCAGTGGCAGGAAAACGACGACGGCGAGGGGGTTCAGGAGGTTATCTGGCCCGAGAACCACCAGACCGCGGAGTACCAGACGCCTCACTGGCTCTAGCGGCCCGTCTCGCCTTTCGATCTCGTTTCTCGAGAGTTACAGCGACGGTGAGAGCGATCTCACTCGTCATCACTCGTTTGCGTTTGCCTCGTGGGCGTTGTCGGTCGTTACGAACGGACCGCTGCCGACCAGCAACGCGACCGCGAACAGGCCGCCGATAGCCGCGAACGCGGCGATCATCGCGAAAAACGCCGTCCGAGAGAACTCGCCGAGGACGAACCCGCCGAGTGCGATGCTCACCGACCCGAACCCGAACTCGCCGAGATAGGTGTAGCCGTAGGAGAGCCCGCGGGCGTCCGGCGGCGTGAAGACCGCGACGGCGTTCTGGTAGAACGGCTGAATGGCGAAGAGGAAAAAGCCCAGCAGCCCGCAGAGCGCGACGATCGGAGCGAGTCCGACCCCCGACGCCGTCACTGGCACGAACGCGAGCGCGAGGACCACGAGGACGCCGAAAATCGCCGCGAGTCCCCGCGCCGGTGCGACGCGGTTCGTCAGTTTCCCGCCGGCGTACTGCCCCGCCATCCCGACGACCAGCAGACCGACGTAGATGTAGTCGGCCGGCTGGATCCCCTCGAGGCCGGCCGGCAGCGTCAGGGACTCGATCGCCGGCAGGCCGTGGAGGATCTCGGGGAGATACGTGAGGGTGCCGCGGTAGTAGAGCCCCTCGAACGTGACGAGGACGAAGACGACGGCGAAGGCGCTGGCGAACAGCGTCCGCGAGTCGCTGAAGAGGGCCGCCGGCGACAGCGCCTCGTCGGGGCCGGCGTCGGCGTCGTCCGCGACGGCCGCGGTCGGATCGAACTCCGCGCCGAGGCCGTAGAGAACCGCGAGGACGCCCGGGACGGCGAGCACCGCCGCGACGACGGACCACTCGAGGAAGATCAGCAGGGTGGCGGCGACGAACGGGCCGAGCGCGATGCCCGCGTTGCCGGCGATCCCGTGCCAGGCGAAGACGGTGCCCCGATCCTCGACGCCGGTGCTGATGAGCGCGAGCCCGGCGGGGTGGTAGACGCTGGCGGCGATCCCCCACAGGATCAGGCCGGCCGCGATGGCGTAGATCGAACTCGCGACGGCGAGGACGAGAAAGGCGAGGCTCATCCCGCCGAGACACGCCAACACGATGGGACGAGTCCCGTAGCGATCCGCGAGGATTCCGCCCGGGAGCGCCCCCAGCCCGAACGGCGCGTAGCCGAGCGCGACGACGATGCCGAACAGGGCGACGCCCACGTCGAACTCGGCGAGCCAGACGACCAGAAAGATCGGGATCGAGGTTTCGAACCAGTGGACGAGGGCGTGGCCCGCCATCGTAAACGCCGCGATCGACCGGTCGTTCGCGCTCAGCGCCATCAATCGTTGCTCGAACCGGCGTGCTCCGCACACTTAGCGCCTTGGGAATCGGCGGCAATCAGCCGTCAGCGGAAGACCTAGACGAGGAACTCCCGTTCGAGATCCGCCGGCAGGATCACGTCGACTTCGCCGGCGGACTCGTGCTCGTGGATCGTTTCGATCGTCGCCTCGAAGGTTTCGAGGTGGTCGCCCTCGAGTCGGTGGAAGAACAGCGACGTAATCCCGGGCACGGACGCCGCGCGTTCGATCGCCGCTCGAGCCTGGTCGGCGCTCGGGTTCCCGATCCGCGGTGCCTGTGTGCGGTTCGTCAGGTATCCCTGCGCTGGGGGTCCACCAGCCCAGGCGAGATCGTGGTGGTCCGCGACGACCTCGAGCGTCGTCGCGTCGTAGGCCCCGAACGGGTAGGCGAAGTAGTCGGCCCCGTCGTCGAGGTCTCGCTCGCGCAACCACTGCTGTCCGCCGCGGATCTCGGCGGCCTGCTCGTCGCGGCTGAGCGACGGCAGCTCAGGGTGGCTGACGGTGTGGTTAGCGATGCACCAGCCAGCGTCGTGGAGTTCGCGGACCTGGCCCGTCGAGAGCCGTGGATCACCGCCGACGGTGCCGCCGTCGACGTAGCCGGTCGTAACGAACGAGACCGCGGGGTAGCCGTACTCCTCGAGGATCGGTAGCGCTTCCGTGTAGTCGGTGACGTGGGCGTCGTCGAACTGGATCATCACCTTCCCCCGTTCCGGTCGCGGGACGACGTGGAGATCGTCGAACCAGACGGTCCCCGACGTTCCCTCGCCCGTCCAGACGAGCAGGTGAACCGTCTCGACCGCGCTCGGATCGAACCCGTCCGAGAGCTCCTTGACGCCGAAGTTGTACCGCACGAGCGGCAGGCCGCCCTTGATCCCCCGCCGGAAGTCGGCCCAGTTGCCGTCGACGTCGACCAGCCGCAGCCAGGGGACGACGAGGTCGTCCGATGCGACGGCGACGCCGGGTGCGGCGGTCGACCAGTCGAACGGCGACGAGAACTCCCGGGTGAGCCTGGAACTGGACTCGCTCGCCGGAATATCGAAGCGAGCGCTCTGCGAGCCGACGACGGCGCGGTCGGAGGCCGGCGAGAGGGTTCCGCCGACGGCGTTCCAGGCGGCTAGCTCCTCGAAGTCGTCGACGGTTTCGGCCGGCGTCGGCTCGTCGGTCACGCCGTCGTCCGAACCGTCGGGGTGCGGATCGGTGTTCGGCGAACTGCTCGTCGGCTCGTCCGTCGAAGCACCCGTCTCCGTCTCGGCACAGCCCGCGAGCGGCAGCGTCGCGGCTGCTGCGAGATAGGTTCGTCGTCGCATTACCGACGAAAAACATCAGATCGAATTATTGTTATGAACGAGTTACTGTATCCGCGTCGTGAAGACGGGCGACCGTTCACGGCGGTAACTGGTCCGTACCGTGCGGATTCAGGCGGACCGGTGACGAGTCGGCGTGCGTAGTCCCCTCGTCTCAGTCGTCCTCGCTCTCGACGGCCTGCGAAACGTCCACGTCTTCGAGTTCCTCCTGTCCACCGACGACGAGCTCGCCGTCGTCCGTCTCGACGTAGACGTCGTCGGCGAAGCCGCCCTCGGCGTGGGGGTGCTCGGGGTCCTCGAGTCGCTCGGGCGTCGAGGGCGCTTCGGGAAGGCCCTCGGGCGGGGCGAACTGGCCGAGGGGGTCGTCGATCGTCACGTCCCACCGGTCGAAGAACTCGCGGTAGCGGTCGTAGTGGGCCTCGAGTTCGTCGCTGGGAAACTCCATCATCTCGGTCCAGCCGTGGTTGTAAAAGTCGAAGTTGGCCTGAATGTGCGTGATCTCGCGGGCCTCGGCCTCGGAGTAGCCCTCCTGGAGCGCCCGTAGGTAGGCGTCCATCGTCGCGTCGAAGAGCCCCTCGAGGTGCGCCCGTCGTTCCTCGGCGCGGTCGGGATCGGCTTTGCCGGTGAAGATCCTGGTGTGGAGTTTGACGAGCCCCGCGTTCGCGACCGAGCGGATCCCCGGCGTCTCGAGGGATTTCCGATAGGCGAAGTGTTTCGCGTTCTGGCGGAGTTTCATATCGTCCCGTTCGGACGGGACCGTAAAGAACAGTTCGAACGACGATGTTCGGGACGCCTCCGGGAAGAGTCGCCACTCGAGGTCGCCTCCGTTCCCCGATTCGGTCGCTCGGCGGGACGGACGTGTTCGTCAGAGATACCAGCAATCCTTGCTCTTCAAACTATGGTGTCCGAACAGGGGCCGAGGCGTTATTCTGGTAGTGAAATTCGTCACGGAGTTTACGACCGTTGGGTCCTGCCGGCCGGTCTGGCAAAATAGACGAGATAGCAACCCACTTTAACCCGCATTACGAACGTTCGGGATATGACTCAGTACGTCATCATCGGTGACGGGATCTCGGGTAGTTCGGCCGCCGAGACCCTCCGGGAGGAAGACCCGGATGCGAAGATTACCGTCATCACCGATGAGGGGGAGCCGCTGTATAATCGGATTCTCATCAAAGAACACGCGAAAGGCAAACTCCCCGAAGCCCCCATCTCGATCCACGACGAAGAGTGGTACGAGGACCGCGATATCGAACTCTCGCTGAACACGTACGTGACGAGCGTCGACACGGACGCGAACGTCGTTCATACGCACGACAGCGGGGAACTCTCCTATGATAAGCTGCTCGTCGCGACCGGCGGGACGCCGACCCAGTTGCCCGTCGAAAACAGCGATGCCGACGGCGTCCATCACTTCTGGACGTTTCAGGACGCCCGCGCCATCCGCGAGCACGCCGAACGGGCGGACACGGGCGTCATCGTCGGTGCCGGTCTGCTCGGTATCGACTTCGCGGCCGTCTGCGGGGCGCAGGGAATCGACGCCGACTTCCTGATGCGCGGCGACCGCTGGTGGCGGTACGCGCTCTCGGCCGACGGGGCCGAGATCATGCACGAGGGCATGCGCGGAGTCGGCGTCGACCCCGTCTTCGACAGCGGCGTCGATCGCTTCGAGACGGACGACGACGGCCGCGTCACCGCAGCCGTCGATCCCAACGGCGACCGCTACGAGTGCGACTTCGTCGGGGCCGCCATCGGGCTGACCTTCAACACCGAGTTCCTCCGCGGGGCCGGCCTCGAGGAGGACAACGGGATCGTCGTCGACGAGTACATGCAGACGTCCGTCGACGACATCTACGCGGCCGGCGACCTCACTCGCTTCCACGACGTCCTGCTGGGCGAGCGGGCCCAGAACGGTTCGTGGGGCTCGGCCAAGGAACAAGGGCGAGTCGCGGCGATCAACATGGCCGCCGACGAGGAGTCCGAGGAGTTCCAGTGGGTCTCTTCGTACTCCATCACGCACTTCGACTTCCCGTTCCTCTCCTTCGGTCACCCGACGCTGGGCGACGAACACGCCGAACGACGCTACAGCGACACCGAGTGGCGACGCGTCGCCTTCAAGGACGGCAAGATCGTCGGCGGGGTCCTCATCGGCGATCTCTCGCCCCAGAGCAAGTTCAAACAACTGATGCGCGAACAGCGCGTCGTCGCCGATCAGGCCGACGTGCTCATGGAACCGTCCGTCGACCTCGACGACCTCGCACCGGCACAGGAGCAGTAACCCCTCGTCCCGAGGCCTCGTTTTCGTCGCACTCCGTATTCGTCGCAATCGCCGCTTTCGTCGGTCTCGTCGAAGCTTCGTCGAGAGGGGGAAACGGTTAAGTCGTAGAATGGTATTTGGTACCAATAGACATGGCAGCCAGTACACTCCGGTCTCGTTCACTGACGCTCGAGCGCGTCGAGTCCGTCGAACGGAACGCGACCGTTCGACACGTCGACCAACTCAGTTCGGAGACGCTGGCCGCGTTTTACGGGGCCGTCACGGGCGATCGGGTCGTTCCGATCACAGCGACGGACCTCGAGCCGGGTGAGATTATCGTCTTCACGGACTACTACCGCGTCGAACGCGTTTGAACGGCCCAACCGTACGGGTCCGCCGAGTGTAGCGCCACACGTATCGAAGTCGTTTTCCCGCGTGCCGGCGTTCGATGACGCATGAACGGCGACAGCGACATGACCCTGGCCTTCGAACTCGAGGCGCTCAAAGAGGTCGCCTCGCCCGAGCGCGTGTTCGAAGACGCCAGAGGCTGGACCGAATACATCGGCGTCGTCTCGGAGAAGCCGACCTACGTCGTGACGAACTTCACGCGGAAGAACCGCATCCGGCAGGACTTCTTCTCCGGCCCCCGCGGGAAAGCGGAGAGTCTCGAGGGCGTCAAAGATCAGTTCGACACCGACCGCTACGTCTACGTCGGTGCCGACGAGGCGGACGAACGGTTGGCCGACGAGGTCGGCTGGGAGTACCTCGCCGTCGAGGACGCCGCCGAGGCGGCCGACTGGGTTCTGGCGACCCACGCCGAAGACGAGGAAGACGACGCGGAGCAGGTCCGCGACGACTGGCCCTGAAACGCAGCGCGATGCATCCGCGGCGAATCAATCGTCGAACGTGACCGTTTTCGCGGGGTCGAGAATCTCCCCCGTTGCTCGATACAGGGAAACCACGTCTCACTCCAGACTGGCCACCCGGCGTGCGGTGGCGCGCACTGTCGACCGGCCGAACGAGAGTGAGGCCGGTCGATACCACTGTGCGAGGGATGAGCGAGAGAACGAAGTGAACGAGCGAATCGGCTGGGGAGGGCGTGGCGATTCCGTGTTGCCACGATAGCAGGACACTTCTCTCACCGTCTATCCATCAGAACTCCCTGCTCCATTCACAGTTCTACCGAACACGGATTTCATCCGAATGCCGCCTGGGGAACAGATGTCGGGCGGAGCCTCCGAACGAATCGACCATCGAGGCTCGAGCAGTGGGAACGAGATACATCAGGCGACGTGCTGCCACCGACCAGCGTCTCCCACCCTCCGTATTCGAGCAATAACCCGAGTCGTCGCCCTTATGCCCGCCCCACACGAAGCGGCGGCAATGGCAGACGCCCCCGTTCCGGGTGCCGGCGGCGACGGGCTCGAGCTTCCCTGCGGGGAACTCGTCGACCCCCACGAGATCGACCTGGGAATGCGCGAGTACGCATGTCCCTGCGGCGATACCCACGCCGTCGTGACGGACGTCCATCCGCCCTCGCGCTTTTTCCCCGAATCGCTCGTGGCCGTGCTCGAGGAGACGATCGACACCGACGACGAGTTCGAGTCGTTCGGGACGCCCCACCTGCTGGGGATCGTCCTCGAGGAGTTTCCCGAGAGCGTGGCCGTCCACGACGCGAGCGACGACGGTGCGGTCGGCTACACGCTGTTGTGGATGACCGACTTCGACGCCCGGCGGCTCCACGAGGTCGTCGTCGAACTCGTCGTCGAACTCATGGAACACGCGGTCAGTCACGCCGAGGACGACGCCGCGATCACCGAGTTCGAGTCCCAGATGCTCGAGTTCGACGTGAGCGAGTTCGTCGATCAGTACCGGCGACAGCGGAACTTCGAGAGCGAACACGATAGACCGATCTGAGGGCGAGTGGCCGTCGCTTTACCGGACAGTCACCGATTTGAGTATCATACCGCTTCGGACTCGGGGCGGACGCACGCAGCTGATAGCCGCGCCAGGCCGTCATTCCGCGTTGCCCATCGATGCGGTCGGCACGCTCGAGTCGTCTCGGTCCCCGATACCGATCTCGAATCGGAGCCCGCCGTCTTCGCTCTCCTCGACCGCAATCGACCAGCCGTGTGCGTCGACGACCTCGGCGACGATCGCTAGGCCGAAGCCGGTCCCCTCCGCGGCGGTGCTGTACCCCGATTCGAGAATGTCGTCGCGCTCGTCCGGCGGGACGCCGGGACCGTCGTCGGCGATCGCGAACCCGCCGTCGATGGCCTCGATCGTGAGCGTTACGTCGGTGCCGGCGTGCTCGCGGGCGTTTCGGAAGACGTTCTCGAAGCAGACGAGCAGCCGATCCGCGTCGGCCTCTATCGTCGGTAACGGCTCGTCGCGGACGAGTTCGAGCGTCGGGTCGACGGTGCGGTGGGCCTGGTCGACGACCGTATCGAGAGCGACCGGTGCCGTGTCGGTCAATTGCTGCCCGCTACGGGCGAGCGCGAGGACGCTCTCGATGAGGTCGTTCATCCGATCGAGCGCCCACGCGGTCTCCTCGTGGTAGCGCTCGCCGTCGTCGTCGACGTGCGGTTCGAGGTTCTCGAGGTGGCCCGCGGCGAGGGTCAGCGGATTCCGCAGATCGTGGGAAACGGTGCTGGCGAAGGCGTCGAGGCGGTCGTTCTGGCGCTCGAGTTCGGCCGTCCGAGCGGCGAGTTCGTCCTCGCGGCGGGCGCGCTGGAGGGCGGCCTCGACGTTGGCGACGAGGATCTTCGCGAGCGCGAGGGCCTCCTCGTCGAAGTCGTTGCGCTCGGTCGAGCTGACGATGAACAGCCCCGAATCGCCGATCGGGATGTGCGCCTCGCTGCGGATCGGCGTCTCGGGATTTCTCACGTTCGGATCGTGGCGCACGTCGCCGTGGGCGATCGCCTCGCCGGCCTCGTAGGCGTCCCAGGCGAGTCCGCCGTCGCGTTCGATCGCGGGAACGTCGCCGAGCAACTCCGCGGTTCCGTCGGTGACGGCGACGGGGACGAGCGCGTCGTCGGCCTCGTCGTAGAGGTGGACGGCGTTGACCGGCAACTCGAGCGCGTCGCGGGCGACCTCGCTCGCGACGCGAGCGACCTCTTCGGCACCTTCCGCCGCCATCAGTCTGCGCGTTCCGTCGTGGAGCCGCCGAATCTGTCGTTCGCGTTCCTTCCGATCGGCGATATCCCTGATGGCGCCGACGCTGCCGGCCAGCTCTCCGTCTTCGACCAGCGGTGCGACGTTGTCCTCCGCCATGTACGGCTCGCCGTCGACGGGCTCGAATCGCATCTCGAAGGTTCCCGAGCGTCGCTCATCGTCTTCGAGAATCTCGAGCAGCGTCTCGGTCCCCTGCTCGACGTCGTCGGTGGACATATAGTCCGACGGATACGTTCCGATGAGGTTCGCGCGCGATTCGCTGAGTCTGTCGGCCATCGCGTCGTTGACCATCTCGATCTTCCCGTCCGCATCGAGGACGTACATCGAATCGCCGACCGTCTCGACGAGGGTTCGGTATCGGTCGAGTTCCCGTTCCCGTCGCTTCCGGTCGCTAACGTCGGTATAGATCGCGTACTCGTGGACCTCGTCGTCGATCTCGGTCGCAAAGCCCACGAGGCGGAACGCGCCCCGACCGTCCGCCGTCAGTCGCTCCACGTGGGCCGTGACGACCGACTCGAGACCCACCGCGTCGGCGATGGCCACTGGATCGCCGTCGTCCGGAACGAGCACGTCGTCGATCGCGCCGCCGGTGACGTCCGATTTCGCGTAGCCGAAGGTCTCCTCGAACGCCGGATTGACGTCGACGATCCGTTTCGCCCCGTCGTCACGCAACACGATGATCGGATCGGGACTGTGCTCGAACACCGCGGCGAATCGGTCGCGTTCGGTTCGGGAGGGGCGCCGTTCTCGCGCCGATCCGGGTCGGCCATCGGTTCCAGGTTCGTCGCCGTCAGGAGCCGCGTCGACGACCGTCTCGAGTTGAGCGAGCAGCCGCTCGATCGAATCCTCGCGATCTTTCGGGACGTACCCCGACAGGCCCGCCGTGATGGCGTCGCTGGCGAGCGTCTCGTCGCCGTCAGCGGTGTAGAGGACGAACGGCACGTCCGCGAGACCGTCGGCGCGGAGGCGCTCGTACAGCGAGAGCGCGTCCGTCCCCTCGAGTCGGGACTCGGTGATGACGCACGCACACCCGTCGGCGAGTGCGTCTCGGAGGCCAGTCACCGTCGCGACGGATTCGACCGCGAGGTCGGCGGTCGCATCGAGTTCCCGGGCGAGCCGCCGCCGGGCCTCTGGGTCCGGATCCGCGTAGACAACGGGAGGGCAGCGCTGAAAACCGCTGGTGCCGAACGCAGCCATCTAGTCGACTCGAAGGAGGGAACGAGGTGTCATAAGCGGTACGGCCCGGCTGCGGTTATCACCGCTCGAAACAGCGACCGCGATCGAGACAGAATCGAGGGAGTGGTTCACACCCATCCCGAAGATATCGGCCGCGCGTGCGGGAAACCGGCGATCCCGGAAAATCCCGCACTCGGGTTCGAATTTCGAAAAGCCGTTTCGAGATTCGTACTGTATCGTGGGGCTTATTACGATGTACGAACTCCACTCCGACAAGACAAATGAGTACGGACACCGCCGCAGACGACGAGACGGGGGACGGGCGCACGATCCTGTTGATCGGGAGCGGCCCGATCCAGATCGGACAGGCCGCCGAGTTCGACTACTCCGGCGCACAGGCCTGCCGAGCACTTCGGGAGGAAGGTGCCCGCGTCGTCCTCGTCAACTCGAACCCCGCGACGATCATGACGGATCCGGAGATGGCCGACGAGGTCTACATCGAGCCGATCACGACCGACGCTATCGCCGAGATCATCCGTAAGGAGCGACCCGACGGCGTCATCGCCGGCCTGGGCGGCCAGACCGGCCTGAACGTCACCGCCGAACTCGCCGAGGAGGGCGTCCTCGAGGAGTACGACGTTGAGATCATGGGCACGCCCCTGGACACGATCTACGCGACGGAGGACCGCGACCTCTTCCGCCAGCGCATGGAGAAGATCGGCCAGCCGGTTCCCGCCTCGACCACGATTTCGCTCGAGGAGGACGAGCAGGTCTCGGAGCTGACCGAGGAAGACCTGAAAGAGCGCGTACAGGACGCAGTCGACGAGGTCGGCGGACTCCCGGTCATCGCCCGCACGACCTACACGCTCGGCGGGTCCGGCTCCGGCGTCGTCGGCGAGATGGACGAACTGCTGCGTCGCGTCCGCAAGGGCCTTCGCCTCTCGCGCAACAGCGAGGTCCTCATCACCGAGTCCATCGCCGGCTGGGTCGAGTACGAGTACGAAGTGATGCGCGACGCCGACGACTCCTGTATCATCATCTGCAACATGGAGAACATCGACCCCATGGGGATCCACACGGGCGAGTCGACGGTCGTCACGCCCTCCCAGATCGTCCCCGACGAGGGTCACCAGGAGATGCGCACCGCCGCGCTCGACGTCATCCGCGAACTCGGTATCCAGGGCGGCTGTAACATCCAGTTCGCCTGGCGCGACGACGGCACTCCCGGCGGCGAGTACAGAGTGGTGGAGGTCAACCCGCGCGTCTCGCGCTCCTCCGCGCTCGCCTCCAAGGCGACCGGGTATCCGATCGCCCGCGTGACCGCGAAGGTCGCACTCGGCAAGCGCCTCCACGAGATCACGAACGAGATCACCGGCGAGACCACCGCCGCCTTCGAGCCCGCGATCGACTACGTGGTTACCAAAGTTCCGCGGTGGCCCAAAGACAAGTTCGACGACGTCGACTTCGAGCTGACGACGGCCATGAAGTCGACCGGCGAGGCGATGGCCATCGGCCGCACCTTCGAGGAGAGCCTGTTGAAGGCGCTGCGCTCTTCCGAGTACGAACCCGATGCCGACTGGGCCGAGGTCAGCGACGAGGAACTCGAGGAGCGATACCTCACCCGTCCCTCCCCCGACAGGCCGTACGCGATGTTCGAGGCGTTCGAACGCGGCTACACCGTCGAGGAAGTCCAGGAACTCACCGGTATCTTCGAGTGGTACACCGAGCGCCTGAAGCGCATCGCCGACTCCACGCTCGCCGCCCAAGAGGGCGACTTCACCGAGGCCGCGATCGCCGGCCACACCAACGCGACGATCGCCTCGGCCGCCGGCGCGGACGTCGACACCGTCGAAACCGAAGTGCCGGGCCGCACCTACAAACAGGTCGATACCTGCGCCGGCGAGTTCGAGGCCGAGACGCCGTACTACTACTCCGCGCGCAAGTCCGAGTTCGAGTCCGGTCCGCTGCTCGGCGACGCCGCGGCGGGCGAGCTCGAGGTCGACCGCGACATCGAGAGCGTGATCGTCGTCGGCGGCGGCCCGATCCGCATCGGACAGGGCGTCGAGTTCGACTACTGTTCGGTTCACGCGGTCCGCGCCCTGCGCGAACTCGGCATCGACGCCTACGTCGTCAACAACAACCCCGAGACGGTCTCGACCGACTACGACACCTCCGACGGCCTGTTCTTCGAGCCCATTACGGCCGAAGAGGTCGCCGACGTCGCCGAAGCGACCGGTGCCGACGGCGTGATGGTCCAGTTCGGCGGCCAGACCTCCGTCAACATCGGCGAACCGCTCGAGGACGAACTGAAGCGCCGCGGCCTCGACTGCGAGGTCATGGGGACGAGCGTCGAAGCGATGGACCTCGCGGAGGACCGCGACCGCTTCAACGCGCTGATGGACGAACTGGGCATCGCCCAGCCCGAGGGTGGCACCGCCTTCTCGAAGGCGGAGGCACTCGAGCTCGCCCACGGCATCGGCTACCCCGTCCTCGTTCGTCCGTCCTACGTGCTGGGCGGTCGCGCGATGGACGTCGTCTACGACGACGACGAACTCGAGACCTACATCGAGGAGGCCGTCCGCGTCAGCCCCGAGAAGCCGATCCTGGTCGACGACTTCCTCGAGGACGCGATCGAACTCGACGTGGACGCGGTCTCGGACGGCCGCAACGTCGTCATCGGCGGCATCATGGAACACGTCGAAACGGCGGGCGTCCACTCGGGCGACTCCGCCTGCATGATCCCGCCGCGCTCGCTCGACGAGGAGACGCTCGAGCGCGTCCGCGAGGTCACCGAGGACATCGCCGCGGCGCTCAAGACCAAGGGCCTGCTGAACGTTCAGCTGGCCGTTCGTGACGGAGAGGTCTACGTCCTCGAGGCGAACCCCCGCTCCTCGCGAACCGTCCCGTTCGTCTCGAAGGCGACCGGCGTCCCGATCGCCAAACTCGCCGCGAAGGTCATGGCCGGCGAGACCCTCGAGAGCCTCGAGACCGACGAGCAGATCCCCGAACACACCTCGGTCAAGGAGGTCGTCCTGCCCTTCGACCGCCTGCCGGGCTCGGACCCGCGTCTCGGGCCGGAGATGAAATCCACCGGCGAGGTCATGGGCACGGCCAGTGGCTTCGGGACGGCCTACTGGAAGGCCCAGCAGGCGGCCGGCAACGCCGTCAGCGAGGGGACCGCCGTGGTCGACCTCGACGTCGACGGCTTCGAGAACCACTTCGAGGTGGCCGAGTTCGACGACGTGCCACAGGCCATCCGCGAGAGCGAGGTCGACTTCGTCGTCAGCCGCGACCGCGACTCCCTCGAGATGGCCGTCGAGGAGGAGATCCCCTACCTCTCGACGGTCGCCAGCGCCGAGGCCTACGTCGAAGCGCTCGATGAGTTCGACGGGGAACTCGAGGTCGAATCGGTCTCCGACCGTCCGAAGCGCGCGGCCGACTGGGGCGACGCGGAGTAAGTCGGCCCGAGACGCCCACTCGTCGGTCGTTTCTACCGACATTTCGATCAGCGGACGGCCGTCGTCCGTTCGCTCGAGGCGGCGACCCGGTAACGCCGGTGTCACGTAGTGATTCCGCCGTCCGCAAAGAAGGATATAGCGCTCTCTCGAAAATAACACGAAACGATGACTGAACGCTCTCTCCTCCCGGATACGGCTCGGATCGGTCGTACCGCGTTGCTCGTGACCGATCTCGACGGGATGATCGACTTCTATCGAGACGTCGTCGGCCTCTCGCTTCTCACGCGGCGTGAAACGACGGCGACGCTCGGCGTCGGCGAAACGCCGTTGCTCGTCTTGCGTCGAGACGAGAGCGCATCGCCCAGGGGTCGCGATCAGGCGGGACTCTTTCACAACGCGTTCAAGGTCCCGACGCGGACCGCCTTCGGTGCCGCACTCGAGCGGATCCGCGAGCGGTGGCACCTCGACGGCGCGTCCGATCACTACGTGAGCGAAGCGCTGTACTGCACCGATCCCGAGGACAACGGCGTCGAAATCTATACCGACCGGCCGCGAGCGGAGTGGCCGCGTGCGAGCGACGGGACGATACGGATCGGAACGGCCCCGCTCGATCTCGACGACGTTGCCGCCCGGTCGGACGGAAGCGCGGCCGCTCCCGCCGGAACGACCGTCGGACACGTCCACCTGGAAGTGTCCTCGATCGACGCGACGCGGGAGTTCTACGTCGAGACGCTGGGGTTAACCGTGCAGACGGAGGCGCAATCGGCGCTGTTCCTCGCGGCCGGTGAGTACCACCACCACCTCGGGACGAACGCGTGGAACGGCCGGTCGCAGCCGGTGGGCGGTCGCGGACTCGAGTGGTTCGAGTTCGTCGTCCCGGACGAGGAGACGCTCGCGACCGTTCGCCGCCGCCTCGACGACGCCGACGTCGCGGTCGCCGACCGGACCGACGGCCTCGAACTCACGGATCCGGACGGAATTTCGATCCGAATCCGGGCGGCGTAGCGTCCGACGAGCGGATCGATCCAGCGGGTCGCGTCCGAGACGGTGCGCTCACTCGAGGGCGTACCACTCGAAGCGCTCGACCGCGTAGTGATAAGCGACGACCGGCGCGATCAGTCCCGCGATCAGGACGATCCAAGAACCGACGGTGATGGCGCGGGCGGAGATCGAAACGTCGGGGAGCGGCGTCCACGCGGAAACCGACGAGACGACGCCGGCGATCAGGTCGGGGGCCTCGAGGTACAACACGACGGCGGCGACCGTCGGGAGCGCGATCGAGAGCGTGTAGACGACGAACGCCGTCTTGCTCGGCATCACCGCCTCGCGTTTGTTGGTGAGCTTGACGCTGCCAAAGCGGGGGAACGCCGAGCCGATCCCGGCGGCCAGCGCCGGCGTGACGAGCGCGCCGACGACGGTGCCGGCGACTAACGCCGCGGTGTGCTCGAGCGAGAGCGGGCTGACGAGTCCGAAGGCGAGCGACACGAGGAGGGCGAGCGGAACGGCGACGAGCGCACCGGCGAGCATGCGGCCGCGGATCGCCTGCCGGCCGGTGAGCGTCGACGTGACGACGGCGGGCAGGGCCGGTCCGAGGTCGCCGAGCGGGTTGAGCGTGAACAGGACGCCGGCCGCCCAGACCACGTACAGACAGAACGTGACGGCCATGAACGAGGGGACCGTGCCGCTCTCGACGATCTGCTGGATGAAGCCGAGCGCGCCGAGCAGCGGGTAGCCGGCGTACGCCAATCGGATCGGCGCTCGCTTCGTCCGACGAACCGCCGTCACCGCTACCGTCCGGACCGGTCGCGAGACGGTTCCCGGGAGGAGGTCGGCGAGTCGGTCGGACGACGTCTCTTCGTCGACCTCCTCGTCGTCGGTGCGAGCCGGATCCGCGAACCAGTGGCGCTGTGCGGAGGGGACGCCGGCGACGAAGGCGACGCCGACGAGGAGGGCGGATCCGGCGACCGCACCGACGATGCCGATCGTCGACGGGTCGATGCCGGGGACCCCGACCAGCAGCAGGTGACCGGGCCACCCGAGCGGGCTGGTCTGCAACGTCGTGAACAGCGACCACATGACCGCGTTCAGTCCGCCGGTCGCGATCGCGCCGAAGTAGACGAGCCAGAACGCGGCGAACAGCAGCGTTCGATACCGGGCGACCGGCTCGTAGACCGTGATCAGGTGACGGACCCAGATGCCGACGACGAATCCGACGGGGATGGCGGTGAGCAAGAGGAGGGCGACGAGCAACGGCGCGACGAGTACCGGCAGCACCGTCCCCGCGCCGTACGCGAACGCGGCGGCGAAAAGCGCCGTGAAGGGTATCAGAACGCCCGCGTAGAGCGCGGTTTCGGCGGCGACGATACCGACGACGGCGTTCCGAACCGCCGTCGATAACAGGAGAAAGGCCGGTTTGTCCACGTCGGCGACGGTCGTCACGGTCCGCATGATCGACATCACCACCAGGAACACCCACAGTACCGCGACGCCGCCCGTCACATACTCGGTCACCGTGACGGCGGTGTCCGCGGTGAGGGACGCGGCGGCGGCCTGCTCGCCCAGTTCCGGCAACAGGAGCAGTCCGACGGCCGTGACCGGGCCGAGCGCGACCAGGGCGACCACCGCTATCATGAGCAGTTTCGTCCGACTACCGACGACCGCTCGGATGGTCCGTCGGAGCTCGGTTCCGGCGACGATAACGGACGCGTGAGCCATCAGGGTCCACCTCGACTCGAGCGGTCGACAGACGATATGGCAGCGTGCATAGTCGAATCCGGGTCGTGCTGCCAGTAAACCCTTTGGATTTCTGTCATCAGATCCCGTCGGTCGGCCGTCGGGTCGGACGCTCTCCCGCCCGCCACAGCGGTCGCCGGCGGCGATCGAACATGACATACCTTTAATTATACGCCGGCAAAAGGACGCGTATGAGCCCTGTCGACGCCGCCGCCATCGAAACCGACGGACTGACGAAGCGGTACGGCGAGACGACCGCCGTCTCCGACCTGACGATGGACGTCGAGCGGGGAACCGTCTACGGCTTTCTCGGGCCGAACGGCGCGGGGAAGACGACAACGATGCGCATGCTGACGACGCTTACCAAACCGACCGCGGGAACGGCCCGCGTCGCCGGCCACTCGATCGGAGAGCGCGAGTCCGTCACCCCCCACATCGGCTACCTCCCCGAAGAACCGCCGGTCTACGACGAACTCACCGGCCGGGAGCAACTCGAATACGCCGCCGGCCTCCGCGATATGCCCGACGCGGAGGCGAGCGAGCGCATCGAATCGCTGCTCGAGCGATTCGACCTGCTGGGGGACGCGAACAAACGCATCGAGGACTATTCGAAGGGGATGCGCCAGAAGGTCGGCGTCATCCAGGCGGTGTTGCACGAACCCGACGTCGCCTTCCTCGACGAACCGACGAGCGGGCTCGACCCCCGCGCGGCACGGACCATGCGAGACACGATCGCCGATCTCGCCGATCGAGAGATGACGATCTTCCTCTCGACGCACATCCTTCCCGTCGTCGACGAACTGGCCGACGAGATCGGCGTCCTCCACGACGGGAAACTCGTCGCCGAGGGCGAACCGGAGACGCTCAAGACCCGCGCCGAGACCGGCGACGCCCGAAGTCTCGAGGACGCCTTCCTCGAGATCACGCGCGAGCACGGCGACGCGGGGCTGGCGGCGGAGCCGCCTGCCGAGTGACGCGCAACGACGAGACCGTGCGAAACGGATGTAGCGGTCCGTAGCTCCACTCTGTGCCGTTCGATTTCCCGTACGTTTTAGTGGATGGCTATCGTACGTTCGCCCGGTGGTGAGAATAGATGACGCAGAGAGACATCGCTGGAATCGATGGGATCCCTCGATTCGCCGATCGCGTCTCGACGATCGACCGGTACGATCTCCTGCTCGGCCTGGTTCCGGCCGCGTTCGGAGTCGCGTTCCTCGCCGGTCGCGTCTTCGATCTCCCTTTCGAGGCGACCCTGCTCGGCGGCGTCGCCATCGCCTCGATCGCCCTGTTCGACGGGCTGTTCTTCCGGCCGCCGAACGGGCTGCAGGACGCGTGAGTCTCGCAGTGGCGTCCGGATGGCTCGCGACCGAGCGGTCGGTGACTCTCGGGTGACTGACTCGCCGCTCCCGAACGTCCGATAGCGACGCGTACTTCGGTTCGACGAATTACGGATCGAAGACGCCGCGCTCGAGCCCCTCCCGGACGGGCTCGTGCTCGGCGTCGGTCGGCGGCGGGCTCGTGACGAGCAGGGCCTCGAGTCGGCCGTCCTCGTCGGCTCGGACGCCCCGGTCGACGTTCGCCTCGACGACGACCACGTCGTCGGGGCCGACGAGGTGTTCCGTCTCGCCCTCGCGGACGACGCCGGTACCGGATCGAACGCAGATCGTCACGTCGCTGCCGGGGGCGTGAACCGGGATGAACTGTCCCGGTTCGAAGTAGCCGAGGACGACTTTCGTCCGGTCGCTCCGGAAAACGGGCCGGGTGCTGAATCGGTGCTCGTCGTACGTCCGTGCGGTGTCGAAGTCGGTTGCTGGCATTGGGTATCTCCGCCGGGTGGCGGTCGGGGGACACGTCCGTCCGTATCCGAGACGACGCGTTCGGCCGGGGTCGGTCTTCCCCCGAACATATCGGTCCACCGACGGCCGTCGACGTGAGCCCACAGGAGGCGACCAGCCCGCTACTGGAACGGAATACTCTAAAACGATCGGGCTCTCTGGTCCGGTATGGAGTATCACGAGGCGGCGGACTTCCTTTTCGATCTGCGGCGGTTCCGCCCGAAGCCGGGCACCGAGTCGACCGCTCGGCTGCTGTCCCACCTCGAGGACCCCCACGAAACCGTCGATTTCGTTCAGATCGCCGGCTCCAACGGCAAGGGGAGCACGGCTCGAATGCTCGAGCGGACACTGCGGGAGGCCGGCCACTCCGTCGGCCTCTACACCTCGCCACACCTCGAGGACCTCCGCGAGCGGGTCCGCGTCGACGGGCGGAAGATCCCCCGGTCGGCCGTCTGCGAGTACGTCGAGGCGGTTCGAGAGTACGCCACCGAACGAGCCGCCGACGGCGAGTCGCCCACCTTCTTCGAGGCGATGACCGCGATGGCGCTGTGGCACTTCGGCCGCGAAGACGTCGATATCGCCGTCCTCGAGGTCGGCATCGGCGGCAAGTACGACGCTACCAGCGTCGTCGACCCCGTCGCGAGTGCAGTTACGAGCGTCACCTTGGAGCACACGGGAATCCTCGGCGACACCGTCGAGGAGATCGCCCGCGACAAGGCCCACGTCGCCCCCGAAAACGCACCGCTCGTGACGGGCGTCACCGGGAGCGCGCTCGAGGCGGTCCGTGACGTCGCCGGCGACGTCGTGACCGTCGGTACGGAGTCGTCGGACGACACGAGCGACGGCGACGATTTCCGACCGGATATCCGCGTCGCGTACGGCGGTCGAACGAACCACACCGAAGCCGCGGTCTCGATCGCAGCCGGCGACTGGGACCTCGAGACGCGAATCCCGCTGCTGGGCGAACACCAGGCCAAAAACGCCGGTATCGCCGCCGCCCTCGCCCGTCAGGTCGGCGACGTCTCCGACGCCGACCTCGAGCGCGGGCTGCGAAGCGCCCACTGGCCGGGCCGGTTCGAGGTGATGGACACCGGACCGCTGGTCGTTCTGGACGGTGCGCACAATCCGGGGGCCTGCGAGGGACTCGCGAAGACGCTCGAGACGTACGAGTACGACGACCTCCACGTCGTCTTCGGTGCGATGCACGACAAGGACCACCGCGCGATGGCCGCCGCGCTGCCGACGCCCGACACCGTCGTCGCGACCGAACCGATGCTCGATCGCGCCGAAGACCGGGCGGTCCTCGCGGAGGTCTTCGCCGACGCCGGTGCCCGAACGGTCGGAACCGAGACGGCGGTTCAGGACGCCCTCGCGACCGCCCTCGAGGCCGCCGGACCCGACGACTGCGTGCTCGTCACCGGCTCGCTGTTCGCCGTCGCGGAGGCCCGTTCCCGGTGGACCCGGACCGACGTTCCCAAACGCGTCCGGACCCTCGCCGACGCCCGCGACGCGCTCGAGGGGGCGAACGTCACACCGGGCGAGGTCGAGCGACTGGACGGCGACGCCGTCCACCGGGTCGTCAGGACGGCGCTGCGGGACGGACAGGCGACCGTCCTCAAGGAGGAGCTGCTCCGTCTCGGCGGGGAGTGTGCCCTCTCCGGGCTCGAGCGGGACGACGGGGCCGTCGACGCCGTTTTGATGGGGACGCTCGCTCAGTTCGAGGCGCTCGTCGAAGCGCTCGAGGAGCGCTCCCGACCGCACGGGCTGGCCGACGTCGTGCGGGAACTGCGGGACACCCTCGCGCTCGAGGCCGACGCCGATACCGGTGCCGAGGGCGGGGCACCCGACGCCGAGAAGGAGCCGCCGCAGCCGGCGAGTCGGACGGCGGGGCGGTCCCGCTCGTCCGTCGACTCGGCCGCCGACGCTGGCGAGTATCCCTGGGCCGACCGGACGGCCGTGATGGGTATCCTGAACGTCACCCCCGACAGCTTTCACGACGGCGGGGAGTACGACGCCCTCGAGGACGCCGTCGATCGGGCCGAAGCGATGATCGAGGCCGACGCGGACGTGATCGACGTCGGCGGGGAGTCCACCCGACCGGGTGCGGACCCCGTCTCGGTCGAGGAGGAACTGGACCGTGTCGTCCCCGTCGTCGAGCGGATCGCCGACCTCGACGCGCACGTCTCGGTCGACACCCGACGGGCCGCGGTCGCCGACGCGGCGCTCGAGGCCGGCGCGGACATCGTCAACGACGTCTCGGGGCTCGAAGATCCCGAGATGCGCTTCGTCGCCGCCGAGCACGACGCGGGGCTCGTGGTGATGCACAGCATCGACGCGCCGGTCGTGCCCGACCGCGACATCGAGTACGACGACGTGGTCGCGGACGTGATCGATCACCTCTCCGAACGGGTGTTGCTGGCCGAGAAAGCGGGGCTCGATCGAGAGCAGATCATCGTCGATCCCGGCATCGGCTTCGGCAAGTCCGCCGCCGAGAACTTCGAACTCCTCGACCGGATCGACGAGTTCCACGCGCTGGGCTGTCCGGTGTTGTTCGGCCACTCCCACAAGTCCATGTTCGCACGGATCGGCCGCGACCGCGACGAGCGACTCGAGGCGACCGTCGCTGCCACGGCCCTCGCAACCGATCGCGGGGCCGACATCGTTCGCGTCCACGACGTCCGCGAGAACGTCGCCGCCGTCCGGACGGCGCTGGCTACACGCGACCCGCAGCGATTCGAGTGGGAATCGTAATCGGTGCGCCGCGAGTTGTACCCGGCTATCGGCCACCAGCGACGGCCCGACCGTGTCGGTGAGGGGACGGAAATCGGTCGAACCGTCGATACAAGTTATCAGAGAGGAAACTCGAGACGAGACTATGAGTCTGGGCCAGACCGTCTGGGACGAACTGGAGGAACGCTACGGCTCCGATCTGCGCGTCGTGATCCGGTATCACCCGTCGGAGTTCGAAACGTGCATGCGGGACGATATTCGGGGGCGGTACACCGAGACGGAACTACGGGAAATCGTCGACGACGCCATCATCGAACAGTTGAGTCTCGACCGGAAGGAAAAGGCGATCAAGACCGGGGACCTCCACGGCGTCGTCCAGATTTTCGATACCGCGTGGGTTCTGTTCTGGCCCGACGGTCTCCACACCAAATCGGGATTTATCGTCTCGCTTCAGCGAACGAAGTCGTCGGTCCAGATGGACAGTATCGACGACGTCGATCGGTTCCTGAACGAGGAGATCTCCCCGTCGATATCGTGAGTCCGCCCGCGGGCCCGACAGCGCTCGTTTCTGCGGTTCCGAGTCCGACTCAGTCGTCCCCTCCCCCATCGATCTCGAGGGCGTACTCGTCCGGCCCACAGCCCAGCGATCGGTGCGGACAGTGTCGACAGTGCTCGCCGGGCGTCGTCTCCGCGAACGACGGCTCGTCGACCGTCTCGAGCGTCTCCCGGACCGCCTCCCACGGCGGGAGATCGGCGGGCTCGAGGAGATCCACGCGAGGATCGTCGTCTCCGTCGAGGTCGCCGACGTACACGTAGCCGACTGCCGCGATCGGTTCGTCGAACCGGCCCTCGCAGGCCCGGCGGTAGAGCGACAGTTGAACGGCGTCGTCGGGCGCGATCCGCTCGGCGGTGGCCTTGTAGTCGAGGATTGCGAGGTCGCCGTCGGGGAGCCGCCGCACCGAATCGACGTAGCCGACCACGTCGCCCGTCACGCCGTCGACGTCCTCGAGCGAGAAGGGGAGTTCCGCTGCCAGCGGTTCCCACTCGGCGATCGGCCGATCGAAGGCCGGTGCGCTCGCCGCGAAATAACGGTCGACGCAGGCGAGGACGGCCTCGCGGTGTGCGAGCAGGTTCCGCGCGGTGAGCTGTCTGACGGCGGCGTCGCGCCACGCCTCGCGGGTTCGGTGCTCGCGGTGGAAGGCCTCCTCCGCGACGTCGTGGAAAACGGTACCGACGAGCCGCGACGCCGAACCTTCGGTCGCTGCGGGCGTTCCGCCGTTCGCCTCGGTCGGCGAGGTGACCTCGCCGACCGCCTCCAGCGAACCCGCATCACTGCGACCGGCCGCCGCGAGCGGATCGTCGAACGCACGAACCGCGTGATCGAGGTAGTGTTTCCGGGGGCAGGTCTCGTGAGCGTCCATCGCGGAGTAGCTGTGTCGCATCGCGACCGGCAGCTCGGTCGCCGACGCGAGCGTCTCGACCGGGAAGCGGACGGTATCGGTCGTCAGCGCTGATGGCCGCCGACCGCTGGGCGCGCGGTGCTGTGGCTCCCCGGCTGATCGATTCTCGCGGAGATCGCCGTGGCTCGCCGCGTCCGCGGCCGGCAGCAGCGTGCCGTCGCGGAGCTGCCGGCCCAATCGATGGACGGTCTCGATTGCCGCTCCCGTCTCGAGCGGTTCGACGGGTCGGTCGTCGTAGTCGGCGTAGTAGGTGATCGTCCCGGGGCTCTCGCCGGCCGAAGCGGCGATCTCGTCGGTGCGATCGACCACGGTTTCGGGGTAGGTCTCCCGGACCCGCTCGAAGCTCTCGGTCAGCGACGACCAGAGGTCCATCCGCTGGCCGGTCACCGACCACTCGATATCGCTCGCCAGGCAGGCCTCGGCCGTCGAGGCGGCGAGCTCGTCCGCGTCGCCGTCGTACTCGTACTCGGAGCCGAACAGGAACAGGTGGTTCTCGGCCCGCGTGAGCGCGACGTGGAGCACCCGCCACTCCTCGCCGACCCGCTCGGCGGCGAGATCCGCGAGCAGGGGCGACTCGACGTCGGCGTCGAGCGCAGCGGCCAGCAGCCGGTATCGGGCCCGCTCGACGTAGTCGCCGTCGACGCACCACTCCTCGTCCGTGAGGTACGGGACGAGAACCGTGTCGAACTCGAGGCCCTTGGCCTGATGGACTGTCATCACGTCGACGCTGTCGGCGGATCTCGTCCCGCGGGTTCGATCGTTCCCGCCGCCGCGGAGCGTCGCCGCGAGCGCGTCGACGAAGTCGGTCGACAGCGACTGGACGACCCCGTCGGAGTCGTAGGCCTCGACGAATCGCTCGAGGCGGTCGAACGCCGCTCGCTCCTCGCTCGTACAGAACCACTCGATTCGAGTGCGCTCCCGGAACCGGCGGACGAATCCCGAGAGCGGGTAGACGTCACGGTACCGCTCGAGTTCCTCGAGATGGTTTCGTACCCGCTCGATTCGGTCGGGATCCTCGAGATCGAGCGCGTCAATATCGACGTCCATCACGGCGTCGTACAGCGACCCGTCGCGCCGTTGCAGCGTCGCGAGATCCCCTTCCGTGAGCCGGTACCGGTAGAGGAGCACGCGCCGGAGGTGGGCGTCCGCGTCCGGCTCGACGAGGACTCGGAAGTACGACAGCACCGTCTCGATGCCGGGCGAGACCTCGCCGCGGGGCGAGCCGGAGATTTCGTAGGGGATCCGCAGCTCCCGAAGCTCGTCCGCGACCGCCTGCGCGTGGCGGTTGGTCCGGACGATGACCGCGAGATCGCCCAGCGATCGCCGGGGGACGTTCGCGGCCTCGCCGTTGAGCAGCCGCGAGACCGTCGTCGCGACCTGTTCGGGCGTCGACCCCGGCACGTCGTCGCTCTCGACTTTGACGACCCGGTCCGGCGGCTCGTCCTCGTCGTAAGTGCCGGGCGTCCGGCCGTCCTCCCGGAGCGTCTTCGAGGACTGCGGCCCGTACTCGCAGGCGTTGGTCAGGTCGAGGATCTCCTGTCTCGAGCGGAAGTTGAGCTCGAGTTCGATCGCCTCGTGGTCGTCGTAGGCGTCGGCCAGCCGGTCGAGTCCCTCGCGGTCGGTGCCGCGCCAGCCGTAGATCGCCTGGTCCTTGTCGCCGATCGCGAGCAGCTCCGGCCGGTCCGGACCGTCCGTGAGTTCGGTGAGCAGCGAGAACTGGGTCGCGTCGGTGTCCTGGAACTCGTCGCAGTAGACCTGCGTCCACTGGTCGGTGATCTCGTCGGCGATCGTCTCACCGGCCGTTGGCCCGTTCGACTCGTCCGCGGAACCGCGTTCCGCGCGTTCATCGTCCAGTAAGCCGGTCGCCGTCCGAACCAACTCGTCGAAGTCCAGCGCCCGCTCGGCCTCGAGGGCGTCGTGGTACTCCGCGTAGACGTCGGCGTAGTGGCGGGCCAGCCGGAGGAACTCGACGTGGTGTTTCAGCCGACCGAAGGGCGTCTGTTCGATGCGGCTCGTGGCCGTCCCCCAGATCCGATTGCCGAACAGCGCCCGCGGCAGGTGTTTCGTCGTCGCGTCGGCCAGCGAGAGCGCCTCGATCGTGTTCGTCACGCACTGCTGGAGCACCCGGAGATAGCGATCGACGTCGCGAACGAAGTCGTCGTCGCGGAAGGCCGCCGGCGCTTCCGCGATCTTCTCTCGGCAGTACGAGACGAGTTTGCCGTAGTCGATCAGCGACTCCCGGGCCGCCTCGAGGTGCTCGTCCCGATTGAAGTAACGCAGCGCCTCGTTGTCGAAGGACAGCTCCTCGCCGGCGGTTCGCTCGAGCCAGAGGACGAACTCGTTGCACAGCTCGAGGGTCCGCACCGGCGGCAGTCCCGACTGCAACTGGTCCGGCGTGATGTTCTCCCGGCTCATGGACTGGACGAACCGGTCGACCGCGTCCGTGAGGTCGGTCGGCGAGCCGTCGTTGCGTCTCGAGGCGGCCGCGAAGCCGTAGTCGTTTTCGGCGAGCAGCCGCCCGATGAGCCGCCGTCGCGTGCGCTCGGTGACGACGTCGAACTCGGGCGAGTAGCCCAGGTAGTAGGCGTACTCGCGAACGAGTCGGTAACAAAAGGAGTGGTAGGTGTAGACGTCGATCGCCGCCGCCGCATCGGGTTCGAGCCGCTCGGAGACCGCCGCGCGGATGCTCGCGGCGGCCTCGTTCGCGAAGGTCAACACGAGCACGTCGTCGGGATCGACGTCGCCCCGTTCGATAGCGCGCTCGATCCGGACGAGCATCGTCGTCGTCTTCCCGGTGCCGGCCCCCGCGTCGACGGAGGTACAGGCCGCGCGACTGTCGATGACCGCCTCCTGGTTACCCCTGGGCTCGACGTCTGCGGCGGACGCGAGGCCGGAGAGTTCCGCAGTCTCGAGATCGTCGTCGGTCGGGCCGACTTTCGGATCGACGGTCCGTTCTTCTCCGCCGTCCTGCGGTGGTTCGTTATCCATCGAAGCGTACCTCCTCGGCGATGTACTCCTGACAGCAGACGGTGTACTCGCAATCGGGACAGGAGTTGTCCGCGATCCGGTCCCATCGATCGGACGGGTCAAACGATCCCGACAGCAGGCTCGCAGCGACCGCCGCGAGTCGATCGTCGACGGTCTCGTTTCGGTGCTCGTGGGTCATCCCGAAGGTGTGGTGGTCGACGTAGACATCGGTCAGATCGACGATCTCGAGGCTCGTTTCGACGGTGTCCCGGATCCAGTTCACCGCCGTTCCCGACCGATCGGCCAGCGGGATCTGGACGTATCGGCAGGTCCGCTCCCCGAGTTCGAGTCGATCGCGGAGGTCGCGGAGCCCGTCGAGGACGACCGCGGTCTCGAGGAGCGCGCCGACGGGATCCGGTTCGAACGTCGTCGAATCGGCGTCGAAGTGCTCGGTGAAGCGGTCCTCGACGTCACCCGCCCAGTCGGATCGGTAGCGCAGGAGACCCAGGGGTGCGAGCGTCGGGACGAACCGGACGCCGACGACCGACGAGCCGTCGCCGTAGACGTAGTCCACCGTCGCGTCGACCGTCACCGCGTCCGAGTCGGCCGTCTGCGTCGATAGGTCGATCGTACTCGAGAGCGGCAGCCCCGGCCCGATCAGTTCACCGCGGGCAGCTTCGGCGTCCAGTCGGGCGATCCCCGCGGCGTGGTCGACCCCGACGCGCTCGAGGTACGCCGACAGCGTCGCCTCGAGCACTCGGCGTTCGTGGCGACGCTGCGTCCTCGAGTGAAACGGCTCGTCGTGGTCGTTCCACAGCGTCGAGAGTCGATCGCGGGCCGCGGCCTCGAGCGCCTCCTGCTCCGTCTCGCCGCTCCGAAGTGCCTCGCAGAGAGCGCGCCGCAGGAGGGCCGCGCGGTCCTCGACGGTGCGGTCGTCGTCGCTCCCCTCGAGGCCATGCACGTGGGCGAACTCGTACCGGCGGGGACAGTGTAAGGCCGTCCGGAGGCCGTCGACCGACAGCGAGGGCGGGGCTGTCGCGGCGTCGTCGGCATTGGCCGCGGCGTTGGCGTCATCGGCGTCGTCGGCAGTAGCGTCGATCTCAGTCATTTCGGACCACCTCGCCCGCGGCGAACTCGAACTGCGAGCGGACCGCTTCGGCGAGTTCGGGGTCGACATCTCCCTCTTCGAGCACCACCGCGATCTCCTCGAACAGCGCCTCGGTCTCGCCGAGGTCGGCCTCGCCGCCGGTGCTCGCCTCCCGGAGCACCCGCTCGAGTTCGCCGCGGGGCTGGGCGAGCAGCGCCTCGAGGGCGTTCGTCTCGCCGTGGATCGCCGCGTCGGCGGCGGCGTCGACGTCCTCGAGTGCGAGTCCGGGCGTGGCGTCGATCAGTTGCAGGTAGCGCGACTCGTCGTAGCTTCGGCGCAGGCCGCCGGCCCCCCGTTCGTACGAACAGCAGTAGAGGGCGCGCTCGGCGGCGCGCGCACCGAGCGCGAGTCGCCGCCGGGACCGCTGGGCGTGGTAGGTCTCGAAGGGGTCGCCGACGTCGGCCGCGTCCGCAGAACGCTTTGCGTTCTGCTGGGCTGCGGAAGACGACCCCGTCGTCTTCCGACCGTCGACCGTCGCGAACGTCTCCTCGATCGACTCGAGCGTCGGATCCGTCACCGCGGGATAGGCCGGCATTTTCCGGAGCCACGCCGTCGGGAAGAGCTGCGTGAGGAACTGCTCGCCCGGGTACGTTTCGTCGATCAGGTCGAGCAGGAAGACCGCCTCGCGCGAGTCGTACTTCAGGTCGCCGACGGCGCAGACGGTCACGCCGCCGGTCGGCGGCCGCGTCTCGACCGCGTGGACGTAGGGCGCGTCGTACTGGATCGTTCGCCGGAGCATCCGGCGCAGGCCCTGCCAGTCCGGCCCGACGAGGTCAGTCTCCTCGACGAAGTCGGCGATCTCGAGCACTCGACGGACGCCCTCGTACTGCTCGCGGGCGTCGACCCACGCCTCCTCGCGGGCGATCCGCCCCTTGAGGTCGGTGCGGCGAATCCAGCGCTCGAGCGAGCGACGGACGCTCGAACCGCCGGTTTCCGCGAGCAGTTCGGGCGAAAACTCGGGCACCCGAGCCCGGAGGCGGTCCAGCGAGACCGCTCGCGGATCGCTCGAGTCTCGCGCCGGATCGGCGGGATCCAGCCGCTCGAGTCCGTTACCGTCGCGCTCCCGTTCGCACTGGCACGTGACGACCGCGTAGAGTTCGTTCACCGCGGGATCCTCCGCGAGCGAGGGGGTGCCGATCGTCGCGGTCGGGACGCCGGCGTCGCGGAGCCGACGTCTGGTCTCGGGAACCCGTTCGATCCGCGGAACGGCGACGGCGAACTCGTCGTACGACCAGTCGTGGCGGTCGCGCAGCGACTGGATCTCGGTCGCGACCGCCCGGAGCTGCTCGCGGGCGGTTCCGGTACGGATGCGTCGCGCTCGCCCCCTCGAGTCCGTCTCCGACGAGTGCGCGCCCGCCGGGTCCGCGTCCGTCGAGTCCGCGTTCGGCGACCCCGCCCTGTCGCCGATATCTGTCGGTCGATCCGGGGCCTCGTCCGTGGCGAGAAACCGAGCGATCGGCTGGTGTGGCGGCTCGGCGTCGGTATCCCCGTCACGGATGGCTTCGGACTCGAGCGTCTCGACAGCGAGTCCCGCGTCGGTCGCGATATCGTCGATACGGCCCGGCTCGACGCGCGTCCGTTCGACGCTGGCGTGTCGTTCGCCGACGCAGACGAGATCCGCACCGCGTGTAAGCGCCGCGAGGTACCGCCGGTCGAGTCGGCGATACTCCTCGAACTCGACGGCGAGAACGGCGCCGAACGAGCCGGTGACCCGCGTCCGGAGTCCGTCCGCGTTCGCCTCAAGTCGCTCGACGGCCTGCGGGATCACGTCGGCCCGTTCGACGTACCCCCGGTCGTCGAGTTCGGCGTGGAATCGGTCGTTCATCGCGTACAGAAAGGCGAGACAGTCGTGGGGATCGTCGAGGCCGTCGAGTCGGACGCGCTGGCGAGTCGCCTCGAGCAGCAGTTGCCCGACGTCGCGGGCGAAGCTCTCGTGGGCGGCGGCGCGCTGGAGGTAGTCGGGAACCGATCGGCTCGCGCCGTCGATCACCAGCGAGATGAGTTCGATCCGCTCCTCGTACTCGAGGCGGGACAGCGTCGGGTCGTACTCCTCGATGGTCTTCGAAGCGTGTTCGGGGAGCGAATCGACGCGGGGAGAACGGGGACCGCCGCCTGCCCCCCGAAGGTCGACATCGGCGAGCGCCTCGTTCAGGGACTCGAGCCCCGCCGGGTGCCGTTTCAGGACCAGGACGTTCCGAGGCCCGTACTCGTCGGCGAGCGTCGCGTACTCCCCAGCGATCGCCGCGAGCACGTCGGTACTGGGCGCAGGCGCGGAGAGGAGCGTGCACGATCCGTCGAGGGCGGGCGGTGCGGGGGCCATCGGTCGGTACGTCACCGAGTATGACGGAGTTCCTATTTAAATTACGGCATCGGCGCAGCGGGGACTTCGCTGCGGCGTCGCGACGCCGCCGCTCACCCGCCCGTTCGACCGAGCCGGACGCGCGATCGCTGCGGGTACCGCCGCGATTCCGATCGTCGTCCGCCGCGCCGGGTTCGCTCGAATCCGCTCCGACAATCATTATAGTGAGTACCGAGTACTGTTCCGCATGGACGATATTTTCGTCGCTCGAGTCATGTCCACGTCGGTGCGGACGGTGACCCCGGACACGCTCGTCGAGGACGCCGCCAACACGATGCTCGACAACGGAATCGGGTCGGTCGTCGTCGTCGACGACGAGAATCAACTCGAGGGGATCCTCACGACCACGGACTTCGTGCGAATCGTCGCCGAGCGCCAGCCGAAAGATCGGACGCCGGTCTCGGAGTACATGAGCACGGACGTCGTCGCGGCATCGGCCCAGGACAGTATCCGCGACGCCGCGGACGTGATGGTCGAGCACGACTTCCACCACATCCCCGTCGTCGACGAGGACGAAGGCGTCATCGGCATGGTCACGACGACGGACCTGGCGGGGTACATCTCGCGCGTGCGGTCGCCCAGTCCGGAGTGATCGGTCGCCCCGTTCCGAACGGATGGGTTCGATATCGGTGGCTCGAGGGATCGAGATCCCGAGACCGACGTGAGTCGCCGGCAGCAGGTGATCAGCGCTCACCAGTGGCCGTCTCGTCGGCCGTCTCGAGGTCGGCGTCGGACGAACTGTCGTCTTCGGCGATCCAGCGGACGATCTCGTCGAGGCGGTCCCGGAGCGTCCGGGCTTCCGTCGGCGTCAGTTCGACGTCCGCGTGCCCCGTCCCGTGGTCGCCCGCCATCGCGTCGATACTGAGAACGACGCGGTTCCCGTCCGTCGATTCGGGCCGTACCGACACGTCGGCTCGGTCCGGATAGTCCCGCGGCGGGCCGATCTCGAGATCGGTCTCCCCGCGCGTAACGCCCACTCGAACGCGCTCGGACTGCTCGAGGTCGAACGAATCCGTCCGAGCCTCTTCGGTCGCCGTCGGCTCCTCGCGAGGTGTGGTTTCCTCTGGCATACGTGACGGTTGTCCGGCGGTCACCTTGGTTGTACTCCCGGCCAGTTTTATCGGGGCACGGTATCAGACGGACGACTCTCCGTCAGTTCCGGCGCACCCGCGACCCGCCAGACGGGTGCGCCGATACACCGGTACAGTAGGCCGTCTCAGTCGACGACGAACGTCTCGTCGTCGATGTACGAGCCGCCGACCCAGCACTCGCGGGCGAACCACGCGAAGTAACCGACCACGCCGACCGTGAGAACTGCCTCGAGCGGGCCGAGGCCGGTGATGCTCTCGCCCGCGAGGAGGCCCGCGACGCTGACCGCGGCCCACCCGATCGCCAGCAGCGCGATGGCGATCGCGGCGACGCGGGGCCAGCCGAGGGCGATCGATCCGATCGACACCCGTTCCCGGCGTCCGGCGACGACCATCGCGCTCCCGACGACGCCGAGCCACGAGACGAGCAAGAGCAGCGAGGGGGTCGTCGGTACGCCCAACACGGCGACGAAACTGGCGGCCAAGAGGAGCGTCGCAGCGCCGCCGCCGGTGAGCCCGCGGCGGATAATCGCCTTTCGCCTGTTCATACGGCGATAGTCGCTTGCTCCCGCCGTTAACGGTTCGGATCGCGGACGGTACCGGCCGACGGATTTCGCCGTCGCCGCGAGACGCGATTCGGCCCGCCGATCAGTCGTCGTCCATCGGCGCGCTCACGGGCTCGACGCGTTCGCCGCGCGGGCCGTCGAGGTCCACTTTCGGCAGCAGGTCCCGCAGGTAGCGACCGGTGTGGGAGTCCTCGACGCGAGCCACGTCCTCCGGCGTGCCGGTCGCGACGATTTCGCCGCCGTTCTCGCCGCCCTCGGGGCCGAGATCGATGACGTGGTCCGCGTTCTTCACGAGGTCGAGCTCGTGCTCGATGACGGCGATGGTGTTGCCGTTGTCGGTCAGCCGGTGGAGCACGTCGATGAGTTTGCGCTCGTCCGCCGAGTGGAGGCCGGTCGTCGGCTCGTCCAGCAGGTACAGGGTTTCGCCAGAGTCCTTCTTCCCTAACTCTTCGGCGAGTTTGACCCGCTGGGCCTCGCCGCCCGAGAGGGTGGTGGAGGGCTGGCCGAGCGTCATGTAGCCGAGGCCCACGTCCTGCAGCAGTTCGAGCCGCCGGCGGATCTGGGAGTTGGACTCGAAGAAGTCGGCGGCCTCCTCGACTTCCATCTCGAGGACGTCGGCGATGGTCTTGCCCTTGTAGGTGACGTCCAGCGTGGCGTCGTTGTAGCGCGCGCCGTCGCACTCCTCGCAGGGGACGTAGACGTCGCTCAGGAAGTTCATCTCGATTTTCACCGTCCCTTGTCCGCCACACTCCTCGCAGCGGCCGCCCTTGACGTTGAAGGAGAAGCGCCCCTTCTCGTAGCCCCGCTGTTTCGAGAGCGACGTCGAGGCGAACAGCTCTCGGACGTAGTCGAAGACGCCGGTGTACGTCGCGGGATTGGAACGGGGCGTGCGGCCGATCGGCGACTGGTCGATCAGGCGCACGGTTTCGATCTCCTCGAGCCCCTCGAGGGCGTCGTGCTCCCCGGGAATCACGCTCGTGTTGTCGTTCATCCGGCGAGCGAGCCCCTTGTAGAACACGTCGTGCATCAGTGTGGACTTCCCGGAGCCCGAAACGCCCGTAATGGCGGTAAAGCAACCGATCGGGATGTCCACGTCGAGATCCTTGAGATTGTGCTGGCGCGCGCCGCGGATAGTCAGTGCGCCGTCAGGACCCCGACGCTCGTCCGGGACCGGGATCTGCTCGCGGCCGGAGAGGTAGTCGCCGGTCACGGAGCCGTCGGTGGCTTTGACTTCCTCGACGGAACCGTTAGCGACGACCTCGCCGCCGCGCTTGCCGGGGCCGGGCCCCATGTCGATGACGGCGTCCGCCCGTCGCATCGTCTCCTCGTCGTGTTCGACCACGAGCAGGGTGTTGCCGAGGTCGCGCAGTTCCTCCAGGGTGTCCAGCAGCCGGTCGTTGTCCCGCTGGTGGAGCCCGATCGAGGGCTCGTCGAGCACGTAGAGAACGCCGACGAGGCCGGAACCGATCTGCGTGGCCAGCCGGATGCGCTGGCTCTCACCGCCGGAGAGCGTCGAGGCCTCGCGGTCGAGCGTGATGTAGTCGAGGCCGACCTCGCACATGAATCCGAGCCGCGCCCGGATCTCCTTCAAGATCTCCTCGGCGATCACCTTCTCGCGCTCGGTGAGGTCGGCTTCCATCGACTCGAAGTGCTCGCGGGCGTCGCCGATGCTCATCGCGTTGATCTCGGTGATCGAACCGTCGTCGACCAGCACGGCGCGGCTCGCGGGCTTCAGCCGGGTGCCGTCGCAGGCCGGACACGCCGTGGCCGACATGTAGTCCTCGATGTGCTCTCGCGTCGAATCGGAGTCGGTCTCGAGGTACCGGCGCTCGAGGTTGGGGATGACGCCCTCGAAGCGCTTTTTCTTCCGACGAGTGCCGTTCTTGGTGCGCCGTTTGAACAGGACCTCGCCGTCCGTCCCGTAGAGGAACGCCTGCTGGATATCCGCCTCGAGATCCTCGAAGGGCGTCGACAGCGAGACGTCGAAGTGCTCCGCGACGGCGTCGAGGCGGGTCTGGTAGTACGACCGGTTGTAGCTCCAGGGCTCGAAAACGTGCTTGAGCGGCTTGGATTCGTCCTGCAAGACGAGGTCCTCGTCGATCTCCTTGGTTTCGCCCAAGCCCTCGCACTCGGGGCAGGCGCCGTGGGGCGAGTTGAACGAGAACGAACGGGTCTCGATCTCGGGGATGTCGATCCCGCAGTGCGTGCAGGCGAGGTCCTTCGAGAACTCGACGACGAAGCGGTCGTTCTCCTCGGTCTCCTCGCCGAGCGCACCGGTCCGACGGGCTTCCTCGCCGAGATCGGCGGCGACTTCCGCGGACGCGTCCGGCAGGATCACTTTCAGGACCCCCTCGGCCTCGTCGAGCGCCGTCTCGACGCTGTCGATGATCCGCGGGCGATCCTCGGCGCTGACCTTCACGCGGTCGACGATCACGTCGACGGTGTGATCGAAGTTCTCGTCCAGATCGGGGTCGTCCGTCGTCAGGTCGTACTCCTCGCCGTCGATCTCGACGCGGGCGTACCCCTCCGAGACGAGTTCCTCGAAGAGGTCCTCGAACGCGCCCTTCTGGTCGCGAACGACCGGCGCCGCGAGTTTGAGCCTGGTCCCCTCGGGGAGCTCGAGGATGCGCTCGACCATGTTCTGGGCCGACTGCTCGCCGACTTCGCGACCGCAGTCGGGACAGTGGGGCGTGCCGACGCGGGCGTAGAGCAGTCGCAGGTAGTCGTGTAGCTCCGTGACCGTCCCGACGGTCGAGCGGGGGTTGTTCGCGGCGTTTTTCTGGTCGATCGAGATGGCGGGCGAGAGCCCCTCGACGGTCTCGACTTGGGGCTTGTCCATCTGGCCGAGGAAATTTCGAGCGTAGGCCGACAGGCTCTCGATGTATCGGCGCTGCCCTTCGGCGTAAACCGTCTGGAACGCGAGCGAGGACTTCCCCGAGCCCGAGAGGCCGGTGACGACGGTAAAGGCCTCGCGCGGGATCGTGACGTCGATGTCCTTGAGGTTGTGTTCCTCCGCACCGCGTACTTCGATGGTGTCCTTGCTCATCGTTCGATCGCAAAGCGGGACTGTCCGTCCTGTCGATACGGTTCCAGATTCATTGTACCTGAGTCAGTAGCCGGAGGGCCTTAACGAGTCTGAAAGTCCGCTGCCAAGCTATGCGTTCACATTCGACACACGCGACGGAGACGGCGGCGAAATCGCCCCGAAACGACCGCCGTTCCGCGTTGAGACGCCCCGACCCGCGCCGCTCGAGACGAGAAACGCCGTCAATCGCTCCGTCGATCCGACGGCGTTTCGTCGGGAGGATCGGTGGCCGTCCCGTCCCGCTGTTCGATCCGCGACGCGTTCGTCCACTCCAGTTCCGTCTCCCTGATGACGTCGACGATGCTCTTTATCATCACGAGGTCGTTGAACTGTTTGAAACCGAGGACGAACAGCGGCGCGTAGCCGAGATACCAGTAGCTCTCCCCCTCGATGCCGAGCGCGAGCGCGTTCAGGAGAACGACGAGCGCGGTGTACGCCGCGAACAGTAGTAGGATCTCCGTGACGGCATTCGTCAGGACGACGGCGGCGATGACGCCCAGAATCACCCAGCCCGCGATCGGCGCGAAGAGCATCAACACGAGGGCGAGCGGGATGTGGATCCGGCAGACGTAGTGATTCTCCGGCGGAACGGTACCGAAGAGGTGCTTCTTCAGGGTCATGACGTTTCCGCGGTACCACCGGAGGCGTTGCCGGTACAGGTCCCGCCACGTGTCCGGCGCTTCGGTGTAGACGACCGCGTCGCTGAACCGGACCGTATACCCGCGGTTGAGTATCTTCATCGTCGTATCGAAGTCCTCCGTCAGCGTGTGCGGATCGAACGCGTGTACTTCGTCGAGGGCGGACCGTCGGTACGCTCCCAGACAGCCGGGAACGATCGAGACGGCGGCGAGCTGGTCGTATACCCGTCGAAACAGGTTGATACTGACGACGTATTCGATCGACTGGCACTTCGTCACGAACGAATCCCGGTTGAATATTTTGACGTTGCTGGCGACCGCGCCGACCTCGGGATCCGCCGCGAGCGGGGCGACGAGATCGCGGAGGGCGTCCGTTTCGACGATGCTGTCCGCATCGACCGTGACGATGATCTCGGTCTCCGTAAACAGGAGGCCGTAGTTGAGCGCGGAGTACTTCCCGCCGTTTTCCTTCGAGACGACCGTAACGGTATCCGACTCGTAGCGCCGGGCCTCTTCGTAGGTGTCGTCGGTACTGCCGTCATCGACGACGACGATCTCTTTCTTTCCGGCCGGATATTCCGCCTCGAGCAGGCTCGTGATGGTCCGGCCGACGTATCCTTCCTCGTTGTACGCCGGGACGAGGACGGTGACCGCCGGAAACTCGGAGACGTCGTCGAATTCGCCCCGCGATGTTATCGCCTGATAGAGCGCGGTAAACGGGATCACCCAGTAGCCGAAGACGACGACGAGCGCGCCCAGGTGAACGAATCCGACGACGGTGAGCGGGATCCACCCGAGGAGTACTACGCCGACGGTACAACACGCGAGGACGACAGCGAGAGTCGCCGGTGAGAAGTGCCGTCGGTACGCGGGTCGATGCGCCACGACGTAGTAGGTCCAGCCGAGATACGCCGCGAGCACGGCCGCGTAGATCCCGATCGTCACGCGAATCTCGGGGGCCAGGTTCCACGCGATCACTCCGTAGGGGATACTCGTCGCGAAACAGACGAGACCCAGACCGAGATCGCGCCACGAGAGGGTCCTACTCATCGTGAGTCGGCTGCGAGTGACACTGCCGCCCGCGATCCGGTTCGGTCTCTGGACCGCGACAGTCCGGTTCCGTTTCGGTTTCATCCGGCTGTTCTTTGACTCGCCACCCGGTCTCGGTCCGCTCGAGGAGTCCGTACCTTTGCTTGTGAGCGAACTCCCCCACGGTCATGAACGCGACGTCGTCCCTGGATTTCATGTGTTCGATGAGACCGCGAAGCGTCTCCAGTTCGGCGTCGGCGGTGAACTCCTGGTAGTGCAGCATCTGTACGTACAGGTCCCCGTTCCGGTAGGCGTCGTCGAACTGCCCCTCGAGGGCGGACTGGGAGTAGAACTCGTTCGTCGTCCAGTTCCGGACGAACGAGTTGGTGTTCGGGACGTGGACCGTCCCGTTCGCGGTGAACGGATCGGTCTCGTTGTAATACTCCGCCGTGAACCAGCCGCCACCGGAGACGGCGGTGTACCCCTCGTCAGCGAGCGCACGGGCGGTCGCGTTGTCGTAGGTGTTAAACGGCGGAACGAACGTCGTCGGCGTCGTATCGACGCAGTCCCGAATCGCAGCCGTTCCCTCTCTGATCAGCGCCGTCTGTCGGTCCGGTGGAAGCCCGCCGAACTCGCTGCCGCCGTTAAATTCCGTCCGTCGTTCGTGCGTGTATCCGTGCAGCGCGTATTCGAACGTCTCCGGATGCGTCCGCTGCTGTTGCCGGAGATACCGACAGAGCTCCCCGTCCAGTTCGCCGTCCGATCCGGCCGGAATAACGCCCTGCGTCACGGGAACGCCTTCGTCGATGAATACCCGATCGACGTCGCGCATGACGTCGGCCCGGTAGTTCGGTTGAATATCGTCGTTTCGAAAGATGACGATCGACCGGTACGAAGACCAAGTCAACTCCACAGGAGCGGCCGGGTCGGACGCGTTTATCGACTCGAGTGAGTCGGGCCCAGTTACCGTTCCGACTGGTGCGGGATCCTCCTCGGTTGCGACCTGATCGGGTTGAAACACCGATGGACCGACCGTGGCGATGGCCGCCGCGGAGAAGAACGCGACGAGGACGAGAACGAGCCCGACGCGCCGTCCCCATCGGTGCCGGGACGACGACGTCGCCGTGAGTCGCGAGCGAACGCTCTCGAGGACGGCGGTGGCTTCCTGCTGTCGATCATCGTCGACGGGAGACGCGCCACGTCGGGACTCTCCGAAATTGCAACCGCAGTCGTCGCACGTATACAGCGTGCTGCCGGCGACGTCTTCGACATCGTCGTCGCACGCCACCCCGCAGTCCGGACAGGTGATGTCCTCGCCCGTGTGGAAGTCGGCCCGCGGCTTGATCGCCCCACACGACTTGTGTTCCATGACCCGAAGCCGCAGTACCGCCGACGACCCACAGCGTGGACACGTCTGACGCGGCTCTTCCCCTTTCCCCTTACCCATAGTCAGATCAACCAGAAAGGCTACCCTTGTAATATCCTGGATACTCCGTCAAAAAGCGGAGTTGGACGGCTGTCACAGGACCCTCGTCTCATTCAGGTGGTTGAAATATTATATTTACGTACATAGAATGTTTCTGATAGTGATTGCCGTTGGAAGGCGAGATAGGAGCCGCATACACGACAAACGCCGCCCGAACCCGATCGGCCAACGTGCCTATCGAATCTCGCGCCGACAGAACGAAACATGCCCAAATTCCGGCCGTAACCGCCGTTATCAGCAGTTAGGGATCCGTTTCCGAGAGGTCGTCTCCCGAGGAACGACACGCTGTGAGATCGAGCCACCGAAGTGGGTTCGCACCGACCGATCGGTCGATCCGTTCGACGACGGGCCGGGCGGCCTCGACGGCCGACGCTGTCCCAAAGTATCTTCGGCCGGAGTCCCCAAGGGGACCTATGAGCGACGACGCCGCGGACGCGCTCGCGGTCGGCGAGTTCGTCGAGTACTGTCGGACCCAGGCCGGCCTGCTCTCGGGACGCGTCGAGACGATGGGCGAAGAGGCCGACGAACTGCTCGACGAGATCGACCGCGAAATGGCCGAAATCCGATCCCGGCTCGAGACCCTCCCGGACGAAGTACCCGCGACCGAAACGCCGTCGACCGCGGACGTCCCGGCCACGAGCGAGGTCGACGTCGCGGCGATCGAGGAGTTACAGGAAGAACTCGAGGAGAAGCAACTCCTCGTCGAGGCCAAACAGGCCCGAATGCAGGCGTTCCAGGAGTTGGCCGCCGGCTACACCGAGTTGGCCGAGGAGCTCCCGTCGACGGCGGACGACGGACGGGACGCGCTGACCAGCGTCGTCGAGTTCGAGGCCGACGCCGACGCCCCAGCGTACTTCGACGAGCGGGAAACGATGGTCGAAGCCGCCGCCTCGTCGGCCGACGCAGATTCGGAGTGAGCCGTCCGCGATCAGTACTCGGCTTCGAGCGCCTCGAGCAGCGCGTCCACGTCGGCTCGGCTGTTGAACGCGTGGATTGACGCGCGAATCGCGTCCGGTTTCGGGAGGGACCTGACGACGAGTTCTCGCTCGGCGAGTCGCTCGACGGTCCGCTCGGGGTCGTCGACGGCGATCGTCACCAGTCCGGACTCGTAGGAGCGGGGACTCAGCAGTCGGTCGTTCGGAACGCCCGCTTTGAGTCGACCGGTGAGGCGTTCGATTCGCCGCTGGATCGTCTCGAGTCCGATATCCTGCAAGATCGTGATCGCCTCCGTCAGTCCAGCGTACGGTGCGGGGCTCGCAGTGCCGACCTCGAAGCGCCGCGCCCCCGCCGCGTACTGATACTCACCGGCGTTCTCGTCGTCGACGCTCCGGTAGCCGATCGCCGCGGGGACGCAGTCCCGTTCGACGCCGTCGCGGACGAAGAGAAAGCCGGCACCGAAGGGGGCGAGCAGCCACTTGTGGCCCGCCCCGACGACGAAGTCTGCACCCCACTTGCGGACGTCGACCGGACCCTGCCCGGGCGACTGAACGGCGTCGACCAGCACCAGCGCGCCGGCGTCGTGAGCGGTTTCGACGATCGCTTCGATCGGGAGCCGCGTCCCGTGAGTCCAGGTGAGCGAACTCACGCAGAACAGCGTCGCGTCGTCGGCCGCTGCCCTCACCGCCTCGAGGCCGCCGTCGAGCCGTCCGCCCTCCGTCTCGAGCACGCGAACCTCGACGCCGTACTCGCGTTCGAGGCGCTGCCAGGGCAGGATCCCCGCGGAGTGCTCGAGATCGGTTCGAACGACGACGTCGTCCTCGTTCCAGTTCAACGCGCCCGCGACGCGGTTGATCCCGTCGGTCGTGCTCTGCGTGAGCGCGATCTCGCTCGGTTCGGCACCGAGCAGGTCGGCGACGGCCGCTCGCGCCTCGTCGTAGACCGCGAACGCCGCGGGATACATCCCCTCCGCTGTCGGGGCCTCGTACTCGTGGTGCTCGAGCGCCGATTGGGCCGCCTCGACGACTCGACGGGGGCTCGGCCCGCCGGCACCCCAGTTACAGTAGACGCCCGACTCGAGGGCCGGCATCGTCTCGCGCAGATCGGTCGGTTCCATAGGTCGACTGTGGATCGGCGTCGGGTTCGTTCTGACGGTCGCACTCGAGTCGCGGACAGCGATCCGGCGTCGAACGAGGACCGAGCGGTCGGAACCCGCTTTTACAGCACCGCTCGGTGAGAGGGGTACTTAACTGCCCACGATATGCGGGGTTTCCGCGCTCAGATTACTATTCGTCGGGAACCGTCGTGATGGTTGATCATATGTCCACCACTATCTGTAGATAGGACGATGACCACAACTCAACTCAACCGACGGCAGATGGTACAGGCAATCGGAGCGACCGGCGCGCTGGCAGTGGCCGGCTGTCTCGGTGGCGACACGGAGGGTGACGGTGCGGAAACCGACGAGCCTGCGGACGAGGGCGGACTGGAGGCGGCGAAAGCGGTCGACGTCGACCGGATCGCGCGAGATCCGACGGACGTTCCGCCACCGGTCGACTGGAGCGAGCCCCGCACGCACGACGTGACGCTCGAGACCGAGCGGGTGACCGCGGAGATCGAACCGGGCGTCACGTTCGACTACATGACGTTCGGGGGGCAGGTGCCGGGGCCGATGATCCGGGTCCGCCAGGGCGACACAGTCAACCTCACCTTCGACGTCCCGGATGATATGAACATGGTGATGCACAACGTCGACTTCCACGCGGTCTACGGCCCCGGCGGCGGTGCCGACGCGACCAGCATCGGCCCCGGCGACGATCCGACCCAGATCGAGTTCCGCGCGGAGTACCCCGGCGTGTTCATCTACCACTGTGCGGTCCCCGCGATGGACTACCA
>NZ_JBWBDM010000010.1:0-145163 GCF_056135975.1 Natrinema sp. LJW11 | reverse complement strand
CGGTATGATTGCGGTCAGACTCGACGCAATTTCGGCGTGATATCCGTCTCAGCCAGTCGCTAAACTAGAACGGATGGGAGTAGCTCATCAGAGGCGGTGATACTGCTGGTAGAAGACAACCCTGGCGATATCCGTCTCATCGAAGAGGCCTTCTCAGACGGCAACATCGGAAATACGCTCACCACCGTCACTGATGGCCGAGCAGCACTGGACTTTATCGATCAACGTGGCGAGTACGAAGACGCTCCTCAGCCGGACATTATACTGCTTGATCTGAACCTACCGAAAGTGGACGGAGAGGACGTTCTACACGAGATCAAACACCACCCAGAATTGGATGACGTACCAGTGATTGTCTTAACCGGGATGGATGAGAGCTTGATTGAATCCCGGGATCTCGATCATGATACGGACGAAGATGCAGTCCTCGAAAAACCGGTTGATCCTGGCGAGTTTGTTGAGCTAATTCGGTCGTTCGAGCAGTTTCGGTTAGCAGTTATGAGAGTGGACTGATAGGAATAGCTTCTGCAGTAAGTCCTTGACCTCTACTGAGCGATTGGTGGTGTAGAAACTACCACAGGTTAGGGATTCCACCAGAGCCAATCTACGGATTTGTGAGGATCCGTACATCGGACTGCGTAACGAGGACACGAAACTCACCAACCGAGAATCTTACTTCGAGGTCATTGTTCGCCGAGTCCACGAGTTGCTCGAGTGCTTCGATGTCAATCACCCGTTGCAGTTGGTACTCGTCACGACCGAGTCCCTCCGTTTCGAGCGCGTCGACGATTTCGAAGAGGAGGTGCCGATCACTCATCTGTGATCACCTCGTCGACGACATCGATAATCTCCGCAGCGGTCGAACTGATACGCTCAAGTCGATCGAGGATAGCCTCCGACCCTTCGCCCTCCCATGCAGCGAGGTAGAACGCCGACCCACTCGTGTCCAGCCCGAAGTACCGTCCGACGATATAGGCGACTGCTTCGGCCTCGAGTTCGCGTTTCGAGCGTTCGGTCTCGTCGTCGACGTCACCGTGCAAGCGTGCGTGGGCGTACTCGTGGACGGTCGTTACGGCAAGGTCGGCGGTGTTCTCACGATCCTGGACCTCGATTAGTGGTTGCTCTGCAGGAGAGCGGTACTGACACACGCCTCTGGCATCTCCGTGAGGCCACTCCGCTGGAGAAACGACCTCCACTTCCACCTCAAGCATCGAAGCTCCCTCGAGAAGCGCTGGCACCAGTTCGTCAGCTTCTCCGGTCGCCTCCGTCTCGAGTTCGGGCAGTGGCTCTCCCTCTGTCTGAGAAATGTCGAAGACTGGCGCTGGCCGAAAGCCGACAAGTCCTTTCGACCAGTCTTCGGGTGATGTCTCGTTGTACTCACAGTCGCTTCGTTCGTGGTACGACGGCGAGTTTTCGCACTCGGGGCATTGCTTTGCGATGATCGGTGCCCAGATCCAGATAGCACTCTCGCCCTCTTCCACATACCGGTCGAATTCGTTTTGCCACGTTCGATAGCCGGCAACGTGAGTTGCGTGCGGACACTGGCGTGTGATCAGCAGCGTGTTTCGGTAGGAGTAGTCATGGAAGTGACTCTGCACATCGAGCCACTCCTGGAACTGCTCACTCGAGACTGCGTCATCAACCTCGTCGACGAGGTCGTCAACCCAGGCTTCCATTGTACTGTGCATCTCGTCACGTCTGGTGTCCGAATCATCGAAGGACACCTGCGAACAGTCGCTCGTAGTCATCGTTCTTGGCGATGGACGCTCCGTTCTGGAACGCCCCTCACCCCTTTGGGGGAAGAAAAACACACTCGAGGGAGCGCCCGATCAGCTCCGTTACAAGTGTCTCATCCAGGTTGTGACGATCAGGTTTCAGCTTCAATCTCGAGTAACTCGTCTCGCCGACTACGGAGCGTGTTCGGTGATGTTCCTGCGATATCGGCGATCCGCTGCTGGGAGAGACAGAATTCGACTCGCTGGGCAGCGAGATAGAGACAGCCCGCTGCGACGCCACTCGGCCGGCAGCCGATCGTCAGTCCGCGTTCGCGTGCCGTCTGTGCGAGCTCGAGTGCTCGTCGACGCACGTGGTCCGGAACCTTGAGTTCCGTTGCAAGCCTCGGAATCCGATCTGTTGCTGCGATCGGCTGTGTCGGTAACTCGAGTTCGACGTTCATCGCATTGTAGGCATTGGTGAGTCTCTGCTGGTCACAGCGCGCACAGGCTGCGACTTCTGCTCGTGATCGTCCGAGTCCGTTACACCGAGCTGTTGCGTAGACACTGGCTGCAGCCACCGCCTCGAGCGATCGTCCGCGACAGAGCTGTTCAGACTGTGCCGTTCGGAACAGCGAACACGCCTGATCCCGGATACTCTGTGCGAGGCCGAGACGTGCGACGATTCGCCGGATTTCACCGAGTCCATAGGCGAGGTTGCGTTCAGCTTTCGACTGCCACTGGGCACGGGACTGTTCGCGACGCAGCCGGTTCAATTGTCGGCGCTTCGTGCCCGAGAGTACATTTCCATGTCCGTCTTGCTTGTACCCGATCTCGGTGGAGAGGCCTCGATCGTGGCGTGTCGGTGTCAGCGGGGCGCCGGTCCGTCTCTTGGATCCCTGCTCGTCATGTCGACCCCAATCCGGTCCTCGGTCTAGTTGAGTGTCCTCAAGGATCAGTACACAGTCCTCACAGATCGTCTCGCGGTCAGTCGTTCGAACGTTGCCGCCACAGTCTGGACAGGTAGTTGTAGTCGTCTGAATACCTTCGCCAAACGTCGTCGTGTAGATGTTTCTCGTTGCCATCGATAACTCCGAAGAGGACAACTGATCAGCCCCTTCACCGCTCCTGGGGCGATAAACACCACTAGTTGATTCCAGAGTCCAGTAGAAAGGTCCGTGGTAACCTCGAAGGTTACCGGTCGCGTCGACAGCATCTCGGCGATTTCCTGGTGCTGCTTGAGTGTGAGGTCGTCGCGCTCAAGGAATTGGCGAGACGCCTGAACAAACTTTAAAACGTCGTCACAGACACTCACCGCCGCTTTTGTCTTATTGCAGTCGTGAAAGTAAGCTGGACGTTCGATCACGTCTCGTCGATATGCATAGTCGCCGTCGATCCTGCATACTCGTACACACGATCCTCGAAATCCTTGTTTTTTCGGCTCATTGAACGGCCCATTTCGGTCCAAAATTGGCGGAACGTATCAGCTATTTAGAGACAAACAGCGGCTCAAACAACAGGTTGACTCGAGATATGCACACGATGAGTCGTGACTCGTGTACATATTCGGGAAACGGATTCTGTCGACGTGCAATCCCGTGATCCAGAAGCGGAAGGAGAAGCAGTACGCCCTGTTCCGGAGTCTGGAGCAGGAAATTAAAGATGCCGAACTAAAGATCGCCAAGTATCTGAATTAGATACGAAAGCAAGAATGAGTATTAATTAAGTGGATACCTGGTGAGAACGTTCTCACCAGGCCTCGGGGAAGGCCGGATGGAACTTCTTTTTTCGACCTACCTGCTCTTTCTCGAGCAACCCGAGTTTCGCATACCACGACGTGAAGTACCCTGTAAAGTACTTCCCAGATCCACCGAACCGGTCGACCATCGCATCTTCCAGATCCTGACGGAGAATGCCGTTTTCACGGTGCTCATCCAGCAGCGAAAGATACGCGAAGCCACTACCGTAGGGCTGGAGGCCACACAATAGTGCCCGTTCAACGGGACGAATCTCCTTGCGGTCGTCGAACACGCTGGCGATCTCCTCTCCGATCGGTGTCAGCGAAATCTCGGTATCAGCCTCCTGGCCACCGGTCGTGTTGAAGACGGGGTCGTCCTCCTCCACCGAGACGATCCCGAAGTTGTACTTCCCCTCATCGGTATCGGCGTAGTCCAGATTCACGAGGTGCTGACGCAGTTCCTCGTAGGTGACCGTGCCATTGTCCGAGATGAAGTTGAGCGTGGCTTTCACGGCGGCAGGGTTCGGTGCCCAGTTGAGGACAGGGTAGACGTCTTCTGTCTGGACTTCTTTTAGGAGTGCTTCCCGTTCGTCTTCTGGGAGGCTCTTCACGTATTCCTTGAGCTGTTCAGGATCGATATCGTTCGGGGTGTCTGATGGTTGCGTCATTGCGACCTCTGTACTACTCAACTTGCCTCCGTCTAATAACTCTTTCGTAGATTTACACAGACTCACGTGAGAAGAGGGAAGATAAGGGAAAGGTGGGGAGGGGAAGCAATTCTGTAGTAGTGGGTTGATGATCCGTGGTATCACTATTTTTAAACCGTTGATAGCCATGGGGGCTGATATGTACGACCTCACCGGCTTCCAGCGCGACCTCCTGTACGTGACCGCGGGACTGGACGAACCCCACGGCCTGGCGATCAAAGACGAACTCGAGAACTACTACGAGAAAGAAATCCATCACGGCCGGCTCTACCCAAATTTGGACACCCTCGTCGACAAAGGATTGATTGAGAAAGGCGAGGCCGACCGCCGCACCAACGTCTACTCCGTGACACGTCGCGGTGAACGGGAGATTGAAGCTCGCCGCGACTGGGAAGACCAGTACGTCGCTGATTTCTTTTCTGAATAGCGGGATCTGCTGGTGAGGTCGAAGTGACTTGTTTTGACCGAAGATGAAGTATCAGCTACTACGGCTAGCAGGTAGGATCAAGGTCAAACGGTCCAAGATCCATATCCCAGTCAAGATCAAGCGATCCGAGTTCCGTCTTACCCATGCTATCAACCGCATCTGCTTCCTCCTTCGAAATCAACTTGTGCTTCTCCCAGATGTCGCGGGTGAGGTCTTTGATAATGCCAAGAGCTTCTGCAAGCCCGGACGTCGTAAGCGTGTACAGTTCGCGGAGGAGAACCAGATAGGTTTTGAGACCCAAGACCTCCCGAACAATACCAAGCAAATAGGTGTGGGCACGCCTCACAGCGAACGAAGCAATCCGGCTAGCCATGCCGAACTTCACCATCAGGAGATCAATCACCAAGATACCGAGACTCAACATCAAATCCTTAATGTCGGCTGTCACTGTCTCAGGATCATCTTGAGAAACCTCACACGCATCCTCAATCACATGCTCCAGGCTATTCACCACGGGAAGAACGGACCTGGCCCACCGTGTCCACGTTGCAGCACCTTCTAACAGGTCCTGGATGAACGCCGGATTATACCCGAGTTTATTCTTGAGAACATCGAATACAGCACGGGTGACAGCCACTGTCTGTTCTGCTCGTGGAGCAGCGTCCTGGAATTCTGCCACGGAGAGATTTTCCATCTGTGACGGTACTTGGTCACAGACCGCTTCTGCAACCGAGACCATCGTATCCGCTAGCGGCGATTCATCTGCCGGAAGACCCGTATAGAAAGAGATGGTCTCATCCTGAGCGGCTTTAGTTGCCTCACTAACTGTTTCGCGGCGTGCCCGGATTGATACCTCTACCGTGGTCTCATCAGTGGTTGGTGCTGAAAGAACGTCGTCTGTCCAGTCAACTACTAAATTGTAGTCTCCAGGGTCGACACCATGCGATTTCTGTGTTGCTCGTGGTTCGTTACGACAAGCGGACATATTGACGACGGAGTCCACAGTCCAGTCCTGTTGCTGCTGAATCTTCTTCCAGATCGACTCGATGTTCAGGTTCTCCGTATAGACTTTGTCCACGATCGGAACTGATCCTAATCGTCCTAAACCTATAGTACGGGTGCTGAAGAGCGGAATGTCCTCTATCTGAGTTCTATATTTTCTTAGGCCAGTATCGTTCGCGACTATTACGTCTGGCATGTTCTCAGGGCTATCTGATCGGATCTCATACTCGATGACAGTATCTCCCGAGAACGATGGTAACGCCCATTCCCAGCATGGGCATTCACTAGAGAGATCCAGTTTGCCGTAACGCTCTGCGATCACTGGATCAATCGGGCCCTCATCTGGCTCCGACGGCGTTCTTCGAACCTGTGTATCGCCGCAGCAAGGTGTATTATCCTCTGCCTGGACTGGTCCTGCTGCAGAGAGGGTTATTGCTCCAGTGGCAGAAGCAGCGAGAAACCGTCGACGAGAGACACCCATTACCATCCCGGTACAGCATCTAACTAAAAGTCACTTTCGCGTTATCCGAGATGTTTACTGCAAGAAAGGTTCTTGTTGGACTAGGGCAGTGTCCTGGCCATATGCTGGAAGATGTACAGCAGTGGATTGATGACAGCCAGTACGAGAACTGGGAAGTCTACTTCCTGATCTGGGCTGCGTTCATCAGTCTCTGCATCTACGCGGAATTCAGACCGGTCACGGGGATGCTACGAAACCTAGATACGACCACGCTCGGATACGGGATGACGCTAGGAGAGGTGTTTATCGCGGCCCTGCAGGGGATCATCGTCGGGATATTCGGCTGGAAGCTGTTCAATCAGGGAGACACGTATTTTGCTGTCGGCACTAGCAGTTTTGACACGAAAGAGACTGCGTTTCTCGTGAAGATCGGAGTGATGACGCTGGTCGGGATCGTTTTCGGGCTTGTGATTCCGCAGGTTGTTGAGACCCATGCCGAGTACGTCGTGATACAGACCGGTGGCGCTGTTATCCTCCTGGGCTACGCATTGATCCATGTGGAGATCCGGAACTGGAAACTGCTGAACGAACTCCCGGTGCTCCTTGCTGGTCTACTTCTCGTGTACGTACCGCACTTCAGTTGAACCGTGGACATAGATGTTTCCGAGCGGAATCGGTTACTCTTCGAAGATCTGGTCGAACAGGGCCAGTCCTTCCTCAAACTTGGAATACTTTTCCAGTGCTGCCCGGTTGCCCCCAAGGATATCACTGATTCGGGTCTCGGTCACGTACTGGTCCGGGTACATCCAGACCAGTTTCCGTGAATCCTTGTTGTAGGCGAAGATTACACCCAGTTCATACGCCTCTTGGATTGTCACCTCGCGAATCACAGGCTCAAGTTCTTCCGTGATCGTATCCGGGGAGAACGCATCACCGAGATCCGAGATGTGAATCACCTCCCGGTCCCCGTCTTCATCGATGACGCCGCGATCACGCAGCACCGCCAGCAGCTTGTCAAAATCGAGAATAACGAGTTCACAATCAACGAGTTCAGCGGCCGGTCTCATACTGCCCAGTCCACGACCAAACATGTATGCCTCTACCAAGAGGTCGTCCTGCCAGTAGACGACATCACTCAGAACGGTCTTGTCCTTGTCGCCGGGTTCGGTGACATGCATACCCCAGTCACCGGCACGACCGTTCTCAGGCCCGTCTGGAAGAAGCGTGAGGTGGCGGTTCGAGGCCGTCCAATCTGGGGAGCAGATCACGCCATCCGTGGTCGGAGCAATTGCCAGCGTCTTCCCGTCACGGATAATCTTGACCTTATCATCAGTAGTGAATTCGATCTTGAATAGGCATCACCACACAGCGTGTCTATGAATCTATCATCTTTACTGATAAAAAGGTTAGCTGAAAAGAGATAACAGACCACGCGCCTTGGATCCTATCCTGAAAATATCAATCCGACTGATTTACTACCGGTACAGGTTTTCCCGCCGATCCGCCCAGTACACGCGGATCATGTTGTCCCTGTCATCAATGTCGGCACTGACCCGCAGTCCGTTCCCGACCCGGAACCGTCCATCGGATCGGCCACCCATCGGTTTGAAATCCCACTGCGACGGGTGCCGGAACTCCGACGAAGCAATCTCATCCAGTTTCTTCTGGATGTAGCTCCGTTCATCCGTCTCAAGCCCGTCAAACGCCTCCTCGGCAGAACCAGTGAACACGATGTCGTAGACCATTTTTGCTTTTCACCATACAGGAGAGACAGACTGTCCCCCCTGTATAGTCAAGAGGCAGAGACCGGGCGCCTCTGGGTGTCAAGCAATCGTGGGATATGGCCTACTCGGTGTCCCTACAGAGACAGGCTGAGAATAAATAATTTTCGGATATCGTTACATTCTGTCTATATTATAATCTACGGGGCGCTCTCGTAACGGGCGATCCGACAATATCTCGAGGTCGCTCCAATCTGCTCTGGAGAGTATGCAGTCGATGGGATCAAAGATTTTGCAGGAATAGGACAGAGATGGTCGTATCCCTGTAAATCAGGTTTCCGGGTGATCGTACCGGTGGAACCTGTACTTCTCTTTCCGCATCACCCAGTACCGTCCATCAAACTCGAGAAGATCATCGTTGTTAGCCGCCTCCGAAATGAGGTCCGAGATATCCGTATCGGCGATGCAGTGATCAGCTGCCATCTCCGTGATTTCTTCGAGGGTGGTCCCTGGATTCTCCGCCACGAACTCCAGAATCTGGTCGTATCCCTCTGTCATCGGTCAGGATATCCGATGTTGTACGATCGTTTCTGTCCGGCATTCAGGACAGGTATCGGTATCTTTGTCGACAGTGGTGCCACAGCGTCGACACTCGTACACGACGTCCTTTTCGTTCACTAGGCCAAGCAACCGGCCTACTCTGTCACATAGCATGGGCGGTAGTTACTGTGGGTTCACGACGTCGCGGCACTCAGGACACTCGGCGTATACTGCCGATCCCGTCTCAGTCTCATACTCGAGGATCACATTGAGCGTCGTGATCTCGGCCTGGCAGAACGGACATGCACCGAGATCCGGTGGATTCGTCGTGGACATGAATTTGTGAAGGTAATATAGAGGGAGCGTGTGACTGCGACAGGGGATGATATGGTTACTCCCTCTACAAGCAGGAGAACACCCGTATTCACAAATAGGCGATCCAATCGCGGTGAAACTGAAAATAGACGGTACATGAACACATCAGGTTGCAACTCGAGGATTCCTCTCTAAACGATAGACAGTCCTTCCTTAGGAAATCCAACGCCCCCCGATACAGAGAACGACCGGGTCCCACCCGATGAGATTCACGGCCTTCAGAGGGAGACGCTAACCGGAACCACCAACCACTGATCAGGAGCACCAAGATTACTGCCAGTCTACCGACTACTGCTTCACAGGAAACACCGATCCCGCCGGTCGATCCAGTTATCGCCAATCCAGACTGGGAAAACATCCACCCCTCTCGAGGGTACAAACAACACTCTCAGATCTTCGCAGGCGTCATAATCGGTGGACTAGTCACGACTCCTCACGAAGTTCTTCAGCTCGCTGGCCTAGCTGTTTGAGGATCGGAAGGCGTTGTTGGTGCTGGTTTTCGTAGGCGACACACGCCTGAAGTGTCTCCATGTCGGTGATCGTCGCGACTCCTGCATCAATGATCCGGGGATTCGATGACTCGAGGCGCTGTGCTGGTGTCAGTGACTCATCAGTCTGGTCAGCATCTGCCATCATGGACTCCTCTCATTCTCTCGAGGAGAGGAACAACACTACGGGACCGTGGCGCTGGTCTAACGTGTATTTCGAGCAGTGAGACGCGTCCGTCGTCCAGATTTTTAGTTCACCGGCGGTGCGTGTTTCCGTTCGGACTGTCAGGGTCCGGGCCGTGTCGGGAAGACTGACACCGGGTGCATTCCCAGATTGATGAGTCTGGAATCTCTGGAACTGGCACTTCATCGAAGCCACCGAACATGTGGCGTGTCGCCTCACCGCAAGACCGACACTCGAGATTGCGACGGGTTCGCCCCTCACGAGGAGGGTTCTCGGAGCGATCCGGTGGGGAGACGTGTTCGAGGGCGATCGCGGGAACGATCCAGGTGCGTGTTGGCTCCTCACGTCGCGGATATTCGTCAGTATCCCAGTTGGAACTGGTTCGTTCGAGCGTGCCGCCGGCAATTAGCTGTCCGACCTCCTCGATGTCAGTGATTGGCTCGCCTTCAGCGTCGAACAGCACTGGCTCGAGCGTCGGTCGGTTTCCCTCGGTGTTGGCGGTACTCTCCTCAGCAGCTATAGTGTAGTCGTGGCCGGCGTTCTGGCGGATAAGATCGAGCTGGCGCTGTCCTTCAGTCGTATCAAGGTCAGCGGCACCAGGCAATTGACCCCATTCACGAGAGAACCGCGTCACGAGCTCGCCCTCGAGGTCAGCAATCACTTCGCACTCGTCGATACCGTCGATAGAGGTGGTGAAGGGATTGCCAGTCAGGCCTCTGAAGACGGATTTGGCTTTGATAATGGCGTTATGCTCGGTTTTCGCGTCGACGAGAACGTGAATCAGCCCAGTGAGTTCGCGCTCAGTGTCGGGTTCAACCGCCAGATCACCGTAGTCGAGGCTGTTCGTGAGACAGAAGTCGCACTTCGTCCGGTTGTGTGCGATCTCTGTGCCACACTCGCACTGATTCTCAGCGGTGGAGCCGTCCTCGTAGGATGCTGATTCAGGAGCGTCTGGATACCCCACGTGATCGGTTTTGAGGGAGTTGTTGATGCGTTCGTAGCTGCCGTCGTCGACGGCTCTCGAGCCGGTCGCATCGGAGGCAATACTTCCTTCGCCTTCGGGAGTGAACTCCCAGCGGTCGTCATCGTCGTAGTTCATGGTGTTGTGGAACTCCTCGTGTGTCGTCAATTTTCGCTCTTATCCCTTCTCCTCGTGAATCTCCGAGTAGTGGAGTGAACGTGAAACGATATTTTGTCGATAGATCAAAAGAATTATCCATACGCATTAGTTGATTTATATGTGGGGAGGCCGGGCGGTTGTCGTCCGTTCGGCTGTTACCTGTCAGAGGCACCCTCACCCGCGTTTTCCGTATGTTTTGTTTCCCACCGTAGAGCATGAGGCCTACTGCTACTCCCACAGCATCTCGATGCGCTCCTCAATGTGATCAAGGACGAGGCAGCTCACGTCGCGGTGGTCGTCCGGCCACTGAGCGTTCTCCGCGTCGGTGCGGCTAGCGGCTGGCGGTGGATGGAAGTGATCCCGTGAGTTCTGTGCGTTTGGGTGCCGATCCCATCGGCACTTCCAGTCGCTGTCCCGTCGCTCCTCTTGGTAGTGAAAGTTGAAGTCGTCGTTGCGATACCAGCGAATCACAAAGCGAGCAGACGCCTCGTTCGGATAGTAGTCGCCTGATAGCTCGACGCGGAGGTGCAGCTTCCCCTCCTTGACGATCTCCGCCGACTCGAACATGCGACGCCCAACGAATCGGGAACGCATTCGCTCCAACATCGACCGGTCTATCGGTGCGGGACTCGCACCATCATCCACCGGCACCATCTCAGCTATGCGACGAGGCCGTCGAGCCGGCGGCCTTTCTCCTGGCGCGTTCGTGTAGGCGACGCTCCTCGATGATGGTGGCCCAATCACCGAGTTCCACGTACACGTCGTCAATCCGCGCCGCATCGAACTCGAGGACATCGACCTCGGCGGGCGAGTCGACCCTATATTCGCTGCGGTACTCCTCGATCCGGTCGGTCAACTCCGACACGCGGGCCTGCAACTCGTCGACAGTGTTCTCCCTCGCCAGCTTGTTGACCCGCCGCCACTCGAAATAGTCGTCGTTGCGCTCGTACCTGACTGGCCGGCCCTCATGCCGAATGACAATACCGAGGTCGGCGTAGAAGGACAGGTGTGTCCGTGCCGACTCCCCCGAGCAGTCTGCTCGCTCGGCGATCTCGGCGGCCGTCATCGGCTCTCGAGCGTGTAACACCGCACCGTACACGCGCTGCTTTGTGTCCTCGCCTTCGAACGGTCTATCGAACGGGGGCGGGCCGTCGTGACGGACATCGTCTGTCATACTCCGACTAACGGGATTGGCACACATATTTCTTCCTCTGGGCAAAATATATCGTCCAGAGACATAGTCACTCGCTGTGCACCCCAACCGTCTTTGACCCCACGCTCGCCGCCACCCACGCGATCGTGTTCTAGATCTCGATCGTCATGGTGAGGATCAATCCTCCTCGGCGTTGCTGTCTGCGTTGTGGCGGTCGTAGGGCAGTATCTGTTCCTCGCTGTCCCCGTCTCTGACGGGCGGCTCTCGAGAGAGGGGGACGTCTTCGTCAAACGTGCGTTCGTATACGTCTAGGAGTGGCACGATGATCAGTCTTGGAGAGCACGTATTGCTTGTACACGCGCCCTCCACTCTTCTGAGGGGGTGAGCAACACCACAGTCGATCGCGTCGAAAGCGCAGAGGGCTACAGAGAACCCCAAGTGATACAATCGAGAGGCTCTGTTGAAATCCTTAGAACATCCCTCCACCGACACAACAGCTACAAGAGTCCTTCAGAAATTCATTATGTATGAAGAATGTAGCCCGTAGAAGATATATCACAGCCCTCGCTGCTTCCGGTGTCGGTATTCTGGCTGGATGTGCAAGCGATGAATCCAGCAGTAATACATCACAGCCACAACAGAACCAGAAGAACGATTCAAACGGAAACACAGAATCTCAAAATAGCAATCCGAACGAAAATACAGAAGCACAAAATGACGAGCCAACTGAAAATGCAAAAGCGACAAAGAAGGGATCAGCAACAGTCAGAAGTGCCGATTTCATTTTAGGAGATTCGGTAACTGCACCACCGAGCGGCCAAATCCCATGGGCAGTTACAGAAATCAAGAACATAGAAGGGATCACCCACGGCCGGGTTCAAACCGAACTACGATTCTACGATTCGAATGATACTATTCTGGAAGTGCGAGAGGGATATTGTCCGTATATCCCGGCAAACACGGTCTGGAAGGACTATACACGGTACTACACCAAAACGCCAGACCGTCTCGAATATGTTGAGGCCCGGATCATCAAGTCTGACCTCATCGTGGATGCGTCGGAGATCGAAGCGGCTACAGTGGTCAGCTCGGATATGACTGCCGATCCCGAAGGTGGTATCGATCTAACTGCCGAAATTGATCTTCAGGGTGCAAATCCTGACACAGTGACAATCGTTGGTCTCTTCTACGACGTTCAGGGCCGATTCCGTGGGGCCATATCATCGTTCAAACGGAACCCAGCAGCGACTGTCGCGATGAGCGCAGGAACAATATCAATCCGAACGCCGCCGAACCTCCAAGGTCAGCAGGTAGACTCTCACAAGATCGTCGTTCTTGACGGATTCATCTGATCAATATTCTCGAGGGTCGATATGCTCTATTTCCTCGATATCTGGATAGAGCGTATCGGTCGAAACGATCGGTTCGCCGAGCATGTCGGCCGTCCCGAGATGGACTGCATCGAAGACGTTGAGCTTCTCGTATCGCTTTCGCAACGTCCCCGCCGCCTCCATCACGTCGACAGTCAGCGGGACAAGGTCAACCCCTTCGTCGACGATCGCTGTGTGGGCGTCCGCGAGTTGGTCCCGATCCCATTCACCCTCCATGACGTACTGGACTTCGATTGCTGTCGCAACCGACGTTTTCGGCTCCTCAATCGCTTCGAGATCGACGCTGCTTGCGAGCCAGTCATCAGTTTTCAGGAGCGCGAGGATCGGATCCGTATCAAGATACACGTTTGCGCTCCAGTCGCTCGCGGATATCATCGCCGGCCTGCTCTGCGGTGAAGTCATGCAGTCGGGCATGGCGCTCTTCGCGAACAACGAGGCGAGCTCCGTACCGAAGCGCCTCGGAGCGGGAGCTGAACATACCTTTTTCGACCAGTTCGTCCAGTTCTTCTACCAACTCCGGCGGCATGGATACTGGAACTGACTTTCGATCACTACTCATGTCTATACCATCGCTACACAATCGTATAAAGTTCTCGGCTATCCTATTGGCTTGCAATAGGCTACATACACACAGTCATAATTATTTCTCGGAAACGGACTGTAGAGTTTTAACCAACAGAAGTCGCATCCTTCCACGAGTGTTGGTTAACAGTAGTAGGTGATACGGTTTCTTTATTCAGAACTGAGAGTGAAAATCGTGGTAAGTATAGGCGAAGGCGTTACCGGAGCAGTTACCCATATATCAGATAGGCGTCAGAAACGATCTGCTGAATATAGAGGATGAATGTAGTGATACGTATATACGTTGTATTACTCAATTAGATGATGAAATGTTGATTTTTATGCACTAAAAAAGAATAGAGAAGCTAGTCGTCTATCCCTTCAGCAGTAAGCGCAACCATCACTGCTACCTTCTCGATTAACTCCTCTTCATCAGCAATAATGGTGCCCTCGATCCGATGAACTTGTATCTCATTGGCCAGCACCCAGTCATCTATTGCGTGCTTGAGCGCTTCTGCAAGATCATCTGCTAATTCGATCTCGATATCATAGCTGTCGTGAGGGTCTTCAGAATTCATCGTTCTCTACAAGTTTAAAGAGTGTTTGGAACGACTCAGCCAGTCCATGTGCTAGCTCGTCTTTCGGTACGATGACGATATCATCACTGATTGCTAAGGGCACCTCGTCGTCATCCTCTACTTCCTCAAGTAGGGTGTGAGCTATCGCTGATAGCTGATCTTCATTTGGGATAGTGAAGTCGTTCGATTCATTGGTTTGTCTGTCGGCCTGTACGTCTTCCTCGTGTGGGTAATTCTCGTGTGTCATCAGGTTGGGTTCCACTGGTTAGAATCCAGAACTCCGCTGAAGCAGCGTTACCACTCCTTGTGTCCTGTCAAACTCACAAAGAGGGGTGGTCAGTTAGTCGTCGTCTTCTTCGGTTTCGAGGTGCTCCTCTCGGTATGCCTCGATATCGTCTTCATCGACTTCAACCCAAGCCATGAGGTTCGTAGGGTCCTCCTCAAAAAGCACCTCAGCGAGTAGAGGTGCGAGTTCGGCAAAGGTCTCGTCAATGTCTTCAAGGCCACTCCGTAGTTTTCCGCCTCTGGAACAGAGGCGATAGGCAGTTCGCTGTGCTTCTGACTCGTCTGATTTGAACTCAATGTAGGTGCCGCTCCCTCCAGAGTCGTCAGTCGACTTCTTGTGCTTGTGAATCGACATAGTTGTTAGTTTTCCTGCTTGCAGTCTTGCGACTTTTTGATTTTGCAAGCAAATAACTTACGCGCTAAAAACTAATAAATTTCTGTCTAAGCATTCAGCGACAAAATAGCTAAAGATTTAAAGCGTTAAAAATTTTTAGAAAAACAGAAATCGAAAAGAGCGTTCTTCACCACGTCCTCCGATGGGAGGACAACCCATACCTACCTATATGGATTTTGCGCGCGAATTTTTTAAATAACGGCATGGTAGAGAGAACCGAAAATTTAGAGCAGGCAATCCGTATTGCCGTCGATGAGTTTGCTGGATTGACAACCAGTAGAACAGGACCGTTCATAGCTGGATACATCGAATTGGAAGGTCCTGAGTATCCAAACGAACTCTTTCGGCAGTTCAACCGAGCGATGGAGCGACTGGATTACAATATAACAGTCTCAAACGCAGAGCAGATTCGCAAGCAGGTCTGGTTCCTGAAAGAGGTGAACGTACTTGAAGAGGTCACTTCAGAGATCGCTGAAGATGAATCTCGCGACGAGTTCGACAAGCGTTTCTATGATATTACAGACGACGTAGAAATGAGTTGGCTCAAAGAAGATGTACAGAGCATCGCACTCGCATTAGCTGGCCGCAGTGGAAACGAAGGGGTGTTTGCAGCTATTGGGCAACCAGTACCTGCTACGATTCCATCGGAGATTCTGAATCCGCAGCGAGCCTATTACGAACGGAACAATCCTGAATCTGCCTATCTGGAGAGACCTGAATGAAATATTCCGAGTATAAGCAGAAGGTTAGCCAGCGATATGCAGAGGCCACGTTAGCGGACAGAAAATCGTGTCTCCGACTCTTCGATGTGTGGCTAGCTGGAGAACAAGTAGATGAGATCACTGGTGAGGAAGCAGTGATTCGCTTTCGAGAGTTGAAACGGACGACTCCAGCGAGCTATGAGTTCTCGAGTTTTGAGCCAGAGTGCTTCGAGGAGATTACCCAGTTCATCAGTGTGCTATTCGATCTGGATCTCAGCCGTACAATGGTCAGACACTACTTTGATTCGATCCAGAGCTATTGCGATGAGATGGACCTCCAGTTCTTCGACCAACGAGAGTTCCGGAAATACCGAGATCGTCGCTTCAAGGGTTCCGACAGCGAGAGAGTCTATGGATTGGTAGCTGACGACCGGAACGTCTACTTTCGTGATGAAGTTACGACGATACTCGAGAACGCTCGCTCACCATACAAAGAGTTCTTCACACTCCAGTATCTCCACTGTCGTCGGCCTGGAGAGATTCTTCTATTAGAGGCAGACGACGTGAGGCTGGATAATGAGCTCGTGTGGTACTCGATTTTGAAGCAGCAACGAGGTGAGGATAATCGAGAGTACGTCCAGCTACGAAACGAGGCAGAGCGTGAATTGCTGAGAGAGTTAGTAGACGACACCGAAGGAAGTGTGTTTGATACGACGCTCAATAAGGTACGAGACGAGCTAAAGCGAGTTCAACGAGAGCACGATGTAATTCAGTTGAAGCTCAAAGACTTTCGCCACACACGGGTGTCCCATTTGAAGGCTGCTGGATGGAGTGATGTGAAGATCAGAGACGAGTATACAAAGCACAGACATCTGAGCACGCTTCAAGACAAATATATGAGCTATGTGCCTGAGGAGATCACTGAAGACGATCTCTGGGATGTGGCTCCAGGTAAACACCTCGATAGTGATGGGGATACAGAGAGCACTAACGAGGTAGACAACATCGTTGAAAAATACGGTCTTAGATGAGAATAGCAGATGTGGCAAATATACCTATGGTCCCATCGGCGGCACGTTCGATATCGATTATTCCGACATAACACGATAATAGGTCGGTTGAGACGTCTGAATTTGCCTGCATCGACTGTCGAAACCGTCTGATCTGGGCTTGCTATCTCTTGTTAGTGAATTGCCTATCAAACTCATCGTCTCCGCCAAGCTCTGGAGTGACGAGTGTGCAATAAACGCAGCGAAGCCGCTCTGAGAGTGTCTGATGAGTGATCCCTGGCTGGTCAGCCGATTTTCTATTAACGTTTCTTGTGGAATCTCGAAGTAGCCATAATGAAATTCTGGAGTGAGTATTTCATATTGTTCAGAGGTCAGCTCAATCTTATCGGTAGTATGTTTTGCCAACTCATTAATTCGATTGATACCGACATGAATACCGCGCTCAGTCAACCATTCATAGACATGGCTAGCATTTATATCTCTCTGTTGAACTCCTATTACTTAGATTGGACTTTACACTGGTTAGTTTCGGACAAGATTCGGAACTCTGTTGAGCCGCATTTGCAACCTTTTCGACTTCCTATCGGTCGAATTTTGCCGTCAGGCCACACTTGGGCTGCATAGGGGTATTCACAATCAACACAGGCCACCAGTACTCTCTTTGGTTTGCTCATCATCACCATCCCGTCTCGGAAAACGGCGATATCCTATATAATCCTGTTTTGACTTTATCATGATTAAGATGATCGATTGTACCTGCAATTTGCTAATTTGCATGATGATTCCAATTATGTGCTAATTCAGACAGAGAATTTCCAATAGATATGTTATCACGACCCAAGAGTTAAGTCACTAACAATAGATGTGTGACACATGTCAGACGGTCCTTTCAAAGATAAACGCAGTGAAAGCTATAATGAAATCGCAGATAATTCTGAGGGGTGGTCTATGGACAAGGCTGCGAAACAGAACCGATTAGATAAAATCTTAAAGGTATTATCCGAATCCCGTCGGCGTGACATCCTGTTCTATCTACGAGATAAGAGAACAACAGAACTCGAGTCCCTCATAGACCATCTGATAGAAGTGAAATCGAGCAAGGATATCGAACAACGTGGTCGGCTACAGACGACCCTGGTCCACAAGGATCTGCCGTTAATGAAGGACTCAAATTTGATCGAATACGATCGACGGAGTGGGGCTATCTGCTACTCAAATCCGTCAGAATCACTCAGGACGCTATTAAATACCTGTAGAGATCTCGACAGATAGCCAATTAACATGATTTAGAAGAGTTCATCCTCTATCGAATAAGTATCGCGGCCACCGTCCGTGCTTTCCTCAGAAACCGTCACATCTCCGTTACTCGTGGCAGTAATATTATAACCGTAGTAATTGAACTGCACGGAACCGCATCTCTCTACACTGCGGTCACCATTATCCTTAAACAAACCATCAAGGGCTTCAGGATTAATTGCATCAAAGAGTGGAGGATCAAGTTCAGCGGGGTCCACACTTTCTCTCTTGGCGATCTTCATGATGACTGTCGTGCTAAGTGAAATAGATTCCATGCGTCTATACTTAAAGACGGATAAAAATAAAATTGCTGCTTCCACGCATGTTCATAACGAACTTTGATAATATAGGTTTCCTATGGTTATCGCCATTGAGGGCACATCTAGAGATGCTTCTTGACCACAATCTAACTTTTGCTGTATTTTCTTGACAGTAATTTAATATTTTCTTTCTCGGTCACCCGCACAGGGTCTAACACAGTGGAAACACGTCAGTTCTGCCGCGGATGTATCTTCGTTTGTAATTGAATTTACTGAGCTGGGTGTCCAGTAACCGATAGTAGTGACCTACCCAATTAGACGATCATCATTTCTCAGGCCTATATAATTGGGAATAGAATACAATGCTGATTCGTCGCTAGCGGATATGTCGATGAACGCTTGTTGTCCAGAATGTGACGACGGACTTGGAGAGTTGGTCAAGAAATATGCTGTAGAGGGAGTAGCGAAAGCAGACTTCCAGTGTAGTAACTGTGAACATGAGTGGTCTGTCCCATTATAATCCACAACCAGAGTCCGATTTTCGGTTTTCCACTTGCTGAATCGTCTGTTCTATAATCACTCTCTATGAACGACATCTGTAATAGCATCGGCTATTATTGTCGGGACCATTTAATTAAAATAATACATGTAAATAAAATATATTTAATCTATCAAGGGATATACGGGGGGATAAATATTAATGAATTTTAACTCCAGTAAACTCAAATCGAGCGCCATCCTCGTGACTGCTTGCTATCCTGATCTGCCAGTCATGTGCTTCGACAATACTTTGAACAATAGCAAGCCCGAAGCCAGTTCCTTCTGTTCTCGTAGTGTAACCCCGGTCAAACACAGTCTCACGTGCTTCTTTTGGAATGCCTGGACCATCATCTTCGACGTAGAACCCGGCCCTCTCTTCTAATGGCCCAACCCAAACAGAGACCTCCGCTCCACCATGTTCAATTGCATTCCGAAAGAGGTTTTCCAATAGTTGTCGAAGCCGACTTCGATCTGCGTGGAGTTGCATCGACTCGCTCGTAAGCTGAATCGTGGCGTTCTCAGTATCAACCGATCTCCACGCTTTAGTTACACAGCCACCAAGTGCAACGACTTCCGTCTCACCGACGCTTTGCCCTTGTTGAGAAAGAGTTAGCATATCTTCGATGAGATGTTCCATCCGATTAAGTGATTGCACCACTTCTTTAAGAGACTCATCTTCATATTTCTCCTTAAGTTCCCCAGTATGCGCCTGAGCAACATTTAATGGGTTTCTGAGATCATGAGAAAGCACGTTCCCAAACTCCTCGAGTTGTTTGTTTTGTTCACGGAGTTTCTGCTCACGCTCCTGCTGGTCGGAGATATCTCGGAAAATACCGGTGAAGAGGCGCTCACCATTATATTCGTGTTCACGAAGACTAATGGAGACTGGGAGTTCGTAACCATCTCTGTGGAGTGCAGGGAGAGTAACACGATCCCAGTCAATGTGTTTCTCTCCCGTTTCGAGATACTGTTGGAGACCACGCATGTGTGCCGACCGAAGCCGCTCTGGAATAAGTTTCATTTTTGAGCTGTCTACGAGTTCGGCTTGACTATAGCCTAAAATGTCCTCAATGGCAGAATTCGCAAATATGATCGTACTGTTCTTGTCGATTGTAAGCAATCCTTCGGATGTGTTTGCTACCAGTGTACGGAAAAAGCCCTCAGTAGCTGGATCTAATTGTATCTCCTCAGATATGGTCTCCTCAGAGTTAGTCATTCGCTATAGGTAACTAGTCTTGAAAGGTAATAGATCAATCGAACGTTATGGATATATCGGATACTGATCCTTGTGGCGCTCTTCTACCCGTTGGCGTAATCGCTGAACACACTGGTTCAGTGCCTTCTGCTTCTCAATATATTCCTCAAATTCATCCCTGGATATGATATTGCAAATCATACTAGTAACCACTTGCCTCAGACATCGTTGGAGTGCTAGCTGGTTTCGACCTACTAACTGTCTTTTCTCGTTTTGCTGTGACTAGCTCAGTCTCATCAAACCAGGTCCGTTCACCAGAGGAAGAGTATGCGATTACCTTGCCCCCATCTCTTATTTCTACTCTCTCGAATCCCTCCTCATCTCTGAGGTTTTGGGCCTCTTCGATTAGTTGATTCTCTACTGGCTCAGTTGTCTTCATGACCACACCGCTTTCGGTCTCATTCTTTCGTTTAGTTATCCTTTGATCACTTTTTTGAGATTTAGACGGGCTATTCGTGAGTACTTTGCGCCGACGTCTTATCAGCTCAGCACGCCGTTGAAACGGAGCTAGCTCTCCCATCATCATCTCTTGGAATGTCTCAACTCTTGATCCGAATGTCTGTTTCAATAGCACCGCAGGGGTATCCTGATGTTTCGAGTGCTTTTGTGTGCGGTTTTTCCGAGTCATGATTATTAGAGTTCTCTCGCAATGTCCTGACCAAGGTCGGTGAGACTGTACATCCGGTAGCGATCACTCTCTGGCGTGACACACTCGACGATCCCATCTTGTTTAGCCTCTCTGAGGTAGTTGCCAGAGGTATTTGTTGAGACATCAATTCGATCAGCTATATCCGATGAATTTCTTGCAGTCTCGTTGAGTGAGAGCAGCATCTCACCACGCTTGCTCCGACGATACTTTGCAACTAGCCGCCAGAATTTACTATCGTTTTCCATCGTTGGCATGTACAATTACCACGCTCACAAGCGAGTCACGCGGGGATGTATAGTCCTTCTAATATTTCAGACGGGTCGATATTAAGGGATAACTGAATGGTCCTCTATGGGATAGAGATACGGTGACGGCTGGGAATCAAATGGAAGATTCGATTAGGATCATGCCGGGCTCAAGCCCCATAGAATACGATACCCCACACATGGCATCAATTAGCGAGTGAAACAACGAATGACGGACCAACCCCTCCCCCTCCCTACGGTTGAATTGGGCGTGCGTTAGCTCCATCTGTTGGCCCACCGATGATGCTAAATCGGCGGTTCGCCTTTTCATATCAATGGTTTTACTAGATACAGTATTCGACCTCCTTAGCAATGAACGCCGACGTTTTACGTTGTATTATCTCAAAGAACAAGACGGCCCAGTGTCCGTTGATGAACTCGTAGCAACGATTGCTGAGTGGGAAGACAATCCACCGAGAGATTTTGCTGAGGACGGCCTTGAGCGACTAGAGATCACACTCGAGCACCAGCACCTCCCGAAATCGGCGGAGGTAGACTTCATAGAGTACCGTCCTGAGGAGGGCATTATCCAAACCAAAGGTATCCCTCCAGAAGTCGGTGCGCTTGTTACTCTTGCACGAATAATCGAGCAACCAGCAAACGACTAATCAGCCTATTACTGCTGAAAAGCGTTTTTCATGATGGTTCAAAGCCACTATCATTATACAAATAGACTAATGATACCCAGGAAATGACCACACTTCGTTCAGTACTCAACCTATCACCACTAAAGATTTCAGCCGGGTATCTCATTTTCGGAGTGGTTTGGATACCTACCACAGACATCCTGTTAGCTGTCAGTTTTGGATCGCAGCAGATGCCAACACTCCTGGGATTGACCAAAGGATGGACGTTTATTGGACTGTCCACACTACTCATTTTCGCCCTTTCTTACCTCCACCAACAGCAGATGGCTTCGACACAGACAAAGTTGAAAACGGCAAATCAGCAACTACAGGTTCTTCACCGAGTCTTTCGGCACAACATCCGTAATGATCTGAACGTTGTGCTCGGGTATGCTGAAATGCTCTCGAATCGAATCTCCGAAAAGCCAGATCAAACGTATGTAGAGACGATCCATCGAACCACCGAGAAAGTTGTCAGGATTAGCGAGAAGCTCAAAGTCGTTGAAAACGTCGATCCCACGCTTTCAAATGAAAAGGCTGTGGATCTCGTCTCCCTCCTCGATACCGAACTCAAGAGGCTTCGAGACACATATCCTAGGGTTACAATTGAGACGGAGATGCCGGATACAGCTTGGATTGAAGGTGATGAATCCGTTCAGTATGCTATCCGAGAAGTGCTCGATAACGCCATAGAGCATAATGATAACCCAGAGTCCGACTGTGAACTCTTGGTAGGGGTCAAGCAAGCCAACGGAGAGTATCAGCTCGAGATCGCTGATAACGGACCGGGAATCTCTCAAGAAGAGCTACAGGCACTTCAGATGGAAAAGGAAACGCCGCTCGTTCACGCCAGCAGCGTTGGTCTATGGCTCGTCACGTGGCTCACGCGATTGCATGAAGGAACCGTAACATTCGAGGAAGATACCGGGACAACAGTCACGTTCCAATTCCAGGCGAAAACACAAGTTCCCTGTATTGAGACAAACTTCAGTGTGGGTGAACGAGTTTAAGCGATTGTAGGATGATATTCAAGCGAAGATGCTTCTGGTGTTTGTCCCATCCGTACTGCTTTGTTGGCCCAGCCCTCATTAACTGACATGGTAACTGACTGCACGTACTGTGGGAGCGATATCTACGAGCACGATCCAGTGTTCATCGCGGAGTTCGAGAGCGGGGCGAGGATTCAAGATAAGCAGTTCTGCAATTACGCTTGTTTAGCCGTATATATCGACGAGAAAGGTCTTACAGAAGGAGCTTCGTGTGATATCAAACGATAGTTCGCGTACAACTTTGACAGAGATTGTTCCACCACACAACGTAAATTAGTAGTCTGTCTACTCTATTATCTTGTGTAAAATGAAAACGTGCAACCCCACGGCCATTTCTACATATAAAGGAGGTATATAAACCCAATATGCGTGTGGCTCATGCAAATCTATGTGTCTGAGGCTATATAATAGGTGTATATAAACTCGAGAGTTCTTTGATCTTCGTGACAGTCCCTTCCAAATACTTTGATTGACGGGATCGGGAGTTTATATAGACCATTTATATAGTCAAAATGGGCGGGGGTTACATATTTACATTTTACATAAGGCTACTAGATGTCCGTACAGAGTTGATAGGTATTACTCCGACCAGTAGTGTCTTCTGTAATTAGACCGATTGCTTCGAGCTTCGGCGCGTTGTTAACAATCGTTGGTCTTGAAACACCAGCGGCATCTGCTAACTCTGACTGATTGAGTGGACTCTTATTGAATAACGCCCTCAGTATCTTCTTCTCTGTTTCCTTGAGTACCCCACTGTTGCCATTCTCTTCTTCGGGATGTTCATACTCACTCACAAAGAATTCGATAGTAACCTCCCAAACTCGCTGAAGTAATTTCGTCGCATTTTCCATGTGGACCTGCCGGATGACGGGAGAAGCATAATCTAGGGCAGCGAAAAGAGTACACAGCCTCATCCACTGGATGTGCATCCGTGTTAGATCTGGTTGTAGAACATCTTGGATGTGTGATGGTGCAGTCTCGATTTCCCCATAGACTACTTCCTCGACGGCATCTTTTTGCTGAGGGACGTGTTCAACATTGAACTTGAAATACTCCGGATACTGTTCGTGGATTATTCTGAGTACGATTCCTAGCCGTCCAACATCTTTCAGGTACTCTTCGTTCTCTTCAGCTACCGTCTTGAGATTGAGATCGAGCGTTTGAGTTGCAAAATCTACGATCTCGCTATTCGGGTTCTTGACTGTGCCATTCTTATGCTCGGTCCCCATGAACCCATCTAACAGCTCACTTGTGACTTTCTTTGTGTCCTCAAACGTGAAATCACGATAGAAAACAAGAAACCGTGAAAGCAATCCAGACTCCATAAAGAGTTCAAGATTCATATTTTGCGGGGGGTAGGTGATACCCATGAATGCGGCTTGAGCATCGTAGTCTATCACACCTGTCGCTAACTCTTTGTGGATATGATTGAAGTCCATTGCTTGATTAAGCGATTCAGTGAAGGTGTTGTCCTCGCCTGCTTGAGCTAGCTTAAATAGCGTATTGGACTCGTCGAACGCAACGATTTGTCTCTTCGCAGCGAGGCCATTAATGACATCACCGTCACGAACACCACCGATGAATCCCTCTTCGGACATTCCGGTGACTGCTTCATAACTCAGACCTGCAGCTCTCGCAACATGACCCGCGTACTTGAGTGCAGGGGACTTGCCAGACCCTGACTGCTGAATAGATAACGTATGAATTGTCGGAATCTCTGTGTTATTCTCGATATTAGTGAACCTTGTGTGGTGAACGGTTCTTGACAGTAACGTCAACAGGCTTGCCGAGTGAAGCATGTCATTGTTGACTGATACAGTATTGCCGACGGATCTGTATTCTTGAGGGAATTCAGCTCCCCACGGGAGTGGTTCGTTGAACTTCTTGTTGTACTCCTCTACTAGCTTTTGCCCATTCTCATTGAGATCCGACGTATCTCTCGTATTCTCCACCATCAAGGAACCTCGTTTACTCTTAGGATCTCCCCAGTGGGAAAGCTATTCGCGTCCATAGATCTCCTTCAAAAGGCAGTCCAGCGCATCTTCGCAAACGATCCAGATATGGCTCCCGTCGTCCTTCCTCCAAACCCGAGATGGCCTGGCCGGGAGTGATCGTTGGAGCTGTTGCCAGTCGAAATATTCATAGTGGATGAATGGGCCTCGAGAATTCATTGGTACAAACACTGCACGGTACTGTAAGAGGCCGTCAAGATCCCATTCAATGTCAGCTTCTTCAATATAATAGCGGTATTCTCCGTCTTGCGTTGTCTGTCCATTGTTGAGTTTCTGGGAGTCGATATCCACAGCACCATACTGTTTCTCTGTAATTGATGCAGAGGGATTTTCGAGGATGGACCCACCATCGGTCTTAAGAGCTTCGCGAGGCTGTCTTCTTGCCTTTTCGTCGGAGTCTTTATTGTTGTCTGAACCGTATTCGTTCATGATGAGATTGCCCATGTTGATTGGGTTGTCTGATCAAAGCGCATAGAATTCCACTGCTCTCGAGAGGCAAGTCCACAACTTGTCCTCGATACCGTATCGATCATCAGGACTTCCTCTGAGGCTTGCTAGAGCCGTTTGGAGACTCCTGTGTATTGGTTGAGTCTTCTTCACTCTGACCTCCGCAGGCGTATGTGTGGCCAGCCATTTGTCTTCTAACTGAGTCAAGCAATCCACCAGTTTCTCGATCTACTTTCAAAGCTTGTCGGAGAACACCGCCTTTGCTCATGCCAGCTCGATCTGGATCATTTGCGTGAACCCAACTTTTGCTTAGCTCCTCTGCTGGTCTCCAGCAAAGTTCTATACCGCTTAGTTCCTCGATGCTCGATGTTTCAGTCTCTTTTGAGGTCATTGTTGACCAGCCGAGACTTGGACGAAGCACGTATTAGAAGCTGGCAATACTCAAATAACAATTCAGAGCTAAGTTCAGCAAGTTTCTCAGACGTGATTTCAACAGAAGTTTCAGAGCGGATTTCAAGAGTTTGTGAGCATGAACCAGTCGAAGACATGACCAAAATTGTAGAATTACTTATATGAGATGGAGCTACCACCCCGGTGCATGCATATTTTAGCACGCTAGATTCTAAGCAATCGGTTTTAGCTAGACGCAATAGCCTAGATGGGACAGCAGTACTGTCTTTGGATCGTCTAGGCGTGCTGTCTACGGTGCCGAAGCAGTTACTAGGCATGCTTTTTCGTAAAACTAAGATTTAACTGCTATACATTTATCTCTGGTAGGTGCGTTGCTTCGGACGCAATGCATCAAACAAAAGAAGACCAGTATGATCGCATAACAAAGTTGCTCTGGTTAGGTCGAAAGCAAGCTGACATCGCCGAAGAGATTGGTGTGAGTACAGGCACTGTATCGAATTACCACCAAGAGTTAGAAGAAAGCGAAGGAGTCAAATATTTTGAGGTTCGGAAGAGAAACAAAAAATTGGATAAGGCAGGAGTGGAATTCTCTGAAGTTGAGGACACGCTTGAAGCTGTGGTCTCGGTAATGGAGCAGGAAGGACTAGCACCCCACCTTTCAGTTCAGGATGCTGCTAAAGTAATCAGTCTCGCTTCTCGATTCTATGACGAAAATGCAGATAAACACGATGTCGCTGTGAAGATGGGCGAGTTGGTTGCTGTATTCGAAGGTTTGGAAATAGAGCTCCATCAGGTTTTGGATGATCCTGAAATCCTGCGTGAACAAATTCAAGACAGTGTCCCAGAGAAGCGTACAAGAACGATGAGTGAGGCACGAAAACAGAAAGGAGCCAAGCTTCTCGAAATATCCCGGCATTAATCATCATCTGCCCGTTTCCCGGGAATCGATATATTGCCACACGTCCCTATGTGGTCCGAGATCGGTGCGTGGTCGTGTTTGATTCCGAATGGGCGAGGGAATTACCGATGAATCAACAAACACCACTGAGGGCGTTGTGCTCTACGTCAAGCGGTTGAATTCTAAATCCGGGAAATTGAGCATCAATTGGAATATTCTGATATCGTATTCTGTAGCTCTTCAAACGCTGTTTCGGCGATGTCTTTTCTTTTTGCACCTGTGATAACAACACGACCTGAAGCAAATAGGAGTAGAACACATCCCGCATTTTCTGGTCTATACACTAACCCAGGGAATTGCTCTGGTTCGTACTCTGTCCGTTCGAGACCCAACCCAATAGCGAGTGCGTTCAGGTTCAAGGTTTGGCCCAAGTCTGCCGTACAGACGAAATTTTGTATAGCGAACCACTCATCCTTGGGTTCTGCAATAACAGACATTTGAGTGAGAGTATTGAGAAACCGTTCTCGTGTCGAATGTGCTTCTTCTTCCGAATCTGCTCCTGTGACGATGTATTTCCCGGTTCGGTAGATTGTAATGAGCGGAGCATCGTCGTCAAATCTAAGGTAGATTCCAGGGTAGTGATTTGAGTCAAAGTCCGCGATTGATGAGTCCAAATCTTCCGCAAGTTGGGAGAGATCTAATTCGACGTCAAGAGAGCCCGATCCTACGACATTGACTACACCCTTCTCAAACAAAAAGTGTTACTGATTGATGGATTCTTCCACGACTTTAACTTCTTCCTCTGTTAGCCCGTACAGTTCATAAACAATCCTATCAATAGTTTTGTCAGTTTTCCGAAGGTTCTCCTCCAGTTCCTTAGCACGTTTTTCCGCCTTCAAATATGCCTCAAAGTCCTCTTTGATGTTGTCAACAGCTGGCAATTTGATCCCCTTCAAGCGATCTGCCAAGGAATTTGTTTTGGTAGCTGTTTCTCTGAAGTCAGCAAATCCATCTGCTTTCTCAACAGCAACAGGAACGAAATGCTCAACGAAGTCTGCCTCAAATTCATTGACATCATTCAACCGAAATGCCTCGATAGGCTTAGTTTCCGTATACCCCCAACGATCAGTCTCATAACCGTCTTCATCTTTCGGTTTATACCGAGCAGTAGCAGTTATAGCAACCGTAGATGCATCAGGACGTTCGATCTGAACGTCCCCAATACGGAGCTTTTCATAGTCCTTAGCGGTAGAATAGAGTATGGAATCAGTAGAGGCGGTCTTTGGAGGCTGGAACAGACCAACATCGTTCAGCTGTCTGGATTCCTCATAATTCCCCAGATATTGCAAGATATCTAGGCTTAATGAATTTCGCTTTTCGTGTAGGTCCTGTATTTTCTCTACTAAATCAGAGATAGCTTCTTGACCCAACTGACTCACATCATACTCGCTGTCTGAATTCTGATTGACGAGGACGCTATCTACATCAGATTCATCCTCGAGTATATCGAGAGATGAATACTCTTTTTCGAGTTTTTCAGAATCACAGTCGAACTCAACAGCTTTGATAGGGAGTTTTCTAATATCCTCTGGGTTCATCTCGCTGTATGACCCTTGCAGAGTTCCAGTAGCGAGGAACTGGTCGAAATAGTAATTAATGAGTTTTGAATTAACGACTCCAGAGAGATACTGTGGATCATATTTCTCCGAGTCTGGGCTTATTTCGTAGTCAACACCAGATTGGTAATCCTTGATCTCGTCATCCCACGGAACTGCATGGATAACGATATGGTTGGTGTAGTACCCATTGGGGTCATAGCAACTCTTTATCTGGTTATTCGATCCTGATATCCGAGAGAACATGATTTTTGGATTCTCAAATAGAGCAGGGAATTTAGGCCGGTGAAAATGCTCTTGATATGTGTAGTAATCCATATACTCGCCTTCCCAACTGATATGGTGACGTGAGATATCACTGCCAGAGACGTACTTCCGTTTGTTTTCACCATCCTCTTCAGAGATCACATCATCTTTTTTAAAGTCTAAATCGCTATCAGATGCACTGTGCGCAACTACACCAGGATTCACACAGCATAACTTTCCCAATAGAACACTTTCCGACTCGATTTTCGTTTTAATCGACATATCTTGCCTTGTGACTTCAATTCTGAAAGTAGAGTTCGAATATGACAAAAACCGTTCTGAATCAATCGAATACTGAGGCACGAATTGATTTGATTCATAGCTATAGATTCCGCATTCGTCCTTTTCCGGCGTATTTTCGGGAGAAACGATGTAGATTAAGCACTGCCGATCAACACCCTCAAACACATCGTGTTCTCCGAAAGAAATTAACTTCAAAATCTTATAGTCATTAATAAATATCTCTCGAAGGTTCTTACCGTATTTTTCTGTTGCTAAAGAGGTGGGAGTGATGAAAGAGTGATAGCCGGAATCCCGTGTGAGATTTGCTGCCCTATAACTGAACGGTATGAAGAGATCCCAATGCCCGCCAGTTGCTTCTGGATAAAGACTTTCGAGTAGTTCGGGCAATTTTTCATTTGACTCGGTTAGCTCCCAATTTGATACATAAGGTGGATTTCCGATCACAGCATCAAATCCTGCATCATTTCGTTTCTCTCCGTTTTCGTTAAAGAAAACATCAGGGTACTCAAGCTCCCAATGGAAGAATGCCTCCTCGGAACTCATTAGCTGTGCCATTTGGAACCAGCCCTCCTCCCCTATTTTCCTCCACTTGCCTTCATTCTCTATCGCTGCAGCCATCTGTTCAAATGCATCTTCGGGCGCATCTAATCCAAATCGTTCGGCAGTGTGGACGTTGGTAAGCTCGAACAGTCGCTGGTAGAGCGGATCTTTACGGATTTGATCGTAGATTTCCTCCATCGACTTGACGTCTTCCAGAGTTTCGTTGTCGATCTCGAGCAGTTCCTGCATCCGCTCCATGACGTGCTCCAAGGTGGCTTGACGGACACGTGCTAATGCTTGTGTGAGGGTGATCTGTCCATCATCACCGTTGGAAGATGAGCCGTTAGAGAGGACTTGTGTAACGTCTGAGCCGACTAGTGAATTGCCAGATTTCAGATGGTGGTCGAGGAAGGCCAACGGTCGGTCAGCTGCCAATGTGTCAAGCCACATTGAAAGCTTAGCGAGTTCGACCGCCATCCCGTTCAGATCCACTCCGTAAATACACTCTTTGGCGATTTCTCGCCGGATGTGCTGTTCGTCGAAGGCCACACCCATCTCTGTCTCGACTTCACGTACCTCGTTCATCACCTGCTCTGTCAGATAACCGGTTGCCCGGGTTAGGAAGTGGCCACTCCCCATCGCAGGATCCAAAATCTTCAGCTCGGTCACACGCCGAAGGAACGGACCAAGGTACTCCTGGGTGCCTGGAGTGAATCCTTGATCAACCAAATCTTCTCGGATCTCCTCAATCAAGGGATCTACTGTTTCTTCAACGATGTATGTGACTACGTAGTCAGGCGTGTAGTACGCACCAGTCGCTTTGCGTTCTCCTTCGTCGTTGACGACGTACAGGTTACCTTCAGCAACTGTTTCCACTGCGTCAGCCACTGTGACTTCTGTGGCGGGTTTCCAGACTTGTCCTCCGTCTTCTTCGACAGCTGCATAGTCTTCAGGCGCGATCCTGAACTGGTGCTCCAGTAGTCCTTCGTATACGCTCCCGAGGTGGCGGGTATCCAGGTCGCCGTAATCAGCCAAGACGTACCGTCCTTCTTCGTTCTCAGTGGTAGATAGTCGGTATATTACCTCAGCGAGGTGCTGGTTGCTGACCGAGTTGTCAGCGAGGAACTTGTGTTTCTCACGGTCAAACAGACCACCGTTGTATGGCGGGATTCCCAGGGATTTCTCGCCCTTATCGATCAACTCGAAGAGGTCCCCCAGCTGTCGCCACATGGTGAAGGAGTACTCGCTGTATTCGCTCTCGAATCCCTGATCAACTTCCCCTATCGTGTCGTGGATGCTCAGTCGGAGCTGGTCGAGGCTGAAGTTCTTCTCGTACTCATCTTGGGCTGCCTGATCTTCGGGATGGATGAGGTTCCGAGATTCTGCGTACAATACGAACATCAACCGGTACAGCAGTACCAATGACTGCTCTTTCAACTGTTTCAGCCCTTCTGTGTCGTCAGGGTCAATGTCGAGATCGTTTGACTCTATAAAACCGTGGCCGAGGACTCTCAGAGCAGTGAAAACGTTGTCCTGAAGGTCTTCGCCCAGTTTCTGGGATGCGGTCTCGCTTTCACTCCAGACTGTTTCAAGGAATGTGGACCCGCCTGTTTCTCGGAAGGCTTCTGGCCGGAAGAATGTGTAGAAGTATTTGAATTCCTCTACGTCACCTTGTTCGAGTAGTTCCAGAAGATCGACTTCGTAGTAGGTCTTCGTCTCGTAGTCCTTCGTCCCGTAGAGTCTCCACTTTCGTCCATTAGTAAGAATACCCCATTCGATGTTTTCAACGTTCTCGAGATAGTGTTTGATTTGGTGGGAGGCGTCTCTATAGGGTCGCTGTTCGCTGAATCGAACGTTGAAGTCAGCATCCCATTGCTTAGCTTCGACAAGACCGATCCCGCTGTCAAACAGGTCGGTAGTGTTCTGGGTATCCAAATAGAGAGACGCTGCATTACGGCGATTCACATCGTCTTCAAAGAGGAGAATGTCAACGTATCCGTTTCCTTCCGGGAGAGTCGTCTCGACCTGAGTCCCGTACCCAAGAACGTCGAGCACTTCGTCTATCCAGTTGTTGATCAGATCGTCCTCTTTGTAGCCCTCAACGAGGTCTCCTTCTAGGTCATATAGGGATCGAAGCTCCGTCATCGCCTGCTCTGCTTTTTCATCACATTCCCATTCGTTCCGATCCTTGAGCCGTTCGTCAAGATAGTGACTCGAGAAGAGATTGGAGTTGACGTAAGGTCGTTCGATGAGAGTCGCTTGGCTCATTCGTATGGTCCAACATGGGTCATGGCACCTACAAATAGATAATGCACGAGCACTATCCAAATTGCCAAACAGTGTTCGTTAGATCGAACCTGATAAAATTGGCTGAGGCATTCAGTTCGGTTTCATACCGGGTGTTGTACGGTCGAGATCAGCGCGTGAGACCGGTTGGAATGAAAATAGATGGTGACTATTACGAATCGTCGGATACTGTCATTCGGGTTTGTAGCCCCATGTGAAAATCGGAATAATCACACTACGTCAAACTATGAGTGCTGTTTAGATCTATCTGCGAATAATTTGTCCGATAGCAAAATTCTCCTTCACCATCTCGATTTCGACGGTCACTTCGTCGCCTCGTTTAGACTCGGGGACAATCACAACGTAGCCCCGCTCAATTTTCCCAATGCCATCGCCTTGGTCACCGATATCCTCAATTTCCACTTTACGAGTATCGCCCTCCTCAACAGGTGGACCAGAACGACTTTGTTCAGTTTGGGGCGTATCGGTAGTTGTATCATCCTGATTCTGTGGGGTATTTGTTAAGAGCAAAGCAACTCGATAGACATTGTCTTGGTCGGTATCGCCTTTCTGAAGTTCATTCTTCGGAACTTCGATAACGTACCGATCACGGTGTCGTTCAACTCTTGCACTATACAAGCAAAGGAGGTTATCTGAAATTTCCATATGACTTCCTTTAGTGGACTAACTAGACTTACGTGCTTGTTTCTACCGTTCGTGGAATCCACCACACAAACCGCTTTCCCACGTCTTTCATATTGAGTCGCCCCTCCTCTTCTAACATTTTCAGTCGTCTCCGTGCTGTTTGAAGGTGGTAGTCAAAGTGGTCTGAGACCTCCTTTGTGGTCACGACTTCTTCCTGCTCGATGAAAGCAAGTAATTCCTCGTCGGAATGCTTCTCAACAAAATATTCGTCTTTATCATCGCCCATGCTACGTTAAGCCAATTTTGGTAGCGCCGTGCCTTATGCGGAAATTCTACTTCGAACAGTGTTAGTTCTAACAGACATGGCTACATCCAGAACCTATATGTGAATGCGGAGGATAGTACTCAAATGCACGTTATGCCATTAGAATATCACGTTCAAATGAAGCTAAAATTAGGCCAAGACACAATTCGCTACAGAGACGAAAATCGACCTTGAATAGCTTTGCGTCGATTTACAAAGTGCTCGCAGCAGGACGTGGTCATAGTGGTTGATCAAGCGCGTAGAGCGCAGGGCTTCGAGTAATTAGAAAATCATGGACTTACAGAGAGGGAATGGGGATGAGCCGGAAACAGGAACGAATACGTTGATACTCTCGCCACTGTCTGACTCACAGGACGAGTTAGATCGGAACACGAATCCAAACTTTTCGGGAGAGGAACCTGTAGTGTTCGTGGCCTACAACCTATCGTCAAAGCAGATTATCGATTGTTGGCGAGATCAAGCGGGAACACTACCGGAAAATCTGGGTATCATTACTGCCGGAGAGTTAACGCGGTCTACATCAGTACGAACTTCCACAGTAGAGCTAAGTGATGATCTAAGCATTACAACAGTAGAGTCTGACGATTTATCCGGCCTTGGAATCGCAGTAAGTGATCATCTTTCACGCTGGAATAACGAGTCCTCGAGAGTATGGTTTTACTCGCTAACCCCTCTCGTACAGTCCATTGGTCTCAAGCTGGCATTCAGGTTTCTTCATGTTCTCGTAGGTAGAGTGAGGAGCTCTGAGGCTATTGCGTACTATCATATGGATCCATCAGCCCACGACATAGAGACGGTTACATCTCTCCAATATCTCTTCGATAGATCAATAGGGCTTGATGCCAACCGGAAATAACTCGTTCATATCCCATGAGCTACACAACCGAAAAGCAAAAAGACGAAACGTACTGTCATGCAATCATTCGTGCAGTAGCTGCTGTTGAAGATCGAGAACGGACAAATATCCATCCACCGCTCTACAATAGTGTTGATCCAGAAGCGCTAGATAGATTGTTTCATGCAGAGAAAGGACGAGTGACTTTTTCCTATCATGGTTACGAGGTTGCCGTAAAAGGTAGCGGTGAAATTCATCTCCGAGAGATCGATTGATAATCTTTCATGTATAGTTCGCGGATTTATTATGGAAAAATAACCACCATCCAAATTGATCGTTCGGGGTTCGACTCGACCCCACACGTTGTCCTGTGTGGACCGACATCGGCGTGTGGGCGCGTTTCGATAACGAACAGGTGGTATAACATCGAAACAACGAACAGTATTATGAGCAATATACGTGGGTTCAATGGATCGGACTTATACTATAATTTGGGAGGTATCTATCTTGCAGACTGTACCTTGTTGGAACCTACGTTACCCATTGGTCTGCATATCAGTGCTAATAAATTGACTTTCACTATAAATGTTAACCTATGAGTGTTACTGCTGAGTTTACAATCCCTCTTGCTGGAGTACCTGGCAAGCAAATTTTCGACTCACTCCCTGATGTGGAGATCGAGTTAGAGCGCATTGTACCAACTAATGAATCTGCATTACCCTTTTTCTGGGTATGGGGAGGAGATGGAGAGAGCTTTCAGGAAATTGCGGAACAAGAACCTGAAATACAGAATATGTGCCTGCTTAAAGAAGTTCAAAATGGCGCGCTATACAGCGCGGACTGGCATCCTGATGTAGATTTTATTGACATCCTCAAGGAATGCAATTCAGTAATACTCGAAGGTAAGGGGACGACTGATGGCTGGTTCTTTCGACTGCGTGCGGAAGACAGGGAAGATATTACTGACTTTCAACAATCGTTTGCTGAACTCGGAATACGGGTTCAGCTGCAGCGGATCTATGATTTAGAAGAACGTACTGAAGGACGCCATTTAAGCCTTACACGGAAACAGAGAGAAACGTTGACAATGGCCTACGAAGAGGGCTATTACGAGGAGCCTCGAGAGGTTTCCCAAGAGGAACTTGGTGAGATGATAGGGATCACTTCACGCGCTGTTTCACATCGGCTTCGGCGAGGGACGAGGCAACTCATTGAAAGCACCCTCACTTATACCCTGTAAATAGGGAATCTGCCTATTTAGAAAGAGAGCGAGTTGGTGTACTGGTGAAATGGTTCCCGAAGATAACAGCAACGAACACGATAAGGATAATGAAAGTACGGAAGGAAACGTGCATCAGAGTCATTGGAATGAGTCAACGGAGCGACCAAGTATGGTTGTCATTCGGTCATTAGCAGCATGCTCTGGAAAAGATCCACTAACATTAGACCCAATTAACCACAGTGCTGATCTTGAGGCGTTAGACAAGCTATTCGGAAATGGAAAAACCGATATCAGTGTCTCATTTTCTGTAGATCAGTACGAAATCACGATTACTGAGGGATGTATTGAGGTGAGAGAGTGTCCATGAAAGAACTTGCCACTGAGATTCACAACGTCTTGGATCGTATTGTCGGGCATGATCTGAAAGCACTTGGGTATTATACACCAGACGATTATGGACCGATCTATCTTTGTGACGAGATGCGTGACGAGTACACAGAAGACGAGGTTGAAGCCATCCTCAAAAATGCCCTACTCGAGACAATCAGCCAACCTGCGCACGAGGATCTACATGACGAGAGACTATATGTAACAATCCGAGTCTTCGAGAAAAAGGCTGACATTGCGATAACAACCGGAGAAAATTCTGGAGTGATTTTTGCACTTGATCCAGAAGGCGAATACTCCTATCAAGAAATTATTGATACGGTGTACGAAACAGTCGATTTGGACTAACGCACTAAGCGGGTACTCTGTTAAGAGATGAGGGAGATTACTCTGATAGTGAATATAGCTTCTGACGGGCATCTTGAAAGCTCATTCTCTCCACTATCACCCCCTCTTCCTCGAGTCTTGCGATAGCATATCGGACAGTTCGAGCCGCTAAAAGCGTCTCCTCTACAAGTTGTTTTTGGGTAAGTTCGTCTTCGTATTTGAGGACTCTATACACCAGTTTTGCGCTGGGTGGCAATTCCTCAAGTGCAGTTTTCTCTGTAGGAGGGGTCACGAGGTATGCTATCATTCCCTTCTGATTGGGCGGCTTAGAGAGTTTCGGTTCATTCATCAGATGTCTTCCGATTTTAACAAGTAAACACTCGACACAGCTTTCGGCATTTACTTATATTGTGTCACATGATGGCACAGTATGGTAGTGCGAATAAATGTAGAAGACGAAGCCGCCATCGAATTATCTAATATTGATGTCACTGTATATGGTGACTCTATAGAATTTTCGGTAGACGGAACAATTTCGGAGGTGCCAGACAGGATCCTGACCGAACTCTCAGGCGAACAGCTATCGCCAGTAGAAATATCTTTCAGTCAAAAATAATATATCGGAACAACTATCTTAGGCCAGCCTAAGCGTAATACTATACAGATGACGGAACACGAAGCAGAGTCCTTCTCAAATACTCCTAATAGCATCCAAATTGTTGAAACCATTGCTGAGCAAGATGGCAGAGATCCGACCGAGGTTGACTTCACGCTGAATGACCATGTGAATCCTGATGCGCTTGATTCGCTCCTTGAGACCGGGTCTGAAGAATTAGTTGTCACATTTACAATCGACGACAAAGTCGTTACAGTCGCCAACGATGGGACAATCGAAATAACAGACGAAGAGTAGCCAGCTGGTTTTTCAACAGTAAGAGGGAGGCATAGAACAATTCGCATAGCGTTCCTTTCGCTCAATTTGGACCGAACTATCCGTTCACTACACGCACGTATATCCGTTAATCGAGTTACTCGTCTTTCCAAATAATTCCGTTAGTTGCCGAGGTCAACACAGTCTCATCATCCGCGTTCTCACAAACAACGTCTGACGTGAATTCGTAACGGTCATCTCGTTCCTTAACTGTGTCAAACGTTGATCGACACGTGATTGGTTCGCCAGTGTAGACCGGCTGATGAAAGTTGAATTCCATCGTACTGGCTAACACTTCGTTGTCGCTACCCAGTTTCGTCGGCAGAGTCGCGGTCAATAATCCCTGCACCATCACCTGTCCGTCTTCATCCGGCTCGGTATGACGGGGTTGATCGTCACCAGTGAGTTCTGCAAACTGCTGCACATCTTTAACTGTAAACGTTCGCTCAAATGTTCTCGTCTCACCTTCAGTTGGCTGAGTCATCGGAATCGACTTCGAGAAAGAGACTCGTAGTATAACAAGATAACGTTGACGAGATAAACGAGTTGTCTGCATGCAACGTTCCCTTCCGCTACTGACGCGCAGTCCGGGAATTGCTTGGCTATACTGAGCAAGATGTGCTTCACCTATACTTATCGAATCAGGGTGCCTACATAGTAGGTGTGAGAGCTGTACTATGACACCCTCCTTAACTGATTAACGCTCGGTACTCATCCTCCAACTCAACCAGATACATCTCCGAACTAATCCATCCATCTCAATCACCCAATTAGAACAAACACCTGCAAGCTCCGAACATATCTCAAACAATCCCCTCATCAAACCCTCACTCCCGATCCACTAACTGCACCTCACGGGAGATCCTAGTACAAGACTCAATATTTTATACCACAGCCGGCTTACGAGATTTATGCAAGAACGCGGCCTTCACATTCTCGAGTTTCCTGCGGATCACCACACGCCCGTCTCAACCTAATCTCTCTTCGGTAGCTCACTACCCCTCTGCTTTAACCATTGACCAACTCCTTACCGTGGATCTTCAGACCTGGTGAGACTGACGCCGATTCTAAACCAACCATACCACATAGTATCCTATGTAACTTGCTTAACAGCACCTATGAAAACAGAGACGACTTCTCCGTAGAATATTTTAGAGATACTCCTCCTCCCACTCAAGGCGCTCACTGATCAACTCCGCCCCATCATCAGTAATCTCATAGAAGTTAGTCCGACGATCCAGCTGGCCTTTCTCGACAAGTTCTTTGTTGACAAGGGTATCCAAGTTCGGATACAGCCGCCCATGGTTAATATCCGTACTATAGTATGTCTCAACCTCATCCTTCACATCTTGGCCAGATGGCTGGTCAGTGCCAGCAATCACGTACAACAGATCTCGCTGGAATCCCGTCAAATCGTGCATTGGCAGGTACTCAAATACTCTCATCGGTCAAGCAGCTAATCGTAACTCGCCACATACATCCTATAAGCCTCTCTCTACACGCCCTACAAGCTCTTCTACGATTTCTACGGTAGTTGCGTAGCCGCCTCCGGAATTTATAACCCATCTACAACCTCTAGTCTATCTACCGATGACAGATCTGATAGATACCCTCTCTACAGAGAATGTGGTTGCTTCTACTAGTATTGACCAAGAACTCAACTTAGAAGCATTATCAAACGATCTTAACGGAGTAGACTATAATCCAGAGCAATTCCCCGGCTTAGTCTACAGAACACAGAACCCAAAAGCCGCATCTCTGATTTTCCGCTCTGGAAAATTGGTCTGTACCGGAGCATCCTCAGTCGATGATGTGAACTCCGCTATTTCCATAACCTTCGAACAACTCCAAGAGCTAGGGATCGAGATACCAGATGATCCCGAGATCATCGTTCAGAATATTGTGACTAGCGGAGATCTAGGGGGTACATTGAACTTGAACGGGGCTGCTATCGGGCTTGGGTTAGAACATATTGAGTATGAGCCAGAGCAATTCCCTGGATTGGTTTACCGTGGCGAGGATTTAGATGCGGTAGCTCTCCTCTTTGGGAGCGGGAAAATCATAATCACTGGAGGCACGGAAATCGATGAAGCAAAAGACGTTATTCAGAATATTGCCTCAAAGCTTCAAGACTTAGGTCTGCTGTAAAGTAGAAATGATCAATATATCCCAAAGGCTACCGAACCAGAGATGAAAGGAGATGCCTGAATGTCAAAATTGCGGCACTCATGTTACTGTACAATATGCTCGTGTGTTCACTCCGGATGGCGTTGATGAACCACGGGTCTGTCCACAGTGTCCCGATAAACTTCGAGATGGCGCAATTATTCGGGAGGCAAAATCACAACGCCGGGGATAGAATACACCGTACTCTACACCGGACATGGCAGTCCGTTTTTCTTCAACTTGATCTCGGCTGACTTCCGCGGTTGCTATAGGACGCTTACTAAGCAAGATAGGGAACAGAAGGTATACCTTAGGCCACCCTCTATTCTATTAGAACTGGTTCATCACCTTTCTTGCAATTTGTTCAGCTTCTTCCCCACGCTCTACATCCATCCCGACAGCAATCTCTTTGACCCCTTCACATGGATCAATCAGAATCACCCGGTGAGCGTTAGCAAAGCCCGGCTGTTCGTAAGTCTTGTACGGATTCACTCTCACTTCCGCTCCCGACTCTTCGTGATCGAATCGAGCGATCAGCTTGAAGTTCCCGGAGAATTTGTATGTGGTAACTTCCCATCCTTCAGGAAGATCATCTGGTGGCTCTGCTTTTCTCATCGTTTCCCCTCTACCTTCGCAAGTCCCTCTTCAAGCGTGCCCTCAAACCGCCAGTCTGCGAGTTCAAATGCTCGTTCTGTCTCCTCTCGAGAATCCCGAGGGAAATCATCGCGTCCTGCTATCTTGACTCGCCAATCTAAGTACTTCGTGTCTGAGACCTCCACCACGTAGAGGAAATCCTCATCTCCGTGGATCCCGCTTGCTGGGTCTTCTACGCCGTGGCCGAGAAGATAGGATGGAGTTGGCGAACACTCCTTCCAAGAGTCAACCTTGAGGACTTCAGCAACCGATTTCGGCGATTCGTTGTAACTCCCACTCTTGTCTCTGAAGGACTGTTCCAACGACCAAAGCTTGTCTACGAAGACGAATTGAGCAGCCGTATATGCTGCAGTCCTCTTTGCCATTGTTACCTGCAAGAGTCGTTTGAGGTGATCGAGATTCGAGAGGACGTTTTCAGGATTTCCATAGGAATGACGGAAAACCTGAGAAGCGTATTCCGATTCTTCTTCAGTGAACCGGAGTTGACAGCGGCAGCTCATAGCGAGTACCTCGTTGGATCAAGATCGGTGTTTCTCGAGATTGATCTGACTCGTTTGACCTGATATTCGCCGGTTGCTCGGTCGCTCTCACCCCACGAACAGATCGGACAGCCCTTTCCATGTAATAACTTCTCGCGTTTTCCCATCGACATCTCGTTACAGAGATAGTAGAACCCCCACGGCTCGCCACACAACCCACAAGTAATGTCGTTCATCATTCATTCCCCCATGTCTGTACGACTCGATACGAGTAATTCTCCTGGCTTGGCCCACATACTGCGTGTGTGTGGGTCGCTATACTATCGGCTAAGCAATTCTTTTGGACTTTCATAGGTAGTAACCTCGAGAATCGGCTGAATTACGCGTTGTATAGCCGATTCAATACTTTCAGAACCACACCAAAACAATCAAATTTTTTAAGAGTAGTTGAGATGAGTTCCAGACTGTGCCGACACAGATGGTTCTCTATTGTGTAGGTGCTCGGCGCAAGATCACATAATTATGACTCGGCGGTGCCACCAGGCCCGAACTTTCGATAGGCCCGTTTCAGGTCTTCCTTCGTGAACCGGAGATATTCTTTCGTCGTGTCGAGAGAATTATGACCCATGATGTCAGCTAAGTTCTTAATGTCCATTCCGTTCTTGAGTGATTGAACAGCGAAGCCATGTCGAAGGCCGTGAGGAGTGATCTTATGCCGAGGATTCCCATTTGCGTCTATATACATCGTCTCCTGAATTCCAGCTGCTTCCGCAGCCTGGAGCACGGTACGATTGATCTGCTGAGGGTGGAGTTGTTCACTTTGCTCAGTCAGGAATATATAGGGTGACTCTTCGGCGTACATCGAGCTATTTCGGAGGCCGCCATCAAGCCAGATATTCAACCGATCACTGAGATCTGATTGATAGAAGACAGTCCGGTTCTTCCCGTTTTTACCTCTTACGTCGATGTAGCCCTCGTCTCTATTCAAATCGCTTATCCTGAGATCCACGACCTCTTGTCTGCGCATCCCTGTCTGCCACATCAATTCTATCATCAGTTCATTTCTGATTGTCGGGCTAGGTACGTTTTCCAAGAGCAGGTCTTTTTGCTCCGATGTGATGTAGAAAATCTCCTCTTTCAACTCCTCGCTCTTCCGAGAGGGTTGTTTGTAATCGACGATGTCTGCTTTGTCCAGGTTCACATCGTCTGCTGGATTTTCGTCTAGGCTTTTCTCTTTTTCATGAAGAAAGGTCAGCAAGGTCGAGACTGTCGAGTACCTATCTATGACCGTTCCATTCGAGTAGCCTTTGCCAGTGAGGTAGATCGCGTAATCCTCGAGATCGAGCGGTTCCACCTCAACCAATTCGCTCTGGAGATCCCGTTCAAGCCACTCTGAGAAGAGGATGAGTCCATATTCTCTCGTTTGAATCGTCGTCTTTGTTTTTGTTGCTCGCACTCGCCTGAGGAATTTCGTTGCCTCATCAAGAACGAGACACTCTACGACATCGACGTTCTCGCATGGGTTGGTAGTGACACTCCCTTCCTCCGCCAGATAGCCGTAGTATCTTGTGAGACTCCAGAACACGGTATTCCTGATCTCGTTGTAGGGCTGTTCCCAGTTGTGCTTGAGCCACACAACGAACTCTCTCAGATTATTCCCTGTGACCGTTTCAGCTTCCAGTTCAGTGGTATCGAGACACTGAGAATAGAGGGTGAGGGCCGTCGTATGGGACTCAATCGTGGACGCTGCTAATCGGCGCTCTTTGCACTCTTCGATGAAGGTGTCTGCAGAAGCTATCATTGTGCTTACTCTCGTTTGTAGTAGTGAACGAGCTCGTCCTCACTCTCTGTTTGACAGATTGAGTGAGTCGTATTCCGCAATCGTTGGACAGCCATCTCGACAGCCGATTCGTCTGCGTCCAGATGTTGAGCCAGATCTTCAACCGAACCAGTATTTCCAGGCTTCCCCTATAGCTTCTTCGCCTCTGCTTTGTGGATGTCGTGGATCGAGGTAGGTAGTTGCTGATAGACGCGAGTAACCAACTCGTCAAGGTCATCATCACCATAGCGATTAGCTTCGATAGCTGAAAGCCGCCGATCCATCGAACTGAGTTTGGTGGTAATCCCACTCAGCTTCTCGAGGATCTCCTCAGATGAATCGTCTTGGTGGTACGATGACTGAGGTTCGCCATCATTGGCTTCTGCTTGAGCTATCTCTTTTTCGGCTGCCGTTCTGAGGAAGTGCGAGAGGGTTGCATAATCGCTTTTCTCGACAAACGACTCCCATCCTATCTTCTTTGCATCATTAACTCTGAAGTTGACCTGTTGCTTTTCATTATCTTGGTTAAGATCTTGCTGTCCATTGTTTTCTCTACGCATCTTTTGTTATTTGATATACCATATAATGGTATGTTTACCAATTATATAAATGTATGGACGTTCATCGGCATTCAGAGGATGGGGCCTTGTTTGAACGCGTGATTTCACGGGTGTGAGTCCTCTATTGCGCGTTCGATGTTGCGGACGGCGGATTTCATGACAAGTTCACGGAATTGACCGAACCATGTTCTCGACCAGAGCGTATCGCCGTATCTGCGTTGGAGTCCGAAAAACACCGATTCAGCGTTTGATCGCTGGTGATACGCCCGATCCTTGATGAGCAAATTTCTCGCCCACCCCACATTCCAGGGTCTCGCTGCGGAATCAGCGGCGTGATACTTTCTGCACGCAACCTGGTGCGAATCTCTTCCCAATTGTAGCCCTTATCGGCAGCGACAGTCGCCAAATCGTCGAGATTCCGCACTAACACCTGCCAGCCGACCTGTGTATCGTGCGGTTGTCTCATCGAACAGTGTATATCAAGAATTGCACTGGTTTCACAATCGATGAGCAGCGTCGTCTTCACCGCCTCAAACGTGTAGTCCGTCCGTTTTGCGTAGTGCTGGCTGGCTTGGACGCGATCGACACCGGTTGCGTCGATCGCCTGCACATCACCGAGATCATACAGTTCGACGGACTGATCGAGGATCGCTCGCCGCCACTTCATCGGAATTGCCTGCTTTCGCGTACACACCGTCGAGAAGTGTGGAACCGTTTCAGGCGTCAATCCGAGTGATTTCGTCATTCTCGGCATCTCGCGGAGGACGTCAATCAGCTTTCGGTACGGATGGCCGGCGCTGTTTCGTTAAGCATGAAAAGTGAGGCGGCACGATTTTGTGGTGTCCATGCCAAAAATCCGCCGCCTCAGTGGGTGTAGCGACTGGATCAATTTGAGTTTTGTGGAGCGAGAGCGGACACCGCGCCAGCTAATAGAGCTTGGTATTCGACTCCATCTTGCTGGCCTCTCGCTTTCGAATACCGTTCGAGAATTGGAGAAGTTCGGTGTCGAACGCAGTCGTAAGGCAGTCCACGATTGGGTCCACAAGTGCAATCTACAGCCGGCGGATGACGAGAAGTCGAATCACGTCGCGCTCGACGAGACAGTGATTCAAATCGACGAACATCGGTATTGGCTGTACACTGCTATCGATCCGGAAACGAACAATATTCTCAATATACGGCTGTATCCAACGACTACGACCGCGTTAACAGAACGATTCCTGCAGGAACTCTCTGAGAAACATGATCTCGATGATGCCGTGTTTCTCGTCGATGGAGCAAAACATCTCCAGACTGCACTCCGTCGATCTGGGCTTCGATTTCGATATGAAAAACATGGAAATCGGAACGCTGCTGAACATGTCTTCCGTTAGATAAATCGACGTACTTCTTCGTTCTCAAATTGTTTTAGTCATGCACAACCGTCAACAGCTGAATCATGGCTCCAAGCCTTCGCCGTCTGGCACAATGCTACAAATTAAACACGACCGGCACTGTCTAGTTTAGCACCTCGGCGGGAGTCTGTCCGTTGAGTGACTGGTGCGGTCGTTGTGTGTTATAGTAGTGTACAAACTGTTCAAGCCATTCTCTAACGCTCGCCCGACTACCCACCCACGAGTTATGGAAGCGGTCAACTCTCATCTTCAAGGTGTGAAACCACCTTTCGATCAGGTTTCTTTCGACGTAGTTGAGCTGACCGCTCAATTCTAATCGAGAGAGGGCAGTCAGATATCCGTAGCCATCGACGAGAAACACCGTGTCAGAGAGATCGTGTTTCTCGGTCAATCGATGGAGGAACGCAGCGGCTGGATCGGTGCCTCGGCGTCCAAAGACTGCGACATCGAGAATCAACCGTGAGTCTAGGCCGATTGCAGCGTACACCCAAGACCAATCGCCGTTAATCTTGACAGCGGTTTCATCAATGGCGACCCGCGACGGCGAAGCCGTCGGCGGGTCTGGCACGCTGTCAGCCAGCCGATGTACCCAGTGCCAGATCGCTTGATGAGAGCGTTCTACGCCGATCAAGCGAAGAATCGCTTGTGTCTCTCGAAGCGAACAACCGGTCGCGTGGAGACGAACGACGAACACCCTGACGGGCGTCGCCGTCCGCTCACGCTCCCAAGCTTCATCAAATTCCGCCGCGTAACACTCGCTGAGCAGGTCTGCGAGCATCATCCTCAACTCACTCCACGACCTGCTCGCTTCTCAAACCGCGCTAACTAGACGGTGCCACACGACCTCACTGGTCCATGAATCGGGAAGTCCTTCTTGACGTACAGCGGCGTATCATCCGATTCATCGTATCTACGTTTCACCTAAACATATTCTCACATATGGGACCAATCCGATGCTGGTCTTTCTCCAACGGAACCACACATTTCAAACTCTTGTCCTCAAGTGTGTCGATTACATCTGCTGAGTGGAACTCCCGGTCGGAATACACCGTTCGAATGTCGACGTACTATTCAGCAATCGAAAGCAGTCGTCAAGCAACATTACCAATATAATAAGACTTATTATCTCCAAGGTATGAATTCGTGTCGGCGTACTCGGTACTTACGAGTGATAGACACCAATAATAAGGGTGTGTTGTTTCCAATATCATCGATGAAGTGTGTCTTATCGGCTGCGTTGAATCACTAGACAGCGTCGGGGAATGTCAGTAAATCGAAGGAGTTGAAGCGGGAGACTTCAGTTGTTCGTGACCTAAATATCCCGTTTCACCGAGCATTGTGTCTCGATTGCTCAAAGAGTTACGGGTGAACGAGGCGAATCCGCCGCCCCAAGCGGTGGCGGCGGATTCGCCGACTATACCCTTGTTTCGCTGCATTGTCTCCGTATTTACCTCGATACGTCCTACCGGATGACGATCGATCTTCTGAAGGAAATGCCGCAAATAACAGGGGAGATCGGCCTTGACGAGGCCGATCTCTCTGCGCCTTCCATGCTGGGTAAGGCGTTTGATCGGATCGAGATGAGCGTCTGTCGAGTGCTGCTACGCCAGTCGGCGCAGCTGCACGACCCCTCTGGACATGCTGCAATCGACGTAACGCTCTATGAACGAGATCGTGCTAGCCGCCACTACTGCCACCGAACAAATTATCGCGTTCAGACGCTCAAAGTGACAAAATCGTCGATACAGCAACGCAAGCTGTGCTCGATCTTCACTGCTCGACGACGTTAGAAGGTAGCGACGCAGACCTCTGTGAGCAGATCGCCCGCCGAAATGCGGGCGATCTGCGGTCTCTGGCCGCTGATAAGGGCTATGACAAGCAGCAACTCCGTGAGCGATTTCGTGAACTCGACATTCGCCCGCTGATCAAACACCGGATCTTCGCGCCGTACGATCACGCACACAACGCCCAAATTGACGATGATCGGTACGCTCAGCGGTCAATGACCGAAACCGTCAACTCCGCCGTCAAGCGCTCGCTCGGCTACGCCGTGCGAGCGCGTAGCTGGAATCGTGAGTTCCGTGAAATTGCTCTGATGTGTGTCGTCTACAACATCAAACGTGCCGTCAAACAGTGAAATCCTCCGCCTTACAGCGATTCAACAGAGCCGTCTTATCATACTGTTTTTATTGTCGGAGAAAGCGCCGTCCCGCCTACGCCGTTACCCGAGTCGGGCGGAGACGGACGTAGTGATTGATCCGATGTACTGGGCAGTAAACATCACGATCAGGACGCCTAGGATGACGAGCGAGACGGCGATATTGGGGTAGACCATGACCACGAGACCGCCGGCAACGTAGATGGCCCGAACCACGCTGTCGACGTATCGGTTGGACCCCCATGTACTCGGGTAGTTGATCCCATGGGTGATAGTGATCCCACCACATAGGATGATACTCGCGACGAGGATACGTGTGGTGATCCCGCCCGCGATGAACAGTTCAGGGTTGTAAAGGAATACGATAGGGAGAACGAACAGGACTGCAGAGATCCTGATTGCCGCAAAACAGGTCCGCCAAAAGTTTGCCCCGGCGATACCGCTAGCGACAACCGCTGCCGTCGCTATGGGTGGGGTGATAAATGAGAGAATGGCTGAGTAGAATACGAAGTAGTGCGCGGCAATATCGGGCACCAGGAACGACTCGACGAACGTGGGTGCGACGAGGATAGCGACAATAGTGTAGGCCGCGACCGAGGGCATCCCCATCCCGAGGAGGATGCAGATAAACATCGACATGATCGCCGCAATCAGTAGCGTTCCGCCCGCGATATCGATCAACGCAAGCGTAAGCGATCCCGGCAACCCGGTGGCGTTGATGATATCGACAATACCAGTGATCAGGGCAATGATGATCGCGATAGGTGCGAGGATGATTGCTCCATATCGAAAGCCATCGAGTGTCTGAGTTGACGAGGAGACGAGCACGCTTGTGATCGCCTCGCCGTTGGATACGACGGATTTGAGCAACGGAAACACGTAGCCCGATACGACTTGGACGAAAACAGTGACCATTGCCGCGGACATGATCGTCCACTGTGCGATACCGAGCGTGTAGACGAGAACCACGAACGGCACCACGAACTTGAGAACATCAAATGCCAGTTCGACATTCGACTGACCCGTGTCGACGTCGACGTCAATATCGGGCGAGAGGCCGCCCGGCGAGTATCGAAGTGCCGCGTAGTGGACGCCGACGGCAACGGAGACAATGAAAATTACTGCTGGGAGCAATCCGGCAGTAACGACGTCAAAGTAGGTTATTCCCAGCAGCGACGCCATCACGAACGCTGCCGATCCCATGATCGGCGGCATTAACTGCCCGCTGGAGGAGGCGGTCGCCTCGACACCGCCTGCCGCCTCGGGGGGGAGGCCGCTTTCTTTCATCAGTGGGATTGTCACTGACCCGGTCATGGCGGCGTTCGACGACGGCGACCCGTTGATCGAGCCAATAATCATGCTGGCGACGACGGCGAACTGTGCGACGCCGGAGCGCGACCACGTTGCTACCCGGGAAACGCCTTTCATGATCAGGTCAAACGCGCCGTAAGCCTGAATCAAACCAGTGTAGAGCAGGAATAGTGCGACCCAGGCGGCAATGATTCGGGAGATGCTTCCAAAGAAGCCGGTGATGTCGAGGACGTATACCTCGAGCAAGCGTGTGGGACTCAGGCCGCTGTGGCCGAAGATCCCGGGTATGAACCCGCCCCCGAGACCGTAGAGGGTGACAAGGCCGGCTACGACGAGGAAGGCGACGCCAAAGGCGCGGTACGCGAGGTACGCGATCGTGGCCACTAGGAGGGCAGCAATCACGTACTCGTGCATGAAGTAGACCCCGGGCCGTTCGTAAAATAGTGGCCAGAAGTACGCCGTCACATAGCTAATGGTGGCGACCGTGATCACACCGAAGACACCAAGGACCGCGACCGTTCGGGTGTCGTCCTCGGCGAGGGATTTCGAGGCTTCGTTGACGATGAACACGAGCGCGCTCCCGCCGACGAAGAGGATGGTATACCGTGGCCGTGGGATCCAAAGCGTGATTGCATAGACGAGGATAAATGTCCAGTACAACAACGAGAGCCCAATTAGCGGCCAATCTAATCTAGTCGTAGTCTCTTCCAGCTCAAACGAGTTTCCTGTGGACATAGTAATATGGTGGTGTGTGGTCTGAACGGTTCCTCCGTGAAGAACACGACAGTTACAGGCTCGCCCCGTTGTCCTCGTAGAACTGCTGTGCGCCCGGATGAAGGGGCATATCCTCCGACAGCATGCTGGTCATGGCCTCAATGTCCGTGTGGTCGGGATAGGTATTGTCCGCTTCGCGGACGACGTTGTTCGCCTCGTGGCTCACCCGGCAGAGTTCGGCGACGGCGTCGTTTGATACGTCCTCACCCAGATATATATGAAATGGCATCGGCCAAGAGACGACCTCGTTGACGCCAACGTCCTGTTCCCATCCGTAGGTTTCGATCGTCTCAACGAAGGTCGAACTGGTCGCCTCGATGCCGCTGATCAGCGTGTCAGTGGCCTCGACGGCGTGGAGATCGTTTCGTGCGTCGACTTCGTCGGTCCATCCTGCAAGATCGGTATTGTTGGTCCCGTAGATGAGAACAACGTCGACGCGGCCCTCGTCGATGGCACCAGCGACTTCGCCAACCTCAAGGTTGACGACCTTCGGTTCAATGTCCTCCCAGACGCCAGCGTTTTGTAGCACTTCCTCGGCAAGTCGACGTAGGCCGAAACTAGGCGGCAGCACGTAGACGTTGACGTCCATCTCGACGATATCGTCGAACGTCTCGACGCCGCTATCTGCGGTCGCGACGAAGTAGTGTTGCAATGACGTTAGATGCATAACCTGTTGTGCTAGGCTCTCCACTGGCTGCTGGTCGAAAGGTTCACGCTCGTCCTGGGCACGCCGGACAATATCAAGTCCTGCTGAGTAGCCGTTGATATCACCGCTCGCGAACTGTCGAATGCTCGCCGGATCGCCAGAGTTCTGCTGGACGCGAAGCCTGATGTCCTCACCTTCCTGTTGAACGGCACGTTGGAGCGCACTTGTCGACTGTGCAGAGGAAGTCCCGCTTCCGGGGTTGGAGACGCTGAGAGTGGTCATATCGCCGTTACTTGAACATCCTGCGAGGCCAGCGATCGATGCACCAGCCATCCCTGCGAGGAACCGTCGACGTCGTACTGAGTCGAACATAGATCGTATTGGACAGACTTTAGTTATAGTTCTACCGGTTTTATAGATATTGTCGGGTTGAACTCTCGTTGGGTCGGATGGGGAGCAGGCGTAGCGAAAGAACCAAATCAATCGTTCGTCATGCGATAAATGATGCCCGTCTCATTTAGACCCAAGGAGGTCGAAAACAGGAAGGTCTATCGAACGCTGGTCGGCACTGTCGTTCCGCGTCCTATCGGGTGGATTTCGACGTGCGACGCCGACGGTAACGCAAACCTCGCCCCGTTTAGCTTTTTCGGCGTCGCCTGTGTCGATCCGCCGATGGTCCACTTCACGCACGGAACTACCGCCGATGGGTCATTAAAAGATACTGCGAACAACATCCACGAAACGGGCGAATTCGTTCACAACCTTGTAACTGAAGAGACTCTGGAAGATATGCATAACTCGAGTGCGTCATTCCCACCAGATGAAAGCGAGTTCGACGCCTGTGATATCGCGGCTACTCCTTCGAGCACCGTCGCCCCGCCTCGCGTCGTAGACTCCCCGGTATCGTTCGAATGTTCGCTTCACGAGGCACTCGAACTTGGAACGCATACGCTGTTCATCGGCGAGATACAGTGCGTTCACTTCAACCCCGCCGTCACGACGGCCGACGGCGAACTCGATATTGACAAGTTCGACGGCGTCGGCCGGCTCACTGCCGGCCGCTACGCAACACTTGAGTCCCAGCTCTCACTCGAGAGCGTGAAAGCTGAGGACTTCCCAAAGGAGGCGAACTGATCTCGTTGTGAGCGGTCACCTGATGCAATCGACATCTCGTGTCGCGGGGGTTTTTAGTCCGAAGTAAGGGCGTATTGAGCGGTGCACACCGCCCTTGAGGCTGATTTCGGCGGCTTAGGTCCACAAGGTCTTTATTCGTTGGGCAGAATCGCACTTGATATGAAGCCGTTAGACGATGTTACTGTCGTCGACTTCACACAGTCGATCGCTGGTCCAGTCTGTACCCAACTGCTTGGTGAGATGGGGGCGACCGTTATGAAGGTCGAACCTCCATCAGGTGACAACTTTCGCAGTCTTATGGGCGGCAGCATGTTTACACCCTTCAATCACGGAAAACAGAGCATCTGTATCGATATGAAAACCGACGAGGGGCTCTCAGTCGTGACGGATCTCGTCGAGGAAGCCGATGTCATTGTCGAGAGCTTTCGTCCCGGTGTCCTAAGGACGTTCGACCTGGATTACGATTCGGTCTCGAAACGAAACGAAGACATTGTCTACTGTTCGCTGACTGGGTTCGGACGAACCGGACCCTACAGTTCTTACCCCGGTTACGACCCCTGCGTACAGGCCGTCTCAGGTTTGATGGCGATCACCGGCTACATGGACCGACCGCCCGTACGTATCCGAGCAAGTCTCATCGACTGTGGAACCGGCGCGAACGCGGCATTCGCGATTCTTGCCGCGATCCGACAGCACGACCGAAACGGCGAGGGAACTCAGATCGACATTTCCCTGTTTGACGTCGCCATCGCTTGGATGTCGTACTGGATCTCGCGGTACGATCGGACGGGAGAAATCCCCGATCGCGCAGGCGGCCGCGGTATCGGTAGCGCACCGAACGGTGTCTTCCCAACGGGTGACGGACACATTTACGTGGCGACACTCTCGGATGCGATGTACGACCGACTCTGTTCGGTGCTTGACCGGCCAGATCTCCTCGAAGACGAGCGTTTCGAGACTATCGACGGGCGTCTCGAGCATCGCGAACTGCTTCGCGACGAGTTCACTGCAGAGTTTGCCGCCCGTGATGCAATCGAACTTGAGGGCGAACTACTAGACGGGGGTGTTCCCTCAGGTGCCGTTCGGACCGTCGCGGAACTCGTCGACTCCGATCCCCATGTTGAGGAACGCTCGATGCTTACCGAATCGTACAACCCCGAAACCGATGAATCGGTCATCGCACCAGCTCTCCCGTTCAAGTTTAGCTCTCCCATCCACGACGGATCATTCTCTTCGAACCCGCCGAAAAAGGGTGAACAGACCACAATGGTTCTCGAAGCGCTCTCCTATTCCGACGATGAAATCGACCAACTGCTTGAACGGGACGTCGTCTTCGTGGACTAACACCGGGGACTATTGTATCTGCGGACAGTTATCCGCGATCTGCAGACTTTTACTCTCCGTAGGAGCGTATAAGACCGTTTGTTTTGGTTCCATAGGTCTATTGGGGCGACAGACTTCAAAATGAGACAGACTCTAATTGCTTGCTTCGTCCGACGGTCGCACCCATCTGCGTTGAACGCCGTGGAGTGTTGATTTCAAATCATTGAACAAGCCGCAGTATTTCCTGAGGTCTTGGGCTACACTTCGTTTCGCAATACGATAGAAATTTCGACCATCGCTCTCAAATCGAAATCGATTTAGAACTCATACTTGATATAACTAATATTAATTAAATACCCCAAGTGATTTGGGGGACAGACGCGATTCATATTTTGGTAGTGGCCGAACCGATACCCAGAGGAGCCGTCTGTCGTCTGCTTTCAATTACATACATACGTTTGTAATGTAAAACGAATACCTGTCCACTTGAGGACCGCTAACGTCTCTGGCACGAATCGAAATTAGACATTTATTTCTCATAACGAAATATATTCTATATCGACGCTATACCTGAGTTTGCCTGAGACCGGGTATTTACGCGGATAGAAACTTTATTGGCGATATGCCTTACAAGACGAATGATATAGTATTTCGAGATGTGAAATTCCTTTCGGAGACCGCGAGTTACTATTGAAACCCCCTCGTATAAACACCCACTTTCGTGAAAATGTCGCTCACTACAGTTGCGCAAGTACCTTTTTCCGCCTCGGGTTCGCTCGCTGCGCTCGCTCACCTCTCGTCTGCTCACGGTCGCTACGCGACCGTTCGCATGGCCCGCGGGACCCCCGGTCCCGCGCTGGCGCAAAAATATACGCTAAAAAGACCGCCTCCGCGGGCTTCGCCCGCTTCGGCGGTGAACTGCTCGTCACGGTAACTCCTTCACCTATATTGATCATTAGAGGGCTCTGTCAAGATTGTGGACGACACACGCAAGGGCAAGTTCACGAACAGCCACCACCAATGTCGTAAATGGACGTACGCGCCGTATCTCCGCTTGAGTCGAGATTCACCGTTTCACTCCGACTCTGTTGTCCGTTAGAGTTCAGCATCTTGCTGAGCATTCCACGCTTTCTACAACGATAAGAACTCACGACGTTTGATGGGTGGTCGAATCCCATTCTTGCGGGCCATTACTCGAATATGTTGATTGTCGTACCACCTTGTCTACAAGCAAAAATCTGACTTGAGTTGCGTTGCGGTTGACGAAAGATAGTGCGATCTCTGTATCGCGTTTTTGGGTGGTTGTAACGCAAAAATTAAGGGACGTGTTTGATTCGTATCAACTAATAGCGTGCTGAATCGTTAGCTTTGCCAGTTTCGTATAGTGTTTCAAGGCGTAATTTCGGTCGAACCCTGATGCATCGATACTAACGCTGCTGTTTGTCGGGAGCAGCGAAACAGAGCCCCGACGGCGTCGACGGCCGACTCGGTTGTCTACTTGGCATCCCGGTTCACAATCGCGTCGTAGGCCTGTTCCCAGTTCTAGTCGAGGTCCATCGCATGATACGCTCCGAGATCATCACCACGTCGCCAGTGCCATGGTCGGCGACGACGTTTTCAAGCGTCTCGAAATACTCTTGACTACCCGCTCGGCGAGTGTCCCGTCAGTCGGTGATTGCGTGGGTGACCGCTTCGACGTCGCGGTCAGCTGCCAGTTCGATTAGCGCATGTATATGTTTTTGGTCAGAGTAGACGGCGCTGTTTCGTTAAGCGTGAAAGAAGTGAGGCGATACGATTTTGTGGTGCTCTATGCCAAAAATCGACCGCCTCAGCGGATGTGGCGACTGGATCAATTTGAGTTTTGTGGAGCGAGAGCGGACACCGCGCCAGCTAATAGAGCTCGGTATTCGACTCCATCTTGCTGGTCTTTCGCTTTCGGATACCGTTCGAGAATTGGAGAAGTTTGGTGTCAAACGGAGTCGCAAGGCTGTTCACGATTGGGTTCATAAGTGCGATCTACAGCCCGCTGGTGACGAGAATCCGAATCACGTCGCACTCGACGAGACGGTGATTCAACTTGACGAACATCGATATTGGCTGTACACCGCTGTTGATCCAAAGACGAACAAAATCCTCCATACGCGGCTGTACTCGACGACTACGACCGTGTTGACAGAACGGTTCCTGCAGGAACTCACTGAGAAACACGATCTCGACGATGCCGTGTTTCTCGTTGATGGGGCAAAACATCTCCAAACTGCACTCCGTCGATTCGGGCTCCGATTTCGATACGAAAACCATGGAAATCGGAACGCTGTTGAACGTATATTCAGAGAGATAAAACGTCGAACCTCTTCGTTCTCAAACTGCTTTAGTCACGCAAAACCGTCAACAGCTGAATCATGGCTGCACGCCTTCGCCGTCTGGCACAATGCTACAATCTAAACACGACCGCTCGAAGCTACCATGATTCCTTCGTTCTCGCGTAACGAGCCGTCGACGATCGAATCCGAAATTCGGGTGTACTCCTGGTAGAGGATCCGATCGACACCGATGTTGAAGTAACCGGCTCACTGTTGCCTATCTGTCCCTCCGGCAAGCCGCCGTGATAGCCTTGGACCTCGAGTGTGCCGTACCACCGACATCGGTATATCGGTCAAACACGGGTGTGTTGCCGGCTGCGACGGCGTTCATTCCGCTGTTTCTGAGTTCCCCACCCATCGACGATGGTCAACGCTGCGTCCATGTGCGACGTCTCGCCTGCCAGTCGTAACTATAGTAGTCACTGAAATCAATGCACACCTGATCGCATGATAACGATGCGATCAGCGTGTAAATCAGTTCAGTGATTACTATAGCTGTCTTTATCGACGACACCGACACTCGGACGATATCACTATTGGCGAACCATCGAACTCCTCAGGCGTGTGCAAGGTTCAACTCAAGTTCGTTGACGACGCTGCGGGTCATGTCTGGAATTTCCTGTTCGAAGCGCTCGCCCTGCATCCGATGGCTCGGGCCAGCGACGGCGAACGCACCGAGAACAGTTCCATCTCCGGCAAGTAGCGGAACGGCGACAGCGTGTAGTCCGTGCGTGCTCTCGTCGATGTTCCGTGCGTAGCCACGTTCGCGAATCTTTTCGAGTTCCTCAAACAGTGTCTCTTCATTAGTAATTGTCTCGCCGGTCGCTGGCGGCAACCCGTGCCAATCGACAATCTCGCGCGCTCGATTTTCGGACATGCTCGCTAGGATGGCTTTGCCGGCAGCGAGTTGATGCATATAGAAGCGCTTTCCGATGCGAGCGCGACTGAAGACGCCGTTTTCGCCCGCCTTTCGTGCGAGAATGACAGTCTGGCCTCGCTGGTCAGTTGAAAACTGCACGGTCTCCTCAGTAAGATCAGCAAGTTCGCGGACTTTCGGCTGGATATAGTGGCGGCCATCGATCTGGTGGAGCGCGTAACCGCCGACGTCCAGAAATCGCAGTCCGATTTGGTACTTGTTTTCGTCCCGGACAACGTAATCGTGTTTCAGGAGCGTTATCAGGTGTTTGTGGATTGTGCCCTTCGACTTCCCAACTGCCTCGGCCAGTTCCGAGACGGTAGCGCCGTTTCGTGCTTGCAGTTCGTTAACAATTGTGATTGATGTTTCGACACTCTTAATCGTGGGGGAGGAGAGCCCGTGGTCAAGATCACTGGTATCGTTCGTGGGCATGGATGTCATCTATCGCGTGTATACTCATAAGTTTACGCAGTCGAAACAGATCGGGACATTCGTTTCGCGACAGTGTTCCGACACGCTTTCCCTTCGTCGATTGTACAAATATGTATAGCTCAAAACCATGAAAAATATCGCACTTCGTGGGACCGCTATAGCAGTAGTTAGAAATAGTTGCTCACTTTTGGCGTGGGGAATTGATCGAGAGCTGTATCAACCGCTGTCGTCAGCTCGTCAAGCGAATCAAAGAAGCGGTTGCTAAGAGACGCTTGAAGCTGTCTCCAGCATTCCTCGACAGGATTCAACTCCGGCGAATACGACGGCAACGTCACGAAGGCGAGGTCGTCACGGGCCGCAAGGTCCGTGACGGCCGACGCTCGAAAATACGGCGCTCCATCCAACACAATAATCAAGTCATCTTCGAACTCTTTGCATAACGCGAGAATGAAATGTTTTGCGTGATCGGCAGTCACGTACTCCTTAAACCGAAAGAAAAAGCGATCACCGTCTTCGGTGATCGCGCCTAAGAGACACGTCCAGTCGCGTTGTCCAGATAATTCAACTGACGGTCGCGTGCCGCGCGGAAACCACGCGGCACGCGGCTCAACTTGGACGGATTTCTTGGTTTGATCGATACAGACTACTGTGGCGTCCATCTCCCGCCGCTTTTTTTGAGTTCCTCGCGGAACGTTTCTTGGTCTTCAGAATCTGATTCAGCAGCTGTAGGGCGTGGTTTTTGATAGCTCAATCCCGCTTCTTTGAGCAACCGCCGGCAGCTCGGGGTTGAGTACTCGACATCGTAGGTCTCGTTGAGATACTGCTGGACGAGCGCCGGCGTCCACGCCGGCGCGTCTACCCCAACTTCTTCGGGAGATTCGTGGACAGTTTCTTCGAACTCTTGCTGCTCTTTTTCTGAGAGTTTCCTCTTTCTCCCAGACCGGTGAGTATCAGTAATAGCCTGCTCAAGCGACTCGTCAGTGTCGAGTCGCTTGAGCTAACTGTAGATTGTTCGTCGGCCAGTGTTGTGCCACTCGGCAAGTTCGGTTTGCGTGACGCCGTTCTTGTACTCAATTGCCGCTAACAACCGTTGTGTCGGCTTCTTTCCCTCGACCTTGTCGAGTGTGTCGTGAAGTTCTTCGACGGAGATCTCGTCGAGGTGATCCATTAGAAATAGTAACAATCTATGGGCTGAAATTTCTAACGGTTACTATAGGAGGTCACGCTGGAAACCTGTGAGGTCGTCCATGCAATGGTCTCTCACCCCTTAGAAGTTGTTATATGCAAAATACAGATAGGTATGTGAGTATTATAGCCCTCTCTTTATATGCGAGCAAGGTAAGGAGAATGCTTAGAATCTGACCTTCGCGGCCTCATAGGATGCCTATCTCGTGATCAACAAGTTTGTTGAATTCCTTCTACCAACACTCTATAGGACTCTTTTACTTTCACTGGGGCCGGCACACCTTTTTCACTCGAAAGATCAAACACATCGAGCTGTGGATTCCCCCTGTCACACGCTCCATGGCTTCACCCCGGTTCCCTATAGCAGTCGAAAACCAGACGCTCGGAAACTGCCCGTTCTGTAACGCTAGAATCCCAGAACATCAATACATCATCGAGTTCGTGACGAACGGCAAGCAACGAGTATTCGCAGAATGTCCTGAATGCCGTCAAGTCGTTGATCCGGAAAGTGCCGATTGACTACACAGGAGTCACCATCGATTTCGCTAGGGGTAAAACCTCCCCGTGAACAATAAGCACGCCTATCCAACGGCTGTTTCAGCAAGAAAATTGTCGATATAATGATATTTCAACAGAGCCGAACGATTGTATAACGCCCTCCGCCAAGCGTGTCAAGAATGCCTCGGCCCCGTGGTTTCGCAATCGAGGAGCCGCTAGCAGAAGAATTCAATACGGTCGCAACGCGCGGGTGTACCACCTCACCCCTACTCGCTCACCGCTACGCCGGTTCGCTCCTTGAGAGTGGACTTCCTGTTTCCACGACGCGCTTTGCAGACTCACCAATGGCGAGCCCATCGGCGATAGACTTTTACGTCGTTGCTACAAATATGTAGTAATTTGATGGCCCATCAGCCCACCATCTCCGAAGAAACCGAATTCGATGGCCTGCCTCGCCGACTCCCAGACCAAGAGGCCGTCCTCATCGGGCGAGTCGGAGGCCACACCGAGTTCAGTGGCCTGGTAGCCTACTATATCCACGATCGGGGGAGCATCCTGCTCGGTCGGTACGAGAACCGGGAATTCGTCCCGGGGTATACGATTGAGTGTGAGAGTCGGCTGATATCAGCCTGTGTTCGGGAATTCAGCACGGCCGACGCAGAGACCGAGCTATCAAGCGTTGGGAAAGCCCTCCTGCAAGCATGGCACTTCGGTGATCTCACACCGCTGAGCCACAAACAAGCCCACGTCTACGCGCTCCGCGAGAAAGCAGGCTTTAGCCGGGACGCAACGGCTGCAATCCTCAACATCTCGCCGAGCACCGTCGATACGCATCTACAACGAGCGAAGGAGAAGCTGACCGCAGCAGAGAATCTCGTCCGGTTCGCTCGGGTGGACTCGGACGAACTCGCTGATGTCAATCCAGAGTTCTTCGACGAAGCCGTGGTCGGAGACGAGGCTAACAGTTCAAATGACATCACCCCGCTCTCGTAAGATGCGAGGAACCGCTGAATGAGTCGCTTTCCGTCGCCGACGCTCGCAGACCGTATCGATGATCGAATTCAGGAACTGGAAGATGGGTTCGTCCGTCTCGGAGACAAGGACACTCCATTCACGCTTCAGGGAGGAGGAGAACCCTTAGAAGAGGCTCAGCAGCTTCACAACGAACGTGACGAGGAATCGAACGAACCAGTCACGAGGGCCGTGTCGAAGTGGCGGGCGGACATGATGGGCTTCGATTTCCCGTTCGTCGATACGATTCCACTTGAGGAACAGTGCAGTCGGGCGAACCAGGTGGCCGAGTTGGCGACCGAGGAGGATGTTGTCGATAGAATCGACCGCGCTGTCGCGTTCCAAAGTGACACCGTACGGGGGAAGTACTGGCGTGGAGTAGGGTTGATCGAGATCGGGACGGATCCGGACGACTTCCCCGGTTTCCAGGCAGGCGTAGTACTCGCCCACGAAGTGGGCCACGCGTTCTACGACGCGTGGAGTCCCGACAGTGGCATCGAAGAGCAACCACGACTCTTCCACGACAGACGAAAAGGAACAGGCTCAGGTACTTTCTGAGCGGCTTCACGGACCGATGATCGAGACGGATGGGCCATTCGTGGATTACCGGAAGGGAAGTGACGAGGAACTCGCTGCTGCCGTGTTCGCGTCTCGAATCATCGAACCGACTGCTGCACAGCGGATTGCCCCGGACGCAGTGCGTCGATTGGAGGAAGTCTTCGGTAACCTCTCTGACAATCTGTTTTGAGAGCTCAACCCTTCTGTGTAGATACGGCTTGAGAGTCCCCAATGTATCCCCGAATCCTCGATGATTGCGGCAAATGTTCCAGTAATAGCGGCCGCCCTATTCACGGTTTGATGGCTACAACGACCGGGGGCCTTCCGGAGCGTGAGTCGACCCTCAGTCGGCGACTCGCGTTCGACTGGACCGACTCTCAGTCGCTTCTTCAAATATCACCGGGTGAACCAGAAGAACGACTGATAGTAGTAGGGAGCCATCACTGCTCGCCTTCAGCCGAATGTGAGTCCGGTTGGTCCGTTGACTCATCCTCGTTGGCCCATGTTTCGAGGTGACTCAGACAATCTTCGATAGTCTGCACCCGGTCTGCTTCGGAACAGGGAAATACGGCTTGGAGGTCGTTATCTTCGTAGACTGCCAAACAAATGATCGGGAAGACCACTTCCTCCCACGTTTCATCACTGAGCATCGATGTCGCCGTCCGCTTCCTGAATGCTGGGCCAAGACTATGACCGTTTTCTTCTGCCCATGCTTCGAACTCAGCGAATTGCTCGAGGACGTCGTTCGCGGGAGATTCCTGGACACCGTCTGTCGGAATCCCCACGGACCTTCCCCAGACCTCGATCGTGAACGATGCTATCTTCCCGGTCTCCTCAAGCTGACGTAATCGAGTGATGAGTTTTCGTTGTCTCTCGTGTGCGCCGTCGGATATGTGACTGCGAACACGCACTTCGACCCGTGGTTTTGATGGGGCATGTTCAACTGGCATAGGGATCCTCCCGGGAATCGAGAGTACGCGTGTGAGACGGGAAACTCTTTGCCGCCCTGGAATTCAGGAAGCTGGTATCCTCGCCGGTACAGGCACCCCATCCGCCAACCCAACCGTCTCGTGAGCTCGCTGTTACTCGTAGACGTGCTCGTGCCCGGTGACTTTGAGGACGACACCGTACCCCTGATGCTTAAACGCGAGCGAGCCATCGGACGGCAGACGCCCGTTCGCGAACAGCGAGTCCAGTGCGTCTGGATCGATGGTTTCGTACAACGGCTCGATGTCTGTTGTCTCCTGTCCCGAGACCGAAGAGAGCGCCCGAACGATTGACAAACACGGACCGGGAGTCCATTCAAATGTATGCTGTGGCTCAATATGGCTGTAATCGCTCGAACTCATCAACCCAGCTACAGGCTGGGCTGGGATATTGAACGAGTTTCCACAGGGAACATCTCTATGTGGCCCTTTATTCGCGCTCGAAGGGGAGTAACGTTTGGGCAATGAGATTGCGGATCCCTCGACGGAGTCGGTCGGAGACCGCTCGATACGAGATCTCGAAGTGCTCGCCGAGTTCCTCTTGGGTCGTTTCGCGTGGCCGCTCGAAGTACCCTTCTTGATAGGCGACTATCAGTGTCTCTCGCTGAACCGATGTGAGATCGCGGCCTCGGCCTTCGACGTGCTCAGCGAGGTCATAGAGTCCGGTGAGTGTAACGGCAATCCTATGTATTTCGAAGAGTTGTTGAAACTGGACGATGCTCTCTCAGTCTTGTGCGCGGACCTTGAACCGTCATTGTTCGGCGGTCCCGATTGACTCGACGATCGTCCCATCTAACTGTTTGATTCCTTTGATTACATCCGCATGCGGAGACCACTCTGCCTGTTACAGACCACCGTTCCCCACTGCCTCCAGCAGTTTGACATCGGCGAAGGCGGGTTCTTCGGTGGCGTGGGCCAAGACGATGTCCGGTTTAGCACCCCATACCCAGAAAAACGGTGACGCTTTCTCACCAGTCGGGGCGATCCGATCGACCTCGATCTCTATGTCTGAGTTCTCGACGAGCGCATCGCCGAGTGGCAGTGCGTCTGGCGGGATCGCGAATTCAGCAATAAGAGCCATTCTACCCCCGACTATGTGCTACTCCGTTACTGGAGCACCGACGTGGGCGCAGAAGTGGTGGAGGACCGGCTGTTAATCACCGCTGACAGCGCGCTTCCGGTAAAGAGTCTATCTCCTCGATTCCGATGGGAGGGGAAACCATTGGTTCCTGACAGGCAGGAAGAAGTCTTGAAAGCATCGCCGATAACAGAGAAAGCCATCACGCTATGGTTTTGATAGCCTTTCCAAGAAAGTAGCTTTCAGAACCATCTTTCATAATTAGAGAGTGCTAGTTTGATACTGGTTCGCTAGAGATACCTTTGCAACATGACTGAACCAGTGGAGACTATTGAAATTCAGAATGTTGTTGCGTCGACGGGTATCGAGCAAGAGCTGAATCTTGAACAGTTAGGACTTGATCTTGGGGAAGCTGACTATGACCCTGAGAATTTTCCTGGACTTGTATACCGGACACAGGACCCGAAAGCTGCTGCCCTCATTTTTCGGTCGGGAAAGATTGTCTGTACAGGAGCAAACAGCGAAGAGACAGCACGCGGATCACTTAGCATAGTCTTCGATGAATTACGTGATCTCGGAATTGATGTCGCTGAGTCATCACCAACCGAGGTGCAAAATATTGTTGCAAGCGTTGACTTCGGTCACCGTCTCAACCTGAATGCGATCGCCATCGGTCTTGGACTCGAGAATATTGAGTATGAACCGGAACAGTTCCCTGGACTGGTGTACCGTCTTGATGAGCCATCAGTCGTTGTGCTGCTCTTTGGAAGTGGGAAAGCCGTCGTCACTGGGGCTAAGACCACTGACGATGTGACCGAGGCAACTAAGGCTGTTGAGACAAGGCTAACGGACTTAGGCCTATTTGAGTGATGTCAGCCGGAGACTGGGTTAGAAAACAGATTCTCCTTGTTGCACAACAGTATCACTCTGTCCCATCAATCAATTCCGTGGTGATATTAGCATTTCTATCAACATGTACGTTGTATCCGCAATAGGTGAAAGAAACACTCCCTTCACGTTCGAGACTTGCCGAAGCCGTTGACTGAAAAAGTGAATTCAATGCATCAGGATCAATTACAGAATGCAGAGGTGGCGATAGTTGAGTGGGACTTGTTCCTTCGCGATTAGCAATTTCTTCAACGATTTTCGTACCCAGATTCGGTGTAGACTGCTCTTGGTGATACGTCGCTTGAGGCATTAACAGGTGACATTTCGGCATAGTCACTCTCAAATCTACCGCAGCATTATGCGGTCGATTAAATAGGGGGAAAAGGGAAGGAAGTTTTCTTAACTACTTATTATGAATTGAAGTATTGCTTGAACATCTTTGCCTTAATTGTTCTCAGGTGCGAGGACAGGGTTGATGGTGTAATGCCAAGCTCCTCGGCAACCTCTTCAGCGTCGGCACCCTCCGGGTCAAAATAACCCATCTCCGTTGCAGTTTGACCGACTTCGTGCTGACGGTCAGTTAGTTGAATATGAACACCTGTTTCTGCAGTTTTACTCTGATCATCGTCACCGTATATTTTATTTATTTTACACTCCACATCTTCTTGTTCACAATACGTCTGAAAGTTCGCAAGTTGGTTCCTATCTGCCGCATGTAATCGAAGACGCCATCCGCTATCAGCATTTACAACATCAAGAATACGTAAACCACGTTCAGCCATTTCCGGCGTGATAACTTTCACCTCAGAACTAAGACGTACACGATAGATACGATGGTCATTGAATTTGGAGATAGATTCCCAATCAGTTACTGTAGAATCCGAATCAAGCTCTGATTCAAATGTCTGATATGAGGGTGTCTTTACTGAGTAGAATAACACTGGCGAATCAGAGAATGTTGCTGGCTGAGATTCGATTCCGATATGGAGGTCTGGTACGGCATCAAGTGTTGAAGTTAATGTAAGGTCTGGATGTTTAACCGTAATTTCAGCGATATAGCTTGCCACCATGTGTGTGACACGGCAGCAAGGATCAGGAAAAGTATTTTGAAGTCGTATTGCACTCGTATCTATCGGGAACAAAATACCGTGGAGGAAGATGATAACTCATGGTTGTATTTTGTCTAGTCTGATACGAATATAGCTGTGGCAGTTAATCTCATCACGTTATACAAGGGCCGACATGGAAGGAGAACATATGCCTCATTGTAGTGACTGTGACGCGTTTATCACCCGAGACTTTATCCGAGTATTCGGTATTGATGGCGAGGTCCACGGCTGTCCGAACTGTATGACTTATCGAGAGCTACAGGTTGGAAGTGGTGTATCGTCAGAGCAGACGTAACTTTGTCTAATCACGAATCGATCACGCCATCTTATGCAAGTTGAAATAAGCAGCGTCGTACTGAACGGGGCCTCTCAGGGCTGGCGGATCCACGCTACATGTTCTTCTCTGGGTCGCGGCCAAGTACACTGGCCACAGATTTAACGCGATCCTCGGCGTGCTGATCACTTCCCTGGTCATCAACTTCAACGGATGTGATAATTCGATCGGCCTCAACTGCGTTGTGTGCCGCTTGGATTGCTTCGAATACCTCATCGACGTCGTTGGCTTCGATGACCGTGTCTGTTGCGGTCATTTTGTATGAGATATCGAACTCGTCTAGTGCGTCGATAGCCTGTGCGATGTCTTCGGACAGACTTCCGTCGTGGACTGGGATGACCTCGAATCTGGCGATGATAGTCATGAGTTTTCACCTCTAAATGTGCATGGTGGGGTCGACTACCCCACGTAGCACGGTTGTAGTACGAGAACAGTGTCAATAGAGATTCGGGGCCATCAAAATTTCTGTCTGTATATTTTATTTAAGTGTTCTGTTGAATAAATGCTAAATTACGCTTATAACGGCTCACACAGCGATTCTATATTGATGAGGACGAACATCAGGACAATCTCACGGAACTGGCGATACCAGCCCAGCGCTCGCACAGCGTCGCCGAGCGAGCGCTTTGTTGTTGAGTACGTGGTTTCGGCCATCCAGCGCTGAGAGTAACCTTTTGCCCGGATGAGCGAGTTGTTCACGACTGCATTCGGTGATGAGCCGCGGTAGTGAACAAGGTACTCAACGTCATGTGCGGAGATTTCGTACTCAGTGTGCCAGTCTTGGAACCCGTTGTCGCCAACCACGGACTGCAGGTCGTCCGTCGAAACGCGGACGACCTGCAGTCCGTCCTTCGTATTGTGCTTCCACCGTGCTGTGATATGGACATCAAGAACAGCGAGCGACTCGGTATCAGTTAATGTCGTCGCGTTCAGCGTCTGAACGATATTTCCTGACCGCTGGCGGAAGTACGACGAAGAACGGCGGCGGTCAAAGAACGTGCTGTCGAGAGCAGCGTGACCAGACTGGGTGTTGCTGCGCTGAAACGCGCAGCAACACCCGCCACACCCACATTTTCAGCCGGTCGAACGACTTGTAGATCATGCTGTAGTCGGGGAGGTTCTCTCGATCGAGACCGAGTACATCACGAACCTCGGTCATATACTTCAACCGATTCGGTGTTTCACGGTAGCTGTAGCCTTCTTCGAGCCGGAAATAGTGTAGGACGGCATGGACCCAGCGGGCGAACTCGCCGCTGGCGGGTTCGCCCGCGTGCTTCCCCAACGCTTGTTTAGCTGGGTCACGACACTGCTCAACGAAGTCGAGGATATCGATTCCCATAGGACAGAATCGAATTCCACGGCCTCACCTTCTAAGCCAGTGATATCGGCTGATTAGATCGCTGTTCAACAGAGCAAGCACGATCTGGTTCACGATCCATACACGGGCCGGTGGGACCGTGGCTGGACAAATGCTCTCGGATATACGCGGTCCCATTTCACACCTGACTAAGGACAACCGGCTGAATCCGGTTCTGACGAACGGGAGACACGAAATATTCCGCTTGGCCGGGCGGAGAAGAAACGTGAGCAGTTCCAGAAAACCGGGATGAATGCGAACGACACGATCGATGCAGCTCTCGTGTATTCTGGGCTCGATCTTGATCTCGGGTTTGAGGATGGAACGATCACGGCGAACTCTTTCGAGGATAATGTAGTTACAGGAGCTGTTTCATCTGTTTCGGGAGCAGGGCGCTCTTCTCGGAGACTCAGTGATTCTTAAACCAGATTTCGGGCAGAGGTCGTTCATCCACACTGTATGCCGATAAATCAGTCACCGTCCCAATGTTGCCACCAGTTTGTGTGCCAGTTACCCACGATGTTGTAGTCTACTCTGGCGTTCTGGTTGACGGCACGAGCTTCGGCGAGGTGCCGATCGCCTACGCCGGCATGTCGAACAGGATCCAAACGACGACGGCGAAAACCGAGACCGGCCGATACAAGATCACCGGCGAGGTTGGGAGCACGAGCAAGACCGACAGTTCGCTCGAGGGCGGCTACGCGCTTCGGGTCTTGGATATAGAGCGTGTCGGTGGTGCGACTATCGCGAGTGATTTTCGAGCAGAGGCCGATCGACTCGAGCAGCGGATCAAAGCACAGCTCAAATTGAGCGAGTCGGAATGGGGCCAAGAGGGGCAAGACAGCAATGAGGACGGTACCGGTGGAAATGATAGCAGGAGTGGAGACGATAATACCGGCGGCAGCGGTGAGAACGGAAACAATAATGGCGGGAGTGATGGAGCGCCCAAGAGTGGCAGTAATACTGGTGGCAAGGATGCCGGAAATCGAGACAGTGTCGAGACCGGATCTATCTTAGAGCCTATCCAGTACCAGCAACCGGTAGACGGCGCGTTCATCCACGGCCCGCCGGAGAGCGGGAAGATCTACTCGGCGCGTATGCTGGTCTCACGACTCCAACAAGCCGCGGGCCAACTATCGACCATGTATATCGACTGCTGGTAACGCTATTAGGAGGACAAGTGTTCGTAAAGTTAGATATAGTGCCACATTTCACGAAAACGCCGACAAGGGAGCCCATGTTAGACACTCTCTGATTCCCATGAGAGCGGTCCGAGATCGGGTGTGACAATATGGCTATTGACGACACGGTAGGCGATCTCGGGGATGGCGAGGTATGTCACACGGTGGCTCGCAGGGTGTTGCTACGATCACGTTTGTCTGCCTCGCCATGTAGGAATTCAAGAGGAGAGGAAAAAGGTTATCGATCTGTTGATAAGTATAGGGAAATTGGACTGGGAATATCCGTAGCCAACGTGATGTACACGCGCAGCAGGCAGTGGGCTATATCTTGGCCACGCAAATCGGCTGCTGACGACGCTATCGGGGACACAAGTTCCGTAAGAAAGCACCGGGAACGGCCGGTGCCTGAGCAAGCAGGGGCCGTGAATAGTCGTCCGGCCCGGCCAGCGATCCAGACGCTGGCCGTATTATCCCATCTTGAACGCTGTAGGGCTGAAAAGATAAATCTTGGCTGTCGTGCCTATCACAAGGAGTTCGCTAGGCAAACCCACGTGGAGAAAGTGTCACAATACTTTTTGGTGGCAGTAATACTACTACCACATGTAGGTACCCGACACACCTCACGCCTACACCAAAAGAAATCGGGATCGGCTGGCCGCGAGCACGGCCAATTAATTATCTCCCGATTCGCCAGACGTTGCGGCCATCACGATGGCGACCAGCACTAGGCCAAGTGCGTTCCCTTGTGTCAGCAGAGCCATACCGCCGTACACGAGTGCCGCGCGTACTTCCGGAGTGAGGTATTTCAAGAAAGTATTATATTTTATTTTTATAAGTATATAGTAGTGCGATTTCTTTATTCAGAGTTTTGTCTGAAACTGTGCCGGATGATCCGCTAAGTACATCCGCGAACCTTATGCTGACACGTCTAGCATCTACCCGTAATGTTTGCGGAGCAGTGCTGAATACACAGCCCACAGAAGTTTGTATGTCCTACACGGGATTGGGAACGTGGTTCAGGTACCCCTGTGGCTCTGGGTCGGCGGGCTCATCGTCGGGTCTTTGCGGCTCACTGGGGAGCCGAACAGTTCTCAAAGCCGTTGACGAAACTCCGTCGCCAGTGGGGACTTTCTGCGGTCGCGGGCGGTGCGTTCGTCGGCCTTGCGGCGGCCAGTCCCGAAATCGGTATTAACGTCGTGAGTGCGTATCAGGGAGTCTCGGACATCGGTCTCGGTGTGATGTTCGGCGCGAATATCGTGACAATTCCGATAATGGTGACAACTGCTTATATTGCTTCTCGAACGGCATCGCTCGGGAACAGCAATACTACGGGGCAGCCACAGTCAAACACGGCTGATCGAGACGGGTCTCACGAGTCTCCAATGGACGACCATGCGCAACATCGTCAGGAACACCTTCTGCATGTTGATCGCACGGCAGTCACCGTATTGGCACTTCCATATCTCGGAATCGTAGCGGTAGCTGCCGTTCTGACGCTTCCAGCCCCGCGGCGAGGGCTCCAGCCCCTCGATGCTGGTGTGATGGCGGTTGTCTACCTTGTTTTTCTTGGCCAGGCAGTTATCCGCGGTCGGCAAGAGAGCGAATCTGTCGAGTGGAAGAAACGAGAACTCGCTCTGGCGAGTGCCGGACTAGTCGTCTTGGCGGTCGAGACGTATTTGGCAGTTCGAGCAACTGAAAATATCGCCACAGCGTTTGGTGTTTCAAATCTCATCAGCGGACTATTCATTACAGCTATCATAGCGGCAACACCGGAAATCTTCGCCACGTGGAACGTTGTGCGAAGCGGGCAGGTCACGGCTGGCACGACCAGCGTCCTCGATGATCACGCTGTGACGATGACTGTCGCGTTTGTCCCGCTTGCACTCACCACAGTCCCCATTGAGAACTTCCAGCTCTACTGGGTGAATCTGGTCTTCGTGGCCACGATGCCAGTGGCCTATGCGATCCTTCTCCACTTCGGGACTGCTGAACACGGCTTCAAACGGTGGCAGATCGCCATGTTAGACGGGATTTATGTCCTATACATCGCAATTGTCGCAGTCTGGGTTCTTAACCTCATTACAATTCCGTGAAGTTTGTTCCTTGTACTGTCCGAGGGGATCAACCAGATTTCTTCTGTAATGAAGGGTGGGGGTTCGCTACGTCCGTATGCGAACTGTTCAACTGTCTTTGAACCGTCACCTTCACCCTTTTATGTCTCCCACAGTAAACTTGTCTATGGGATTCCGTGACTCGCTCATGGTCTTTGACGATATCCTCGAAGGAGAGATTACAGGAAGACAAGCAGCTATTATAATCGCTATCTGGATGGGGGCTATTGCCCTCTTTGGGCTGATTTCCTATGTCGTGGTATTCGTAATTATGGGAGTCTAACGTTTCTGTCACTTGCCCATGGCTATCGTTCAGTATCTCACCTGTACTGGCCGATGGAATCAGACGGAGGTCGCCTGCAACGTAGAGTGAGAGTTTTCTATGCATGTGTGTTTACTAATCGCTGTGGGTCCTCCCAGTATCAGTACTGGTGTAGTGCTGGTATCCTTCTCTATTAATGATTTATACGCAATTATATTGCTAACTCTTATCCAAGAATTCGAGATTTATGTCAGCTATTTTAATAAAATGGGGCTATCAAAGGTGGAGCAAGATGAACGAACACGAGTCGGCCTATGATGGATCGCACGACGACCATAACCACGGACACGGGGGATCATTGACGAGCAGCCGGAAGCTGGCTGCCGTCTCGATCATCAACCTCCTCGGATTCCTCGCTGAACTTGCTGGCGGTCTACTATTTGGTTCAGTCGCGCTCCTGAGCGACGCCTTTCACATGCTATTTGACGCGCTCGCATACGTGATGGCGTTCGCTGCCGCCCACATCGCCGACAACTACGGAGATAGCGACCGCTGGTCGTACGGCCTCCACGTCTCGAACCACTTGCCGCCTTCCTCAACGGCCTCTTATTGCTGCCAATGGTCGGGTTCATCCTCTGGGAATCCTACCAACGGTTTCTCGATCCGGTAGCAATCGGCACTGGCCCCACGCTCGCCATCGCAACGGGTGGCCTGCTAGTCAACGTCGGCTCAGTGTACGTCCTACAGGGCGGCGAGATGAGCCTCAACGAACGAGGGGCGTTCTACCATCTCCTCGGCGATGCCGGTGGTTCAGTTGCCGTCATCGTCTCTACGATTGTTATCGAGGTGACTGGACTCCAGATCATTGACCCACTCGTCGCTGGGCTAATCGCCGTCGTCATTACATGGTCGGCGGGAAAAGTACTCCGTGGGAGCAGTGCGATCTTCCTACACCGGACACCATTCGAACAGCACGAGGTACGGGCTATCCTGTGGAAGGTCGATGGCGTGATCGCTGTAGACGATCTGCATGCATGGCAGATTTGTAGTCAGATCACGGTCGCCACCGTCCATCTTGAGACCGACGTGGAGACGATGGCTGAGGCCGAGACGGTAACCCAAAGAGTCCACGAAGAACTTGCCCATCACGGCGTCGATCACGCTACTGTCGAACTGTGTCCCGGCTATGGCGACCGCAGCACGTACCTGAACAATCACGCACACTAACAATGACAGACGATTTTGCCTCCGAGTTCACGACCACAGAGTGGACGACATCCCCTATGTTCGAGATTCTTCAGGCGACCAAAGACAACGTGGTCGCGGTTCGGATGGGAGACGGCACGCCCGCCGGGTATCGGGAGTTCTATAACCTACTCATCGAGAAGACCGACGAGTTTGGGACGGTGCATGTCTACGAAGAGACAACGGGATGGACGCTATCGACGTATCTCTCGCACTTGCATGGCGTGGTCCCCGATCTGCGAACCGGGCCGAAGTTCGACATTGGCCGGTATGCCGCAGTCGGTGATTCCCGCTGGGTTAAACTCCTTTACTACCAGTGGCGTGTAATCGCCCCAGTCTGGCCGGTCTCGCCGGACGAGATGCGCTACTACGGGCTGTCGGAACGCGACCATGCGCTTGGCTGGGTAATGGCTGCCAACCCTGCTAAATAGATATTTTAGCGAAGTAGTATTGAATGAACATACTAGATTTGTAATCTATATTTAACGTAGGAAGTAGACAAAGGAGAAAATTTGCTATTGCTATGTATGTGTGCGTACTTCACAGCGTGAGAGTGTTTACCTGTCACTGGATGATTCTCGTCATCAGTCCACCATTTGAGTCTCCGTGTATACTTTTCCAAGGGAATTGTATACATGACGCTTTGGTTTCATATGCGAGTATGACGTGCGTTCCCATATGGATCGAACACAGATCCTCACCGTGGGACTCATCGTGTTAGTTGCTGTTTCGCTTTCCGTTACCCCCGTCCTTGCACAAGAGGAGAGTGAAGAGGGTGGAGAAGCAGAAGGGGAAGGAGGAATCGAGGGCCTTATTGAGGGATTCGTTGAAGGACAGGGGCTGGTTGGTGCAGTACTCGTTCTTATTGGCGGCGGCATTTTATTGACGTTCTGCGTCGAGAAGTTGATCAGTTATCTCACGAGAACGGCGTTCGGCTTGAAAATCTCGCTGTTCGCACTTGCGATTGTCTTCACGGGATTCGAATTCGACGATACGATCCTTGCACTCGTGCTCTCTGCTGGTGGCCTTGAGGGTGCTGCACTCGGGACGGCACTGGGGACTGGCTTGGCGATTATCGGCGTGACACTCGCGCTCGCGGCGATTATCAAACCATTCCCGGTCGATATCCCGTCTGATTACGTCGTCCTCTTTGCGCTGGCACCACTGCTGTTGATCCCGTTCGTCCTCGTTGGGACACTGACGTTCGTTCACGGGATCATGCTGCTCGGCGCGTTCGTCGTAATGTTCGGCTACATTATCGTTCGTGAGTACCAGCGCGATACACCTGTCTTCCGGAACACCGAACTTGGGAAAGAAATACAAGCAGACGGTGGTGTCGCCCTCCCATCATCAGTCTCGCAGATTCCCGAGGATCGGCTCGTCGGCAGGCGTCCCGCTGCTGGGTGGATCTGGCTGGGTCTGTCGATCCTCGCGTTGGTGGGAATCGTGTTTGCATCAATGCTCTTGGAGGCGGGCTCAGAAGTGGTCATCGACGGCTTCGGTATTGACGAGACTGTCTTCGGCGCGACCGTGCTGACAGTGATCCTCACCTTCGAGGATCTTATGTTGACGATTGAGCCGGTCCGACGAGGTGTTCCTGAAATCGGCGTCGGAAACGTCATCGGAAGTGTCCTCTTCTCGGTCACCGGTAACGTCGGCGTGATCATGTTGCTGAGTGATCTCGAAATCTCTCAATCCGTGCTGACGTTTCATCTCCCTTCGGTGATCATCGTGACGGCACTCGCGGCATACTTCCTCTACGAGGGCGAACTGAAACGGTGGCAGGGGTTCTTGCTCGGCGGACTGTATGTTACCTACTGGCTGATCGCCATCCTCGTGTTTGGTGGTGTACCGATTGGCGGGTAGTCTTCTTTTGACAGATATTGGCGAGTTCGATTGTGTCTCCGTTACTCGAGCAACAGCGACGTGACGGGTTTGGACCGGCAGTACGACGTCCCAAGGTCGCCGTGGAGAACGTCGCCGAGCCACGAGAGGTACCGGGTGAGGAACGGTTCGTCGAGTCCGTGCTCGGCGCGGAAGACCTCGACTTCGAGCTCCGACGGCGGGGTCTGTCGCTGCTCTCGCAGGATCGTGTGGGCCGGATCGCCGGGCGTGAGGACGACGAACCCGTATGTGATCAGCGACACGAACGTCATGACAGCTGTCAGCGAGCCGAGCGAGGAGCGTTCGTATCATGGCAGCGCCGTCAGCCGTCTTCCCCACCGTTGGAATCGGCGTACTGTCCGGTATTCGAGGGGCGGAACTGACATCGATCGGCCGTCGCCGCTCCGCGACCGCTCGATTGGTTGTGCGAGGTCGCTCGCAGCCGACGCGTTTCGGGCGGCTCGACGGAGCTCGGTGCACTCGGGGATTCGGGATTGGTGTATATCGACATCAATTTGACTTTTCTTACTGAAAAATGGATTGTATATGTTGTGCTTCCTGACGGTACATCCAAGAATAGATGACGGACTCACTGGACCCGCTCTCGGACTGTGCCTCCCGAATGACTGAGACCCACACGGGCATCAAAATTATTCAACAGCTTCAAATAGGCAACTCGCTGCCATTGAGCATCGCTAAGAGTACGATTCGAACCGAATATCACGATGATAACTATCCAGAGTGGCTCCCCGTTCCGGACTCGTTTCTCGGGATGGTTCGACTCCTCATCTACCGGGAGATTACGGAGAGAGCTATCGAATTCTGGCTCGATATCAAGAACTTGCCGAACCGTTCGGGCTGGATCACATCCCTGATGAAACCGTGCTGTCTCGAATATGGCGCAATCGCTTCGACAACGATGTCCGAGAGTTCGTTCGGAGGATTGCTCACTTCGTCGTCAAAGAGGTCCACAACCGGGAATTATCAGTTTCTACTGTCCGGCCGAAAAGTGATATCGATGAAGAAAATTGTTCTACCAAGGATGACGAGGTGTTAGGACTTATCCGTCCTCTGCCAATCACTCGGGACGTATTGCCGGAAGGTTGGCTCCCGGGATGGACCCAGTGGCCGAAACGCTTGCTCATCTCCAATTCGGAACTCGTTGATACGGGTTTGGCCCGGTCCAGTGACGTAACCAACGAAGGCCATGGCCAGCGGATATGCTACATTATGGTAGGCAGGGTTAACCGGGATGACGGCGTATTCGTTCCGGAGCAGTGGTGGTGGATTCTCAATGCCGTGGGCGACATGGGCCACCAGTGTATCATCGGCAACGTTGAGAAATGTCCCGCGATCAGTCAAAGTATACGCCTCACTCTCTGCAGCCATGGTGAGCGTGGTTCCCATCCCTTGACCAGACTCACTATACCACGATCCCGTCGGCTCAATCCCCGCCTCGTTCCACAACTGGTGTTCGCGGAGATGGGTTCCCGAGCGATCCCCCCTTGACAAGAACGTTGCCTCGGCATCGGCGATGGCCTTGAATGCCTCGATTGGTTCCTTTCTAGCTACACTGGCAGGGTCGTCTGATGGACCAACTATTAGAAAGTCATTGACCATGACCGACCGCCGATTAATGCCGTGTCCCTCTCGAAGAAAAGCATCTTCCAGTGGGCGAGCGTGGACGAGAACAAGATCGCAATTACCATCTCGGGCAGTTCGAAGAGTCGCTCCTGTTCCACGTACGATTGTTTCTACTCTCGCTCCGACCAACTGTTGAAAGCCTGGGAGTAACTCGTCAAGAAGTCCGCTATCGCGGGTTGTCGTCGCCGTCGCGAGCGTCAATGTTTCTCCGGATACTCCGGTCTTATCCGGTGCTGAGCTACCACCAATGCAGCCTGCGAGCGAGAGCGCTCCACCAACACCAAGTATCTGTACGTACCGCCGACGATTCATACAGGCGTCAACCATCTCTGTTTACAAAATATTTCTGTGTAATCGTATTTAGTTACAGTCGAACAGACCGAATGATACGTGAATTCCTGTACTTACCGCGATTTTTACAGGCTATTCTGAAAAGAGAAATCGAACTACTATCGCTGCTACTCCGCTATGTCCGGCCCTGTTTCGTTTCGCACACACCATGGACAACATGGCGTGATAGTATCGGCGACACTCCAGCGGCCGCTTCCTGACCGTCTCGGATGTCGCTGTCTATGTGTCCCGCGCGCTCGCGACAGGTACGCCATACACACTAGAGTCCTGCTGTATTCAAACAGGGTTGGTGTCCGACGGACGCTACCGGCGTCCAGCGGGGCGGGGTGTTGGAAGTGGGCGGAAATACGCACCCAGAACAACCCGAAACTGACCGCCATTCTCGAGGAAAGCATCAATGCCACCTGACGACCACGATTGCGAGCACAGTTCTCCGCGCGAACAAATCGATGCACTCGCCGACGAGTACGGCGTCGACGTAGACGACCTGCTCATCCAGAGTCGGCGTCGCGACCCGAAGTACAAGGGCACCAGCGCCGACCACGCGAAAGCCGAGTGGTTCGGTCGTCTCTGGCGAGAGGCCGTCGAACAGCGCGAGAGTGACCGCATCCACGTCCGCGACGTGCACTACACCGTCTACATGAGCAACGCGGACGTGGAACCACCGACAAACTGTTCGTGGGAGGTCTACGACAACACACAGCACTGTTACGGCTATCTCGAGGAATGTGCCGTCCTCGCTCGGATTCTCGGCTACATTCCGCTCGACGGCATTATCGACAAGCGCGCCGATACCAGGACCGTCACTGAGTACGGCGAGCACACACTCGCGCCCGATCCCGATCATGTCGCCGCTCCCCGGGGTTTCGACGCCACAGATTCCCCATCCAGAGGCTCGCGCCGACTTCGTGTTCGACCGCGAGCGAGTAGACTACTCGGAGTGGGCCGCCGACTGCGTGGCCGCGAGCGCACGCGAGCAACTGTCGTTCGACGAGGCCCGCCAGTCGCCCTATCACATCGAACTGTGGTCCGAAAAGACGCTCCCCGATTACATCCGCAACGAGGGCGGGTTGGCCGCCGACTGTGGCTGTAACGTCGTCGTGGAAGGCGAGGGTGACCTCTCCCTGACCGTCGCGAACGAACTGGCCCAACGGATCGAAGCCGCGGGGAAGCCGGCGGTAATCCTGTATCTGGCCGACTTCGACCCGAAAGGCTACGATATGCCGGCGAACATTGCGGGCAAACTCGCGTGGCTCAAGCAACGCGGCGACCTCGAGCAACGGGTGACGATCGAGCGGCTGGCCGTGACGAAAGCCCAAATCGAGGCACTGGACCTTCCGCGAAAGCCGATCGAGGAAAGCGAGGCCACCGGAACCGGTGGCGTCGCGTACAATCGCCGGGTGACCGAGTGGGAACAACAGCACGGCGCGGGCGCGACCGAGTTGAACGCCCTCGAGCAACACCCCGATGAGTTCCGCCGAATCGTTCGCGACGCGCTCGAGCGCTACACCGACCCCGACCTCCCGTCGAAGAACGACCGGCGCGGGGACCAGTGGGAAGACGATGTCGCCGACCGCGTCGCCAGAGCGCTACAAGAGGCCGGCGTCGACGACGATCTCGAAGACGTAGACCAGTGGCTCGAGGAGTTCAACGACGCCTATGCGGAGGTCACGGACGCCTTCGAGCGCCTGCGCGGGATGATGGATGACGAGTCGGCGATCGGCGAGTGGGAGTCGATGGTTCGAGAGGTTCTCGCCGCGACCGAGTTCCCGTCGAAACGGTCCCCGACGGCGAGGCTGCGTTACCCGATGATCCGATTTATGACTCGAGTCGGTCCTACGCCGAGAATAAGATGCGGATCGATCGGTATCGGGCGGCTGAGTAGCCTCTGTCGGCGATAGAGCGTGACTTACAACAGCCGAAACTCCGAACTTCCACAGGTACACCCACCCCGTGACCCGATCGGCACGACAGCCCCATCTTCTGAATGGAATACCGCGACCACCTTTCCGCAGTTTTTGCAGATGCCGGCTGCTTTCTGTGTTGCCATTGCCATAGCCATTGAGAGAGACGCGAGTCATATAAGCGAGGTCGAACTTCGGACGGAGTATCACGCCTGTTTCAACGGCCGTAACAACTGCACTCAGTAGCAGACACAAATCCCTCGAAACCGCCTTCTACGCCGTCGTCGCCGTGGGAACACTCGCCTACTACGCCCACGGCCGCCTTGCCTCCATACAGAACCCCGTCGCCGCGGCCGTTATAGACTCATGACGTGCTTTTCACGGCCGCGGCCGGGCGTACAAGCGCGGGAGAAATTCGCGCTTGTACTTGCCACAGCCGGGGATGTTGCGGTCCCAAGGGCCTGGATTCTCAGTGGTTCAGTGCAGGCATTCGGTACGAGGTACGTGTGCCGTATCGGTTCGCTGTGCAATCTGCCCCCTTCTGTTCTCGGTTGGGACGCGAGTACCAGTAGGGCAGATCGTATAAACGTGTGATAGTACCACGGATAACTATTGGGCCATCCATTGCAGGCGTATGAGGAAAATCTGAGTGGGTTCACTCGCCGTTTCAGAGACCGCGAATCTCCGATTCCCTGCTCGTGGTAGAAGACGCGAACGGCGTCGGGCCGGCAACCTCGAAGGCGATCAGCCGCGAGTACGAGCCACTGCACGCCTTTCGCGAGATCAATCTGGCACGGTGAGAAAGTATCTCGGGTAGCAGCGAACGAGCGGCTGCGGCCATCCGCGAGCGGGTCGCGTATCCGGCGGCCGCCACAGACACGGTGACTACTTTTTCAGGGTCGTACACAAAGGGACAGACGCGGTCGGCAAGACGCGCCAGTCTCCCTACGGGTGCGAACAGCCCGAGTGGGGTCGTTCTGGTTCAGTGCTGGTACGTTTAATGGAGTTGTGTGCCGGTGCGATGCAGTGTGATAGTGTGAGTCATACTTAAATAGTCGTTACCCTGTCGAATTCAGGCAGGCGACGCCATCTGCGAGTTCGTGGCTCGCCTCCTATAAGCGGTCTCGAAGACGATCGCCGGTGAGTACGAGACGGCTGGGGCAGTGTTGGAGCTGATTTGAAACTGAAATTAGACTGAGACTCGATTCGGACATGCTGGACAGGTCATCAACCCGTTTTTGATAAGCATGTATGAGCCACCACAGTGAGGGCACAAGCTACCAAGTTCCATCTCCGATGCATGGAGCACTCCGCGAAGTGTATTTAGCATTTGGCGCTGGTCAGCCTTCACCTCTGCCAGTTGATGGTGCAACTGTTCGATTTCCGCAGCCCTCGCTCGGTTACGGATTACTTTCGCCCCTTGCCTCTGTTGTGACATAGAGTATAGTACGCCTCGCACGGGGAAAAAGCAGACGTTCAGTATGGTATTCTTCTGGACGACAGTCGGGCCGGCGACGGGGAAGGCGATCGCCCGCAAGTACGAGTCGTTAGACGGGTTGCGGGCGTCGAGTAGGGCGCGGTTGGAAGATGTGTACGGAGTGGGTGAGGAGACGGCCGGGGCTGTTCTTGAACGGGCTCGGGGCGAATAGCGACTACTCCGCTGGCCGGAGCTTTTCGTACACGATCATCACGACAAGCAGGACGCTCGAAACGACGATCACCGCCGAGATTGCGGTGAACGCCCAGTTTCCGAGTGTCTGTATCGCCACGTACCACCACATTTCTTCGACGAATTCGTACTTCAGTGGGAAATCGTTCCCGGTCCAATGGAGCGAGAATCCGGTGAACAGGTGCGCGAACGCGGCGGCCACCGTTGCCTGGATACCGACGGCGAACGCCCACGGGGTCAGACGGTCCGCCAGCGCGACTATGCGACCGCGTTTCGGTGAGTGTCGCCGGCAGCGGGTGAGTGACGAACCGTTGATCCGCTGTTGGTGATACTCAGTCTCGCGGCCACAGACCGCGCACGAGTCAGCCGTTTCTATATTCATTGGTACGTGAATTTCATAGTTGAAGGTATCGGGGACAGGTGGCTACTCCCGAACCTCGTCGATACTGTCAGAGACATCTTTCATTTGGAGGTCCGTGTACGACTCGTGCGTGGTTTCGATCGATTTGTGACGTAGTGCCTCTTGGGCTTTTTCAGACATGCCGTTGGCGTACAGGTCGCGTCCAAGCGCCCGTCGTGCGCCGTGTAGTGTGAGGTAATCGTAGTCGCCGTCGGGATTGATGTTCGCCTCTTTCGTGAGCCGTTTCAACAGTCAGCGGACGCCCTCTTTCGAGATCGACGGCGGTGGCACCTCGTGTTCGCGGTGTAGCCGCTCGAGGACCGCAGTCTTCCCGGCCTCACCCCTACCCTCGAGTGCCGAAAACACCCGTTCCTCGCCGAGTTCTTCGGCCAACGCGCCCCTTTTTGATCCGTAGTGGCCAGTCGGGAATACGGGCCACTCGTCGGTCGGCGGCTCGAGGTACTCGTACCAGCGCTCGAGGACGCTGTGAACGCTTTCGGGAAACGGCGCGTCTTCGTACTTACGGGACTTTCCGTACACTTCGATCAGTCGCTTTTCGAAATCGACGTCCGACCAGCGGAGACCGGGCCGTTTCTCGTCTTTCGGATCGGCAAACAGTTCGGCCCCACGAGCGCCGGTGCCGCCGAGCATCACCACGATCGCCCGGTCGCGTATCGCTGTTTTCGCGTCGGTGCGGATAGTCCCCTCGAGCGCCATATCGACGCGTTTGGTCGCATAGGCCGCGAGTTGCTTTCGGTCGTCCTCAGACCAGTACTGCGTTTTCCGTTTCCCGTCGTCTTGGGGGAGTGGGTCCATCGCCGTGTTCGTGTTCGCTGGATTCGTCTCGAGGTGCTGTTCACGAACACACCACGAGAGAAAGGCGCGCACGTAGGCGAAGTACGTATTCGCGGTGGACTCCGCAAGTTCGTCCTCGATCTTGGACTGGTCGTACAGCCACTCGCTGTAGTCGCGGATATCTTGGTCGGTCAGCTCGTCGACGCACTCAACGCCACGTTTGTCTCGGCAGTGCTCCGCGAACGACACGAGCGGCGAGCGCATGGTCGTCTCTGACCCGTCGGCTTTGATCTTGTACTTCAGGTAGTTCGTGACCGCCTCTTGGACGGTCGTACCCTCGGAGTTACGGCCTCTCTTGCTGGGTATAGACATTCGTATGTGGGGTACAGTATCGACCTTAGTAAAGTCCCTTGGTTAAACTGGTATTTAATCAAGTGAATGTGAAATCGTCCCTCGCGGTTGATTTCGGCAGTCTCCGGTGCTCGAGCATACAAAACCACATCTCATAAAGCAAATACGGCTATATGGATTTTTCTCGGCGGCGACCCCACAGTTTCGGAGGATGGGCTATTTCGGGGAGATATTCGAACAGATTCGGGACGTATCTACCGATATAGTTCATGGTCAGAATGGATCGCTGAGTAGAGGGTCAGAACTGTGCGGAAACCGCTCCAAATACTCGTCGTCTGAGAGTGTTTCCACTCACGGAAAAGCAAACCGAGGCCCCTCCTTACGTTAGTCAGGAGGAATCAGTGCAGAAGAAACCAACTCAACACACTCTCCTGCTGTCAGGACAGGTGCATAGTCAATTTCCGGGTCAACCTGGGCCTTCAATAGGAAATCAGTGAGTCGCCAGATATTGTGGAGAAGTGCTGCGAATACGAAGTAGAACAGGCGCACACGGTAGTCTTTTGAGGAAGTCTTTGCTAAGAAGTCGTTCTTGATACTCTTATACTCGTTCTCAATCTGCCAACGTGAACTATATCGTTGACAGAACGCTTCAGCCTCCGCAGGACCGACCGGTACGTTCGTTGCAAACACTGCTGTCCCACTTCCTTTTGTTGAGGGTACGTAGAGAAACCGCATTGCGTGTGATCCATGGGTGACGTGAACAGAGACAGACTCAACAGCAACATCTTGCCCATCAGCTTCCATTGTATCGATAGCTTCTCGTTCTGTACCGAACGTTCGCTTTGGGATGAGATAGTTTACACCTAGATTCGATAACGTCTGATACACGTTCTTTGAGTCGAACTCAGCATCACAAAGCACTGTTTCGATCGGGAGGTGTTCCTGGGCTTGGCGTACAAGCTTGCGGACAACCCGATGAGTCTGGTTAGGTGGATTATCATCCCATTCTGAACTCTCACGAACTGGTTCGACGGCAAGTATGATTGGAATATTTTGACCAACAATCGAGAGCGTCGCAAACTTGAACACCTTTCCTTCGCCATCTTTTGACCCGCTGACCATTCCCATCTCCGAGACATCGCCGTAGTATGGAATAGTCGTAATATCGATCGCGACGGTAACTGGACGGCGGAATGAAACTTCTGACTGAATTACTGAGAGGAGCCGTCCTGTTGCTTGTTGAAATTCATCTAGTAGATTCTTGGGATCGAATTGCTTGACTGTCCGAAGATGGGTATCACCGTGGGGACCGTATTCTTTGCCCCGGCGAAGTTGAAATCGATTTGCTCCCTATGGCGTCCCACACCCAGACATTCCAATGAATGTTTGAAGTTCAAAAAAGCGGTTATCGCTGTAGGTTGCGTTCTCAGCTCTATCAGAGTCAAATGCGTTAAATGCATGATCCGTGCGAGCTGAGTCGTCCGGGTGATCTGAATGTCGGTAAAGGTGGGTTCACTCTCAGATTCCTTGTCGCCCGGTTCGTTGAGGGATGGCTCAATCTCCTGTAATGGACGTACTTCAGGAACAGAGAACTCCGCATCATGAATTAACCAGACCAGATCGTGAGCCCCATTGGTGATGAAGGTGCGGCCCGCCTCATCAAGGCGATTCCGCCAGGCCCGTGAGAGGACAGATTCACTAGGTATTCGTTCTAGATTGAACAAGTCAGCAAGTTCTTGTTGGCGTGTCAGTGACCGATAGCTTTCTCCAGTGATTTCTCGATAATAGAAGAGTTTGACCATTCCGCGAAACGAATACGGAGCAGGATGCCACTCTGGATATTGGTCATCTGGAAAGTTAAATAGATGTTTTAGTTCTGCAAACGCATTATATAGACTAACTCCCTCTCGAAGACGATTTTTGAGTGCAATTGAAATAACGAACGTGTCCAACATTTGGGATATATGACACTATTTGTGCTTATGGACGAGTGATAAAGAAGACTATGTTTGGTTAGCTGGTAGTGTTCAGATTAGCTGATTCCATGCGAAGGCGAACAATCTGAGCCACTGATCAGCAGTTTCTGCGTAAGCATTACTAAAGCAGTCTGAGAAGGATGAGGTTCGACGTTTTATCTCACGGAAGACACGTTCGACACTGTTCCGATTCCCATGTCGTTCGTATCTGAGATTGAGGCCATGTCGCTGACAGGCGTAGTTCAGCGATTTATCGCCATCGACGAGAAACACCGCGACATCAATGTCGTGTTTCTCGCGTAATTCCGTGAAGAACGCACTGGCTATTACCTTGGTTCTAGTCGGCTCAAACTTTGTATAGACTAATTCGTTTGACTCTGGATCGACAGCGGCGTACAGCCAATACTGGTCATCGTCAAGTCGGATCACCGTCTCGTCAACCGCAATATGATCCGGACTTCGACAGGAATCGGGCTGGAGATCTGCCTTGTGAACCAATTATGAACCGTCGATCGAGCCCGTTCAACACCGAATATCTCGAGAACTCGAACAGTATTCGAAAGCGCGAGTCCAGCAAGATGGAGCTGAATACTGAGCTTCATCAACAGTCGCGGTGTTGCTTCTCGCTCCACAAAATCCAAGTCGAACTGGCCGATACTAGGTCTGAGGCGTGCGTTTTCGGACATGAATCACTTTGAAAACGCCACGCCTCACTTCTCAGCCTTATCTGAACAGCGCCTCGCACTCGCTCCCAAGATTCATCAAATTTCGCCGCGTAGCACTCGTTGAGCCGGTCTACGAGCGGCATAGCCAAACTAGCTCTACGACCTGCTCGCTTCTCAAACTGCGATAACTAGACGGTTTCGGGGCATTTAATCACTTATATAGGTGGTAATTAAAACAGAAGTGTTACAACCATACGTCTGTAATTGAGCTCTGAGCCCGAACTCTCGGGCTAAGTCGCCCGAAAGACGATAGTCGAGATCACTCCTATCAGTAATTACTACACTACGCGTCGGTACGGCGGTGGCGCTGCCCTACAAGCTACCGCCGTAGTGTCTGGAGGAAGTGTAAGCCGTCAGCTACCAGCGATGGGAACCAGCAGGGGAAACACTACTATCAGTAATGTCCGTAGTCAATATAGACCGTTTAATCCAATACCGTTTTGCAATGCGAAACAATGTGATGAATGGGTAGTCCACTAACCCACCCTATCAGCGTAGAGACGTCACCCAGAAACAGCTTCACCACCGTCTTGGGCGGGTACGAGTCAGACACTGACAAAGGGGGTTCACCGGCAGTTTCGCCATACAAAAATCAAGCACAGAGCAGGTGATCCCGAACCATAGTCAAAGGGCCCGACTAACGTAAAATAAAATTTTTTGAAAATTGGACGCAGTAGAGGTTCTCTGAGACGGGCGAATACACGAAATGTCGGGGAGAGTGGCCTCACGAAGCATATAATTCACAAAATGAGGAGTTGGCGAATTGGGTGACCTACGAGAACGGACGCGGCGTATGTCTCTACCGTATACAGAGCGGACCAACAGCCCAATTCTTGATCAATGCGGGAGCAGGTCACGACCTTCATTACTCTGCAACCGATCCGGCTACGCTAGCGTAGTCGACATACTACACGCCACCCCACGAGGATTTCATGTGATAAAGCACGGTACCAATGAGATGTTCTCTCTTCGGAGCCTCGATAAGGGAAATACTTATAACGATCGTGAACAACAGCCACACTGTATGGCCAGCAACACGGACAGTCTAGCCGAACGTAGCGAGCAGGCGCGAGATAATCCCCTCGCCGACACGCTCAAGGAGGTACCAGTTATCGACATGGACGTTCACACGTCCTTCCGCAACGAAGAGATCCAGCGCGATATGCTGGACCACCTCGAGGACCCCTACCGAAGAGAGGTCGAGTACTACCTGCAGCCTGATCGGTCGTCGTACGACGGTCTCTACCCGACGGACAACTACAACCGCGATATCAGCGGGAAACTGCCGACCGAACTGATGCAGGTTACGGACCCACAAGAGGACATCGACGATGTCCTCTCGCGGGAGTTCCATGTTGATTATCCAATCGTGAACATGCTGCCGGAGCTCAATATGGTTCGGCAGACCGACAAGGCGGTAGCGCTCAACCGAGCCGCGAACAACGTTCTCATCGAACGGTTCCTCGATGGACAGGAGAACTTCCGTGGATTAGCGTCCGTCGTCCCCCACGACCCACAAGCGTCAGCCGAAGAAGTTGACCGTGTAGCACAAGAGGACCAGATCTGTGGCGTGTTCTTCAATTCGTCTGGCGTCAAGACACCGCTCGGTGACCCGAAGTACGATCCCATCTATCGAGCGGCCGAAGACAACGACCTACCGGTGGTCTACCACGGTGCGGCGGCTCCGGGGCTGGCACTGGATTTCCCGATCCTCCAACACGAACTGCAGACCTACATGGCGAACCACTCGCTGGCTCACGTCTACTCGCAGATGCTGAACCTCACCAGCCTGATCGAGAACGGGACGCCAGCGAAGTTCCCCGATATCGACTTCGTGTTCCAGGAGGCCGGCGTGGCGTGGCTCTCGCTCATCTTCCGCCTCAACCGCGATTACAAACAGCGCCGGAGCGAAGTCCCGCTACTGGAGAAGACGCCCGAGGAGTACGTCCGTGACCAGTTCTACTTCGCCACTCAACCCCTCGACGAACCGAACGATCCCGGGATGATGAAGCAACTCATCGAGATGTGGGGGCCGGACGTCCTCATGTTTGCGACGGACCACCCGCACTACGACATTGACAATACCGAGGCACTGCTGAAGTACCTGGGCGACTTCTCGGAGGACGAGCGCAACGACGTGCTGTACGGCAACGCAGCCGAGGTCTTCGATATCGACGTGGAAGCATGAGCACTGAAACCGCAGATCTGGCCCTCAAGGATAACGAACACGTCGTCGCTCGTGCGGACGAGTTAGACGACGGCGATCGGATCATCGCCCTGCTGAATGGCAAAGAGATCGGCGTCTTCAACGTCGACGGCGAGTTACACGCCTACCCGAACTGGTGTGCACATCAGGGGGGCCCCCTCTGTGAAGGGGTTCTCAGTGGGACCGTTGAGGGGACGTTCGATCGCGAGTCCCTCGAAACGGAACTTGAGTGGTCCCGCGAAGGCGAGATCCTAAGTTGTCCGTGGCACGGCTGGGAGTTCGACGTCACGTCCGGCGAGTGTCTCGTCGACAAGGGCTGTCGACTTCGGTCGATCCCGGTCCGCGAGGAGGAGGACTTCGTCATCGTCACCGTCTGATCGCGCATCGTCCGCACAACATCCCATCAACACGACATCCATACTATGACCAACGACAACACGACTGATTCCGACCTGCTAGCTGCGTACGAAGACCTGTACACGCCCGCAATCGCAGACGTCCTGCACGACTACGGCTACGAAGAACAGGGGCTCGATCCCGAAATTACCCCGCTCGAACAGGGGATGAGCATCGTCGGTCGAGCGTTCCCCATCGTCGGCCGTCCGAACCGGAGCGTCGACTCCGACGAGGTGCTCGGTCGCTTCCTCGAGATGCACGAGGACGTCCCCGAAGGCGGCGTGATGATCTACGACACGAACGACACGACGTCGGCCCACCTCGGCGAACTCGAGGTGACGTCGCTCCAACCGAACGGCGTCGCCGGTGCGGTCATCGACGGTGGCGTTCGCGACACGAGCGTCATCCGCGAGCGTGGGTTCCCGGTGTTCAACCGATACACGTCCCCGGTCGACTGTATCTTCCGCTGGGAGCTGATCGACTGGAACACCGATGCCGTGGTCGGCGGTGTCCGCGTCACGCCCGGTGACATCGTGGTTGGCGACGACGACGGCATCGTCGTCGTTCCCGAAGACATCGCCGAAGACGTGGCCGAAGACGCCCACGAGATGGCCGAGTCTGAGGACGCGGTCCGAGACGCGCTGCGCGAGGGCGTCGAGGCGACGGAGGCCTACGAGGAACACGGCACGTTCTGAGTACCGCAGCGAAACCGGCGAAGACGCGGAGGCCAGACGCCGAAGCCGTCGTCAGCGGTTTCCAGAGGCCGTCTTCGCCGCGCAGACCTCGAGACCCGTCGTCTCTCCGTCGAGTTCGACGATGTCGAGACGTTTTCGATCCCCATAGCACTTCTCGGTACGAGGCTCGACTCTAGAACGGTATCGTTACCGGCATTGATGCGGCGGCCGTCGGCGCCGTTGTTGGTGTCGGCTGTCTCAACGACTGGGTCGTCACTGGTAGCCGGTCGTTCGACAACTCGCAGGTCTCATCGGTGCGGTTCCGGTCCTCTCGTTCGACACGCTTCCCAGCCTCGGGCGCGACCGCAGTACGCAGACGAGCGAGCTGACGGCCACTGTCGGAGCTGTTTTCTACCTTGCTCAGGATTCGCGTCCGCATTCTGCGGCGGCGTTCCGGATTCAACTCTCTGATCGGTCGATTGTCTCACCCGGACGTGCCTATCGCACTCGCATGTCGTTGCTCGTTAGTCACCGCGCGAGCGCCGCCGTTATCTCACCCGTGCGAGCCAGAGGAGCGCGGCGGTAGTGAGACCGAAGCAGACGAACAGGCTGGTGAACGCCGCTGAATACCCGAATCGCGTCGCCATCGTCCCGATGTACGCGGGCCCGAGGCTCCCGACGGCGAAGTACACCGTCCGCAGCGCACCGAGGTCACCCCCTAGCGTCTCGTCGGAGAGCATGTCAGCTAAATAGATGTACATGACCGGCCAGATCGCCGTCAGGCCGACGGCATACGCGAACAGTGCGGCGGCGAGGCCCGGAAGCGACTCCGTTACCACCAGCAGTGTCAACCCGACGATACCGAATCCCGTCGCAGCGATACTGGTCTTGATGGGAGTCCAGTACTCGCTCACTATCCCGGCCAGTGGCGTAACCACCGTTCCGATGACGAATATGAGCGAGAACCCAACGGTAGCTTCGAACGACGTCAACGACTTCGCCGTCTGTAGATAGGTCGGGAGGAAACTCGCACTCCCCTGCCAGAGAAACATCGAGACGGACATGACGAGCAACACGGCGTAGGTCTGGCGAGACTGGAACAGCCGACGCCCGACTGTCCGCAGATCGAGACGGGTCCGCGAGACAGTGTAGGTGTGGCTGTTCAACCGATGACTCCCGACGGTGATGAACCCAAGTAAGATGAGGACGGGAAGGAACGCGTTCCGCCACTGTGTCGTCCCGACGACGGCGACCGCCAGCAGCGCCGACAGCGCACTCCCGAGGTTGACCGCGGCATCTCGAACGCCGAACGCTCGCCCTCGCCTCTCGTCGAAGTGGGTTCCGAGGAGGACGAATCCCGCCGTCTCAAACATGCCGTACCCGAACCCGATGAGTCCGAGGCCGACGACGAACACGGGGAACGTCATCGCGGTCGCGAGCAGGAGAAACCCCGCAATCATCACGCTCTGGCTGACAAATAGGATGATACCGGCCGACAGTCGATCAGCGTACCGACCGCCGGGGTACTGAGCGAACGCGTTACACGCCCACATGAACGAAATCGAGATGCCGGCCTCGGCCGACGTGATCGCGAAGTAGTCGATTATCTCCGGGAGCATGGGTGCGACGACGAGGACTCCCGACAGGGACACCACGAGACCCAACGCATGGACGTTCAGTTGCTTGCCGCTGTAGTCACGAAAGATTTCGAACATCTACTATTTTGGTCACTTGATCTGGATTCGCTCGTATTACTTTCTGGTTAGGTGGCTACACTTGGGTCACCCGCCCGCGTTCAGTTCGAACCGTACCGAGGTGCGTTCCTACAGCGAGGATACTCTCCGCATCGTGACGGCTCGAATTCGCGATTAGACTGTCTATACGTGTGCTGATACACAATGTTTTGACACGCAGTTAAATAAAACTGCCGAGGATGGTCGGTCGGATGCTCAGTCGGTGATCGTCACGTCCGACTCCACGACGGCGCACTGGAACTCGGCCGCAGTGATGCCAAACACCGTGTTGGCGTCGACGTCTCGAGTTCGGTCCACCGTCTCGACAGGGCGGCCGTCGACGCGGACCTCCCACTGGCTGTCTTTCGACGGCGACGGATCGATGAACTGTATCTGACAGTCGAACTGCGATTCGAGGCGGTCGACGACCGTGTGTACGTAAGTTCCGTCCTCGAACTTCGGGGCGTCGTAGCCCGGCAGATCCAGTTCCTCGCGGATGTCGACGTTCTCGTCCCACCACGGCGGGACGTCACCACAGTCGCTGGTATCGGACTCGTTTTCCATAGCAGACTATCGCCCACCTATCACAATGAAAGTTCGGCTCGCCGCGGTCGCCGTGAGGGCAAGCCGATCGCAGTGATCGGCGACTCGAGAACGATCACTTCGACCGAACTGAACGGCTCCTCGCGGACCAGAATTCTGAGACCGGTAGTCTCGAGCAGATATGTCCTGCCGATGGTAATCGCGATAGTCGCCAGTCGTGCCCAACGCTGCGTAGTACGCGCGGGCTCGCTGGCCGAGGGGGGGCCACTCGCGACGCCGGTGCCAATATCGCTGAGACTCGCGTCCGTCACGAACGCCACTACGATCATCTCTTATAAGAGTTTGATTAATGTTTCAGTTTCTGAATTATACGCCCACACCTATTCTCGCGATGTTTTTCCAATTTTGTCTGAGGTTTCACATCACAAAACGAGTCGATCTCTGCATTTACAACCGTACCAGTGTATACTACTGGTGACGTTACCACGACTACGAATACGATCGGTATGGAGAATTCACTACTGTTGGGGTCTGAACGTGCGATACAGACCGTTGGAGCTGGCAATTTCGCATCACAAAATTCTCTACAATAGATAAAGAAAAGAATCGGAACATCGGAACGAATCGCACCTCTCTCTCTCTCTCTTTGAGAGCGATTCCGCGAGCCGAGAGACCGGTTCGCTTGCTCGGCAGTAACCGATACGCATCTCAAAGACCAGCTAATCCTGTCACTTCTGAACTGTCCATGACAGAGCTAGAAGCGTGACCCGATAACTAGAGACTGTCTTTCGGATACCCATTCTACACCGTCCGAACTCGGTCTGCGTCGAAGTTGAGTCCGTGATCGGTTCACCGTAAGAGGCGACAGTCCAACAGGCCAGAAAACGCATTATTTTTGATGGGAACAATTATGTGTGTGGAATGCAAACGTAGCGCTATGGTGCAAGCCATTCACTCGCAGGAGTTATACGACCGGTACGAACGGTTGTATACGGCTGTAACTACTGCTATCTTGCACCAACGCGGCTACAAGGTGCAGGCGATCGATACGGATCGAACCGAGAGACGAGGACCGGGCATTAATCCATGATAACAGCTCACGTGATCACGACCAGGCAAGGTGCTAGACCATGAAAGATCAACTAATTCGAGAAAAATTCGCATCGTTTTATGATGAAATTGATATTACCGTATTCACCGTTGGAGTCGCACTGACAGCACTTCTCACGGTGTTCCTCGCGTTCCGATCGGAGACGGCAGCAAATACCATCGAGTCGGTAAACGGGTTTCTGACCTCGAACTTCGGCTGGTATTTCCAAGGATTGGTGTTCTTTCTAGCGATATTTTTCCTCTTCGTACTGTTCGGCCCCTGGGGGAAAATCAAGCTCGGAAAACCGGATGAATCACCCGAATTCAGTTATCCCGCGTACCTAGCGATGGTGTACGCCGCGACGTTCGCTGCGGGACTGGTATTCTGGGGTGCAGCGGAAACGCTGTATCACTATCAGACGGTTCCACCGATGTCAGGCGCAGAAGCACAGTCCGCTGGAGCGATGATCAGCGCCATGCAATACACGCTGTTCCACTGGGGAATTTCGCCGTGGGTCGGACATCTCATTATCGCGGTACCGCTGGCGTTGTACGTTCACAAGCATGACGTCCCCCTCAAGCCGTCATCGGTGTTCGCGCCGTTCTTGGGAGCGGATAACCTCGACAAGAGCTGGTTGAAGATCGTTGACGTCATTGCCGTCGTTGCCGCTGCCGGCGGCGCGACCGTCACGGTCGGATTAGCCGCTCAACAGTTCATCACGGGTCTCTCGTACAACTACGGGATCGCCATCGGTGACATCGGCATTATCACGTTGATAACGGGACTGACTGTCGGGTACACGGCGTCAGCAATGGTCGGGATCGAGAAAGGGATTAAACGACTGTCGATATTCAATATCTTTCTGCTCCTGTTTATGCTGGCGGCGATCTTCGTCTTCTCGCCGGTCGCGACGATCTTCAATCTGGCTGCGGAGGGCATAGCCGGGTACATCAGCAACTTCGTTGGGATGTCGCTCTACGTCGGCGCGGTCGGCGACCAGTCGTGGGTCAGTGCCTGGACGATCTTCTACTGGGCGTGGTGGATCAGTTTCGCACCGATGACTGGGATTTTCGTCGCACGCATTAGTCATGGCAGGACCATCAGACAGGTCGTATTCGCCACTATGGTCGCGGGTACGGCCGCGACGTTCCCGTGGTTTATTACGGTCGGCGGGTTCGCGCTAGTCCTCCAGCACACCGGTCAGGTCCCGCTGTTGTCCGCGTTGTCAGAACACGGAGTGGCAGTCTCCATGTATCCGATTCTCGAACAGTTGCCGGGCGGTGAAGTACTGATTCCGTTGTTCATGCTTCTTGTGTTCACGTTCCTCGTGACGACGATCGACTCCGCAACGGTCAGTCTGGCGATCTTCACGACCGAAGAGGGAACACTGGATCCCTCCGTCGGAAACCGATTCGTGTGGGGTCTAATCATCGGACTACTCACCTCCTTGCTACTGATCATCGGCGGCGTGCAGATCCTGCAACAGTTCACGATCATCGCAGGCTTCCCCATTGCCGTTCTCGGCCTCTTCTCGTTCATCGGCTTCGTCGTCCAACTCGAGAAGACGAGTCCGATACTGCTCACCCGGGAGGAAGACTGGGACATCGCACAGGATATCCCCGATTACCTCCCGTTCGGGTCGGTCACACACGAGAAAACGAACGAGAGTGTGACCAACGAGAGCATCGATATGAGCCCGGACGAAGATTAACGGGCAGAAAGCCGGGGCGGTCGTCATCGCCCCGTCCTGAACCGCCTCGGACGGTCGATTCCGCCGAGAGTTGATGCGATTTCCTTCGATTGTCGTACCGAGCCCCTCTCCCCGATCTCCAAATCTTTTTGTTCACCATCCTCATACAACATACAGTGTGAGAGTTCCTGTGTCAAATACAGTCGTATTTGCAGTAACGGCGATGGTGCTGTACGCAGGGTGGGCGACGCTCGCCTCAGTTGCGACGAATAGCCTGCCGGCCGAACAGGCGGTCACGTACACGTACGTTGCGGGCTTGCTAGTTACCGTTGGTTACCTCGTGATCTCAGGGGACCCGGTCGCGTTCTCGAATCCCGGCGTAGGAGTAGCGCTCGCCGCAGGGTCCTTTCTCGGCCTCGGAACGATTTCGTACTATATCGCGTTAGCCGACGGATCTGCGGCGATAGCGACCAGTATTAGCGGGATGTACCTCCTCTTGACGACGATCGTTGGAGTGCTCGTATTAGGAGAAACCCTCAGCTGGGTCAACGTCCTCGGCATTTGTTTTGCCGTGTGTGCAGTGGTACTGCTTTCCCAGTAGTTCACGCACTCGAGTACGGGGACTATCGCGAATCGGAACCGTGTCCGGCGGCGTGCTCCGATCGAACGGATAGCAAACGGCGGTCCCGTCACCGTCGATGACTGATCCCCATTGAATGACTTCCGGGGAACACCCCGTCAGTACTGCTTGATGTTGAGTTCGATTATGTTTGCGGCCTTCTTCACTAGTTCGGGAAGTTCGTCGCGGTAATACTCGCCTTGCAGCCGCGAAGAGGGACTCGAGACGCTGATCGCACCGAGCACACGTTCGTTCGACCCCATAACCGGCGCCGCAACGCACCGGAGTCCGTTCCCGTACTCTTCGTCGTCGAAGGCGACGCCGGCGTCGCGGATCTCTTCGAGTTCCGCACATAACTCATCTGGATCTGTGATCGTCTGTTCGGTCCGTTTCGGGAGCCCGTGTCGTTCCACGATCTCCATCACCCGATCGCGCGGAAGCTGTGCGAGGATCGCTTTCCCGACGCCCACACAGTGTAGATGTGTCCGATCACCGGCCTTGGTAGAAAACCGAATGTTGGGGTCTCCCTGCTTTCGATAGAGGTACACCGCCTCCCCGTTTTCCTCGGAACAGAGATTGACTAGGCCCTCGACCTCCTCCGCCAGGCTCTCGAGTTCCGGTCTGGCGAACTCGTACAGCGGCGTTCGGTATCGCGTTTCCTCGCCGATTTCCAGAAACCGGTAGCCGAGGTGATACTCGTCCTCGAGCTTGACAACGTATCCCCGTTGCCGGAGCGTGCTCAGGTGATTGTGAGCGGTGCTTTTCGTCGTCTCGACGTGTTTGGCGAGTTCGGTCAACTGCGCACCGTCGAGCTCCCGTAGCCCCTCGAGGAGATCCAATAGCATCAGATCCGACTGGATCGGATTTTTTGCCTCTTTGGCCATGATACTGAGTCTCGTACGACACCACTTAAAGATTTTCACGATGCGAAACGCGATGGGGGTGCACGGATCGTGGCAGGTGGAGTTATTGGTCCGGGTGGTTCACGCGATACCCGTGGATGCCATAATATTAATTACAGCGGTAACCGAAGCTCTTCATGCGATCTCAATACGACAACAAAGCAGTGCTGAGTACCTCGTCGACGGTGTACTTCCGCCAATTATTACCGCGTGCAATGACGACGAAACGATTAATTACGATGCGACGGCTGCTCATGCCCGATTCGTCGTCGATCGAGGTGTTCACGGCGTTTTTCCACTGGGTACCAACGGCGAGTTCCCGATGCTCAAACCCCGAGAGAGAGCGGACGTCATCGATGCAGTCGTCGACGAAGTGGGTAGCGACGTTCCCGTCATCGCGGGAGTGAGTACACCCAGTACACGAAACACCGTCTCGTACGCCGTCGACGCCGAAGACAACGGTGCCGATGCGGTCGTCGTCGGAATGCCGTACTACTATCCCATAGAGAGCCGAGCCATCGTCGACCACTATCAACGGGTCGTCGATGCCGTCTCTATTCCTGTGTTCATCTACCACTACCCCGCTAGGATTGGGAATAAACTCGAGATCGGGATGCTCGATCGATTAGCCGACATCGACGGTATCGTCGGCGTCAAAGACTCGAGCGGCGACGTCGGGTGGCTCTTTCGGGCGATCGATCGGAACCCCGACCTCGAGTTCTTGGCCGGAGTCGATACGCTCCTCTTCGCCGAGTTAGAGATCGGTTGTACAGGATTCGTCAGTACGGTTTCGAACGTGCCCCCGGAGATCGCGGTCGAGCTGTACGAGGCGTTCGCGGACGGTAACGACGAGCGAGTCCGCGAGCTACAGAGCACAATGCTGGATATCTGGACGGCGCTCGACGAAGGCCCCTACCTCGGCGGTGTCAAATCCGCTCTCAGCATTCATCCCGACGTATCATTTCGGCCCGGGCCCATGCGGAGTCCGCTCCATCGAATGGACGCGTCCAGTGAGGAACGCCTTCGAGAGACGCTGGCAGAACTCGGGCTGTTCTGAGACGACCAATACGGACGGATGTGGCGGATCGAAGGACGCTCTCGCGTACCCGATCGGGCGGCTTCGCCGTCGATGGCTCGATCGTCGGAGCACTCGATCTCGGGTTTTCTGAATCGGCATTCACTCCAGCGAAAACAGGTGATCGGGAGACAGCAAAACTGACTCGATATGACCGCTCACGACCGACTCTTTGACGAGAGCGTGGAAGCGATTGACACGTTCTGTCGAGGCGAACGAGCGCTCGCGTTCGAATTCGCTCCGAATCGGTTCGCGTCTATTCACTCCGACACAGCGGACGAGCGGGCGCTTACGGCTCCACGACGATGTTCCCGACGTAATCGCTCCGGGTGAAGTGACGTTGCGCTTCGTGGATTTCGGAGAGCGGGTACGTCTCGGCGAGTAACGGCTCGACGTCGCCGTCCTCGATGTAGCGGACCAAGTCCTGGAACTCGCTTCGCGTCCCCATTGTCGACCCGACGACGTCGACTTGCTTCAGATACACCGTCCGAAGGTCTATCTCGGTGACGGGGCCGGCGACGGCACCGGCGGTCACTACGCTGCCGCCCGGCCGAAGCGACTCGAGGAACTCCTGAAACGATTCGCCGCCGACGACGTCGGCCACGACGTCGACGCGTCCGTCCTCGGTCCAGCCCTTGAGTACCGTCGAGAGCTCCTCTTCGTCGCGTGCGACGATCTGGTCCGCGCCGATCTCGCGAATCGAGTCCGCCTTCCCGCTGCTCGTTAGTCCGAGCACGCGTGCGCCGCGTCGTCGCGCGAGTTGGACGAGTCCCGTTCCGACGCCTCCCGAGGCGCCGGTGACGAGGACGTCGTCGCCGGCGCCGACGCCCGCCCGATTCAGCATCCGTTCTGCCGTCACGTACGCCGTCGGGAAGGTCGCGAGTTCGGCGGCAGAGAGGGAACTGTCTATCCGGTGTGCGTTTTCGGCCGGGACGGCCGCGTACTCCGCGTACCCTCCGTCTCGTTCGCTTCCGATGAGGTCCGCGTCCACGAGCGCCTGAAACTCGTTCGGGGCGTCGGCGTAGAGCGCGTTATCGACGAGGACCCGCTCGCCGATTCGGCCCTCCGAAACGTTCGAACCGACGTCGACGATCTCTCCCGTAATGTCCGCTCCCTGGATGATCGGAAAGTCGAGTTCTCCCTTCCAGCCGGTATCGTCGTCGCCGTACGCCGCCTTCCGGGTCCAGATGTCCGTGTTGTTCAATCCGCACGCTTCGACCGCGACGAGCACGTCGTCGGCTCCGGGTTCCGGAACCGGGACGTCTTCTCGATACGCTAACTCGTCCAGCCCACCGTGTCCGGTGAGTAATACTGCTTCCATGGTCTCTGGTACCATACGTGTCGGCTAACGCGGACGGGAGTTATTAAAATTATGATGGAGGAAGAACGCGTTCTCCGTCGGATGGGCACATCACCGAGGCGAAATTCGACGCCCGATGGTGGTCTACGAGTACGACGCCACCGGATCACCGAGAACGTCTCGGTCGACGCGTAGTCCCAGGCCGGGCGTGTCGGACAGCGTAACCTCGCCGTTGGAGACGTCAGCGTCGAACTCCGCGGTCTGTGTGGTAACCATCTCACTCGAGTCGAGAACGCACCGAAGCAATTCCGGTGGAACGGTCTGACCCAGATGAGCGAGCGCGGCGAACGCGATCTCCGACCCCGTCGTCGCCTGAACGCTGAGAGGGATGCCCGCGGTGAGACACATGTCCCGGTGTCGACACCCGCGCGTCAGTCCGCCGCTCGTCGATATCTTCAATCCGATGCCGTCGACCGCGTCGTCGGCGACCGCCCGCAGTACCGACTCGTCGCCGTCCGCCAGCTCGTCGAAGTACATCGGAACGTCGCTGCGCCTTCGGAGCGAGAGGTTTTCACGCCACGTTTCGCAGGGGTTCTCCAGGACGAAATCGAGATTCGACGGCAGGAGATTGAGTACGCGTAGCGCGTGTTCGGACGTCAGTCCACCGTTGCCGTCGACGATGAAGAACTCGTCGCGTTCGGCATCCGCTAACGCTCGCTCGATGCGAGCTGCGTCCAAACCGGGACCGCCTTCCGATCTCGATGCACCGATCTTGACCGAGTGGCCCTTGTATCCTCTGTCACGGTATTCGGCAACCCGCTGGCGCATCGCTTCCGGGTCATCGGCGTGGATCGAGGAGATGAGGGGCTGACTCGTATCCGTGCCGCCACCCAGGAGATCGTACACCGGCATGTCGGTCGCTTTTCCGAACAGGTCCCAGCACGCCACGTCGATCGCGGTCTTCGCGTGATTGTGCCCCGCTAACGACCGGTCCATCGTCTCGTTCACGCGATCGACCTGACGAGGGTCGCAGCCGAGTACCGCGTCCGCCATCTCTTCGATACCGGCCCGGACGCCGCGCGCGTGAGCGGCGACGTAGTTCGGACCAAACGGCGTCGACTCTCCCCACCCTTCCAGACCGTCGTCGGTCGTGAGTCGAACGATCGTCGCGTCGAACTCGGAGTACGTCCGGCCGCCGGAGAGGTGGTAGACACCACCCGAGTAGGGGAGATCGACCTGATAGACGTCGATCGATTCTATCTGCATACACGGCCTCCCACTCGAGCGCTATTGGAGGTGTTCATCTGAATGCTTCGTCTCTTCGTCGAATTCGTGGTATACGTTTTCATCATCTTCGTGTCTCTGGCTTCGCTCGATACAAGGGGCTTCTGCCCTTATCGAGTCGACCGTTACCAGCCTACACGATTCGTATCGGAGAGGCTCGTATTAAATCCTCGGCCAGTTTCCATCGCACCGTGTTCGAGCAACGAATCGGAAGTACAAGCTTCGAGTCACACGTATCACCGCTTCTCATCAACGTTCGCTGTACTTCGCGATCTCGCTCGATCCCCGTAACCTGATTCACGCAATAGCAGATTCAAAGCGGGATTTTCACGGCGCCGATCACCTTCCGGAGAGCGAATAATTATTGTGCGAGGATAGTAACGGTGTAACGTGAGAACTGATAGCGACTTCCAGGTGGGTATCGGAACCTGGTATCCCGACCAGCGAGAGAAGTGCGTCGACAGCATTCTGTCGGCGCTAGAGCGCGGCTACCGCCACGTCGACACCGCACAGCAGTACGGGACGGAAGCGTACGTCGGCGAAGCGATCGACCGCTCTGACGTCCCGCGCGAGGACGTCTGCGTCGCGACGAAGGTACTGCCGCAAAACCTCGAGTACGACCGCGTCATAGAGACGACGAAGGAGAGCCTCGACGAACTGGGCCTCGAAACGATCGACCTTCTATACGTCCACTTTCCGCTGAAGGCCTACGACGCCGAGGAGACGCTGGCCGCGTTCGAGGAACTCCATGAACAGGGCTATGTCGAACACGTCGGTCTGAGCAACTACACGGTGGAATTGCTGGACGAGGCGCTCGATATTCTGGATGTTCCCCTGTTCGCTCACCAGGTCGAGATGCATCCGCTGCTCCAGCAGGATCACCTACTGGAACACGCGCAGGAACACGACTACTGGCTGGCCGCCTATCGGCCGCTCGTCGGCGGGAAGGTGACGGAAATCGAGCCAATAGTCGAGATAGCCGAAGAACACGACGCTACGCCAGGACAGGTGACGCTGGCGTGGCTGCTGAGCAAAGACCGGGTCGCGGTGATTCCGAAGGCCACCGGCGACCACGTCATGGAGAACTGGGCCGCGCGGGACTTGGAACTCACGACCGAAGACGTCGCCAGAATCGACGCCATCGATCAGGAGGAACGGACCGTCACTCGCGAGTCGAGTCTGATGATTCACGACGAACCGATGCCGTGGGAAGAGGTATAGCGGAATCCAGCGGCAGTTACAACATTCAGTGACAGCGCTCACTATCCACAATCTCTCTCCGAAGAGCGTATGGCCGTGTTTAGCTGTGAACGGACCGAGTTGAGAGCGAACCCACTCGAGAGAGACAGTCCGTACCGACGGTTCTAACAGTCAGAACCTGGAAGGTAGTGGAACGCCCGGTCGAGATCAATCCGCTTGAAGTCTTGCTCGAGCGGTTGATTCGCGAGTTGGTTCCGCCAGTAGTGGGCGCGCTCGTCCCGCACGCCGTCGGGGTCAGCGTCGACGGTCGCCTCGATCCACTCCTCGAGGGAGTCCGTTTCGATCCGGATGGACGTGTCCGGATCGTCGAGATCGCCGTCCGGCGAGTACAGATAGCAGCTCTCGATTCGTCGCGCCGCGCTTTCCCGTGTTTCTGGGTGCAGTGACGGCGGCGACGGCGATTCGTTCGGTACCAGCAGCGTGGTGGTCGCTCGGTCGTTTATCGCGCGGAGCGCGGGTTCCGGGTCCGTCTCGACGCGAACCTGCTTGTGGTCAGGCCAGATATCGAACCAGCGGTAATCGACCGGTTCCGCTGCGGCTTGAAACGTGTAGAAGTCCGGATACGCGTAGAATCCGTTCTCCTCCAGGTACTCAGCTACTCTCGTATCGTCGTCGTCGATGGTGTCCGCGACGACCGACGCGGTCGAAACACGATCCTGCCGATACAGATCGTAAAATGCGCCGACACAGGAGCAGACGAAGGCGATCGCTCCGAGCGCGTCGAACTGCCGCCGTTCGACGACACCGAGACGGCTGTGCGCGTCGATCGACGGCATGACGTCCGCCCGTCGAACGGATCGACCGTTCTGGACGTAGTCGAACGATTCGTCGTCTAGTTCTGCACTGCTGTGCATGATACTGTCACACTAGTCCTCTCGAAGCGTAACGCTTGTGGTGTCTCGAATCGCTCCCGATAATCGCCTTTCGTATGGAGGATGAGAGCACGAAGCGTCGTGCCGGGGAGTTCCATAGAGACGCTGTCTCCGGTGTCTGAACGGGTCCAATAAACCTATAGACAGAGGGCCGTGGGAGGTGCGGTCAGTAGTTCATGTAGACGGTTTTCGTGCTGGTGAAGAAATCGATTGCGGCGTCGCCCTGTTCCCGGTACGTGTTCGTCGACGAGTTCTTGTAGCCGCCGAATGGGACGTGGAGTTCGAGTCCCGTCGTTTTCTCGTTGACCTTCGCGACGCCCGCTTCGACGTCGTCGACGAATCGGTTCGCTTCGGTGAGATCCTGCGTGACGATACTCGCGGAGAGACCAAACTCGACGTCGTTGGCGACCTCGACGCCCTCCTCGAAGTCGCTCACCTTCAAGACTGCGAGCACCGGACCGAAGACCTCCTCCTGAGCGATTCGCATCTCGCTCTCGACGTCGCTGAAGACGGTCGGCTCGACGTAGTAGCCGTCGTCGAACGCTGCGCCGTCGACCTCGCTTCCGCCCGTTTGCAGCGTCGCCCCGTCCTCGCGAGCGATGTCGACGTACTCGAGCGTGCTCTCGAGTTCCGATTTACTGACGTGCGGGCCCATATCGGGATCGTCGAGCCCCGCACCGACCTCGAGCGATTCCGCGTAGTCGCTGATCGCGTCGACGAACTCGTCGTAGATCTCTTCGTGGACGATCGCTCGAGAGCAGGCGGTACACGACTGGCCTGTGGTTCCGAACGCCCCGACGCCGACGATGTCGACAGCCTCGTCGACGTCGGCGCTGGGCATGACGACCGTCGGATTCTTCCCGCCCATCTCACACTGGACGCGTTTGAGGTCGTCCGCCGCGGACTGAGCGACCGCCGTTCCCACCGACGTGCTGCCGGTGAACGAGACGCCGTCGATGTCGTCGTGGGACGCCAACGGGGCTCCGACCTCGCTGCCGGATCCCGTAACAAAGTTCGCAACGCCGTCGGGCAGCCCCGCGTCGTCGAGGCATTCGAAAATAACTCGCGTCATATTCGGCGCCTGGGTGGCCGGCTTGATGACCAGTGTGTTTCCGGTGACGAGTGCCGGTGCGAGTTTCCAGGCCGGAATCGCGATGGGGTAGTTCCAGGGCGTGATGAGCCCGACCGTCCCGAGCGGTTCACGCTTCGTGTGGAGTTCCTTTCCGGACGCGCTCGGCGCCTTCGACGTTCCGCCGATATCGCGGGCCTTCTCCGCGTAGTAGTAGAAAATGTCGATTGCGCGTTGGACTTCGCCGGCGGCCTCGCTCCGGGTCTTTCCTTCCTCGCGAACGAGCGTCTCCGTTACGTCGTCCTTCCGCGTGTCGAGGCGCTCTCCGGCCTCCTTGAGGATCTGACCGCGGCTCGGTCCAGGGGTGCCGGCCCAGTTGTCCTGAGCGGCGACCGCAGCGTCGATCGCGGTTTCGACGTCGTCGCGCGTCGATGCCTGATACCGTGCGACGATCTCGGCGGCGTTCGCAGGGTTTCGAACCTCGAACGTGTCGCCGCTTTCCGATTCGTTCCACTGTCCGTCGATATAATTCTCGTGCTCTGTTGCCATTCCATCTGTGTGTTCTCTCTGCTGGTATACGTTAGTTGCGGTGCCGCGGGTATTCGCCCCTTCTGACGCCGGTGAATCGCTAGACTACCGTGTTCGGGCGCGTTCGAAACGCTCGCCGCCGCCGATACAGCGACATGAGCGTTCCCGTCGATCACCGTCCGCTCCAGAACGCTCACAGCAGTCGACTCGGCTGCCAACTCTCCTGTCGCAATATGGATGATGAGTACTGAGCCGTCGGTACCGCCACGAAGCTGTCTGTGATCGCCGTTTCGGCGCTCGAGCGCACGCTCGGTGTCGCCGTGCGCGAAGCAGAGATTCTGTGAAAATGTCCTGCCGTGTCCTGTCTCTAACAACTGCAATGGCCTAGCTGCATCCGTGTCGGACGGCGATTCGCAACGGCCTCCCGCCGCGACTCGTATTCGCCTCTAATTCGCCTCAGTCTGCGCTATGGGGCGGCATGAATCCGCAACTCGGACAGCCATTATGCTTCGTGGTCTTGTAATCCAGCTCTGTGCCGCAGTTCGTGCACTCGTAATGGGACGCTGCCATCAGACGCCTGTTGGTCGATTCCACATATATACGTTTTGCAGGCTTTCCCGCGAAAAACGGCACTGTGTGTGTTAGTAATCGCGGATATTCACTTCGATTCGGTTCTTCGTTGCACGTAATCGGTCCGGAAGGGTTTCCCGATACCACTCCCCTTTCATGTCGGCTGCGGGTCCCGAGAGACTAATCGCGCCGATTACCGCGTCGTCGGAACCGAACACCGGAACCCCGACGCACCGGAGCCCGGGGCCGTACTCCTCTTCGTCGAACGCGACGCCGCGATCACGGATCCGGTCGAGTTCGTCCAGCAACTCTCCCTTCTCGGTGATCGTGTTCTCGGTGTGACCGACCAGTTCCATCCGTTCGAGGAGCGTCTCGAGCCGATCCGACGACGCGTGAGCGAGAATCGATTTTCCGGTAGCCGTACTGTGTAAGTCGTGTCTCTCGCCGGCCCGCGTCGAAAATCGGATGTCGTCGCTTCCGCGGGATCGGTACAGGTAGACGCCTTCTCCCTGCTCTTCGACGGTGAGATTACCTACTAAGTCCAGCCCCTCGACAAGGGCTTCGATCTGCGGTCGCACGATATCGAACAGGTCCGTCTGCATCCGCGTCGTCTCGCCGATGCGAAGGAAACGGAGCCCAAGTCGATATCGACCGTCCTCGTTCACGACGTAGCCTTTTTCGCGAAGCGTCGTCAGATGGTTGTGCACGGTGCTTTTCGAAACGCCGACTGAATCGGAAATCTCGGTCACACCCGCCTCGTCTGCCTGCTCGAGGTATTCTACCACCGATAAGAGGGTGGTAATTGATTCAACTGGAGCGTTCGTGCGGTCCATGGTTGAAGCGTAATCACCGGGTGCACTTGTAGTTGGCTCCAAAGCGTTCTGCATTACAGAACACTTACCTCATTTTTCGTTTCCGCTACCGTAGTGCCGTCAGTATTTCTCTCTCCAATTAGCTGCGAGTCCCAGAACAGTCGCTCGTATGGAGAACAGTACTATCCGACCGTTCCGTTCTGTTGGTCAGTACCGTTTCTATCGTTCTTTCTTTCGCGCGAGTCGCCCTCTGGCTGAGCTATCCTCTGTGCGGAATTTGAGTATTGGATTACGGTAGTATGATTGTAATTCAAATGGCTTCCACAGCAACGGGCGTTCCCTCGTTCTGCCAGACAGAACTACTGTTTTAGGAATCAGCACACGGTCTACTGCGGAGCCACTCGAGAGGATCACTCTCGGTAACAGAAAATCGACTTGAAAGTAATTTGAACGACGAGAGCCTGAACCGCCTGTTCGGTGGCTGTGCTGAAGGACGGTAGAGATCGCGGAACGACCGATCATTGGGACGATCACGGGGACTATTTCCGGCGGTTTTGACTCAATTTAGGTGGTCGCATCACTCGAACTGTAATTCAGTTCGATTATGTTTCTGGCCGAGAGGAGTTCTTTTTGGAGTTTCTCCTCAACACCGGGCTCTCGCAACTGATGTGCAGGACCAGTAATACTGAGGCCGCCTAGCGCGGTTCCGGCCGAATCCTCGATAGCCGTCGAGATCGATGCCATCCCCATCCTGTATTCTTCGCGGTCGAACGAGACGTCTCCCTCGCGGATTTGCTCGAACTCCGCCTCGAGTTCATCACGGTCCGTAATCGTGTTTTCCGTGTGTGCGGGCATTCCATGTCTGTCAAGTATTTCGGTTACGCGGTCGTCAGGGTGCTGCGCGAGAATCGCTTTTCCGACGGCCGATGAGTGCATGTGAAAGTGCGTCCCGTCGGTGAAGTCGTACGAGATGCTGAGATCGTTCTGGACGACGTCGAGCGCGACGCACATTCCGTTTTGTTCGACGGACAGCGTGACGAATTCGCTGCTGGTTTTTTCGGCGAGGGTGTTCACCTCCGGCTTCGCCACGTTGTACAGCGTTACGTCGTCGCGGACGCATCCCCCGAGCTCCAGGTATCGGAAACTAAGTTCGTACGCACCGTTGTCGTCGTCTTGTACCACGTACCCCAATTGCCGAAGCGTGCTCAGGTAGTCGTGGACGATACTAGGCGGTCTGTTGATCGCCTCGGCGATCGCTGTGACACCCCGCTCACCGTCTTCCTCGAGCGTCGTCACGATATCATCCATCGTCAACAAGGCCTTGATCGGACGATTTGCTTCGTCAACCATATCCCGTCTAGCGGCGGCACCACACATATACATTCGGAATTGTCGAATATAGTGATCAGAGGATCGGCTTTCACCCAGGATCTATCGTTACAATTATGATTGATAACTATGTTCTCGCCGATTCATTCGATAATACCGAATGTAGCGGCTATTTTTAAGTAGGATCTGAATCGCTCTTCTGACGAATCTCCTCTATTGAAGCGTTCATACGACTGATTTCACCATCTAAAATAGGGAAAGGCTTATCTGGGGTCGTGATGGTATGTATACTTGGATCATGGCACAGGATACCCAGGGAGCGAGAACGGACTGTCGCTCAGAGTCGGAGCTAACGTTGGTCGATGCAGACATCCACCAGCGGTGGGCGGACGACGAAGCAATCGCCCAATACCTCCCGGAACGCTACAGAGACGATGGCCTTGTACTGCCGGAGTTGTTATACCGAAACCCCGGTGAGTTTCTTCGCCAAGACGAGAAAACGGAGGACGGGAATAAACCGGGAACGGATCTCCAAAAGATCTGCGACGATCATCTGGATACGCATGATATCGACTACGCGATGCTGACCGGGAATTCGTGGTTCAATCTCGCGGCACTGCCACACCGCGATTACGCTAACGAACTAGCGCGAGCGTTCAACGAGTGGTTGGTGAACGACGTCCTTCCGGTCGACAACCGGTTTATCGGGTCGATGTACGTCGCGCCGAAGGCACCGGAGAAAGCCGCGGATCTCATCCGCGAATACGGCGATCATCCACAGATTCGTCAGGTGATGCTGCCCGGCGGAGCCGAAGTACCGTACGGTCGGCCCCAGTACTGGCCGATGTATGAGGCCGCCGAAGAACAGAACCTCGCAATGGCGGTCCACCCGTTCTCAGAGGGACACGGAACGAGCAATCCGCCGACCGGTGCCGGTCACCCGAACAGCTACATCGAGTGGCACACGCTCCTCGGCGCGTACTACATGGGACAGCTCGCCTCGCTCGTCACCGAGGGCGTCCTCGTCGAGTATCCCGACCTGCGATGGGCGTTTCTCGAGGGTGGCTACGGGTGGGTCCCTCACTTCATGTGGCGACTCGATAAGAACTGGAAGGGGCTCCGTTCGCAGGTACCGTGGCTAGAAGAGAAACCGAGCCACTACATCCGAAACAACGTCTGGTTCGCCAGCCAGCCCGTCGAGGAGCCCGAACGGCCGGAATTCCACGACCAGATCCTCGAGATGATGCACGCGGACGAGATGCTCATCTACGCGTCGGACTATCCGCACTGGGACGGCGACGACCCCACGTGGGGGCTGCCGCCGATGGACGACGACATGGAGAAAGCGATCAAACACGAGAACGCGGCCGAGCTGTGGGACCTCCCGACGGACGGAAGTAAACTGAAGTGATTCCAATGACGAAAAAGCGATTCGAGATCTGTCCGGCTGCCGAATTCGACGCCGGCGAGCGGCGTATCGTCGACCTTGACGGATTCTCGGTCGGGGTTTTCAACGTCGACGGGGAGTACTATGCGATTAAAAACGACTGTCCACACCAGCGCGCACCGCTCTGCGAGGGGAAACTCGGCGGCACCACGGAATCGACCAGCCCCGGTGAGTACGAGTGGGTCCGTCCGGGACGGGTCGTTCGCTGTCCGTGGCACGGGTGGGAATTCGACGTCACGACGGGCGAATCGGTCTTCAATCCGCACGAAGTGAAAGCCAAGACGTTCGAGACACGAGTCGAACCGTCTGAAGACGAGGATACCGTCGCCGACGGCGGCTGTGAGGGCTGTAGTGCCGACTTGGATGGAGACGAACCGCCGGTCGAGACGTACGACGTGGAAGTCGAACAGGGAACAGTTGTGGTGTACCTATGAGTACCGATTCAGACAGCGCCATCGCTGCCCTCCGCGACGAGATCGATCCGTTCGTCTTCCTCGGCGGAGCGATCGCTACCTTCCTCGCCATCGGCTACATCGCCGCCCGACCGGGAGCAGCAGGGGAGTTCCTCACGAACGCGAATAACTTCCTCTGGAGCGAACTCGGCTGGGTGTTCCTCTGGGCGATGTTTCTCGCCGTCGCGTTCTGCCTGTGGCTGCTGGTCGGACCGTGGGGCAAAATCAAGCTCGGCGGACCCGACGAGGAGCCGGAATTCTCGTATTCCTCGTTCCTCGCGATGCTGTTCTCCGCGGGGCTCTCGACCGGGTTGGTCTTCTACGGCCCGGCCGAAGCGCTGTTCCACTACTCTTCGGGACCGCCGTATTTCGGTTCCGAGGCGGAGAGCGCTGCGATCGTCCCCGACGCGATCCAGTACACGATGCTCCACTGGGGTATCTCCCCGTGGTCGGCGTACCTGATCGTCGGCGTGACGATCGCCTACTACGTCCACCGCAAGGGTGCCCCGATCAAACCGTCGACCGTGTTCGCACCCTTCATCGGCGTCGAGAACCTCGATAAGAAATGGGTGAAACCACTCGACCTCCTGATGGTGATCGTCTCGGTGGGCGGCGTCGCCGTCTCGCTCGGGTTCGTCGTCACCCAGTTCCTCGGCGGGATCTCCTACAACTACGGCGTCGAGGTCGGAAACGTCGGAACGATACTGGTGACCGTCGGCCTTACCGTCGGGTTTACTATTTCTGCGGCTTTAGGTGTCAAACGCGGTATTCGTCGCGTCTCGACGTTCAATATGTACCTTTTCGCGTTCCTCCTCCTGGTGGCGTTCGTGTTCGGTCCGACGTCGTTCTTGCTCAACACCGGATCGGAGGCACTCGGCGGGTACGTCAACAGCTTCATCGATATGAGTCTCTATTCGAACTCGGCGAACGGCGGCGAGTGGGTCGGTAGCTGGACCATCTTCTACTGGGCCTGGTGGTTCTCGTTCGCGCCGATGATCGGTATCTTCATCACGCGGATCTGTCGCGGTCGAACGATCCGGCAAGTCGTCTTCGCGGGGCTTATCGGAACCACCGCTGCCTCGTTCCCCTGGTTCATCGTCATGGGCGGGTCGTCGCTGTGGGTGCAGACGAGAGGCTCCGTCGATCTGCTCTCCATCGTGTTCGCGCAAGGCCGCGAAGTCGCTGCGTTCCCGCTGTTCGAGACGCTCATTCCCTTCGGAGGCGTCTTCTCCGCCGCCTACCTGCTGCTCGTGCTCACGTTCCTCATCACGACTGTCGACTCGACGACGCTGAGCCTCGCGATGTTCACCACCGACGGGAGCGAGCATCCCTCGACGATCAACCGCGTCATCTGGGGCGGACTCGTGGGCTTGCTCTCCTCGCTTCTGCTCATCACCGGCGGTCTCGACGCACTCCAGAACTTCGTCGTCCTGCTCGGGTTCCCGATCGCGTTCATCATCGGACTGTGTTTCGTCGGACTCACCATCGAACTCGAGCGGACTCACCCCGTCTTGTTGACCGAACGCTACAAGAAAGCCGACCGCGAGAACGAGGATCAGCAAACGGTCGTCGATTATCTCTCGAATCGCCGTCCTGGCTGGATGGGTGGTTCCGACGACTGAGGTTCGGTTCACTCAGCGGTCTTTCCCGTTCCGTTCTCGAGACTACGGGTCGACAGTATCCTCCCTCGGTACGACCGCCTCACCGGAGATAGTGCGTGAACTCCGCAGCTGTTCCGCGAGAATCAGTCGAGGGCGACGTTAACGACCGGCGCAGGCGATTCGAATATCACCTTCTGTGTCACGCTTCCGAACAGAGCCTTCCCGGTCGGCGACCGCTGCCGTCCACCGATGACGACGTATCGTGCATCCTGCTCCTCGGCGTATGCCGTGATCTCGGCCGCGGGATCTCCGACGCGTACCGATACGGTTGGTTCTGGTAGCGTCGAATCTTCCGTCGCCCGGGACACGATATTCTCCCCAATTTGTTGAACCTCGTAATTATCGGTCAGGTCCTGTCCGTCGACGTCTTTCTCGAGGACTTTGACAAGTTCTGAGCGTTGGAGGACGTGAACCGCGTGTACCGCTTCGTCGAAATTGGCCGCTATCGTCTGGGCCTCCTGGAGAACGGGTGCTACTCTCTCCGAATCGTCGATTGCTGCTACGATCGCCATACACTGATGCCGTAGTCGATTGATAAAGAGATTTCGGGAGAAGATGCCCGCGAGTAGCGCCTCACGGATACGCGGCAGGTAGCGACCGAACAGCTCTGCGTCTCCCCCTAGTTTTAAGCCAGTCCGGGTCGGTTGTTAAATCGCTATATGAGTAGCAAGACTGTCGTACTAGGCGGTTCAGGAGCGATGGCAGCGGGCTGCGTCTACGACCTCCATCAGACGAGCGACTTCGACGAAATCGTCGTGGCGGACGCCGACGAAGAAAACGCGCGTCGCCTCCTCGAGGTCATCGACGACGATCGATTTCGGTTCGAATCCGTCGACGCGACCGACACGGACGATATCGCGCGAGTTCTCGAGGGCGCCGACTACGTCGTCAACGGCTTGCCCTATCCGTTCGAAGAGAACGTCCTCGATGCGATGCAAGAGGTGGGCGACCTCACGGGCGTCGATCTGAACGCGTTCGACTTCGAGGAGGTACTCGACCGATCCGAGGAGTTCGCCGAGGCGGGGAACTCCCTCTGGTTCGCTAACGGAGGTCTCGTAAGCACTATCGCGCTCGGAATGGCCGCCTGCGAACGGTTCGACGACGTCGAAGACGTCAATTTCTACTGGGGGATGTGGCGTCTCCTCACCCAGACGACGCCCGGACTCACGGACACGGTCACCTACGAACACGACCCCGACGTCGACGAACGAGCGAAGTGGGAAAACGGCGAGGTCATCAACGATCTCCCGGCGTTCAGCGAGCAGCGGACGTTCGAGTTCCCGGATCCGATCGGCGAAGCAGAGACGTACGTCATCTCTCACCCCGAGCCGGTCACCTTCCCGGAGGCGCCGATCGCTCAGGAAAAGAACGTCGACAGCATCATTACGCGCGGTGCGTGGCACGAGGAATGGAAGAGCTACGAGCGGACCCTTCACGCGTCGAACGCGTTCGAGACGGACAGCGTCGAGGTCGACGGAGCGGAGGTCGATCCCGTCGAAGTCATGCAACAGCAGGTGAAGAACCAGGGACTGGAGCTCGAAACGCAGTGGAAGCCGCCAGAAGAACTGTCACCCGAGACGGAGTGGACGCCCCAGACCATCCTTTCGGCGGAGGTAACCGGAACCGTAGACGGTCAGGACGACCGTGCCGTTTTCCACTTGGAGCAGCCGTCCCCGTTCTTCGACGTGGACGAGATCACCGTGATGCGCGAGTACGGCTGCTACGTCGGCGTCCCGCTGTCCGTCACGCTCCAGCTCATGGCCGACGGTGCCGTCGACGAGGACGGCATCTTCATTACCGAGACTAGTGGTCTCGACACGGAACGGTACCTCGAGGAGATGGAGGAGCGAGGCTTTGACTTCGTAACTGAAGAAACGCCCAGCAAGTCGATCGCAGCACAGAACCAGTAATTGATAGGACTTCGAACCCCAATAAGTGGAGAGTTCAGAAGATAGTTAGACGGAGAACGGCCTGACGCGCGTCGCTGTCCGCTCGCACTCTGAGACCCTTCTCAATCCCATAGCGTTTTCTGAGCAGAGCCGCGAGTATCCGCTAGACGCAGTTTCGTGACGGCTCTCGTTTAAAATGACCTCAGCCGGTAAGTAACGGAGTGGACAGTCCGTGCCACCATTGAGCTATGATATCACAGGCTCCGCAAACTGTTTATTTGAGCCACTGATAGGAACGGCGTCGACTGTGAAACCAGCTACACACTGCGCACTGACACGATGACAGATCTAGAAGACGCGTTGCTGTTCGGCGCGCTCGCACTCGTCTGGGGAACCGCTTTTACGGCGATCGAGGTCGGGCTAGAAACCCTGCCGCCGCTCCTCTTCGCAGCGGGCCGATTAGACGTCGCTGCGTTCATCTTCGCCGGAATCGTGCTGCTCAGGCGGCTCCAGTGGATCCCCCAGTCGAAAGCGGACGTCGCTCTCATCCTCTCGAACGGAATCCTCGTCATTGGTGCTCAGTTCGCGTTCGCCTTTCTCGGCCAGAGCTACGTTACCAGCGGTGTCGCCGCGATCGTCATCAGTTTCACACCGATCATTACCCCCATTATCGCGATCCATATCCTCCCAACGGAACGCATCTACATCACGGACGTTATCGGCCTCTGTACGGGGCTCGCGGGCGTAATCGCTATCGCAATTGCCGGCGGGTCCTTCGACGGACAACTCCTCGGCGTCGGACTGCTGTTGGCGGCCGCAGTCGTCTTCGCGCTCGGGTCTGTACTAACGGAACGCTGGACAGCGGTTCTCCCACCAATGTCTCTCTACGCGTGGTCAATGGGTACCGGCGCGGTATTGCTTCACGCCACGACCTACGCCTATTCAGGGGCATCATTCCGAGATGTGACGTGGACGCCATCGTCAGCCGTCGCAGTCGTATATCTCGGTATCTTCGCTACAGCCGGAGGATACCTGCTCTACTTTACCTTGCTGAGTCGAATCGGTGCAACGAGTGTTACCCTCATCAACTACGCATCGCCCGTTGTGGCGACGATATTCGGTGCGACCCTCCTCGGCGAACAAATCACCGCGACGACTGTCATCGGATTCGCGCTCATCATTGTCGGATTCGCGCTTTGCAATATCCGACCGCTCTGGCAGCTTTTCCGGTCCATCTGGAACGCAGACGCCCGCAATCAGTCGCTTGAACGCGATGAAGTTTCCGTCCGAGGTAGTGTGTACAAGAAAAAGACTGAGTCACAGGACTACCAGCTGCCAAATGATTAATCGCTTCCTAGACGACGTCAGTTCGTTTAGGAGTGACGCAAGCCCCAAGATTCTCAAACGAATGGAGCCGAGGAAACGTCCTCGAAGCGAGGAGAGACGACGTCGATCGAGGGCAGGGCCGATCGGATTGCTCGGAAGTACAGGGACGCCGTTCAACGAGACGGAGAAAAACAGCGATGAGTGACGACAGAGAGTCGTCTCTTTTTGATGTTTCGATCCTGAACGATCTTCAGATCGAGAACAGCTACCCGCCGAACAGACGCTTATCGAGGACAAGACGCCACCCTCACAGCACTAATCTCTCTCCAAGCGCAACCGACTGAACGCGAAGAGAGGACGCTCTCGTGGTCGTATACGTCGCCACGGCTATCGGATCGGACACGGACGTCGCCATTGAGGCCACCGACATCATCCTGATGTGCGACGATCTGGTTGACGTCGTGAAGGCGGTTCGCATCTCGGCCGCGACGCTCATGAAGGTCAAACAGAATTCCGTGTGGGCGCTGGGGTACAACACGGCGATGATCCCGCTGGCCTCGTCGGCCTACTCCAGTCCGTGTTCGCCGACGTCGCGATGGCGTTCTCGAGCGTGTCGGTGCTGTCGAACAGCCTGCTGTTCCACTGGTACACTCCCGACCACGACTACACGCTGCTCGGCCGCCTCCGCATACAGAGTACAGAGCGGGGACAGTCACTCCATTGCGGGGATACCCGAGACAGGGTGAAGCAGAATAACAGTACCCTTTTGCCGTTCCTTTTGTAAGTTCGATTAATGACGGAGCAGGACTCGTCGGAGACTGAAGACCGAAAAGATGATCATATCCAGATCGTTCAGGAGCGAGACGTTGAAACCACAGGAACGGCTTCGAAGACGTACAACTCGTCCACGAAGCACTTCCGGAACTCAATTACGACGCTATTGATCCGTCCATCGAATTTCTGGGACAGGAGTTATCTGCTCCGATCTTCATTGAGAGCATGACTGGTGGGCATCATAACACCACAGAAATCAATCGAGCACTGGCCCACGCTGCCAGCGAAACGGGCATCGCTATGGGAATTGGAAGTCAGCGGGCCGGCCTCGAACTCGACGATGACGGCGTCCTCAGATCATATACTGTTGTCCGTGATGCCGCGCCTGACGCATTCATCTACGGAAATCTCGGCGCTGCACAGCTTCGGAAGTACGACATTGGAATGGTCGAGCGCGCAGTTGAGATGATCGATGCAGACGCACTCGCAGTCCACTTAAACTTCCTCCAAGAAGCCGTTCAACCTGAAGGCGATGTTGATGGCCGCGACTGTCTAACTGCGATCGAACGCGTAGCTGCGGATCTCTCGGTTCCGATCATTGTCAAAGAAACGGGCAACGGGATTTCTGGGGAAACTGCCAGAAAGCTGTCCGCGGCAGGGGTTAGCGCGATCGATGTCGCTGGAAAAGGCGGCACAACGTGGTCCGGGATTGAAGCCTACCGTGCCGCTACCGCGAACGCACCGCGCCAGCAACGAATTGGCACCCTGTTCCGAGACTGGGGAATACCAACCGCTGCAAGCACGATCGAGTGTGTAGCCGAACACGACTGCGTGATTTCGAATGGCGGTGTGCGGACGGGATTAGACGTGGCAAAGGCGATCGCGTTGGGTGCCTGTGCCGGCGGGCTGGCGAAACCGTTCCTGAAACCGGCCATAAACGGACCAGATGTCGTTATCGAACGAGTCGAGGATCTAATCGCCGAACTACAGACAGCAATGTTCGTCACTGGTTCGAATTCGGTTGAAGACCTTCAACAGGCAGAATACGTATTACATGGAGAAACACGCGAATATGTTGAACAACGGACCAGTAGCGAGCAATAATAATAATTATATTGTAAGCTATAGATGGAATTGTTTTATACCGTGTCTTCCAATGGTAGAATATGAGTATCGGGATGCTGCTTGTCTCTTTGGTAATCGGTGGTCTAATTGGATATTACTCACCGTTTTATCGAACTCAGAAGATCGGTGACGGCATCAACTTTACCGGCCTCGCTATCCTCCTCATTTCGATCGGTGCACAACTCGGTAGTGATGACCAAATCCTTCAAGATTTGAACACGATTGGTGGATCTGCACTTGTGCTGTGTGTCGGAAGTGTCATCGGAAGTATCATGTGCGTTTACCTGCTCACCGCGATCACGTCGATTGTCGATCCGCTATTCGCCTCGCCCGATGAGAGTACAATCGCTCGTCAAGGCTCACCGTCGGAACTAGGAGCTGATGGCTTTGATTGGCAGATCATTATTCTCATTTTCATCTCGCTCGTGGTTGGTCTTGGACTCTCAACCATCGGGCTTCCAGAGCACTTCGTCATGGGTGTTGTATCCCTCTCTGATTATGCTCTCTTGGCGCTGCTATTCGGCGTTGGCGTTACAGTCGGAGGCGATACTGAGGCTTTGAGCCATATCGTACATTTCGGATGGGGCGTACTCCTAATTCCATTGGCTGTGGCTGTCGGGAGTATTCTTGGTAGCGTGCTGTTTGGAGTAGTTATCGATATGCCAGTCACCCACGCCGCAGCAGTCGCAGCAGGGTTTGGGTGGTACAGTTATGCGGGGGTTGTCGTGTTTGATCTCGGCGGGATGAGACTGGGCACGATTGCGTTTCTTGCGAACCTCTTTCGAGAGATTGTTACTTTCTTCGTGCTGCCAGTCGTCGCCAAGTACTTCGGTGGGGTAACAAGTATCGCGCCGGGTGGCGCAACGACAATGGACGTAACGCTTCCTTTGATTCAGCGTGTTTCTGGTGAGGAGTTTGTGATTCCAGCGCTCATTAACGGTCTCGTGCTAGCGGTAGCTGCGACTGTTCTCATTCCGTCCATTCTGGGAATATAGGCGCTGCTAAATCATGGCTGAAGGTGAGGGAGTCATCTGGTTAGTGTTATGCTTGAAGAACTCCCGTTCGAAACACGTCGGTAGTCGCATTCGCCGGTATATGTGCGCTCTTTTTCGGGCATTACTACTGGAGCTACTGGCGATAAGTCTACGACCTCTACTGGTCAGATGATTCATACATAGATATGTCGTAAATAAGCCACGCATCAAAATCATCCTCCGAGGTTGTGGCGACCCACAGTTTCGGATCTCAAATTCTGATCTTTGTGTTTCGCGCGCACGCGCGAGCGAGTACGAGCTCTGAGCAGAATCAGATTCCGTACCTAATTCTCACACGAAATGAATTTTAAAGATGCCCATACCCTTTGCGTTCGAGTTCTGCTTCCAGTTCGACATGCATCGCTTCGACAGTCTCCTCGTCGAAGTGCTGTCCCGTCACTGCACCAGAGATCTCCGCGATTTCAGCGTGCCACTCACGCACTGCATCCGCAAGGGCTGCTAGAAGTTCTTCCTCAGTCTTGTCTACTCCATCAACTTCCTCAACGATCTGCCATCCCGGCTGAAAGTTTTCGATGACGTACCCTGTGTCCTCAAACTGAATTGCGAACCGCTCGCAGACTGTCCCAAACCCAGTTTCAAGACTGAGTAGTAGAATAACGTGGACGACACGATCGCGCTCTTCCAGCTCACGAAGATCCGCAACAGGGACAGCGGTTTCGGGGAGAACTGAATAGAGTGGTTCAGGAAGGGGAGGATCGCTCTCACCGGTTTCCGGCGGATTGTACTGGTCATTGATCGGATCGCCTTTCTCTTTCACGATGGCCGGCTCTTTGTCACTCGGCTCGTCGCTGAGGACCTCTTTCAAAATGGCGTAGAACCGCCATTCATCGCCGTAGTCATACAGATAGCATATGCGATCGTACTGTTCGAGCCCAAGTTGGCGGGTCATCTCGCCGATCGTCACGTCTCCAGCGTTCTCGATCCGCTCGGTACGCAACAGTGGGTCGCCACTGAGTGACTCCTCGTATTCCTGCGGACACTGGTATTTGACAGCACTGTCCCAGTAGTCCTCATCCTCTCCAACGAACCAGAGATGGCCCTGATCAAGTCCGACTGCGGGGTTGATCGCCGACTGCAACTCGGTGATCGTTCTGTCTGCGCCGACGACGATATCCCGCCACAGCGATGTAGGATCCGGATTGAATTTGATGCGAAAGCGGTAGGCAGTCATCCTTGGAACTCTGTTCCTGTGTGGAAACTGGTGAGATCATCGATACACTGTTCTGAGTCTGCGATTTCATCAGAGAGCGTGTGCCAACTGATAGTGAAAGACATATGACGTAGTTGTACAGCATCTGGACTAAACCTTGCTCACGGAGCCATCGGTACAGATACTATTGGGTAGTGATTTATGAATAGGCATTCTGATAGATAACCTCTGTCAACTACAGATATGGCTGAAACATATACACTCTGTATTCAGATTGAGTCACATGAGTACTATGGCGAGTTCTATTTCGTAGGCGAGGGATATGGAACCCCAGCAGAGGTGCTGGACAACATCGCTGCCGATCACCTCTTGCGAATCTCGAGCGCGTCGCGTATCGAAGAATACCTGCTTGATGTGCTGAAGCAAGGAGAGAACGCAAGTGAGGGCGAGTATGACTCGACAGACGCTGACATCGAATGCTGGATTCACGTCGATGTCTCCTACCAGAGATACGTCTTCGGTGTAGGCGATAGAGTTGTCGAGTTTACCGACGAGCCCACCAAAAGCGAAATCGCCTCAACTGCCACGCAACTCCAGTCATAGATCGATCACTATTACTTATGGATCGAAATGGTAGATGAAGGATAGGCAGCCTTCCCTGTGTGAATAATTTCCTAATCGTGTTCTCAGGAAGGCATTCGATTAGACTAGTTGGTTAGGCCATTTCAATAGTCCATCCAGATGGTTTTTCTTTTTTAGGATTATGGTAACATAGAAGCAAACCATTCAGATAGGATAATCGGTTAGGCCAACTCATTAGCCCATCTATAAAACTTCATTTTTAGCAGAGGCGTGTTAGTCAGTTCCAGATGCAGTCTGTTCTACATATGAGTGCTCAAAGAGGCAGTAGAAGCAGTCTTGGAACAATATTCGGGGAGTCAGTTGGACAGAGACCCGTCAATTGAAGCCATTATCTATGCCGGCGTCTGAGTAAAGAGGTATATTTAGATAGACTAATCGGTTAGGCCAATCAATAAGCTCAGCTAGGAGGACTAGCGAAAAACTATAATCAATCAGTTCATCCGATAATACATGCTTACTTATGCCACGTATTCGGAGGCTGGCGGTGTTGGAAAGACAACACTTGCTGCATCGCTCGCTGACGAACACACCCGCGTCGGTCGCAACGTCCTGACAGTTGACCTTGATCCACAGTACGGATCGCTGACTCACTTGCTCGGCGTCGATGCCCCACGAGACAATGGCGGCGCAGACAACTTGGCTCGCCATCTGATTGACCGGTCGAAAGGCGACTTCAACGAACTCATCTTCGAGACTGATTTCGGATTCGATGTCGTCCCAAGCCACAACATGATGGAGCGACTCGGTGATCTCCTGACTCGAGCTGAGCAGATGGCCGCCGATCTCGATGAGGACTTTGATCCAACCGACCAGTTGCGGCGTGTCCTCCTCGAAGCTGGGGTCCCCAACGAGTATGACACAATCATCATTGATCCGCCAGCAACTGCGGGACCTCACCTCTACAACGCAGTGAACGCGACGCGATCGCTAGTGATCCCAATCGAACCGACGGGGAAAGGGATGCAAAGTATCTACGGCCTCGAAGAGCTCGTCGACGGCCTTGAAGGCACCATCTCGAACAGCGATGAACAGGTCGAGATCGGAGTTCTTGCAGGAGTCCCGAACGGCATCGGTCGAACAAGTGACCAACAGGAGTACCTCGAGGAAATCCGTAACCGCGGCTATCCAGCACCGGTCGCGATTCGTACACGGGAGTCGCTATTCCAAGGCTGCTGGAAAGAGCAGTGTACTCCTCGCTACTACGTTGAGCACCACCGTGATCGGAAACGCGACCATGAGATGGAGACGCTCGAGAAGTTAGAGCAACTGGCTGTAGAGATCACAGAGGTCGGTGAACGATGAAGAAAGGTGCTGGCAGCGATCCGTTCAGCGATAACGTCGACGACACGGATGACCAGAACGTGGAGGAGGACATCGACGACGTTGTCGATGATGCCCTTGAAGAGGAGCCTGAGGACGAAGCCTCCTCTAACGATATCGCTATCGAAGAAGTAGTCGAGACTGGTAACGACGGGGTCGCACCAGAACTCCCTCAATCAGGCCGTGACGATGGCGGCGTTCCTTGGGTCTATACGCGGGACAACGTCAAGCAAGACCGAGACATGGTCCAGTTCTATCTTCGCAGCGGCATCCAGGATGTCGAGGAGAAACTCGTTGACGCGGTCGAAGACGAACTCGGGACCAGTGTCTCGAAGACGGACGTTCGAGAGGCAGCGTATGTCGCTGCGATGCGGCGGCCAGAGATCGTTGCTGAGGAGCTCGAACGCTGGGGTTTCGAGACCGAGTGAGGGTTTGGAGAGTTAGCCAGCACAGCGTTAGTTTTTCGCGACGGACCGAGCCATCGCTATCCCATCTTCGCGCTCTCAAGATTCGCGTATCGTTTGTTAGTCTAACCTCGTGGTTCAAGAGGGAACATCTCGAGTTCGACGCCGCACGAATCAGTAGCCGTTCCCAGGAGCAGCCATAGTGAAACCCATACGGATTTTATTCGGGTACTGGACTTTGTAATCCCACTTGAGGCTATCCCCCTTACGACTGACAACGTACTTGTACGGACCATGCAGCCCGCCACGCTGGCATTTGCAGTTGTCTTTGCCACAGCTTACCTTCTTGATCACTACGGTCCCTTCGCTCGATTCTTTGGCGGCTTCGATCGACTCGTCCTCTCCGGCGTCAATGTCCTCGGTGGCGATGTCCCGTCGATATGCGAGCAGTTCGTTGATCCAGTCTTGGAGAGCCTGCAAACTTTCGTCGTCTTGCTTCGGGACACCGTCGGCGAGATACTGCGGAAGTGAATTGGGAGCAACGGGGAGTTGGCATTGTCTTACCAAACAACAGAGTCAGAACCAGAATAAATGCTTGGTAAGACTGCGTTTTGCTCCTCCGCTGTTTCCGAAGCAATCGCCACTAAGATCTCCTCTAGCCAGGGTTATTGGAGAATCAGATTGCACCGGAGATCGTGGTTTGTCTATAATACACACCATTGTTTCCGAAGCTATAGACAGAGGTATCTCCACCAGTTCCGAAGCTTCGTGCAAGTTGTCGTGAGAATCTGTAAGGTCAAAGTCGAACGTCAGCGGTGGCGGTAAGAGTGCTACATCCTCGCCCTCAAGGAGCCGCTGAAGGCAGTGAGTAGGCAGGGTAGTTCACTTAGCGATACTCATTGAGAAGATCGGAACAGATCTGCAGTGTTACGGGAGTGATGGCGAATGGTACGGTGAAGGAGAGACGACAACCCTCCACCGTTTCCGGAGCTTTTGCTAATGGCGCGTTCCGAGAACCCTCACTCCACCGTTTCCGGAGCTATCTCAAACAAAGGAGGAGGTGGTCTTAGAAGAGAGGTCTATATCACCGGAAGATCTCATGAATCGCATAGCGTAAACCACTAAAAAATAACATATAATATATCCATAATTGAGTTGCTCCTGCAGTGCGTTTACTGTTTTACTCACTTTTATTTAAAACTTTGTCTTTCACTAGACCATCGTCGAAAAGAGGAAGTACCTTTTCAAACGAAAGCTCCGGAAACAGTGGGGTGAGGGTGTATTATAAAGAACAGGAGCTTAAGAAATGGTGGTGTGGGGTTGGTTTATAAACATCTGAGCTTAGGACGCTTCGGAAGCTAAGGAAGCGGTGGCTTTATCATGTCATGTTGTATTGTAATCTCTCATAGGAATGTTCCAGCGGGATCGTCAAGTGTTCGCGGATGCCGAACCACTTGACGACTCGTATGAGCCTGAGGATATCCGTGAACGGGACGTGGAACTCGAGAAATACCAACGAGCTCTCCAACCCATCATCGATAACCGCCCGACATCGAACATTTTCCTGTACGGGAAGACGGGAACAGGAAAAACCGTCGCGACCAAATTTATGCTATCGCACTTGGAGAACGATGCTGCCGAGTACGATGACGTTGATCTCTCAACCGTCTGGGTCAGCTGTGAGAACCTTTCCTCGTCTTACCAGGTCGCAGTCGCACTCGTAAACGAGCTTCGTGAAAGCCAGAACAGAGATCGCATCAGTACCACCGGCTATTCCCAGCAACGTGTATTCGATATCCTCTATGAAGAACTCGATGCACTCAGTGGTACTGTTGTGATTGTCCTTGACGAGATCGACAACATCGGTGACTCCGATGATATTCTCTATGGACTTCCTCGAGCGCGGTCGAACGGTTATGTCGGCAACGTTCGCCCAGTTATCGTCGGTATCAGCAATGACTTCCAGTTCCGAGATAATCTTTCGCCAAAGGTCAAGGACACACTCGCTGAAAAAGAAATCCTCTTTCCGCCATACGACGCGAACCAACTGCGCTCGATTCTCGAACCACGTGCTGAAAAAGCGTTCTATGATGACATCCTCGATGGAGACGTGGTTCCGCTTTGTGCGGCCTTTGCCGCTCAGGACACTGGATCGGCCCGACAGGCGATCCGTCTGCTCCGCGAAGCTGGAGAACTAGCTCAGGCTGAAGATGCCGATATCGTGACCGAGGAGCATGTCCGGGATGCTCAAGATGAACTCGAAAAGAACCAACTCTATGAAGGAATGCAGGAACTCACAACACAGGGGCACGCAGTCCTCTGTACACTTGCTTATCGCCAAGCGCTCAACGAAGTTCCTGTTCGATCTCGCGATCTTTACAAGCGGTATGTAAAGATCTGTGATAGACTTGATGCTGATAGTGTGAGCGAACGGCGTGTTCGTGATCACCTTTCAGATATGAACATGCTTGGGCTCATCAACGTCTATGAACGGAACGAAGGGCTCTCAGCTGGCCGTTATCACGAGTACGAGCTTGATGTCCCGTTAAACGCAGTTCTTGAGGTTCTTCTCTCGACGAACCGGTTTGAAGAGGTGGCGAACATCATTCAGTCGATGGCTAATGACAACAATCTCCTTCAGGCAGATATCTCTGATTATTGAGTCCAGTGCTTCGGTGATTTGAACAGCTCAGTGATCACTGAAAGCTCCGGAAACGACGGAGGGTCCGAACTCGTTCAAGAGCTCCGGAAATTCCAGAGAAAGATTTGTTACTAATTGGTATGGTTCACAAAAGCTGTCCACGTATATCTGTGCCGTATCTAAGAGCACTATCATCGACAACATTGGTGATTATTCTGTTCAGAAAACTCAACCACCACTGATATCGGTGCAGTCTCGCGACTATTGAAGAAATAGATTGCATCGGAAATTGTTGGTTCGTCTAGGATACCTCCCTCCACCGTTTCCGAAGCTATGGACGGAGAAGCTTCAACTTGTCACCAGTTCTGATCCCTCAACTGTGTTTTTCGCCGTTTCACTTGAACGACGTGGTGTGGGTGTTTATAAACAAGATACCTCACTTGAACGGGTGGTCCTTCCAAAATAATCCTTCCATCTGATATCAAAGACCGTGACTTAGTATATTTATGCGTATGAGTTAACTTCCAAATAATTCGCAACATGCCTTCGCACGCTCGAGCTCACGGATCTCTCACTGAGCCTGCCGTTCGAGCAGTTCGGCTCGCCGACACCGTTCACGAGCGACGTCGTCGACAACGTCCTCGTCATCGATCGTGAAACGCTTGCCACGGTGATCGATCTGCTCGAGCATCAGTACCGATCCTCGGCTTCGTCCACTGCGGCATCTCGAGCGTCCGCTTGGAGGTGCTCGTAGCGGACCTCGCAACTATCCGAACAGAACCGACCAGAATACCCTGTCCGATCGCGGGCAGGTTCCGAACATGTCGGCATTCGTCGCGGTCAATCATCTGGCGATCCCTCGATGTAGGAACCGAGTTGTTTCAATGCCTGTCGATACGATTGCTGTTTCTCTTTGTCTCATGGGTTGCTACGGTGGGCTCCTTTCGAGCCCCCGCACCCCTTTCGGGGGTTACAAACCGTCTCGCGTGACGAGATCACTCGACAGTCAGCGGCTGAACGTGCCATCTGGCACAGGGACAAGTCCAGTGCGGATCTCGAGGTCGACACGGCGAAGATGTTTACAGCCGTCATCTGGCTGACGCTGCTCGAAATCAGGACAGGTACACGTTGTTGCCTCGATATCGACCTTGTAAGTGTTCCCGCTCTCACTATGGACCTCGTAGACCGGGCCCACTGTTGCAAAGTGGACGTCCAACTTCTCGTTCAGTGCACGGCGAGTTCGTGGGTCGTCGATCGAGTAGCCACCTGCCTCGAGGGCAGTCGCCGGCTGGGGGTTGTTGCAGGGGACGGTGAACTCGTCGCGGTGGTTGCGTTCTTGACCGCACTTCCTGCACCGCCAGTACCGTGTCCGATACTCGTAGCCATCAGTGAGATCGAGTTCGTACGGTGTTGGCTCTGTGCCCGGCAGCCATTCATCGATCGCGACAAGCTCATGTCCGTTTAGTCGGGCAATGTCTCCTGGATAGCTGCGATCGCGGTCGCTCGTGTACTCGTCTGTCAGTCGATCTCGATGCGGATTGCTCTCGGGTGGTCGATCTGTACTCATTCGTGGCCTCGAGGCACACAAGTATGCGCCTCACTCCTACTGGCGCACAAAGATAACCGGCGTAAGCAGATTAGGAGAACAGATCAAGCTCTCGGCTATCTGGCTGGTCTTTCACAATGCTTTCGGGCCGCTAGCGACAATACTCGCAAACGCGACGTTCTTCTGAACCTGCTCGATTTTGACGGTAGGCTCGTCACCAGGTTGGGCGTCAGGGACGATCACGACGTACCCACGTTCGACTTTTGCAATGCCGTCGCCCTGATCGCCGACAGTCTCGATTGTTACAGTACGTACCTCACCTTCCTCGACAGGGGGGTCCCGATGGGGCACGGTTCACGGTTTCCCGAGAAGGAGATTGCTGTGACTCTTGTTGCATCGATGACTCTGTCGAAGCTGGTGACTCAAGAATCGCTACACGATATGTTTCGTCAGCTGACACCGCTTCATGATCAAATTCACTCAAGGGAACTTCAACAACGTATGTTCCATTTCGTTTTTCGATTGGGGCGCTGAACAGAGAGCAAAGGGAATCGGGAATCTCGACCATTGAATTTCTAGTGTTCAGTTCCCACGGGACAAGTAAGTTTCAGTACTTCACAAAGCTGGTCCTCGTAGATGTGGATTGCATCGTCTGCTTGCTCAATAGTAGACACACCCCGCTTAAAAAGTTAATAAAGAAGGAGATTAGAAATTGACCTTCTTGTAATTCTGTTCGAATTGTGCAGTATTGACATCGATCTCTGCCATGGACATGATGACTTGGTACTCTTCGAGGATGCTCGAAAGCTCGGTAGATGCTCGGAAGCTCGGTAAGGAAATCTGCTAAGTCGCTCTTGTTGCGTGATGTCAAATTTGAAGGAAGCTGTCAACGAACTTGAGACCGGCCTGTAGTGACGCTTTGCTGCGTTCAGGAATACCTTCGACATCTGTCTCTCTGCGCCGCTCAACAACGTGGTAGAAATAGTCAGTTCAATCCAACAAGGAAGTACACTGTCCCTGTGAGAGAAGTGGATTCGACGGATACTGTTAAACGCCTGTCCATCAAAACTGCCATACAGAACTACGATGGCTGGCATTACAGATCCACGGCCACCACTTCCGGAGTGGATTCTCGAGTGCTACGACCGGCTGTGTACGCAGGCATGTCGGCCAGATCACGGAGAAGTCAGCGTTCCGCTGGTCGATTACGACGATGCCACTGACATCTTGGTCGCCGATGCAGAGTTAGCACTCGAGCAACGGGACGTCGAGCACGCACTTACTCGGCTCCTCGAACGGGGCTACTTCTACGAAGTCGAGGATGAACTTCGGATCACATCACCAGAAGAACAGTGCTAACGACTCCTCGAAGAGTTGCCTTGCATGCCGATAGATCGCGACACTACGCTGCTCGAGTCGATCTTCCACCTCGCCGCTCCATTACCGGAATTGTCCAGAAGTGATGGCCGCGTTCTGCTAGAGCCCCACTTCATACTCGTCGAACACAGACTTGAATCCCTCGTCGACGGCCTGCTGGACAAGCTCCGCGAACGCACTTCGATTCCCTGGATTCTCAACGAGCGATCGAAATGTACTCTCGAAGTGGTGTCCGTGCGAGGGCCGATCCCGACTTGAGGTTTCGTGAGCGGCTTCGTGCAACACCACGAGATACAGGTCGTGCATCCAGACCGCACGCTGGCGACTCGTCACGGCTGAGTCGGTGATCACGATGTACGTCCTGCCGTCAGTCCAAGCATCGGCACTCGCCTTGCCGTAGTACACGCCCCGCTCAATCTCAAGTTCCTTTACAAGTACTCGCGCAAAGCGGAGATAGCGCCGCTGATCAGCGTTCAACTGCGATTCGTCCTCGATGCGATGATAGCCTGTCCACACACCTTCTGACTCTGCTTGTTCGCCAACATCGAACGTCTCCGGCACCGCTATCGATGTATCTTCGTCAGTGGCGAGGTCGCGAAGCCGTTGCGTTGCCGCATCACTCGTATCGAGGACGACGTAACCACGTTCGACGAGTTTGTCCGCGCCTTTCTGGGCACTGTCGACCCACCCGATTTTCGGGGCCGCTTGGATCTCCTCGAGGCTAATGCGGGACTCGGTCGCCAGCTGGAATAGCTTGCGCTCGGCCCACTGCTCGTCCGATGACTCGGACGCCATCGCCTCGATCATTACCTCCCGGCTCTCGGCGGTCAGCCGATCGTCTCGTCATCAGCTCGCTGCTTGCTTCCCGCACCAAGCACCGAAAGGTTGCGTCGTCCCTCGGTCGACTCGAGGTCAACACCAGCGCCATCATCGAGGATGAGCGATCGCTCAGGTGAGATGCTAACCAGAACCCGAGTTGATCCAGGACTGTCAATTCCGTTCTGGACGGCCTCACGGATCGCGTCTGTGAGATCTGCCATCTGATCTTCGATAAGGTACATTGCAACTCGCTCGTCAGCCGTCATCGTCACGGTCTTCTCGGTCGATGGCTGACTGGTCGGCCTCGAGTCAGTCGCTTGGTTCGTGGTGAACTCCGATAACGTCGGATGATCTGTCATGGTGTGCGCCCATCTGGCACCACAGAAACCGAACCGAGCGGTCACTTAGAAATTGGAATGAAATTTGGTTCGATTTGACGTAGTCTTCCAGTGTTCTCGATGAATGAGCCGAATTGTCGAAGCGAAACGACCTATAGTGTCTACTTCGAAGAAGTACTACAGACCGTGAGCACCGCAAAAGAACGGCTCGAGGACTTGCCACCGAGTGCGAAGTTGGTCCACAAGACGCTGGAATTCGAGGGAGAGTGTACACAGAAAGAACTAGTCACGGAAACTAGACTTTCATCTCGGACTGTTCGCTATGCGATCTCTCGGCTTGAGGAAAAAGAGTTAGTTGAGCAACGAGTGTCCTTTCGAGACGCCCGTCAGAAGCTCTATTCGCTTGTGGAGTAGTCCATAGTCCTCGTGGACTTCTGGGGATCCTTTGACGCCCTTGTCTTGGTAGCCTGTTCTACGAAGTCTCAAGTACGGCCACATCGGATGGTGTCACTACCACGCGGAACTCACTAACCGAGAACCGAATCTCGAGATCAGTCTGTGGGCCTGTCGAATCCACGACCCGCTCGAGGGCTTCGACGTCGATCATCCGCTGTAGTTGGTACTCGCCTCGATCGAGGCCCTGTTCCTCGAGTGCAGTGATGATCTCGAGCAAAAGTGGTCGATCACTCATTGTCGGTCATCTCGCTGACGACGGCGATGATCTCCTGGGCGGTTGAACTGATCCGGCCGAGACGATCCTGGATCACCTCCGAGTTGTCGTCCTGCCACGCGGCCAGGTAGAACGCGGACCCGCTCGTATCCAACTCGAAATACCGCCCGACGATGTACGCGACTGCCTCGGCCTCAACCTCGCGTTTCGATCGCTCAGTCTCGTCGGTGACATCGGCGTGGAGTAGGGCGTGAGCGAACTCGTGGATGAGTGTCACGGCGAGGTCGGCTTGATTCGTGCGGGCTTTCGCCTCGACGACTGGTTGGAGATCACGCTGACTCCGGTATTTGCAGATGCCCTTGGCGTCGCCATGCTCCCACTCGGCCGCGTCGACGATACGGACTGTTACGCCGATATCAGCGGCTGCATCATCAAGCCCGGGCACCAGGTCGTCGGCATCGCCAGTCGCCTCGGTTTCTAGCTCGGGGAGCGGCTCACCCTCCGTCTGAGATACATCGAAGACAGCTGTTGGTTTGAATCCGACGAGCCCTTCCGACCACTCGTCGGGCGCCGTCTCATCGTACTCACAGTTGCTTTGTTCGTGGTAGCTCGGCGAATTCTCGCATTCCGGGCACTGCGTGGTGATGATCGGGGCCCAGATCCAGATGGCCTGCTCGCCCTCCTGGACGTGCCGGTCGAACTCATTCCGCCAGGTGTTGTAGCCCGCGACCCGCGTTGCTTCGGGGCACTGGAGGTTGATGAGCAGCGTGTTTCGATGGGAATAGTTGTGGAAGCGACTCTGGACGTCGAGCCACTCCTGGAACTCCGCGTTGACCTGTGCGTCGTCGACGTCGTCGACGAGCTCGTCGATCCAGGTTTCGATGGTACTGTGCATCTCGTCGCGTCGGGCGTCGGTCTCCTCGAACGAGACCGACGAGTCACTGGTCGTAGCCATAATGTTCACCGAATCGAGTTCACGGCGATTGCGTCAGTTCAGGACGCGCCGCACCCCTTCGGGGCGCACAAAAAACTCACTACGGCAGTCACCGGAGGGCTGCTTTCTCGTCCGCGAAGCCGACCGCGACGAGGTACTCGAGGAACTCGTCGAACCGCTCGACATCGCTGGGTGTGTCAGTCGCGAGGTGCCGTGCCCATTCGATGGCCCACCGGAAGGCTGGATCGTACCCTCCCTTCCCGTGTAGGTACCACCAGCGCGCGGCTTTGAGAACGACGAGCGGATTCGTCGGCGGCTGTTCGCTCGCCAGTCCGTGGGTGACCGACTCGATCTCCGCAGGTATCTCGGCTGGCTCGATCTCACCGGACTGCGTGTTCGAAATATCGATTGGGATCTCGTCGACTGAGACATCGTTCGTGTACTGTTGCTGACTCACGAAGATCACCTGACTTTGAGAGCGTTCGATGAGGCCCTCGCCCTCTCTGAGGGCTTGAAAAACCAGACAGTGAGACACCCAACACCTTCGAGTCGGCATATTTCTCGACCTAAACACCACGCGCAAATCGGTCACCAGCCGGCGACGAAAGCAGGAACGTACGTCAACGCGTTCATACCCCTTTCCACGCTATAGAACAGTATGCGCGAGCTCGTCTTCGCCCTCGAATACGCTCCGGACACCAACGCCGTTGCCGATATCCTCGCCGACAATCCCGAGACGAAAATTCGGTCTCTCTCCTGCCACGTCTCCCCCGACAACCTCTGGCGCGTCGATTACGTAACTGGGAGAGAAAGCGCCCTCGACGATATTGCTGAGACCGTCGCCAACGCAGAGTACTACACTGACTGTCTGGCTCGTCGCGACTGCGAAGCCGATTGAGAAACCCAGATCCTCGACCGCACTAACGACGCGCTTGTCCTCTACTCCTACTGGTCGCGCACCCCGTCCTGCACCTCCATCCCGCACCTCGCACTCGATCACTTCGGCGACGGCCTCATCTTCAAGACGACGTGGGTCGGCCGCCGCTACGAGTGGCGCATCATCGCCCCTGACGATACTGCCTACCACGCCTTCCGCGGCGCCATCGAGAGCGAAATCGACGACACCACTGGCGTCACCTTCGTCCGCGTCGGCGACGCGGACGAGGCCACCCCGGACGACAGCGCCCCTTACTGACGCCCGAGCAGGACGCTGCCGTGCGGGCCGCCGTCGAACACGGCTACTACCAGACTCCTCGCGAGATCGAGACCTACGAACTTGCTGAGAAACTCGATATCCCCGGCTCGACGCTCTCCTATCGGCTCCGCCGTGCTGAAGCCCAATTGGCCGGAGCGTACGTTACTGACCGCTCCTCGTCCACCCACCTCTCTTCCCCCGACGCCTAACGGGAGTTGGTACACACCAACCAAACGGGCTTGTCATCTGGACCCGTCTCTACGCACAATGACTACAGATGCGGCTGGTTCGGACGGTCTCGACTCCTGAACCGTCACACTTGACGTACCCGGGATGGATTGCCCCTCCTGCGCCGAGAAGATCGTCAATAGCGTCTCGAAACTCGACGGCGTCGTCACCGTCGAGCCGCAGGTGATGAACGGCACCGTCCACGTCGAATATCTCCCCGAGACGGTTGGGGTGGACGCCCTCGTCGAACGCGTGCAGGCCGCCGGCTACGACGTTGAGTCACGCGATGATCTCCAGACCGAACGGTTCGACGTGCCCACGATGGACTGTGCGTCCTGTGCGGGCAAAATCGAGAACGCACTCGACACTATTGCGGGCGTTCAGGACCGCGAGACGCTGCCGACGACCGGGACCGTCATCGTGACCTACGACCCAGAGCAGACCTCGCGTGCCGACCTCGTCGCCGCCATCGAGAGTGCGGGCTACGATGTCGAAGAAGCCGATTCGGACACAGCGGAGGAAGACCTCGTTGAGGAGAGCCGAGCGAAAGACGTGTGGCTGAGTTCACGCGCCCTCAAGACGTGGCTCGGCGGCGGATTGCTGTTCGTCGGCCTCGTACTGGAGTTCCTGTTGTCAGGACTCGATGTAACGCTCCTCAGTCTCCTCGGACGAGAGTTCGCCACCGCCGAACTGTTCTACTTGCTCGGCGCACTGATCAGCGGCGAGCAGATTCTCCGGAACGGCTACTACTCCGCTCGCACGCGCTCGCTGGACATCGATCTCTTGATGAGCCTCGGCATCCTCGGCGCGATCACTGCGAGCCTCGTCTTCGCCGAGGCGCTCTATCTCGAAGCGGGGATGCTGGCGGTGCTGTTCAGCGTTGCCGAGTTGATGGAGGAGTACGCGATGGATCGCGCCCGGTCCTCGCTCCGCGAACTCGTGGACCTATCACCGACGACCGCGACCGTCCGCAGAGGCGGCGAGGAAACGACCGTCCCGGTGGAGGATCTGCGCGTGGGCGACCGCGTTATCGTGCGTCCCGGCGACCGCATCCCCGCTGACGGCACCGTTGTCGAAGGTGAGAGCGCGGTCAATCAGGCCCTGATCACCGGCGAGAGTGTGCCCGTCGACAAGGCGGACGGCGACGAGGTGTACGCCGGCACCATCAACGAAGAGGGCTACCTGGAGGTTGAGGTCACGGCGGAAGCCGAGGACAGCACGCTCGCCCGTATCATCGAATTGGTCGAGGGCGCCCAGCGGGACAAGACTGACCACGAACAGTTCGTCGACCGATTCGCCGGCCAGTACACGCCGGTCGTCGTCATACTGGCGGTCCTGATCGCTGCGGTACCACCGCTGCTCATCAGTGAGAGTATCTCGCTCGGTCTCGGTGGCCAGACGCTCGTGTTCGCCGGCGACTGGGCGACGTGGTTCAAGCGCGGCCTCGCGCTCCTCGTCCTCGCGTGCCCGTGTGCACTGGTCATCAGCACGCCCGTCAGCGTCGTCTCCGGGATCACGAGCGCCGCGAAGAACGGCGTGCTGATCAAGGGCGGGACGCACCTCGAATCGGTCGGAACGGTCGGAGCGGTCGCGTTCGACAAGACGGGGACGCTCACACACGGCGAACTCACCGTCACCGATGTCGTCCCCGCGAGTGGCAAGTCCCGCGAATCGGTGCTGTCCGTGGCGGCGAGTCTGGAGGAGCGCAGTGAACACCCGATCGCGGAAGCGATCGTCGAGGCCGCTGACGAGTCGGCGGTCGACACGGATGACGTCTCGTCGTTCGAGAGTTTGACCGGAAAGGGCGTCCAGGCCGACCTGAACGGTGAGACGTACTTCGCCGGAAAGCCCGCGTTGTTCGAGGAGCTGGGGCTCACCTTCGATCCCGACCGTCCCGTGTCCGACGGCGGTGTCGCTGTCGAGGACTCCGGCGGCACCGATACCGCTGCCGCTAGCGCTGAGACGATCGAAGAGCTACAAGCTGATGGGAAGACTGTCATCCTCGTCGGAACCACGGAGCGAATCGTCGGCGTCGTCGCCGTGGCCGATGAGATACGGCCGGAAGCGAAGCGAACAGTCGAACGGCTCCACGACCTTGGCGTCGAGCGCGTCGTGATGCTGACCGGCGACAACGAGGTGACGGCACGCGCGGTCGGCGAGGCGGCGGGCGTCGACGACGTGCGTGCAGAGTTGCTGCCCGAGGACAAGGCCGAGACGGTGGCCGCACTCGACGAGGAGTTCGGTGGGGTGATGATGGTGGGTGACGGGGTCAACGACGCGCCAGCGCTTGCGTCGGCGACGGTCGGGGTCGCTATGGGCGCAGCTGGGACTGACACGGCAGTCGAGTCGGCGGACGTCGCGCTGATGGGAGACGAGCTGTCGAAGCTCCCGTATCTCTACGCGCTGTCGGGGAAAGCGAACGGCGTCATCCGGGAGAACATCTGGGCGAGCGTCGGCGTGAAGGCGCTGCTGGCTGTCGGAGTTCCCTTCGGTCTGGTGAACGTTGCGGTCGCTGTCATCGTCGGCGACATGGGGATGAGCCTCGGCGTGACGACGAACGCACTCCGGCTGGCGAGAATCAAACCCGACCGATTCGAGTGAAGACTCCGGTCAATTGACACTCGTCTCGCTGGCCGGTGGATCAGTCTCACGACGGCGGGACGTAGACGCTCTGCTCGCCGGCGATCTCCTCGAGGTTGTTTCGGTGGCGATGCGAGAAGTAGCACTCGTAGCTGCAGTAGCCACAGATCTCACCAGTGTCGTACTTGGCAACGTAGGGGCCGCGCTCGGTCGTCCAGACGTTCGCGCCACACTCGGTACAAGCTGCGCTCTGGATATCGCCCGGTGACGGGCCGCGATACGCGAGGTCGGTCCCGTCCTCCTGGAGCGTCGATTCGGGCCAGACACCCTGCGACGCCCAGAAGTCACGAACCCGGGCAAGGCCGTGGCGCACGGTCTTCCGTACTGTCATGTGCTCGGCGTCGCGACCACTGTCGTCCCAGCCGTCGGGCGTCCAGAACTCGCCGAACTGCGCCCCACGATGGACACCGTTCCAGTCGAGGCCGACGATATCGGCCGGCGGCTCATCCGTCAGCGTCGGACGAGTAAGCTGGTCGATCACGTCGAGTTGCTTAGGTGGACTCCCTCCGAGAATGTGGACGCGACGGCCACGCCAATCTACAGGGTCAGAAAACTCGTGGGCGAGTCGACCGGCGTAACCGCGCGAGTAGCCGACCACGAGGTCATCGGGGACCGCATGAATCGCTGCCCGGCATTTTGGGACAATCACGAGGCCCGCCGCTGGATAACTGCCCTGAATCTCGCGTGCAGCAGCGACATACTCGTCGACCTCGTCGACGTCGTAGGCGTCACCGATCACGCCGACCTGCGGTTCGTACTCGAAAAAGCGCTCGACATAGCGATCGAGATCAGGATTGCGGAAATCGTTATCGAGCATCCTGACCGGCAACTCCAGGTCTGTGTACTGCTTTTGTTGGTAGGTACAGTCCTCGCGAAAGCCCGTGAGAAAGCCGAGCCGGAATGCGTCAAGCGCAAATGGAACCCGGTGAAGGAACGCTACGTGGTCGGCCTGCCGAGCGGCTGTAATTTCAGTGGCGATGCTGCTGTTCGGACGTGCTGAAAGCGCCATCTCGAATCACCCAGAAGACGCGGGAATGATCGCCCCGCGCCCGCTCTCGGGGCGAGACAAAACCAGCAGTAGACGCCAATCTTAACCAACAACAGCGAGCGTGTCATACAATAGTTCTCAACAGACATTATTCACAGAAGTGGAACTGAATAAAATCTCATGACTGATGAGATCCACCGAGTCACCGCGAAATGGAGGCCATATAATCGCCAGGTAGAGCGTATGAGACGTATTCTATGACACGCTCAACAACAGCAGCTAAACACTCCTAATGTTGGTTAACTCACCGCTGATATCGCGCCTCTCGTGGTTCGATCTCTCCGGCGTGGACGAGACTGGTGTGTGAATCTGCCTCTTCGTGAAGTAGATCGACGAGTGCGAACTGCGCGCAGGCAGTGAACGAACACTCCTCGTCCTAACACCAGATGTCAGCGTAGGCGATATCGGTCTGTTCGCCTGCGTAGACGGGTTTCCCGATACCTAGCTGCGAGTTGCAGTCGTCGCGGGGGCAGATCGGTTCGATACGGGTGAACGTGGGCGTGTCTTCCATTGAATTCATCAGTAAGGGTCGTAACTCGGCGTGATATCGCCGGTCAGGACGCCGCTCTCGACGGCGTTGCTCTTGCCGCCTTCGAGGTCGATGATGCGATAAACGGCGTCGCCACTCCACTCGCAGTCCTCGTCGGAACACCTCGCGCTCGCGTACGCGCCGTTCTCGTCGTTCAGGTGCACGCTCAGGAGGTCGAGACCCTCGTTGCAGAGCGGGCATTCTGTCGGCACCTGTGCGTAGCGATAGCCCGTCGCGACGGTGATGTTGTCCTGGTCGACCTCGACGCCCTGGCTCTCTACGAGCAGATTTCGGAGCTCTGCGCGGAGATCTTCGAGGAATGTATGGCGTACGTCCTCGTTGACGGGGGGGGGTCGACGCTGTCGATGGTGATTGTGAGCCGATGCTCTACCGTTTCGTCGGTGTTTTCCATTGTGGTCACCTCTGGGGCACGTTCGCTCGCGCCCGCGCCCCTCTCGGGCGTTCACAAAACGACCGTCGCTCGACAGCTCTCGAATCACGCTGTTACGCGTCACTCCCAACGACTTATCTGGCCGCTTGGATCAGCCTACAGATGTGACTGACACGAACGTCGACGACTTCGACCATGACTCACATCTGCGCAGAACCTTCGAACTCGCTCGTGAGGCCGCCGATCGCGGCGACAAGCCGTTCGGCAGCGTGCTCGTCCGCGACGATGCGGTCGTCATGACCGACTCGAACCGTGAGGTCACGGAGAATGACATCCGCCGGCATCCCGAACTGCATCTCGCCTACCGCGCGTGTCGCGAACTCGACCCCGACGAACGTGCCGAGACGGTGATGTACACGAGTACGGAGCCGTGCCCGATGTGTGCCGGGGGAATGGCCACGGTCGGGTCCGACCGCGTCGTCTACAGCGTCGGCAGCGACGAGATCGCGGAATTCACGGGTAACGAGCCGTCGGTTCGATCGGCAGAAATCCTCGACGGCGTCAGCGACGTCGTCGGGCCCGTTCTAAACGACGAGGGTCGGCAGATTCACGAGGAGTTCGACTGGTGACCCAGCGACGACGAGCTAAGCCGCTATGGGGAAACATCTCTCGTCCGTCACCAGTGTGGTCGAAGACGAGTTAGCAGGTGTCGTCAGCCTCACCGTCCTCGAAGAGACACTGTTTGGTAGCCTGCTCGCCGGCGAGCGTCTGCTGATCATTGTCTGTATCGGCGAAGAGGGTCGACTGGTCGCCCTCGGCCGACCGTTCTACTTCGGGCCGGTCGTCGACGCCGAACTCACTCGCCGCTGGCCGATCGAGCCGTGAATCGCGGTCGCGGTGATCCACGTCCGCACCGAAGTCCTCGAGGGACGTTTCGACGCTCGCTTCGGTGACTTCGAGCTGGCCATCCTCGCCGAATGCAGTCTGCTGTTGAATCTCGATGTCCGGTCGATTGCTCATGTGAATCGAGCCTCCACCCATTGGAGGCTCCGAAAAACTGCCCGACGAGTGTCGTCTCAATCCTCCTCAGCGCGGATTTCGTTGGCCCGGTGTTCGAGCCGCCGAAGGATCTGGACTCGCTTCTGATTCGCGTTCTCGTAGGCGACGCAGGCCCGCAGCGTCTCCATGTCGTGGATCGTCACGATACCGGCGTTGAGAAACCCCGTATTTGGTGGCTCAAGCCGCTGCTCTGGTGACAGACCGCTCGATACCGTGGATTGCTCTGACGAGTTACTCACTGAGTGTCGCCTCCGCTCCTGCTGCGGCGACGAAAAAACAGCGCCGAGTTACTCGTCTTCTTCCTCGGGTTGAATTTGGCGGGCGTCCTCGGCGAGGTCGTGGATGTACGATCGAAGCGTTTCCATGTCCTCGCGGGCGTCCTCGAGGGTCTTGCCCTTCGACTTTGCGACTTGTCTTGGTCACGGGTGCCGGTTCCGGGAGTGAGCGTCACGGTGAGCGAGACACCGACGTCGCTGCGTTCGACGTACTCGGTTGGCGACGACCGTTCATTGTTTGCTGTCGATTCGACGTCCGTACGAGACGACTGAGTGTGTTCTGACATATGTGGCTCTCGGTGATCGGTGTTCAGAGAGACGGTGAGACCGCTTTGTTGGCCGTCTTGCGAAGGACGGCGTCGATGTCACTACCGGTGAGTCGCCAGCGCCCGTCGGGACCTGTGCAGTCCAGTTGGCTCACGATCTTGTTTTTGAACTCGGTGTAGCGCGCCAGCGCGACGTCTTCTTCGTCCGTATAGTCGACTATAGTAACCGTTAGAATTTTTCGCCCGTAGGTTGTCACTGTAGACAATGGACCATCTCGACGAAATCTCCGTCGAAGAACTCCAAGACGCCCTTGGCAAGGTTGAGGGAAACAAGCCGACACAACGGTTGTTAGCAGCGATTGCATATAAGAACGGCCTGACGCAGACCGAACTTGCAGAGTGGCACGACACTGGTCGAAGAACGATCTACAGCTGGCTCATGAGACTCGATACGGACGAACCGCTTGAGCAAGCTGTCTCTGATGCTCATCGACCCGGGAGAAAACGAAAACTCTCAGAAACACAGCAAGAAGAGTTTGAACGCACCGTTCACGAACCTCCCGAGAAAGTCGGTATCGACGCGCCGGCGCTCGTCCAGGAGTTTCTTGAAGAAACCTACGGCGTCGAGTACTCCTATCCGAGTTGCCGCCGGTTGCTCAAAGAAGCTGGATTAAGCTACCAAAAACCGTGCCGTACAGCCGCCGAAGCCGAGGAGTCAGATACAGAAGAGTTCCGCGAGGAACTCAAAAAAAGCGGCGGGAGATGGACGCCACAGTAGTCTGCATCGATCAGACCAAGAAATCCGTCCAGGTTGAGCCGCGTGCCGCGTGGTTTCCGCGCGGCACGCGGCCGAGCGTCGAACTTTCTGGCCAACGCGACCGGACGTGTCTGCTTGGCGCGATTACCGAAGACGGCGAGTGCTTCTTCTCACGGTTCACCGAGTACGTCACCGCCGATCACGCGAAACATTTCATTCTCGCGCTATGCAAAGAATTCGAAGAGGATTTAATCGTCGTGCTCGATGGAGCGCCGTATTTCCAGGCATCGGCTGTCACGGACCTGGCGGCCCGCGACGACCTCGCCTTCGTCATGTTACCAGCATATTCCCCGGAACTCAACCCAGTCGAAGAGTGCTGGAGACAGCTGCAATCAGCACTTAGCAACCGATTCTTCGACTTGCTTTCTGACCTGACATCAGCGATTGATACCGCTCTTGATCAACTCTCTATTCCTAAATTGGGCAATTATTTCTAACGTCTACTATAGCTGACAGCGGACACGACCCGCTGAGGCGCAGCCGAAGCGGGTCGCCGTTGACGAAACCGCTGTCAAGATTGACGGCGAATGGTCTTGGTTATACGCTGCAATAGACCCCGAGACAAAGTTGATTCTCGATGTTGCGTTATTTGGGCGGCATGGCACCAATCCGGCGGCTGCGTTTCTCCATCGACTCACCGAGAAACACGATCTCTCGGATAGTGAATTTCTCGTTGATCAATTCGGATACCGGACTGCCCTTGCTCGATTAGGATTGAGCGGTCTGGTCAATTATACCGACCGAAACATCATCGAAAAGTGATTTCACACCCTCAAAATGCGTATCGACCGCTTCCATAATTCGTGGGTGGGTAGTTGGTCGAGCGTCCGCGAGTGGCTTGAACAGTTTAGGCACTACCACAACTATCAGAGACCTCATCAAGCTCTCGATGGAAAGACGCCGATCGAGGAGGTTCAGAACTAGACAGTGCCCTTCGAGTCTATACTAATTATATCGGAAACACAATTCTATTCCCCCTCATTGTGACTATTTTTTATCAATGGAACCTCGCGACGACGCCGTCCATGTGGGCAGATAGCTCTGAGACGAGCTTCCGGTAGCCCAGCGAGCGGTTCTTGATATTCGAAATGGCTCGAGCTGGCGCGATATTCGCCTGCGAACAGAGCCTCGTCAGTACTCATCGCTCGGATGTGTTCTCGCGAATGAACTCGATCGTCTCCTCGACCGATGTCCCGGGGCCGAAGATTGCCGAAATGCCCGCTGCCTCGAGTTCGGCGCGATCCTCTTCGGGGATCACGCCGCCGACGAGGACGAGCGTGTCCTCCATTGCCCCGTACTCCTCGAGGCCGTCCATGATCTTTGGAACGAGCGTGTCGTGAGCGCCCGAGAGAATAGAGACTCCGAGGACATCGACGTCTTCTTGGACGGCAGCCTGGACGATCTCTTCGGGTGCTTTGTGCAGTCCGGAGTAGATGACTTCGAACCCGGCGTCACGAAAGGCGCGTGCAATAACGTGAGCTCCGCGGTCGTGACCGTCGAGCCCGACTTTTGCAACCATACACCGAGTACTTTGCTGATCGCTGCCAGCACTCATAGGTCTGTGTTTTACGTATTACCGTATGTTACTATCGGAATGCCGGATGAAACGCAGTAGATTTTCAAAAGTGAATTTGTATCGTCTCGACGGTACCGTCTCCAGAGCTGGTGAAGATGGTTACTTCCGCTACTCTCTGTGGTAGTATATGACGGTCCACGAAGCGGCCGTCGACAATATCGATGCAATTCAAAACGTAGCACAGGAGTCAGCGATCCACGATTGTCCCGGTATCTTAAATCGGGGATCATTCCAAGAAGTGGTTAGCAAGTGTGTGACTACAAGAAAGTCGAGCTCGACGAGATACCGATCGGTGGAGACACCTATCAGAAGTGCACCGTCTCGAACAGGAGTCGTACACAGAAGGGATCGACGAATGAGCGGAGTCGCCTCACTCAGACGGGTGAGAGTTCCTCCTGATATGCACCGTGGTGATCCTCGAACACCTGCATGATTTCGCCCATCGAGACGTACGCTTTCACCGCGTCAACGATGTACGGCATGACGTTTTCCTTGTTTTCGATGGCGTCAGACAGCGCCGACAGCGTCGCGTCGACTTCCTCGTTGTTGCGTTCGTCTTTGACACGCTCGAGCCGATCGAGTTGACGCTCACGAGTCGTTTCGTCGATCTGGAGGGTATCCGGCGAGGTGTCCTCCTCGATGGTGAACTTGTTGACGCCGACGACGACTTCCTCGCCGTGTTCGACGCGCTGTTGGTACTCGTAACTCGCCTCACCGATCTCGCGCTGGAAGTACCCCTGGTCGATGGCGGCGAGGACTCCGTCACGGATCGAGCCGTTGCCGATCTCCTCGATCTCCTCGATGTACGACAGTATTTCGGCTTCCATCTCGTTTGTGAGTTTCTCGATCGCGAAGCTGCCGCCCATCGGATCGACGATGTCGGCTGCGCCGGATTCGTCGGCGATGATCTGCTGTGTCCGCAGGGCGACGCGGACCGCCTTCTCGCTCGGAAGCGCCAGTGCCTCATCGAAGCTGTTGGTGTGCAGCGACTGGGTTCCGCCGAGGACGCCGCCCAGCGCCTGAATGGTGACGCGGACGATATTGTTCAGGGGCTGCTGGGCGGTCAGCGACTGGCCCGCCGTCTGTGTGTGGAATTTCAGCCGTTTCGATTCAGGTTGTTCTGCATCATACCGTTCGTCCATTATGCGGGCATAGATGCGACGTGAGGCCCGAAATTTTGCGATCTCTTCGAAGATGGAGTTGTGGGAGTTGAAGAAAAACGAGAGTAGCGGCGCGAACTTGTCGACCTCGAGTCCGCGTTCGAGGCAGTCCTCCACGTATGCGAACCCGTCTGCGAGCGTGAACGCGGCCTCCTGAGCGGCGGTCGATCCGGCTTCACGGATGTGATAGCCGGAGATGGAAATCGGGTGAAAATTCGGCGTTTCGTCGACGGCGAACTCGATCGTGTCCGTGACGATTTTGAGGGAGGGATCGGGGGGGATAACCCACTCCTTTTGAGCGATGAACTCTTTGAGCATGTCGTTCTGAAGGGTCCCCTTGACTTCGTCACGGGGGATACCCTGCTGGTCGGCCAGTGCAATGTACATCGCATAGATGACAGCCGCCGAAGGGTTGATCGTGAACGAGGTCGACACGTCGCTAATGTCGATCTCGTCGAAGAGGATTTCCATGTCACGAAGGGTATCGACGGCGACGCCTTCCTTGCCTACCTCGCCCTCGCCCATCGGATGGTCCGAGTCGATACCCATTAGCGACGGCATGTCGAAGGCAGTCGAGAGCCCCGTTTGCCCCTCGTCGATGAGGTAGTGAAACCGCTCGTTGGTCTCCTCGGCAGTCCCGAAACCCGCGAACTGTCGCATTGTCCACGTGCGTCCGCGGTACATGGTCGGATATGGTCCCCGAGTGTACGGCGGCTCGCCGGGGAAGCCAAGGTCCTCGTCGAAATCGAGATCGGCGATGTCGTTCGCCGTGTAGAGGCGATCGACCTCGTGGTTTGAAACCGTTGCGAACCGCTCTTTACGCTCGCCACGCTCCAGAAACGGCTCGAGCGTGTCTTCCTCCCACGACTCCTGTTGCTGGGAAATATCTGCCAGTTCTTGCTCGTCGAACATTGTCTACTGTATACAGACAACTATTCTAAAGTCTTGCCCTAGTCTAGTGTCTGACCGGTCACAACAGGGTCTACCGATCGCCGCTGGACTTGATGGTACGTCTCCGGAGACGCCCGTGACGGCAACCCTCGAGCGAGCGGTCATCTGTCTCGAGACGGCACGCTACGGCCAGGAGGGACAGTGTCGCATTTCGCTTCAGTCTGACTGTCAACCCAGGGGTCGCTCTCAGCACGGACCAGTTCCACGTTCTATGATACGGAATGCCACGAACAACAAAAGATTCAAGCCGGCGAGCTATGATTAGCCGAGTATGGGTGTAAATTACGACGCAGAAGTGGAGAGCTTCGAGTGGACCATCCCGGACTCGTACACGATCACGTCGGTCGTCGCCGACCACGCCGAGGAGTTCGGCGATCGAGTCGCCGTTCGGTTTCTGAACGAGGACGGCGATCGCGAGGAACGGACGTACGCCGACATCCGGGACGACACGAATCGGTTCGCGAACGGGCTCGAGGCGAGCGGTGTCGGCGAAGGCGACCGGATCATGCACCTCTTCCCCCGCCATCCCGACGCCTTTGCCGTGCAGCTCGGTGCGCTGGCGACCGGTTCGCTGTTAGTCCCCTGCTCGTCGATGCTTCGCTCGAAAGATATCGAATTCCGGGCGAACGACTGTAATGCAACGAGCATCGTCGTCCACGAGTCGCTGACTGACATGGTCGAGCCGATCCTCGACGAGACGCCCCTCGAGCGCGTAATCGTTCTCGATGGCACCGAGGCGGATCTACACGGCGAGAATTGGACGAGCACCACGGACGTTATGGCTGATGAATCGGCCGACTACGACGGCCCGGAGCTGACGGCTGACGATCCGATGACGATCAACTATACCAGCGGGACGACCGGTCAGCCGAAGCCGGTCTTACACAAACACCGCTGGCAGTACTGCTTCAATCGCATTAACGCGCCGTACTGGTGGGGTGTCGACGAGGAGACCGACCTCGAGGACGAACTGCTGTGGGCGACGACCGGGACTGGCTGGGCGAAGTGGTTCTGGAGCCCGGTCGGTGTCGGCCTGACGACCGGTGCGACCCAGCTCATCTACGACGGGGCGTTCGAGCCCGAAACGTTCCTCGAGATTCTCGAGGAAGAGGGCGTTACCAAGCTCTGTTCCGTCCCAACCCAGTACCGGATGTTCGCGAACGCTGACCTCGAGGCGTATGACGTCCAGCTGAACGACACGCTCTCGGCGGGCGAACCGCTCAACCGCGAACCGATCGAGCGTATCCGGGACGCATGGGGCGTCACTCCGCGCGACGGCTACGGCCAGACCGAAACCGTCGCACTCGTGACGAACTACCCCGGTATCGATATCAAATCCGGGAGTATGGGCAAGCCGACGCCCGGCGTCGGCGCGACGATAATCGACGTCGACGACGAAGAAGTGGTCAAAACCGGTGAAATCGGTGAGATTGCCGTCCCGGTCGATTCGCCGGCGATCTTCGACGGCTACTACGAGAAGCCGGAACTCGACGAGCAGAAGCTTTCCGGAGACTACTATCGTACCGGTGACCTCGCTTCTGCCGACGAGGACGGATACTTCTTCTTCGAGGGGCGAGCCGACGATATCATCATCTCCTCTGGCTACCGTATCGGTCCGTTCGAGGTCGAGGACGCGCTTGTTAGCCACGATGCCGTCGCCGAAGCCGCCGTGGTCGACAGCCCACACGAAGAACGCGGCAACGTCGTCAAGGCCTACGTGATCCTCTCCGAGGACTACGAGAGCAGCGACGAGCTGAAAGACGAGATCCAGGCGTTCATGAAAGAGGAGACGGCTCCCTACAAGTATCCCCGCCGGATCGAGTTCACGGACGAACTCCCGAAGACCTCGAGCGGGAAGATCCGCCGCGTCGAACTCCGGGAACAAGAACAGGAAAAACACAACCTGTAATCGGATCGCGAGGGCTCACTCGAGTGAGCCACTGATTCTCTGCTGCAGTATTCGATACCCGTTCCAGGGATAGAGTGTTCGTCAATTTTCGAGGCCGGCTCACTCAGTCGCGTCGCCGCGGTTACAGACGCAGTCGTGAAACGACTCGGGCAACGACGCCGGCTCGAAATCGGAATCGACGAAGACGAACGACACCTCGCCGTCGGCGGCCTCTTCGCCGCTCGAGCGGTGCGTGACCGAAAACGCCACCGTGAGCGAGGTGTCGCCGATCCGGACGACGGTCGTCTCGATGGTCGCGCCGTCGCCGGCTCGAAGCGGCGAGTGAAACGATGCCGACGCCTCGACTGCGGGAAGGAGATACCCGTCCGATCGGTAGGCCTCCATCGGATGGCCGCCGTCGACGGCCGGAGTGAAGTAGTCGTTCTGCCCGACGACCACGAAGTGGAAGAATCGCGGATAGTAGATCAGCCCGCCAGCGTCGGTATCTCCCCATTCGACGGTGATGTCGGTAGTGTGGGCCATTCGATTCGTATTACTGCGCTGGACGGAACGTGATCGTCCGATCGGCCGTTGTCTCGCTCGGTTCGACGGTTGCAGTGACCCGCTGTTCGATCGCGACGTCGTCACGGTTGACTCCGCGGACGATCCCCGTGAGCCGTACCTGTCCGAAGTCGACGATAGCAGTGACGTAGGGGGCATCGTCGTCGAACTGTGGCGTCGGAACGGAGACCGTCGTGTGGGTAACGATTTCACCCGTCTGTGGCAGTTCTCGGCGTGCTAACTCACGGTCGCCGCAGTGCGGACAGGCCTGCCGCGGCGGAAGCAGGCCGTGCTCATTCGAGCAAGCGTAGAAGTATCCCTCCCCGTCCGCGAGCGCCTCGAGGAACTCGTCGTACCCATCGTTGGTGGCATCAGTCATTCTCCCATCACCTCCAAGACGTGAACGGTCGCACTGGCAACCGTGCCGCCGGCGTTCTGGGCGACGCCGATCGTCGCGTCGTCGGCGACAGCCTCGGCGCGCGGATGGGTTCCGTCGAGCAGCGTGGCCACAGCAGCTACCTGTGCGGCCCCGGTCGCACCGACGGGGTGCCCCTTCGCTTTCAGCCCGCCGGAGAGATTTACCGGCAGTCCCCCGTCACGGCGCGTCTCGCCGCGGCGAGCCGCTCCGATCGCCTCGCCGTACCTATACATCCCAAGCGCCTCGAGGGCGAAGACCTCCGCGATCGTAAAGCAGTCGTGAACTTCGGCGATGGCGACATCATTCGGATCGATACTGGCCTCGTCGTAAGCCGCCTCGGCGGCCTCCCGAGTAGCGGGTGTCCGCGAGAGTGTCGGCCGATCGTGAAGCGCCATCGTATCTCCGCCGTGCCCAGCGCCGGTGATCGAGACGCTGGCTTCGAGGTCGTGCTCCGCAGCGTACGCCGGGGACGTCAACACGAGTGCGGCTGCACCGTCGCTGATCGGACAGGCGTCGTACAGGCCGAACGGGGCCGCAATCTCGGGCGCTTCGAGCGCCTCCGCGACCGTAATATCCTGCTGGAGGTGGGCGTGATCGTTGACGAGCGCGTTCTCGTGGTTTTTAACCGCGATATGGGCGAGGTCCTCGTGCGTACCGCCGTACTCGTCGAAGTACGCTCGCGCCATCAGCGCGTACGCTCCCGGGAAGGTGACGCCGGACCGGACCTCGTAGAGGTCGTCGGCCGCCCTGGCCAGCCCGTCGGTCGCACCGGCTGTTCCCATGTTCGTCATCCGCTCCATTCCGCCGGCGACGACGACATCGGCGTCGCCGCTTCCGATCGCCCGAACGGCGTCGTGGACCGCGAGCCCGCTCGAGGCACACGCGCTTTCGATGCGGCGTGACGGAACGGTCGTTCCGAGGGCCTCCGCCATGAGCGGGCCCTGGTGTCCCTGTCGTTCCGAGAGGGTGCCGACGAAGTTGCCGTAGAAGAGTTCGTCGACGTCCGCAGCCGGAACGCCGGCGTCTTCGAGGGCCTCGAGCCCGGCGCTCGCGAACATGTCCCTGCCCGTCCGATCGGGATGCGATCCAAACGAAGTCATGCCTGTTCCAGCGAGGCGTACCTGCGACATTAGCTACCACGCGTACGTACTGGCTCGTCCAGTATAGCTGTGTCGAACGGTGACCAGCAACAGGCGATCGGCGTCGCCGACATCGACGCGAGTCGGGACATTTACTACGACCGTCCGACCACCAACTAGTGATGGTTTTGCACGTAGAGACGATCGACCGTGTCGGCGTCGTCGGCGCGGGCACGATGGGAAGTGGCATCGCACAGGTCGCCGCAACTGCGAACTACGATGTCGTGATGCGCGACATCGAACGGGAGTACGTCGAAAGCGGCTTCGAGACGATCGAGGAGAGCCTCGGTCGGCTCGTCTCCAGAGACCGCTTGACCGAGGACGAAGCCGACGACACCCGTGACCGAATCACCGGCACGACCGCCCTCGAGGATCTCGAGGACTGTGATATCGTCATCGAAGCGGCCCTCGAGGATCTCGCGGTCAAACGCGACATCTTCGCTGACCTCGATTCGATCTGTCGCGACGACGCCGTCCTCGCGACGAACACGAGCACGCTTTCGATCACCTCGATCGCATCCGACCTCGAACACCCCGAGCACGTGGTCGGGTTGCACTTCATGAACCCGGTTCCGATCATGGAGGGCGTCGAGATCGTCGTCGGCGAGAAGACGGCTGACGATGTCACCGAACTGGCTCATACCTTCGCCGAAGACCTCGAGAAGACGACGTGGGAATCCGACGACAAGCCGGGGTTCGTCACAAATCGCATCCTGATGCCCTGGATCAACGAGGGGATCCGGGCCTACGACGAAGAGGTCGCCACGAAGGAGGACATCGATACGGGGATGGAACTCGGGACGAACGTCCCGATGGGGCCGCTGACGCTGGCCGACCACATCGGGCTCGACGTCTGCCTTCACGCCTCCAAGACGCTCCACGAGGAGCTGGGCGATCGGTACAAACCCGCCTACCTCCTCAAGCGAAAAGTCGAGGCCGGTGACCTCGGGAAGAAGACGGGCAACGGATTCTACGAGTACGAGTAAGTCACTCCGTCAGGTTCCGTGAGATAACCTCTTTCTGTATTTCCGAGGTGCCTTCGTAGATCGTGGTGATCTTGGCGTCCCGGTAGTAGCGTTCGACATCAAAATCCTTGGTGTACCCGTAGCCGCCGTGAACCTGGACCGCTTCGTTCGCGACGTCGACGGCCGTTTCGCTCGCAAAGTACTTCGCCATGCTCGCCGCTTGCGCGTCGAGACCGTCGTCGTTCTTCCGGGCGGCGTCGCGCGTCAGCAGGCGTGCAGCCTGAACATCCGTCTGCATGTCCGCGAGCTTGTGTGCAATCGCCTGGTGGTTGATGATCGGCTCGCCGAACTGCTCGCGTTCGTTGGCGTAACTCACGGCAGCGTCGAGGGCTGCCTGGGCGACTCCGACAGCCTGACTGGCGATTGCGATCCGACCGCCGGTCAGGATCGAGAACGCGGCTTTCAGCCCTTCGCCGACCTCGGTCAGGCGGTTCTCTTCGGGAATTCGCGCGTCATCGAAGAGCAGCGTCGTTGTGTCGCTCGCGCGCAGCCCAAGTTTGTCCTCTTTCTTGCCGACTTCCAGTCCTGGCGTGTCTTTGGGAACCAAGAACTGCGTCACGCTGTCCGGGTCGTCGCGATCGGTTTTCGCGAACAGAACGACAACGCCCGCTCGCTTTCCGTTCGTGATCCACTGTTTCTTCCCGTTGATCACGTACTCGCCGTCCTCGAGACGAGCCTCGGTGCTCATCTCCGCCGGGTTCGACCCGGCGTCCGGCTCCGAGAGCGCGAACGCTCCGACCGGCCGGCCGTCGACCATCTCCGGCAGCCACTGCTCTCTGTGCTCGTCTGAGCCGAACTGGCGGATACACGACGTCGCCAGACAGTGAACCGACAGCGCCGTTGCCACCGCCAGATGTCCGCGCGCTACTTCCTCGTTGACGATGCTGTAGGTCACTTCGTCGGCGTCGAACCCGCCGTACTCTTCCGGGACCGTCAGCCCGGTTAGATCGAGCTCCGCGAGCCCGTCCCAGACGTCTTCCGGAAACGTCTGCGCCTCGTCGTACTCGTCGACCGCATCGACGACTTCCTCCTCGACGAATTCTCGGACTGTCTCCTGTATCAGCTGCTGCTCGTTTGTCGGCTCCATACGCGGTGATTCGTGAGCGGGATAGTAAAGCGTACGATTCCATCGTTTGTTCCGACAGGCGATCCGAATTCGGCCGCTCGGTCGACGCGGTGAACGGCCACTCGAAGATAGGTAACTAAAAATAGCGCGTCTCTCGAGGCATACGTATGACAGTCCGCCAGTCCAGAGAGGCTGCTATCGAGTGCATCGACGACCGCGATACGATCGGAATCGGCGGCTTCGTCGCCGTCGGCATTCCCGAGTACGTCCTCGAGGCGCTGGGTGAGCGATACGCTGAAACCGGTACACCCCGCGATCTCACTCTCTATCATCCCGCTGCGGAGGGTGACCAACAGGGCCGTGGGATCTCGCATCTCGTTCAGGACGGCATGCTCGAGCGCACTATGGCGAGCCACTGGGGCTTTACGCCCGATCTGATGGAGAAAATCGTCTCAAACGAGATCGAGGCATACAACCTACCGTTCGGCGTGATGGATCACATGCTTCGCGATACTGCCGCGGGGAAGCCCGGTACGATCACCCACGTCGGCCTGGGAACGTTTGTGGATCCGCGCCAAGACGGCGCGAAGGCGAACAATGTCACCGAAGATGACATCGTCGAACTCGTGACCTTTGACGGCGAGGAGTACCTCTACTATCGCTCGGTCCCAATCGACGTCGCTATTATCCGGGGGACGACGGCCGACGAAGACGGCAACATAACCACGGAGCGAGAGGCGCTCGATTCGAACACGTTGGCGATGGCTCAGGCTGCACACAACTCCGGTGGCACGGTGATCGCACAGGTCGAGCGAATCACAGAGTCGGGAACGCTCACCGCACGCGACGTCACAGTCCCCGGCGTCCTGGTCGACACCGTGGTTGAGGCACCGCCGAGCCACCACCAGCAGACGTACGCGGAGGACTACAATCCCGCCTACAGCGGCGAAATAAAACGGCCGACCGACGACGGGAGTGACGGTATTCCGCTCGACGTCCGGACGATTATCGCTCGTCGCGCTGCGATGGAACTCGAGCCAAATTCGGTCATCAACCTTGGCGTGGGCGTCCCGGAACTCGTGCCAGTCGTCGCGGCCGAAGGCGGAATCGACGACGAGATCACGCAGACCGTCGAGTCGGGGCCGGTCGGCGGCGCCGCCTCCGGCGGGATCAGCTTCGGGACTGCGAGCAACCATCACGCGCTCGTGTCCTCGCCACAACAGTTCGACTTCTACGACGGCGGCGGTCTCGACATGGGCTTTCTGGGAATGGCACAGGCGGACGCCGCGGGCAACATTAACGTCAGCTGGTTCGGGTCACAGCTCCCCGGTTGTGGCGGTTTCATCAACATCACCCAGAACGCCGAGAAAGTAGTATTCTGTGGCACGCTGACGACCAATGGACTCGAGATTGAGACCGGAAGCGGAGCGCTCTCGATCGAACGCGAGGGGACGAATCCCAAGTTCATCGACTCGGTCGAACAGATCACCTTCAGCGGCGAGTACGCTGCCGATATCGAGCAGCCGATCGTCTACGTAACCGAGCGTGCCGTCTTCGAACTCACCGAGGCCGGACTCGAGCTCACGGAGGTCGCACCGGGTATCGACGTGGAAACCGACGTCATCAACGAGATGGGCTTCGAGCCGCTCGTGGCTGGCGACCTCGACGAGATGGATTCGCGACTGTTCGTTGACGAACGGTTTGATCTGACCGACGTGCTCTAGTTGGGACTTGAGGCTGAACGGGGATTCGTCGGCACCCGGAGTGACGAAGCACGAACCGTTAAGCGGGACCGCTCCAAACTCGTCTCCGATGGTTGCGTACGATAACCTCACGGTCGATCACGACGACGGCGTTGCAACGGTCACACTCGATAGCGCGGCCGGTCGAAACGCACTCACCCTCGAGATGGCGAATGAACTAGTGTCGGTGGCGACGACCCTCGGTGAAAATTCGGAAACTCGCTGTATCGTGCTCACGCACGCGGACGATTTCTTCGGGTCTGGTGCTGATCTCAGTGCCCTCTCCGGGGACGGCTCCGATGCGGCCCACATCCGGGAGTTGGCCGGACGGGCCCACGAAGCGATCGTCCAGTTCCACCGGGCGGAAACGCCGGTCGTAGGCGGCGTCAACGGTATTGCAGCCGGAATCGGGTTTAGCCTCGCGCTGTTTCCGGACCTGCTCGTCCTCGGCGAGGACGCGACGCTCAAATTTGCGTATCCGGGGATCGGGCTGACCGGTGACGGCGGTGCAACGTTCTTTCTACCGCGACTGATCGGCCTCCGGACCGCCAAGGAGATTGTCCTCCGGGACGAGCCAATCGACCCCGACGAAGCCCGCGAGTTGGGACTGGCCAACGAGGTCGTCCCTGTCGACGACTTCGACGACCGGCTGGCTACAGTCGCTGCCGAGCTGGCAGCCGGGCCAACTCGCGCGTTCGGGGCGACGACCCGACTGCTGACCGATAGCTACGATCGCTCGCTCGAGCGACAGCTCGCGGCGGAGACGGACGTCATCGCAGGTGCAACGCGAACGGAAGACTACGAGCGCGGGCTCGACGCGTTCTTCGGCGACGACGATCCCGACTTCGTCGGCCGGTAGCGTTGCCCAGCCCCCGGTAAGCACCGATCGATGCCACCGGTCGGATCGCGACCGGACCCGCCAGCCGTGGACAGTAACCACGGTAATTTATCACAGTATACGTCCAATCGAGCGGCATGCATCTCGGAGTAGTCATTCCGCGGACCGGAACGCACGATCCAACCGACCTCGCGATCAGCGCGGAAAAACGGGGATACGACTCCGTCTGGATGGGGGAGCTATGGGGCTCGAGCTCGGTCGTGAAACTCAGCGAAATCGCCGCAAAGACCGATAAAGTCGAGCTCGGAACCGCCATCGTCAACGTCTTTTCGAGAACGCCCGCCGTCCTCGCGGTGACCGCCGCGACCCTCGATCGAGTTTCCAACGGTCGTGCGTCCCTCGGGGTCGGGACGAGTACACCGACCGCCGTCGAGAACGTCCACGGAATGTCGTTCGACCGACCGGTCCGTCGGTCCCACGAAACTATCGAAGTGATTCAACGCATCCTGGGCGACGACGAATTGGTCACTTACGAAGGGGAACAAGTTAGCGTCTCAAGCGTTCCGCCACTGGACAGGGACGTTCCGGTCTACCACGCGGCGCTCGGGCCGGCGAACCGGCGTGTCGTCGGCCGGCTCTGTGACGGCTGGATGCCGCACAACATCCCATTTTCTGGGTTGAACGACGCGTTCGAGGTCGTTGCAACGAGTGCTCGAGAACGCGACCGCGACCCCGACAAAATCACGATCGCTCCGTACGTGCCGGCGGCCGTGAGCGAAGATCGCGACGAGGCCTACGACGCCGTACGTGGTCACGTCGCGTATTACGCGGGTAGTGCCGACGGATATCGGAACGCGATCGCCACCGAGTTCCCGGAGCAGGTCGATCGCGTTGCCGAGGCTTGGCGGGCGGGCGACCGGGAAGACGCGGCAACCCTGGTCACGGACGAAATGGTCCACGACCTCGGTGTGGCCGGGACGCCGTCGGAAGCTCGCGATCGGCTTCGCGAAATCGTGAGCGAAACGGTCATCGATCGGCCGCTCGTGACGATTCCGGAGCAGGCCGCCGACGGAATAGCCGAAGAGACTATCGAGGCGTTGGCAGCCGTTTCCGACGCCTGATGCACGCCTCAACACGTTGAACGTCGGTCACACGTAGTCGAGGTTGACCTGCGTCACATTCGCCGACCGTTTGACGATATCCGCGATTTCCTCGCGTCGTTCCTCGTCGATTCGGCTCTGCGGGCCACAGACGCAGATTGCGCCGCGGATGTGATCGCTCTTGTCGAGCACCGGAGCGGAGATACAGACCATTCCCGCGATGCGTTCGCCCTCGTCGATGGCGTGCCCCTGGTCCCTGATCCGCTTGAGTTGTTCGAAGAGAATGTCGGGGTCCGTGATGGTTCGGTTCGTCATCTCGATGAGTCCTTGCCGGTCGATGATCTCCTGCACGCGGTCGTCCGGCATGTGTGCAAGGATCGCTTTCCCGGGAGCTGCTGCGTGAAGTGGCATTCGTGCACCGGGATACGCGAACAGATTGACGGCGTCGGGCCCTTCTTGCACCGCGACGATTACGCACTGATCGTTTTCTTCGATCATCAACGTGACATGCTCGCCGGTCTCCGCCGCTATATCCTGGAGTTTGTCGCTGACGACTTTGAATATTTCCAGTCGGTGGCGCTGTTGGTTGCCCACCTCGAGAAACCGGGTTGTAGTCGAGTACTCTTTCTCTTCGACTGTGATGTATCCCGTCGCAACAAGCGCTTGGAGATAGTTATGAACGGTACTGACGGGCATATCGAGCCGTCCGGCGAGATCCGAAACACCCCCGGATCCGTTCTCCGCAAGTTCGTCGACGATCTTGAACGCCCGTTCGACCGACCGGTTTGATGTGTTCGTCATAATGGAAACCATTCCGTGGTAGTATAGGAGTCTTTCGGCTCTACCGAACGAAAATTCGAGTGTTAGGAGAATACCGCAAACGACCGAACGCGACCACCAATTCGAACAACTGGATCAGAACACGGTCAAATCCCCCACGCCACCGAATAGAAAGTATACAACAGATTCGATGAGAGCGTAGTATTTGCTTATTTCTGAACGATGGCAGCCTCGGTTTTCGAATCAGTCGAAATATATTTGCCGCTATTTCAGCGATTTCGAGCAAGAACCATGAGTTAGCGGAAGTCTGTTCGATGATGACGACGCATTCAGCGGTACTGAAAGAGACTCCCACAAAAACGCGGTCGTTGCTCTCACAGCAGGCTTCCCGATCCCGATTTTGCATCCGACCCTTTTTTCGAGAAAACTGGGACGATCCTTCGCTGTTGCTCGAATTTGCGATTCTCCGCCATACTATACGGACATAGGAATGTAAAGAGACCAGCGACTGGACGGTAGTTTCGGGCTGTCCTCTTCCAGGGGTATGGCCCTCTCAGTTCGGTCGTGTTTAGTTTGTAGCATTGTGCCAGACGGCGAGGGCTTGGAGCCACGACTCTGCTGTTGATGGTTTTGCGTGACTGAAGCAGTTTGAGAACGAAGAAGTACATCGTTTTATCTCATGAAAGACACGTTCAACAGCGTTCTGATTTCCATGTTTTTCGTATCGAAATCGGAGCCCAGCTCGACGGAGTGCAGTTTGGAGATGTTTTGCGCCATCGACGAGAAACACGGCATCGTCGAGATCGTGTTTCTCAGTGAGTTCCTGCAGGAACCGTTCTGTCAAAGCGGTCGTAGTTGTTGAATACAGCCGTATATGGAGATTTTCGTTCGTTTCTGGATCGACAGTAGTGTACAGCCAATACCGATGTTCGTCGAGTTGAATCACTGTCTCGTCGAGCGCGACGTGATTTGGGTTCTCGTCATCCGCTGGCTGTAGATTGAACGTGTGGACCCAATCGTGGACTGCCTTGTGACTCCGTTCGACACCAAACTTCTCTAATTCTCGAACGGTATTCGAAAGCGAGAGACCAGCAAGATGGAGTCGAATACCGAGCTCCATCAGCTGCCGCGGTGTCCGCTCTCGCTCCACAAAACCCAAATCGATCCAGTCGCCACACCCACTGAGGCGGTCAATATTTGGCATAGAGCACCACAAAATCGTACCGCCTCACTTTTCACGCTTAACGAAACAGCGCCGCTCAGTCGGTCTCGTGGTGTTTCACCCATCCGTTCTAGTTTAGCAGATCGGGGGATCCAGAGACACCAAGCTAGAATAGTCAGTAACTAGAAACGTGAGGGT